>CAZYAZ010000165.1:0-1576 GCA_964646205.1 uncultured Planctomycetaceae bacterium | reverse complement strand
TCCACGTCGCGACGCAACCGATCGATGCTCTTGAGCAGTGACTTGCGATCACCCAGCCGGTCGGTGGTCACACCGTTGAGCTTCATGTTGGCCAGCCCCTCGCCGTCCGGAATGAACGGCGCGAAGGTCGCACCCAGGAACCCGGGCGTGCCAGGATTCCGCCACACACCGTCGGTCTTCATGCCAACGTAGGGGGGAACACTGCGGTCGGCCGGCCCCTGGAGCCTGTGCAGCACGCTGCCCATCGCTGGGTGGCCACCAACCGAACGCATCTCGGCATAACGGAACCCGGTCATGCACTGGAACGAATCGTGACGTCCCTCGCAGCCGACCACGGCTCGCAACACGGCCGCCTTGTCCATCGACTCGGCGATTCTCGGAAAGCACTCGCCAATCTGGATCCCGGGCACATTGGTCGCGATCGGCTTGAATGGGCCGCGGATGTTCTTGGGTGCCTCGGTCTTGATCTCCCACATGTCCTGGTGCGGAGGTCCACCCCCCAGGAAAATGTTGATCACCGACTTGTGATTCGGTCGTGTTTTGTCGGCCGCGTCGGCCCGCAACAAGTCGGCCTGGTTCAGGCCAAAAGCACCGACACCCAGGGCACCGATCTTGAGCATCCCACGACGAGACACCCCATCGCAGTAACCAGAACGAACGTTGTTGTTTCGAGATCCAAAGATCGTCAGCATTGACCAACTCCGCTGTTTTTCAGGTTCACAACAGTACCTTTTTATGCGATCGGCATTCCCCGAGTCAACTTGAAGCTGAATTCTCCAGTTGATCCTTCAATCTTCGTAATGCCCGCAAATGACGCATTCCGGCCGCTGCCGGGGAGAGTTCCAGGGCCTCGGCGGCTTCACTGTTGGTGAGTTGCTCGAAATGCCTCATCAACAGGATTTCCCGGTCGTCTTCGGCCAATTCCTCGATCGCCTCGTGATACCGCAACTGCAGTTCCCGACGAATCGACGCGGCAACCGGCGTCAACTCGGCGTCGGCCAATCGTGCCGCGAGGTCCAGGGAACTCTGGCCCGAATGCGCCCGGGCGGCCAGTGATCGTTCGCGATCCACACTCCGACGTTGCGCCTGCCTGTGGCGGCGGTGCATATCGATCATGCGATCACGGGCCAGTTGCCTGAGCCAGAGATGAAAAGGCAGGGTGGGCTGGTCCAGGTAATTGGCGAGCCGGTTGGAGGCTTCCAGCAGCACGTCCTGGACAACATCACTGGCATCAACACGGCGACCGATCGCCCGGTCCATACGGTGTCCGACCAGCTTCCGCAACGCGTCCCGGTGCCGGTCCATCAGCCCCTCGACAGCCTGCTGGTCCCCGTCTCGCGCAGCGGCAAGCAGTTCCCGGGTGCGTTCCGAATCGGGCCAGATGCGTTGCGAGTTATTCGTCATGGGACCGGGAACCGTCTTTACGACCGCAGGCACCCCTGTTCGGCCACGTCCGGTGGCAGCCCGGTATCGGAATCGGGCGCCACGTCCTCGAGGCGGTAATCCTCGATTGCCAGTCCCTCGACAGCCACCTCCTGCAACCTCTGCCACCCCCGGGTCACGAGATCCTCGCGGC
>CAZYAZ010000164.1:0-1604 GCA_964646205.1 uncultured Planctomycetaceae bacterium | reverse complement strand
AGGCGACCCGTGACGCCTACGGCCACACCTCATTCGGGCAAAGTGCCCTCCTGGGTCGCCGGTTGGTCGAGGCGGGTGTTCCGTTCGTCCAGGTCAACTGGAGCCAGTTCGTCGAGGTCCTGTTCCCCAACAGGGACTACGGTTGGGACACCCACTCGGACAACTTCGGCCTGATGGCCGACTGGCATGGCCCGTTGCTCGACCGCACACTCAGCGCCCTGGTCGAAGATCTCGATCAGCGGGGACTGTTGGAGACGACCCTGGTCTGCTGCATGGGCGAGTTCGGACGCACGCCGCGAATCAACAATATCGGGTCCCGCGATCACTGGCACCACTGCTACTTCTCGGTCTGGGCAGGTGGTGGTATCGAGCCGGGGCGCGTGATCGGCGAGAGCGACCCCAACGGTGAACACCCGGCGACGGACCCGATCACGCCGGCGATGGTCGGCACCACGATCCTGGAACTCGCCGGAGCCACCACGGCCACCCGCGCCCAGTTCCAGGTGCTGCAGGACGGCGGACAGATCATCGACGGGTTGGTGTAACCCATGGCCGGTTCCCAGCACCAACGCCGAATCCCGTGGGTCGTCAGCCTTGGCCTCCTGGCGGTGACATGCCAGCCAGCCAGCCCAGCCGAACCACAACGGCTGACCAGTGATGGCCAGCTGAAATTCTCACCGGTCTTCATCGACGGTGGCCGCAAGCTGGTCTACTCGGCCCACAACCAGCCCAAGCGGGTCTCGATCATCGAACTGGACCTGGCCTCCGGCAAGCAGTCACTGCACTACCCGATTGGCTCGGATTCGCAGTTCGACATCGCCGTCTCGCGTGACGGAAAATTCGAGTGTTACGCCCGGTCCGGGGGAATCAGGCAGTTGTCGCTGGTCATCCGAAACCTGGTCACCAAGAAGGAAGTCCTCTTCCATCCGACCGGTGCTTTGCGGAGCACGATTCGCACCCCCAGGTTCACTCCGGACAACAAGCGGATCGTGATGACGATCAACGCCCCGGGTGGGCAGCAGATCATCTCGATGAACCTCCAGGGCAAGGATGTCCGCAAGTTGACCGCCTCCAACGGCATCAACGGCTGGGCGGACATCTCGCCCGATGGCCGAACAATCGTCTTCAGTTCCAGCCGCAACGGGGCACTGGACCTGTGGTTGATGGACGCCAATGGCGAGAACCAACGTCAGTTGATTCACTCGGCACGCCGCGACATCTACCCGTCCTGGTCACCCGACGGCCGGCAGATCGCCTTCACCAGCGCCCGGGATGGAAACCAGGAGATCTATATCGTCGGCCGCGACGGGAACAACCTGCGACGGTTGACCAGGCACCCCGAGCGAGACAGCTTTCCGGTCTGGCACCCGGACGGCCAGCGGCTGCTGACCATCTCAGAGCGTCGAGGCCGATTCGATTTCTACCTCTGGGACGCCGCCACGACAGCCCCGGACACACCGTGATCGGGCCGCGGGGTGATCACGCTCCCGGAACCGGATAACCGCGTTGCTGATCGACGAGGTTCTGGAGCGGTTCACCGGCCTTGTAACGCCTGAGGTTCTCGCAGAAGAACCGCACGACGCTCCGCGACCGGTCATTCGACC
>CAZYAZ010000163.1:0-1722 GCA_964646205.1 uncultured Planctomycetaceae bacterium | reverse complement strand
AGGTTGCTTGCAGCCGGTGAGGTTGCCTCGGGCTGGTCATTCTTATCAGGATGCACGAGGAAATTGTGCTGGGGCACCTGAAACCGGGTGGATTCGGGAACCTGGCCGGATCAATTCAATGATCCTCCGAGGGTTTGCAGGAGAGAATCATGCGGCTCGTCATGCTGTGGGTGTTGATTGTGGTTGGTACTCACCGGTTGGCCTGGGCGCAGGAAGCCGATGCCAAGAAGCCACAGAGAGGATTCTCGTATCCGGGTTTTCAGAGAATCGAGAATCCGTTCGAGAAGCCTGGGGACCAGTACTGGGTGGCTCCTGCCGGTGACGATGCTGCGACGGGAACCAGGGACAAGCCGTGGAAGACTCTTTCGCATGCGTCCAAGGCGATTCAGGGTGGCGATGTGGTCAACATCCTGCCGGGGTTTTACCTGTTCGACGGTGGATTTCGTCCGGCCGGACCCAATGAAGACAAGAAGACCGTGTTCCGTGCTGCCGACCCGTCGTTTCGTAGTGGTCGAGTGGTGATTTCGGCCAACAGCACATTCGACAGTCCCGTTTGGTCATTGTCGGACAACCTCAGCGTCCAGGGGTTGTGGATCGGTGGCAGTTTCAAGAATGCCCACAAGAAGGGCAGTGGCAGTTACAGTTCTCGCAACAGCGAGATTGTGGGTTGCACGTTTTTCAACTCGCAGGGCTTTGCCGGAGGGCCGGCCTACAACTGGCTGTTCCAGGACAACAGGATGATCCACCAGGGCAAGGGGACTCACGGGCACAGCATGTACATGGCTGGTGGTGCCCGGCACGATTTGCCATGGAACAGTCGCAACCTGAGGGTGCTGGGCAACACGGTGGTTGCCGGAGAGGGTTATGCGTTTCACTGTTGGCATTCGCCCGTCAGTGCAACGATCGCAGGCAATTTCTGTTCGGGGAGTTACTGGAGCATCGTGTTGCAGGGGCCGAATCATTCGTGCCACCACAATGTGTTTTGGCGACCTCGCGGGAATGTCGGCGCGGGTGAAAAGGGCATCGTCGGGTTCAACGGCTGGTTACCGGCCCGGCTGCGGCGTTTCGACCATCTCGTGTTCGGTTCTCCACACCCGGTCTGGCAGGTCGGCTATCCACCGATTCGCGCAAAACGACCGGTCGAGAAAATCTACCTGTTGCACGACGCAAAAATTCTGGGCGTGCCCGACGACGAACACTTCCTACTCAGCGGGAAGGCGTGGACCGGAAAACTGGATCTTCCCAGGACACGCGCGACTGCTGCTGCGGTCCCGAAGTCCGAACCCGGGGCAATCAGGCCGCCGTTCTTTCCTCGCACCGCCAGTGAAATCGACAAGGCCGTTGCGGAGATCAGCAAGTACTTTCGCGAGAATGACCCGCAGGAAATCAGTCGCGACAGGTCGGATCGCCTGGAAAAGCTGTTCGATGTGTTGGAGGTCCGGTATCACACGGTTCCGGACGACTACGCCAATTTTCCGCCGATGGCGCAGGACAAGGATGACGCAACCTACGGAAAGCACTGAGCGGTGTGTTGAGAGACCGTCGGCCGATTGATCGGCGGGTGTGAAAACGAGTGCCAAACCGATAAAAAGTGTTCTTGACGGTTGGTCGTCTGGCACGGCCACCGCGACGATTGCCCCCGTAGCTCAGAGGATAGAGCGCCGGTTTCCTAAACCGTAGGTCGCAGGTTCGATTCCTGCCGGGGGTACTTGGCCATCCCGC
>CAZYAZ010000162.1:0-1771 GCA_964646205.1 uncultured Planctomycetaceae bacterium | reverse complement strand
TCCACGTCGCGACGCAACCGATCGATGCTCTTGAGCAGTGACTTGCGATCACCCAACCGGTCAATGGTCACCCCGTTGAGCTTCATGTTGGCCAGTCCCTCCCCATCGGGAACGAATGGTGCAAACGTCGCGCCCAGGAAACCGGGCGTGCCGGGGTTCCGCCACACACCATCGGTCTTCATGCCGACGTAGGGCGGAACGCTGCGGTCGGCTGGCCCCAGCAACTTGTGCAGTACGCTGCCCATCGCCGGGTGACCACCAATCGAACGCATCTCGGCGTGTCGGAACCCGGTCATGCACTGGAACGAATCATGGCGTCCCTCGCAGCCAACCACGGCCCGCAACACGGCCGCCTTGTCCATCGACTCGGCGATCCTCGGGAAACACTCACCAATCTGGATCCCGGGCACGCTGGTCGCAATCGGCTTGAACGGGCCGCGGATATTCTTGGGCGCCTCGGTCTTGATCTCCCACATGTCCTGGTGCGGAGGTCCACCCCCCAGGAAAATGTTGATCACCGACTTGTGATTCGGTCGTGTTTTGTCGGCCGCGTCGGCCCGCAACAAGTCGGCCTGGTTCAGGCCAAAGGCACCGACACCAAGGGCACCGATCTTGAGCATCCCACGACGAGACACCCCGTCACAGTATCCCGAACGAACGTTGTTTTTTTGAGATCCAAAGATCGTCAGCATTGGCCAACTCCGCTGGTTACCAGGTTCACAACAGTACCTTTTTATGCGATCGGCATTCCCTGAGTCAACTTGAAGCTGAATTCTCTAGTTGGTCCTTCAATCTTCGTAATGCCCGCAAATGCCGCATTCCTGCCGCTGCCGGTGAGAGTCCCAGTGCCTCGGCGGCTTCACTGTTGGTGAGTTGCTCGAAGTGCCTCATCAACAGGATATCCCGATCGTCTTCAGCCAACTCCTCGATCGCCTCGTGATACCTCAACTGCAGTTCCCGGCGAATCGACGCGGCGACCGGTGTCAACTCGGCATCGGCCAACCGCGCCGCGAGGTCCAGGGAACTCTGGCCCGAATGCGCCCGGACGGCCAGTGAACGTTCGCGATCCACGCTTCGACGTTGCGCCTGCCTGTGACGGCGGTGCATGTCAATCATGCGATCGCGAGCCAGTTGCCTGAGCCAGAGATGGAAGGGCAGGGTGGGCTGGTCAAGGTAGCTGGCGAGCCGGTTGGAGGCTTCCAACAGCACGTCCTGAACGACATCGCTGGCGTCAACACGCTGACCGATCGCCCGGTCCATACGGTGCCCGATCAATTTCCGCAGCGCATCCCGGTGCCGGGCCATCAGGCCCTCGACAGCCTGCTGGTCACCGTCTCGGGCAGCGGCAAGCAGTTCGCGGGTGCGTTCCGAATCGGGCCAGATGCGTTGCGAGTGACTCGTCATGGGACCGGAAACCGTCTCTACGACCGCAGGCACCCCTGTTCGACCACGTCCGGTGGCAACCCGGTCTCAGAATCCGGCGCCACGTCCTCCAGGCGGTAATCCTCGATTGCCAACCCCTCGACAGCCACCTCCTGCAATCTCTGCCATCCCCGGGTCACGAGGTCCTCGCGACGGGCCACGTCTGCGGGATCCAGTTGCCGCTTGTCAAACGGTCCCTCGACCGTCACCGGCGCGAACCTGTCATCGACAATGAACTGTGCCTGCACAACGTTGCATCGCACGTGTCGCTCGGGCTCGATCGTCAACGCCGTCGCGGGCATTTCACCGATCACGAACGACAGGTACAGATCACTCTCACAGATCTCCT
>CAZYAZ010000161.1:0-1815 GCA_964646205.1 uncultured Planctomycetaceae bacterium | reverse complement strand
GGCTTCCCCGCACCGCGAGCCAGTGGCGTGCAAGCCAGAAACACGCACGCGATCACCGCAAACACAACACGCACAGAGAATCTCCACAGAAAACGTCTCGAATCGTTCCAGTCTCTCGAGCATCACCACCACGTTCAAGAGGTCATTCCGGCATCTCCCCCTTCTCTGGCCCAGGACGACAATACCCCGTGGAGAGGACCGTGATGGCGAATGACTCACCACGCCTGTAAATTTAGACTCGCGTCGACAAACCTGGCGACCCTTGTTCACCACACACCGACTTGTTTCCCCTGGAACAATTCATGGCACGCGTCCTGATCTTCTCCTGCATGCAGGAAGTCTCCTCGTTCAATCCGGTACCCAGCACGTTCGAGGATTTCAATATCGGTCGTGGCCAGCAGTGGCTCGATGACCGCCGATCCATCAACGACGAAATCGGTGGTGCCCTCTCGGTCTTCGAATCCGAAGCCGATGTGGAAGTGGTTCCCACGATGGGTGCCAAGGCAATCACCTCAGGTGGCACCCTGGGGCAAGCGGACTGGGAAACACTGCGAGCCGAACTGGTCCAAACCCTGGAAGACAACTCCCAGGTGGACGCAGCTTACTTTTGCCTGCACGGGGCCATGTCGGCCGAGGGAGAACCGGATCCGGAGGGCAACCTGCTCGAAGAAGCCCGCCGTATTCTTGGCACGGACATTCCACTGGTGGTCTCGCTCGACCTGCACGGCATCCTGACCGATCGCATGATCAGCAACAGCGATGCCATCGTGCTCTACCACACCTACCCACACATCGACATGGGTTCCACCGGGGAACGTGCTGCTCGACTGTTATTGCGAATCCTCCGCGGCGAAGTGAATCCCGTCATGGCGAGGGTCAAGATCCCGGCGCTGGTCCGTGGAGACGAGTTGATCACCGAATCCGGGCTATTCGGCGAATGCATTCGAAAATGCCAGGACATCGAAGCGTCTTCCGCTGGATTGGCGGCCGGCATGATGATCGGCAACCCCTTCACCGATGTCCCGGACCTGAGAACAAACAGTTTGGTCGTGACCGACGGGGATGTGGAACTGGCCCAACAACTCGCGCTCGATCTGGCGACACAGTTCTGGCAACACCACGACACGATGCAAGTCCCACTGCTGCCCCTGGACGAAGCGGTCCGGCAAACACTCGCGGCGACTGGTGGCACGGTCATCATGACCGATGCCGCCGATGCGACAAGTTCCGGGGCATCCGGAGACAGCAACAGCATTGCTGCCGCGTTGCTCGAAGCCGGGTACACGGGCAGCATCTTGACACCCATCGTCGATCCGGCGGCCGTGCAGGCGGCCCGGTCTGTCGACATCGGTGGCACTGTCGAAATCACGCTCGGGGGCAGCGAGGATCCAACTCGATTCACGCCCCTGCCGGTCACCGGAACCGTCCGAATCCTCTCCGACGGCGACTTCCGCAGCGAGACTTTCGGTCAACACTGGCGAGCTGGCGACACGGCTGTTATCCAGGCCGCCAATGTGACCTGGGTCGTCACCACACGACCAGTCAGCCTTTTTGACCGATCCCTGTTCTACGCGCACGGCCTCAACCCCAGGCGGTTCGATGTGGTGGTCGTCAAATCACCACACTGCGAGCCACACATGTTCGCCGACTGGTGCGATTTGCTCCTGAACGTGGATGCGCCCGGAGCCACCAGCGCCAACCTTCCAAGCCTGGGACACACCCAGGCTCCACGCCCCATCTTCCCCCTCGACGAGGACGTTCCTTTTGACCCCGTGGTCGAGATCTATGGAGATGGCAATTCGGCCTGAAGCCCGG
>CAZYAZ010000160.1:0-1923 GCA_964646205.1 uncultured Planctomycetaceae bacterium | reverse complement strand
ACTGTTCCCATCGGGATTCGCTGCCAACCTGGGCTCCGTCGCTGCCCTGGTCGGACCAGGCGACACGGTCTTCAGCGACCGGCTCAATCATGCGAGCCTGATCGACGGCTGTCGGCTCAGTGGTGCCCGACTGCGAATCTACCACCAGGCCTCCCTTGATCAACTCGACCAACAACTGGCGGCAGCCGCCAGTTCACCTCGCCGCCTGATCGTTACCGACGGCCTGTTCAGTATGGACGGCACTGTCGCCCCCCTGGCCACTCTGTGCGACTTGGCCGAAGCCCATGACGCAATGCTTCTCGTCGATGAGGCTCATGCCACAGGGGTCCTGGGCGACACCGGCCGGGGCACCTGCGAATTTCTCGGCGTTGAAGACAGGGTCACGCTTCGGATTGGGACACTCAGCAAAGCCGTCGGCGCTGCGGGAGGCTTCGTGACCGGCAGCGCCGCTCTTGTTGATTTCCTCTGGCATCATGCTCGCACCCAGGTATTCTCTACCGCCATTCCTCCAAACACCTGTGCAGCAGCATCGGCCGGTTTGCGACTGATTTCTGAAAACCTGCAACTCCAACAGCACCTTCAACACCTCGCCGCAAGGCTCCGCCAACACATCGCTCGATTGGGACTCGAAACCCCATCGGTCGACGGCCCCATCGTCCCGATTATCCTGGGAGATCCCTCCGTGGCTGTTTCCACCTCGTCTCGCCTGGTTGAATGTGGAATGTTTGTCCCAGCCATCCGACCTCCGAGCGTCCCCGCCGACACCGCCCGGTTGCGGATCAGTCTCTCGGCCGCCCACACCGAAACCGACGTCGATCGGCTGGCCGATTCTCTGGCGAAGTCCGTCACTCAGGAGTTGACCGCCCGTGGGTAACACATCGCCTCGACCGAGCCGCCACGGGTTCGCTGATGAATACCCGTTTGAGTCACACCGGCTCGACCTGGACGGTGTCGGGTACAACTATGTCGACGAAGGTGTTGGCCCGGTCATACTGATGGTCCATGGAAACCCTACATGGAGTTTCGCCTGGCGAGCGTACATCCGTGAATTGTCCAGCGACTATCGTGTGATTGCCGTCGACCATGTTGGCTGTGGTTTTTCCGACAAGCCGACCCAGTACTCATACTGCCTGGACCAGCACGCCACCAACCTACTCGGACTGGTTGACCATCTCGGCCTGAACCAGATCACTCTCTGCGGTCACGACTGGGGCGGCGCGATTGGAATGACCGCAGCGACCAGGCGGCCCGCACAGTTTTCCCGTTTCATCCTCGCAAACACTGCAGCCTTCCGGTCCAAAAAGATTCCGTTGCGAATCTCCGTTTGCCGGACGCCCCTTCTGGGCGCGCTGGGTGTTCGTGGCCTCAACCTGTTCTCCAGCGCCGCGATGCGAATGGCGGTCGCCGACCCTTCCCGCCTCTCCCCGGCCGCTCGCGCCGGGTACCTCGCACCGTATGACAGTTGGGCTCACCGGATTGCCATTCATCGATTTGTTCAGGACATCCCGTTGCGATCGAGCCACCCCAGTTACCAGACGCTGCTGGACACCGAAAATGGACTCGCCCAATTCGCCGGGCACCCTGTGCTGTTGACCTGGGGAGAACAGGACTGGTGCTTCACCACCGAGTTTCTTGGCGAATTCGAACGTCGGTTCCCCTCGGCCCGCACCCTTCGATTCCCTGACGCCGGGCATTTGCTTTTCGAAGAGGTCCCCGACCAGGTCCTGGCCGGCATCAGGACTTTCCTGACCGACTTTCCACTGGACGGTTAGGCCACGGTCCCGACAGTTGGCCTCGGTGCCCTCTGCCGATACGCCTCATACTCGTCAACCGTGTATTGGGTGAGTTGCTTGTTGACCCTGATCTCAATCCTGGTCAACTCGTCACCCTGCTCACGAGTCACGAAAGTGAAGGCGCGGCCCT
>CAZYAZ010000159.1:0-1931 GCA_964646205.1 uncultured Planctomycetaceae bacterium | reverse complement strand
TCTCGGTCCAATCGGGCCCGACAAACAATCTCGTCTTCCCACCACTGTTGGCAATAATGTCGACCTTCTTGTCCCCGGTAAAATCAGCGGCGACGGCATTGACCGTGTGCATCCCGGTGTGCACCACATGCTTCTTCCACTCGGCCGAATGGATCCGTCCACCGTCCAGCCCCAAGCACAACAGCAGAATCAGAACACTCTGGAAGAATCGTCTCATTGAGACAGGCTCCTGAAAATCACTCGAGAGAAGACGGCGGCGTATCAGGCTATCAATCTCCCGCCACCATAACCATGTCCGCAAGAATTTGATTTCACGCCCACCCGCAATCCGGTCCAGAAGCAGCGGGGAAAATGACCCCACGGGGCACCAACGGAACCGAGTTTTCGATTTTCTGTCAGCAGGCGGGTTGTCCTGACCGCATTCCTGCGGTTATTGCCTATCTGGAGAAGACCACTGGCTCGGTGATGTGTGTTGAGAGCCCGGTGCGACTCACTGTCGAGAACTGAGACCACAGCAGAGCACCCATCATGTCGAAATTTCTCATCAGCGGTGCTTCCGGCCTGGTCGGTCAAACACTCTGCACGTCACTCGAAACCGAGGGCCACCAGGTGATTCGGCTGGTCCGCAAGCAGTCACAACTCTCGGGGATTGGCACGGTGCTCTGGTCTCCTGCCGACCAGACCATCGATATCGACACCCTGAAAGACCATGGGCGGCTCGACGCGGTGGTGCACCTGGCCGGAGAAGGCATTGCAGCGGCAAGATGGTCGACGGCTCAAAAAGCCAGGATCCGCGACAGCCGTATCGCGGGGACTCACGTCCTGGCCGAAGCAATCGCCGATTTGCCCGAGCCACCCGGGACGCTGGTCAGTGCATCAGCGATCGGCTTGTACGGCGACCGCGGTAACGACTGGATCGAGGAGTCCGATCAGCCGGGAGACATGTTTCTCAGTGCCGTGTGTCGTGACTGGGAAGCGGCGACAGAACCGGCGCGCCAGGCCGGCATCCGGGTGGTCAATCACCGCATCGGAGTGGTTCTCTCGAAGAAGGGGGGGGCACTGCGGAAGATGCTGCTCCCCTTCAGGCTCGGGTTCGGTGGTCGCGTCGGGTCGGGCAAGCAATTCTGGAGCTGGATCACGCTCGACGACCTGGTCGCCTCGATCCGTCACGTGATCGACACCGAATCAATCGTCGGCCCGGTCAATGCCGTGACCCCGACACCAGCCACCAACCTCGAGTTCACCAGGGCGCTCGGCAAGGTCCTGGTACGTCCCACCCTGTTTCCCCTGCCGGCCTTCATCGCCCGCGTGATGCTCGGAGAAATGGCCGACGAACTGCTGCTGGCCAGTGCGAGAGTCCGCCCCGGTGTGTTGGAACAGACCGGGTTCGCCTGGAGTCATCCGGAACTCGACGGCGCGCTGCGCCACGCCCTCCAGTAAGACCGTGCCGTTTCAGACCGGCCAGGTGCCGGTTGCCACGGTTCACGGGCAGTCCGTGTCGACCACCCAGACCGGGTTTCCCTCCGGATCGGAAAAACTGCCGAACCAGAACTTCGACTGCTTGTCGAACGATGGACCGCCGGTAATCGTCGCACCGTTTTGTTCCAGGTGGGCCAGCAGTGCACCAACGTCATCAACCTCGATCTGAAGCACCACCGTGTTGTGCTGGCGATCACCGGGAACCACGCCGGTCTCGGCAGCCGAGCCGATCCCGAGCCGGATGCCGGTGGATGTTTCGAGATTGGCGAACTGGAACGTGTCGTTGAAAAACCGCACGACCTCGAAACCCAGGACATCCCGGTACCAGCCGACCAACAGGTCGAAGTCATCGGCCAGGATCACGATCTCTCGCGGACGAATCTCCATCACGACACGTCACTCCCTCGCCCAGTCACGTCCTTGGACCACTCGCGTCCGCCACCTCGTCGGCA
>CAZYAZ010000158.1:0-1949 GCA_964646205.1 uncultured Planctomycetaceae bacterium | reverse complement strand
CCCCTGCTTGACCGCGGTTTAGCAGCGTAGTCCAAACCGGGATCACACGGGCCAGGCCACGGTCATCGCTCGCTCTTCAGCACCCAGTAGTCGGCGTGGGCCTTCAATGCCTTTTCGTCACGTGCCCCGTAGTGCGGGATCGGCTGTCCCCACTCGTGGACTCCGAGGTCAGGAGCCTTCCCCGTAAAACCGTTGTCGTGGATGTTGGGCAACGGCACTCCGGCATCGATCGAAGTGGCTCCGGCCTTGAGCGTGATCAACTGCGGCGGAATGTCGATCACCTTGCCGCCGGGTTCGCTCCGCCACAGATCCGGCGGCAGCGACCAGTTCTCGAACGTCGATTTCGCCTCGATGTTGATCCCGTGCGACTCGACACCAGGCAGGAACTTGGCGAATGCCCTGACATCACTGAAGTGCGTCTGACGCTTGGTACGGGTGTCGTACCAGCCGAACACGTCGCCGACAAAGACACCCGGAGGCGGCTTCTGTTTGCCGAAAGCGTCGTAATCGAGATCGGTCGCCCAGGAGGGAAGGAAGCCGGACTCAGAAAGCGGGTAGTTGGTGTAACGACGAATTGAGTCAACCTGCTTGGGGTCGGCCACGTGAGCGATCCACAGGTAGTCGTTGTGCGCGAGGTTGTACCAGATGTTGTTTCGCGACACGCAGTTGAGCAACAGGTACGCGGCACCCACCCCCCCCTTGCCAACGATGAAACTGTTGTTGATCATCACGAACCGGTCGCAAACCCGTGTCTTGAACATCGTCGTATCACTGATGATCTGGTTGCGGATGATGTACCACGGCGAACCAAACATGGGCTGGAAACTGATCCCCGCCTTGTGGGTTTCCTGGATCCGATTGCCCCACATGCGAACGTTGCCGTAACCGTAATCGGGTTCGAGACCGTCATCGGACACCTCGAAGATGTCATTCCCGTAGATGTCGCAGTTGTGGCCAGGGTAAGACACACCGTCGGCGGTTCGCGAAATCGTGTTGTAACAGACGACGTGGTGGCTCGAATGATTCAACTCCACTCCCTCGCCTGACGAATGCTTGGCACCGTATCCCTCGCCGGTCCGACGGTCCTTGTCTCCGATGATCACGTTGTCGGTGATCACCCACCGGGTGGCCTTGTACCGTCCCACGAGCACCCCGTAATGGAACCCCTGGATCCGGTTCCGTCGCAGCACGATATCGGTGGCGTTGATCCGGTCTCGCACCCCATTCCGAGCGGCCTCGACAATCCGGGTGATCCGGAAACCCTCCAGCCACAGATGGTTGGCGTAAATGTTCAGGTGATGCAAATCGACAGGGCCGTCGCCGGCGGGAATCCAGTGCACCCGCCGTCCCGGCTGCCCCGAGGTCTTCGGAGAAAACCGGCCGTAGTCCCCCTTGTGCATCAGGAAGACATCGCCGGGCTTTGCCTGGGCGTCGGCGGCGGCGAGTCCACGGAACGGGTCGGGCCTGGTTCCCGTTCCACCTCCATCACCGGGAACCACATGCAACCGGCGGCCGTCCGAGGGGATCACCAACCGCGACCACGTCCTCACCTCGAACTGCTCAACCGTGCCACCACCGTCAGGATCTCGTACCGTCAGACGCACCTGGTAGGTTGTCCCCGGCCTGAGAAAAAAAACACTGCCGGCCAGCATGTTGTAGCGACGGTCAGCCTTCGTCGTGTTGTAGTAGCCGTGGTAGTCGATCCTCTGCAGGTCCATCGCTTCGGACCACTTCGAACGTCCCGACCGCCGGTACTGGACCCGACAGGTCGCATCGTGATCAGCATCGCCCTCGATGTCCCACTCGACGCCGATCGAGTTGAGTGTCGTGTAACGACGAAGCGTTCCTACCCTGGTCGCAGTCTGATCAGCAGAAAATACAGGCGACACCCAGAGAGTGGAGATCGCAACCACCAACTGGAAACAACGGCAGATGGCGGAACTGTGCAC
>CAZYAZ010000157.1:0-2133 GCA_964646205.1 uncultured Planctomycetaceae bacterium | reverse complement strand
ATCTCGGGGTCACCCTGTTGCTTGAGTTTGAGTTGATTGATCCGGGCCAGGTCGTCGAGAAACCGCCGGCGGATCGGATTGTCGACTCCGTTTGGATTGGAGAGGAACAACACGGGATCGCCCACGGACCGGAACTTAACGCCCTGGTATTTGCTGGGCAAAAAACCGCTGCCCCACAGGCGGTCGTAGAGGGGTTGTCCTCCTGCCCCAGAGACCATGGCGACAAATGCCGGGAGGTCGTTGTTGAGACTTCCCAGGCCATAGGAAAGCCAGGAACCGAAACTGGGCCGACCGGCCAGCTGTGCGCCAGTCTGGATGAACGTGATTGCCGGGTCGTGGTTGATGGCTTCGGTGTGAACGGTCTTCAGTACCGTGATCCGGTCAGCGATGTTGGCCGTTTCGGGGATCACTTCACTGAGCCAGTGTCCGCTTTTTCCATGCTGTTTGAACGCAAAGGTCGACGGGGCGACCGGAAATCGTTCCTGTTTGGAAGTCATCCCGGTCAGTCGTTGGCCCTTACGGATGGAGTCGGGGAGATCCTTGTTGTGTTGTTTTGCGAGTTGGGGTTTGTAGTCGAACAGATCCAGTTGCGACGGTGCACCGGACTGGAACAGGTAGATGACCCGCTTGGCCTTGCCTGCAAAATGTGGCAGTGTTCCGGTCCCGGGACGTTCGGGGGCCGCAGTCGTTCCTGAAAAACCATCCTGTTCCAGAAGGGTGGACATGGCGGCCAGGCCAGCCGCAGAACGGTTCAAAAAACCTCGCCGGGCGATGGCAAGATGGTCGCTGAGAGGATGGGGTGTGTTCATCGTTTACTCGCGGCTGATGGCTTCGTCGAGGTTCAGAAGCAGGCTGGACAAGGTTGTCCACGTGGCCACTGCGCTGTCATCCAGGCCCGGTTGCCGGGGTGTGTCTCCGGTAGCGGCGAGTTTGGCTGCCGCCTGTGGGGCGCGGGTGAAAGCCGATCGCTGGTGTTTCAGGTTGTCCAGAAGGATGGAGGATTCGGCCGGGGTCGGTGGTCGGGAAAGCGTCAAGAGAAACAATCGTTCCAGTCGGGCGGCATTCCCGGCGAGTTGCGTGCTCAACACGCGTTCGGCCAAAACACGAGCGGCTTCGGTGAAGGTGACGTCGTTCATCAATGTCAGTGCTTGCAGTGGAGTGTTGGTTCGCGACGGCCGAACCATGCAGGCCTCGCGAGTGCTGGCGTCAAAAGCCAACATCGTGGGGTTCGTTACGGTTCGCTTGGAATACGTGTAGAGACTGCGACGGTGAAGGTCGCCGCCGGTGGATTGGTCGTAGTTTGTCGTGGAGGCGATTTCCTTCCAAAGGCCCTCGGGTTGGTAAGGCCGGACCGAGGGGCCCCCGATTCGCTCGTTGAGAAGGCCCGAAGCGAAGAGTGCCTGGTCGCGGATGACCTCTGCCGAAAGCCGGTAACGAGGTGCCCTTGCCAAA
The DNA here is from genome assembly GCA_964646205.1 of uncultured Planctomycetaceae bacterium. Lineage (GTDB taxonomy): Bacteria > Planctomycetota > Planctomycetia > Planctomycetales > Planctomycetaceae > UBA8437. The sequence continues at coordinate 681 of CAZYAZ010000157.1, read as the reverse complement.
AGTCTGTTCTTCGGGTCACGTTCCAATTGGGCGGGGGTCACTCGCGAGGATTGGCGGTAGGTGCTGCTGGTGACAATCAGGCGGATGATGGCTTTCATGTCCCAGTCGTTGTGGTGAAACTCGGTTGCCAGCCAGTCGAGGAGTTGTGGGTGGGAGGGCAATTCGCCCTGCGAACCAAAGTCCTCGGTCGTCCGCACAAGGCCAATCCCAAGGAGTCCCTGCCACAGGCGGTTGGTGATCACCCTGGCGGTAAGGGGGTTTTTCTTGTTGACCAGCCAACGGGCAAGCCCCAGGCGATTCGGTGGACTGTCTGCGGTCAGCTTGGGAAGAGACGCTGGAGTGCCCGGCTGGACGGCAGCCCCAGGTCGGTCGTACTGGCCCCGGACCAGGACGTGAGTTTTTCTGGGCTCTGGAAGTTCCTGCATGACCATGACTGTCGGAATCGATTCGTTGAACGCTCGCGCCTCACGGTGGAGAGCAACGAGGCGATTCACAGTGTTCCGATGTGCCGGGCTGGCGTGCCGGGCGATGAAATAAGCGCGAAGCTTGGCGGCCTGGCCGGGAGTGCGCTTGTTGAGGGGAATTTTGAGGATAGACGGGATGTTGTCGGCTACGGCCAGGATGGAGATTTCAGTGGCGGTCAGGTCGCGTGAATAAATGCGGATGTCGTCGAGGAGCCCG
>CAZYAZ010000156.1:0-2151 GCA_964646205.1 uncultured Planctomycetaceae bacterium | reverse complement strand
CGATGCTGGGTCTCGGTACTCGGACGCCTGATCAATGATTTCCAGTCAAAATCGATGCAGGTCATCAACAATGGCATCGGGTCCAATGTCATTTCGACCCGGAGTCCGTGTTACAAGCACAGTGGCAAACCGGCTGCCAATGAGCGGTTGCAGAAGCACGTGCTGGACCACCGTCCCGACCTGCTGGTCATCTCCTACGGTCTCAACGACGCCCGCGGTGGAACCCCCCTGGACGTGTTCCAGGCCGAGATGACACGAGTGATCGCCACCATCCGGAAGACAATTCAACCAGTCATCGTTCTTCCGACGCCTTACTACATGACCGACTTTGGCGGTGGCGGCCAGCCATGGACCAAGGCGAATCTCGAGATCTTTCACCGGTACGGGCGTGGCATTGCCCAGGTGGCCCGGGATCAGGACTGCTTGTTCGTGGACCTGCTGGATGCCAGTGGACACGCCGACTGGATCGTTCACTATGACGGGATTCACCAGAGCGACCTGGGACACCGGATTGTCGCGCACCGGATGTTCGAGGTGCTGGCGACCAACTGCTCGGGGCTGGCGCGTCACACGAAGCAGATCGAGAAGACCGCGCCCAGGTGGCGAGACGAGTCGAAGCTGAAGGCGGATTACGGGTTCTAGTGCTCCACCGGCCAGGCCGGACGATCGATCCGTCACGGCCAGGACAAGTCAGTTTCGCTTTGACTGTTTTCGCTCGCCCAGGCAATACAGGGTCTTGTAGGTTCTCAGGAACAATTGTCCGTCGGAGGCAGCCGGAGCGGCCTTGATGTGTTCGCCCATGTCATTGCGGGCGATCTGGCGGTAGGTGGTCGAGGCGGCCAGCACGAAGACCTGGCCCTGGGTGTTGGCGACGTAGAGTCGGTCGCCGGCCTTCAGCATCGAGCCCCAGAGACGGCCCCCCAGGCGATGCTTCCAGACGGTCTTGCCCGTTTTGACATTGATGCACTCGGCGAGTCCCGGATCGTTGGCGATGTAGAGGTGCCCGTCGTGAACGACACCCGACCCGACCCGCTGGGGTGTTTGTTCCACGTGCCACAACCGGTGCGTGGTGGTGATGTCGCCACGACCGCCCATCCGGACCGCCATCATCGACTTGCGGAACCCGCTGACACCCAGCAGCACGCCGTCGCCGACGGCCGTGTCAGGATAATTGCTGGGTCCCAGGCCCTGGCATTTCCAGAGCGGCTTCCCGGTCAACGCGTCGTACCCTTTCAACTCGCCGGGCATTGACAGCGCGAATTCGTCCCGGTCACCGACGCGGTAAAAAATCGGGGTCGACCACGACCCGTACAACTGGTGATTCTTGCCCTTCTCGATGGTGTCCCAGACGGTTCGCCCGGTCCGCTTGTCGAGTGCCACGATGTGAGTGGGTTCTCCTGGTCCACGATGAGTGATCAACAGGTTCTTGTGGAGAACCGGCGTGGTGGCCGGACCGAAGACATGTGCCAGTGGGCCGAGTTGGCGGTGCCAGATGACCTTGCCGGAAAAGTCACAGGCGACGATGCCGGCCGAACCGAAGCTGGCGTAGACCAGGTGGCCGTCGGTGGTCGGCGACCCGGAACAGAACGGGTTGTCGTTGTGGGCGGTTTCCTTGTCGGGAAACGGGATGTCGTGGTGCCAGAGTTCGCGGCCGGTCTTGCGATCGATGCAGATCAGGCTGCGGATCTTGCCACTCTCGCGGGGACCGGTGACAAAGACCCGGTTGTTCCAGATGATCGGTGTCGAGTTGCCCTCGCCGGCCAGCGGGGTTTTCCAGGTGAGATTGGTTGTCGGGCCAAACGTCACCGGCAGGTTGGTGTCGGAACTGATCCCGCGTCCGTCGGCCCCGCGCCAGGCCGGCCAGTTCCCGGCGTCGGAGGTGCCCCCAACCGACAGGATGATTCCACAGGCCACGAGAACGGTCAGTCGGTTCATTGCGTTGGTGCTCCGAAAACGAATCGGGGAGCTTGTTCCCCGGAGATCGTCATCATCCTACCGATGGAGACGGAACCGACGCGAGGCAAACGACATCACAGGCGGAGGTTCATCGTGTACAATCGCCCTCTTCGAGCGCCCGTAGCTCAGTTGGATAGAGCAGCGGACTTCTAATCCGCAGGTCGCAGGTTCGAATCCTGCCGGGCGTGCTTTTTC
>CAZYAZ010000155.1:0-2156 GCA_964646205.1 uncultured Planctomycetaceae bacterium | reverse complement strand
AAGCGTAGGATTGGTGCCAGGCAACCTGGCCGGTCTTCGTGTCCAGGGCCCAGACAGTATCCCGGCCATTCTTCCAACCCATCGTGTAGAGACGGTTGCCGATCACGATCGGTCCGCTGCCACCGGAGTTGACGTTGGCGGTCCAGAGCGGTTTCCCGGGTGGCCAGGTGCCACCTTGAAAGTGAGACGATTCGCTGACGACTCCATTGCGACCACTGCCACGCCAATGTGGCCAGTCCCCAGCCGTGACCGAATGAGGCAGAAGGCACAACAGGAGTGTCGCGATCGTATTTCTCATGACACTTCTCGCTCCAACACTACTTCCGGGTCTCGATGACACGGCCACACGGTTATACTCGATCTCATTCGGGTTTCAGATTCAACGGCGAGATTCGAGATCCTTGCACTCTCAATAACATGACGCCAAGAACCTAACAATGTTGCGAATCCTCGGTTCAAATCGACGCGCCTGTGACGCTCTTTCCCGTCGTGACATGATCCAGGCGGGCGGGGCCTCTTTGCTTGGCCTGGGACTGGCAGACCTGCTGCACGCCAGCGAGGGGAACGAGCCGCAACTCACTCGTGGTTTCGGCCGGGCGAAGAATGTGATCCTGCTGTTTCTGTATGGAGGGGTCAGTCAACTGGACACGCTGGACCCGAAACCGGGTGCGCCGGAAGACATTCGAGGGCCCTTCTCATCGATTTCGACATCGCTGAACGGAGTGCAGATCAGCGAACACCTGCCGAAACTGGCCCAGATGGCAGACCGCCTGTCGTTGGTCAGGTCGATGACGCACCCTTATCCAATTCATGGTGTGGCGTTTGCGACAACCGGTGTGAAACACACCGATATCCCGATGGAACTCAACCGGGACGACAGCCGACACTGGCCTTACTTCGGGTCCGTCCTCGACTACTTGCACGAGGTCGACAATCCCAATGCTCCTCAGCCAGCGGTCCCAGCCACGATGCATCTGCCCTGGGTACAAAGTTCGCGGTCTGGCCCACATAAGCGATCCGGCCTCTTGGGCGGCTTTCTGGGACCACGGTACAACCCGGTGGTTGCGGAATTCGTGGGTGATGCGACCAATCCGAGAACGTATCGCCCCAAAGATCCATACGGCGGCATCAAAGAAGACTGCCGGTTTGAAATCCAGGGAACCGGATTGCCCAACGGACTGACAATCGACCGCGTGTCGACGCGAAGTTCTCTGCTCGATCAGTTCAACACCAGCCGCCGTGATTTGGACAAGTCGAAAATCGGTAGTTCACTCGACCGGTTCCGCCAGTTGGCCATGTCGATCATCGCATCACCACGGCTGTCCGAGGCGCTCGACGTCTCCAAAGAACCCGCCCCATTGCGAAATCGGTACGGCCACCATCTGTTCGGTCAATCGGCATTGTTGGCCCGGCGGTTGGTGGAGTCAGGCTCGCGTCTGGTGTCGGTGTTCTGGGATGAGTTCGCCGTTTCCTGCGGCACGTGGGACACGCATGAGAAGCAGACTCCTCGGCTGCGTGATGAACTCTGCCCCGGATTCGACCAGGCATTCACTGCGTTGTTCGAGGATCTGGACGACCGGGGCATGTTGGACGAAACGCTGGTGCTCTGTCTGACGGAACACGGGCGCACACCGAAAGCCGAGCGTCGCGGCGATTCCCTCGACGGTCGGGGGCACTGGTCAAAGGCGTACAGTTGCATGTTCGCTGGGGCCGGCATCCGCGAGGGCAATGTGATCGGCAAGACCGACCGCGATGCCGCATATGTCGTCGACAATCCAGTGTCGCCAAACGATGTCTTGCACACGATTTACCATCTACTCGGCATCAATTCGCATCGCCTGATCCCAGACCGCTTGGGACGTCCGCTCCCGCTTGTGGCAGACGGCGAGATTGTCTCTGACTTGCTGGCGTGACCCCGGCAAACCGATGTCGCCGAGCGAGTCTTGCTGGCACTCAACTCGACCGATGATGCCACACAGTGGACCACGCAGACACAGCCTGCTCGAAATCCTGTGTTTGAACCGTCTGCCGGAGGGCGTCAAGCCGGCCCCTGAACGCAGCAAGCCCTTTGACGTTCTTGTCAAAGGGCTTGCCGTGGAAACGAGTCGGGACGACAGGATTTGAACCTGCGACCTCTTGACCCCCAGTCAAGCGCG
>CAZYAZ010000154.1:0-2680 GCA_964646205.1 uncultured Planctomycetaceae bacterium | reverse complement strand
CCGGACGCCAGGTCAATGTAGTACCCTTTTCCGCGATCCTGGTCGACCATCTTGGAAATCAAGGTGCCGCGGTCGATCCGGGCGGCATTCAGCCAGGTGGAGAGTGACAGTTTGTCGCGATAGCCGAAGGAGGAGACAGTCTTGTCTGTCGCCAGGTGCTCTCCGTTTTTCAGTCGTACGGCTTTCCCAATTTGTCCGTTGGCGTAGTCGGCTTCGGCGGGAAGAGGGAGTGCTGGTTGTTTGGCGTTGACGGTGTTGGTGAGAGTTCCGTCGAGTGGGAAGTGGGCGACCAGTCCGTCAGTGATCGACCAGTCGGTCGCCGCGGGCACCGCAGCCCCCTTTGTGCCTTCCCATTTTCGCTGGGCCATTCCCAAAAGCGGTCGAAGTTTCAGGGCGGTTCGGGTGGCTTCGGAGATCGTGGTGGCGAGTTGCTGCTGTCGTTGGAGTTGTGCGGGAGTGGGGGCCTTGATGTAAGGGGGAGAATTCCCTTCCTTGATGGCGCGGCCGTTTTCCGGAACATTGTTGAAATAGGCAAAAACCCGGTAGAACTCCTGTTGTGGTATCGGGTCGTACTTGTGTTCGTGACAGCGGGCACATTTCATTGTCAGGCCGAGCCAGACCGTGGCGGTCGTGTCGACACGGTCGACGACGTATTAAACCAGGAAATACTCGGGGGTCACGCCTCCCTCGCTGTTGCCCCTGTGGTTGCGGTTGAAGCCGGTGGCAATCAGTTGATCAAGGGTGGGCTTGGGCAGCAGGTCGCCGGCTAGTTGTTCGACGGTGAATTCGTCGAAAGGCTTGTTGTGGTTGAAGGCGTCGAGAACCCAGTCTCGCCATCGCCACATCGAGCGGGGGCCATCGTTCTGGTAGCCACTGGTGTCGGCATAGCGTGCGGCGTCGAGCCAATTCACAGCGAGGTGTTCGCCAGCACGGGGTGAGGCGAGCAGGCGGTCGACCTCTCTTTGGTAGGCTCCCGGCCGGGTGTCCGCCAGGAAGGCGAGTATGCGGTTTGGGGTGGGCGGCAATCCGGTGAGGTCCAGGTGCAGTCGTCGTAGCAGTGTGGTGCGGTCAGTCTCGGGAGAAGGCGACATCTTTTCGCGGTCAAGGCGAGCGAGAATGAAGTTGTCGATCGGGTTGCGAGGCCACTCGGGACGGCTGACTTTCGGTAGGCGGGGTCGTGTCGGAGGGATAAATGACCAGTGAGGTTGCCAGGTGGCGCCCTGGGCAATCCACTTCTGGATCAGGCCGGCCTGGCGTGGTGTGAGTGACAGGCCGGAGTCGGCCGGTGGCATGCGCTGGTCGGCATCACGTGTGGTGATTCGTCGGTAAAGTTCACTGTTGGCGGGCTTGCCGGGGACCACAACCTGGTGGTCAGTTTTTTTGGCAAAGAGTCCGGCACGGGTGTCAAAACGGAGGTCAGCTTCGCGTTTGGTCTTGTCTGGTCCGTGACAGTGGTAGCAGAGATTCGAAAGAATCGGCCGGATGTCTCGGTTGAAATTGACCGTGGTGGGCAAGGGAGCGTCGGCTGCCTGGGTCGTCGCAGAAAACAACAACGACACAAGGATGGGCAGTAGCAAGTACAACCGAAGGCAGAGGTGTCTCATCGAGATAGTTCCTCGGCTCTCTGGGGCCGGGTCGAACATGTCTTGATCCGGACTGGAAGTCACACGATAGCAGATCGACCGCTGACGGTGCGACAGCGTCCGGGAGAGTAGTCTTTTCGTGTTGGAGACAAAAAACCGACTTGTGTACACATGTTTACTAATGTATACATGTGTTTACTGACGATGTTCTGGCATTCCAATCTCAAAACGTGAGCAGGGCCATGGATGCGAGAGACGCGAAGCAACGAGTGACCGAGCGACAGCAGCTTGATTCTCCATTAAAGCCGCTCTCGGAACGCCAGCAACAGATTCTGGCGTTCATCCGGACCGAATTGCAGATCCGTGGGTACGCTCCATCGGTTCGTGACATCGTTCGGCATGTGGGGGATCGCTCACCCACAAGTGTCCATCGCCACTTGAAGACGCTGGAGAGGCACGGGTTGATTGTACGAGATGCAAAAAAGAGTCGGTCGATCCGACTGTCAGGTGATGAGCCCGGGCAATCCGATTGGGGACGTCAGGGAAACCTCGCTGGCTTGCCGTTGGCTGGAGTGATCGCTGCGGGGAGTCCGATCGAAGCCATCGAGCAGGATGAAAGAATCGATTTCGATGCGCTGTTCAACCGGGAAGGTCATTTTGTGTTGCGGGTGAAGGGCGACTCGATGATTGAGGACCACATCGATGATGGCGACCTGGTTGTCGTTCGGCAGGCGGATAGCTGTCGAGAGGGCGATACGGTCGTGGCGTTGCTTGATGGGCAGACGGCCACGCTGAAGCGGTTCTACCGTGAGGCCGAGCAAATTCGGTTGCAGCCGGCCAATACAAAATTGAAGCCAATTTATGCTCAGGATGTGAAAATCCTGGGGGTGGTGGTGGGAGTGGTCCGGCAGGTTCCGTGATTCCTGTTGATTCAGCCACGTTCTTGATTTTGTTGCCCAGGCTTCAGTCGGTTTGAATTCGTGTCGCGTGTCACAACTCTCGGCATTCTTGCCGATCGTCTTCGGAAAATGGAGCGAGTGCGACGGCCCACGGATGGGCAGGAGTGCTTGGTCAGGACTGGCCAAGCGGCACTTGAC
>CAZYAZ010000153.1:0-2951 GCA_964646205.1 uncultured Planctomycetaceae bacterium | reverse complement strand
GCAGGAAGGGATCGGCCCCAGCGAAGCCGAGAAAGCGAAGTCGAAGTCGTAGTCGAAGTCTGCCGAGGTTCGTTGAGTCGCATCTCTGAGGGACGCCGCTTTACTTGGGCGTCACCACGGGCAGTTCGCCAGCCGTTGCGGGAGCGGTGGTCGGCTGTTCGGCGACGGGACCGGGCTGGGGCGTGGGCTGGGGCGTGGGCTGGGGCGTGGCCTGGGGCGTGGCCTGGGGCGTGGCCTGGGGCGTGGGGAGAACTTGTGGCGTGATCAGTGGTGTGGGTTGTGCAACGGTACTGTAGACGGGTGCAGCGAAGTTTGGGTTGGCGGCCAGCGAGGTTGATTGGGGCGTACCACGTTCCTGCAGGGAGGCCAATCTTGAGCGAACTTCCGGCTGATACCAGTCACTGAAGAGTGATCTTTGGTACATCGCGGTGGCTCGATCGGACTGTCCGGTGTCCTGGTAGAGTTGTCCAAGGTGAGCGGTAACAACCGGATGGGATGGGCTGGTTCTCAGCGCATTGAGCAAGTGTCGCTCGGCCCCCGGCACGTCTCCAGATTCCCTGGAGAGCCAGGCCATTTCGATATGGGGCTCGGGTCGCCAGTTCTCGGCGGTGGCCCAGACACCAAGCAATTCGGCTGCCTCGATCCCTCGGCCACTGTCGACCATCAGCCGGGCGAGTCCGTGATAGGTTGGTTGATGTCCCGGGTCCAGTGCGAGAGCCTGGCGATAGAGTTGTTCGGCCTGGCCGAGTTGTCCCTGTTTGCGGACGGCACTGGCGAGGTTGTAGATGTAGTCGGGGTTATTGGGATGATCGGCGACAGCACGTTGGAATTCCTTGCTGGCGGCGGTGTAATCCCCCGATTCGTAATAGGCCAGTCCCGTGCGGTTCATCAGAAACGCGCTCATGGGGTTGCACCCCGCGATGAGGCCAATGGCCAGGAGCAGTCCGAGAGTGCGTGGTTGTCGGGAGTCGATACGCATCGGAATCCGCCCTCCGTGAGCGTTGCCGGGAATCCGGTTGGGAGTGAGTTGTTGAGTGAGAGTGAGCCGTCTTGGCACACGGCGGATGAAACCGCCGGGGCTGTCGAGGCGGCGAAAGTTAGTTTCTGGCCGAATTTGCCGCAAGCCCATATTGGGTCCATTGCAGTCGGTTTCTCGGTCAGCCGTTCTTTCGGTGTCACGGGGCCGCTTGTTCTGGCCGATCGCGTCGAGTAATCTGCGGGACTTCCGGATTTATACTCCGGCCATTTCGCCTGATTGTCTCATCGCCGGTGTTCCGCCGGCACCGACGAGATCTCTCTCCGTCTTTTGTTCGTCCCGGATCTGCCTGGCATGTCGTCGTACGTTGACGAGCGAATCGTAATTACCGGTATTGGCTTGGCGTCACCCAATGGGAATTCCCTGGAGGAGTTCCGTGAGAGCCTGCTGAGCGGTCGGTCGGGAGTGGTGGCCTACGAGACTCGCCACATGGGCGAGGTGTTGGCCGGTGTCTGCAATTTCGATGCGTTGGCTTACCAGGACCGCCGCGAGGTTCGGCGGGGCACTCGCAGTGGTTCCATCGCGATCTACTGTGCGCACGAGGCGGTTTCGGATGCGGGGTTGGATTTGGCCCAGCGGGATAGGTCTCGTGTTGGGGTGTACCTGGGGATCACCGAGCACGGGAACGTCGAGACCGAAAACGAGATCCACGAGATTTCCCAGTACGATTACGACACCAGTGTTTGGTCTCACCACCACAACCCGCGGACCGTGGCGAACAATCCAGCTGGTGAGGTGACGTTGAACCTGGGGATCACTGGTCCTCACCTGACGCTGGGGGCTGCCTGTGCGGCAGGAAATGCCGGGTTCATCCAGGGCTTGCAGATGTTGCGTTTGAACGAGGTCGATTTGGCCGTGTGCGGGGGTGTTTCGGAGAGCATTCACACGTTTGGAATTTTCGCGAGTTTCAAGAGCCAGGGGGCTTTGGCGTCACACGCGGATCCGACCAAGGCGAGCCGTCCGTTTGATGTTGACCGCAACGGGATCGTCGTGGCCGAGGGAGGAGCCATCTGCACGCTTGAACGGCTTCCGGACGCGTTGGCTCGCGGTGCGACGATCTACGGGGAAATCGTTGGCCATGCGATGAATTCTGACGCGACCGATTTTGTTTTGCCCGACTCGACTCGACAGGCAGAGTGCATCAGGTTGGCGCTGGGCCGGGCGGGAATTACGCCCGAGGACATCGATATTCTCAGCAGTCACGCCACCGCAACCGACCAGGGCGATATTGAAGAATGTCGCGCGATTCGCGAGGTTTTTGGTGATCGTGAGTCGCTGGCAGTCAATAATGCCAAGAGTTTCATTGGTCATGCGATGGGGGCGGCCGGAGCTTTGGAGTTGGTTGGCAACCTGCCTGCCTTCAAAGACCAAATCGCACACGCTACAATCAACCTCGATCGACTGGATCCCGAGTGCGGTCTTTCTCAGATTGTCGCCAACTCGCCCCGGTCGTTGGATCGAGTTGATTACATTCTGAATAACTCGTTTGGGATGCTCGGAATCAACTCTGTTGTGATTGTGCGGAGATTCGAGGCGGACGGGTAACGTCGAGAGCGGATGGGAGCGAAGCGGAATGGTCGCGGATGAAATCCGAAGGGTGATCCTGGACATCCTGTCCCGAATCCAGCCTGATGAAGATCTTTCGGGCCTGGTCGATGATGTTCCGTTCCGTGATCAATTGGAATTGGACAGCATGGACTTTCTCGACATCGTGATGGAGTTGAGGAAGCAGTACCGGGTGCAGATTCCAGAAGATGATTACGAACATTTGGCGTCGATGGCCGGGACGGTTAGCTATCTCGAGCCGTTGTTGAAGGATGTCCAGAGCCCCGCGTGATCGGGGAGTCTACTGACCGGAGCGGAGCATGCGCTACGACACGGTCATCATCGGTGCCGGCCTTTCCGGGTTGGCTGC
>CAZYAZ010000152.1:0-2952 GCA_964646205.1 uncultured Planctomycetaceae bacterium | reverse complement strand
ACCTGGTCAACTTCGCGTTCTGTGCCGGCAACGTGCGGTCCATCAACATGAACGTGGATCCCAGGGTGTTCGCCAGGCTCGTCACACCCGACGGGCAGCGATTCGACCAGATGGTTCTCAGCGACGAATAAAAGAGGATCCCAGCAGCAATCGAAAACCCGTGGCGAACAAGGTGGCCTGGTCCTGTCTTGGATCGCCACGGGAACTGCCTGGACCGTTCCGTTCTTTGGTTCCCATGACCTTGGAACGGAATGGTACGGTTGCCCCGTGTTGACTGGTACAGCACAGACTGGCAACTCCGCCTACCAGCCCCTAGACTTGGGGACTCACTTGACTCAAACGACTTAGAGCTCATGCCCAACTCGATCAGCGCCAAAAAATCGCACCGTCAGAGCCTCAAGCGTCGGGCCCGGAACCGTGGCCAACGTTCGGCACTGCGAACCTCCGTCAAAAAGGTCCGTGACGCCGTGGCCAACGGAGAGACCGAACAGGCCGCTTCGCTGCTGAGTGCCGCCGCCAAGAAGCTCGACCAGGCCGCTGCCAAGAACCTGATCCACGCCAACAAGGCCGCTCGTACCAAGAGCCGCCTGGCGAAGTTGATCAACAACTCCGGCGAGTAACGCGTTTTCGGGGCACCGTGTCCCGCCTTCACGCGCCAACCACCGCACCGTGTTCCCCTCGTCCCGGGGATTCCGGTATACTGTGGACTCTCGGACAGCCGAAAAGTCTCATAGACAAACGCCCCCCGTAAACGGATCCAGCCCGACCATGCTGACGATCTCACACGGACACCGCCGCGGATTCCTGAAAATCGGCACCGCCGCGTTTGGCGGATTGACCCTCTCCAGCCTCCTGGAAGCCAGGGCCGCCTCGGGTGGCTCCTTCCTCCGTGACCGCGCCGTCGTGGTGCTGAACCTCCAGGGCGGTCCCACGCAGTTCGAAACGTTCGACCCGAACATGCAGGCGCCGCGAGAGATTCGCAGTATCACCGGCGAGATCCCCACCGCGCTGCCGGGCGTCACCTTCGGTGGCACGTTGCCGAAAATGGCCGCCTTGGCCGACTCGCTCGCCGTCATCCGTTCGTACCGCCACGGCATCTCCAGCCACGGCCCGGCCGCGATGCACGTGATGGCCGGCGGCAACCCGACCGGCGCCCAGATGGGATCGATCTACTCGAGAATCGCCGGCCTGACCGACCCCCAGAGCGGCATGCCTCGCAACATGCTCGTCACCGCTCACTCGGTCGGAGACGAGTTCAAGAAAAAGAAGCTCTACGCCAACGTCGGACGCCTCTCACAAACCGGGACACTGCCGGATGTCTACCGCCCCTTCGACCCCAGCGCGGGCGGCGAGATCGTCGACAACATGAAACTGAGAATCGCTCGCAACCGGCTCGATGACCGGCGAGGCCTGTTGACCGGCCTCGATTCTCTGCGTCGGCAATACTCCGACACGGGCCTCGCCGACGCCTCGGGCCGCTTCCAGCAACAGGCCTTCGACGTGCTGCTCAAGGGCGTGGCCCGCGCGTTCGATATCGGACAGGAATCTCCCGAGACACTGGCCCGTTACGACACGTCGATGATGGAAACCACCGACGCGGTCAAGAAACGAAACTCCTACGGGGCCATGTTCTCGCCCGTGGCACTGGGTCGACAGATGCTGTTCGCCCGCCGACTGGTCGAATCGGGGTGCGGCTTTGTCACCGTCGGCAACGGCGGCTGGGACATGCACGGTGGTGGTAAGGAATTCCGTGTGGACGACGGATTGGCCACACTGCTACCGGCCGTCGACAAGGCCGCCTCGGCCTTCATCGAGGACATCGAGCAACGTGGGCTGTCCGAGAAGATCCTGTTCGTGATCACCGGCGAATTCGGTCGCACGCCACGCATCAACAAGAACGGTGGCCGTGACCACTGGGGCAACCTCTGCACACTGGCTTTTGCTGGTGGGGGACTGAAAACCGGACAGGTCGTGGGGCGTTCCGACCGCACCGGCAGCCGACCCGGCTCGCAACCAATCTCCAGCGGGCAGGTCCTCTCGACCATCATGCACTCGCTGTTCGACATTGGCCAACTCCGGGTCCAGGCCGACCTGCCCAAGGAACTCGAGCAGATCGTCGTCAATCAACAGCCGATCGCCGAATTGTTCTAGGCGACACGAGGCAATTGGGTCGTTCGCAGTGTGCCGCAGGTCGCACCAAGACTCAAACGAGGTACCTCCAATCGTAAGGTCTCGTGAAATTTGATCGATACCTTGCAAATTGAGCCAATCCTTCAAACGCACCGCTTGAAGTCTCCGTAGTCCTCCATAAGTATTGTTCAAATCGTCTGTTGCTGTTCGTCGTTTCTCACCAGTTGATGGTTCCATGTTCCGGTTCGGCCGACTTCTCTTCACCGGCTGTTTCGTCCTCCTGGGCGTCTTCGGACAGTCGCTGCACTTCTTGCCGGGTTTTGCGCACGACCACGCATGCTCCACACACGGCTCGAAGTCACAGCAGCATTGCGGCCACACTCATCATCACGGCCCGGACCACAAGTCCAGCCCTGGTTCGGCACCTGCCGCCACGGATCATCACACGTGTGAGATCTGCGAGTTCTATACCAACCTTCAATCTTCGCCGCCTACTGCGGTCATCGGACCTGCGGTCCGATCCGAGTTTGCCGAGCAATTCTCGCCCCCGCTTGGGGTGTCGCGAGTCTCTCCATCCGCCTGCCAGCGCGGCCCGCCTCTTTCCTGACTGACGTCGACAACTTGTTCGATTGCGGTCAGCGTTCGCGCAGCGCGCTGGATTCGTTGGAGCGTTCCTGCTTGTAACGCGTCAACCACTCTCGCGTATGACTGCGCAGACCGATCCGCGGCTCATGTTGTCGTCTTTGCGCAACTCGTAAGACCCGTGCACTCATGATGTCGGGTTCTCCGAAGGCTGACAGTCCAGAAAGAAGTTATTCACGA
>CAZYAZ010000151.1:0-2983 GCA_964646205.1 uncultured Planctomycetaceae bacterium | reverse complement strand
ACGAAGTTTGCCCGGCCGGTTGGCCAGCAGCCGGTCACGTTGCAGGCGATTCCCGGAAAACCCGGTGGAGTTGCCTATGTCGTGTTCCGGACCATCACGCTGGAGACCCGCTGAGTGTCCCCGCTCGGTTGGTACTGTCGCGGCAGATATGGACAATCAGCAGCCAGTTGGAGTGGGAAATTCTGTTGACGAGAGGGCTGCCTTTCGGGGCGGTTGAAAACTGATGAGAGGTGATCCTGTCCAACGGCGAACAAATCACGCGGGCCATTGGTGGGCCTGTGCCACAGCGATCTGCCTGGTGGTTTTTCCGTGTGCTCCGGCCGTCGCGGCCGACAAGGTGCCCGAGTACCGCTGGAAACCGGTGACGCTCAAGGCGCCGTTTGCCGCACGCGACGGTGCGGGAGCACTGGTCTACAAGGGTCGGATGTGGCTGCTGGGTGGCTGGAACCCGGGTGACAAGGTCCATTTCCCTCTCATTTGCAACAACGAGGTCTGGAGTTCACGGGACGGCCTGGACTGGAAACTGGACAAGCCCAACACGTTTCTCGACAAGACATTCGACACGAATCGCGACTGGGAAGGACGTCACACGGCCGGTTACGTGGTTTACCGGAACAAGATGTGGATTGTTGGTGGGGATGTGAACCAGGGTCACTATCAGCACGATGTCTGGAACTCGACTGACGGTCGGACCTGGGTGCATGTGAACAAGGGGCACGACGTGCCATGGGGACCCCGGGCCCTGCATTACACCTTCGTGCTGGATGGCAAGATCTGGATCCTGGGTGGCCAGACCATGCCGGCCTTCTCGAAGCCGGCGGCCAAGGAGAAGTTCTACCAGGACTGCTGGAACACGACCGACGGGGTCCACTGGACGCGGGTCAGTCCCCAGAAGCCGGTCTGGTCGCCCCGTGGCATGATCGGTGGCAGCGTGGTTTTCAAGAATCGTGTCTGGGTGCTGGGCGGAGGCACCTACGACACCCCCACGACGAAAATGCGCAAATTCCACGATGATGTGTGGAGTTCCGCTGACGGTGTCCACTGGAAACGGCACATCGAACACGCTGCCTGGGAACCCAGGCAGTACCACGATGTGGCTGTTTACGACGGTCGTATGTGGGTCACGGAGGGATACACCAAGGGGGTGGGGAACCGCAAAGACGTCTGGCATTCCGCTGACGGGGTCCACTGGCACGAGGTTCCCAAAACCCCCTGGAAGCCGCGGCATGCCGCCAGCGTGTTCACGTTCAAGAACTCGCTGTGGATGGTCATGGGCAACAACATGGAACCGGATGTCTGGAGGCTGGATCGGGTGAGCCGTTAGTGTCGGGACCGTCCGATGGAGTTACCGATCCGACCCCCACGGGGCCGGACCGGTTTCACATTGGATATGCGGACAACAGCGGGGGTTCTCGCTTCCCGGTCCGCGATCACTTGGCTGCTTTCGGCTTTTTCACCGGCACGCTGCCCCGGTCGCACAGGACCCGCCACTTGCCGTCTTTCTTCACGAGCACGGCCGTGTAGAGTCCCGAGCGGGGCTGCTGCTTGTCGGTGTGGCCGGTGTCATCCCACCTGCCATTTTCGACGACGATTTTTCGAGTGAGGAATCGTCGTGACACGAGTGTCTGCTTGGTCTTGATGTTCGGGTTCTTGGCGAACATCTCGGCATAGCCCTTGGCGATCGCTGCCCGACCCTTTTGTGTTTCGCCATAGAAATCGATGGCATCCGCGTCCTTGGCATACAACTTTCCCAGGGCCTCGGCGTCGTGCTTGTTGAATGCCGTTTCCCAGGACTTGAGCGCCGCGTTGAGCGCTTTTGTCTCGTCGGACTTTCCCTTGAGTGCCCAGGTTGCCCCACCGCTTACGAGGAAGATCACACCTGCCAGAATCCATAAGTGTCGTTTCATTGTTGTTACCATGTCGTAAGTCAGGAGTTGGAAACGGATTGAGTCTACAGTTCGCAACTGCGGTGTTGCCAGCGACGTGTTTGGTTCTTGGCAAGGGTGTGAGGTGGCTCACAGCACCCGTTGTTTGAAGTGGAAACAGTCGTCGTGTTAACCTGACACTTTGGCGCGGAATCACTGATGACTTACAGACTGAAGAAATGGGGACATTGCGATGAGAATCAAGTTTGCCGCTGCTGTTGTCTTGCTGTTGCTGGTCACGAGTGTCCACGCAGAAGATGGCAAGATAAAGGCTGCTGTGGATGCGTTTGCCAAGCAGTTCGAGGGATCGTGGGTTAGTGAATCGGAGTTGGACAATGACGCGCCGGGTATCGGCAAGAAGGGCGACAGGCTGACCGGTCACCTGACATTCAAGAAGCAGGACGGCCTGATCGAGGTGTCGTGGCACGGCGAGAACAACGGAAAGCCAGTGGGGACACGTGCCCGTGGGGTTATCGGGTGGGACGTGAAGGCCGAGAAACTACGCGTGCGGTGGTTTTCCTCGGGCGGAGCCAACGGGACGGTTGTCTACACGCATGCCGGAGACCATTGGTCCAACAAGATCAACGTGGTTGATCCGGACGGGACCCGGTTTTCGGCCGACCAGAGAATGTCGTTCCCCAAGGATGGTTCCTACACCGTCAAGATGACCAATCGCAAGAAAGGTGACGAGTCGTTGCCTGATCGTGAGATTGTCTGGCATCGCGGCAAGAAGCTGAAGAAGTCCAAGAAGTCCAAGAAGAAGTGAGGCTTCGAGTCGGGCTGGAGTGTTGGGACCGGCCACTGCGGGGCCGGTCCCATGGAAAGCCAGCTTTTTGTCGTTTCGTGGCGATGATCCCACCCGGTCTCACGTGACTGGCCCGTGGTCCTGGCGCCTCCTGTTTTTGCCCATCTGGAATCGGGAACGTGTTCATGACGATTCACCGCTTACGGACTCTCGTTTTTCTGGCCATCGTGGTGTCGGTGACGCTTCCGGGCGTCGCCCTGGCCGAGTGGCAGCCGCATGTCGTGCGACAACTCAACGGGAAGGCTGGGCCGTT
>CAZYAZ010000150.1:0-3148 GCA_964646205.1 uncultured Planctomycetaceae bacterium | reverse complement strand
CAGTTGCCGATCACGTAGTGACCGTTGGGCAGCACCTCGAGCGTCGTGACCCAGGCCAGCGTGATGCCGGGCAGGTCTTTCTGTTCGAGCTTCCAGACGACCTTCTTGCCAGGCGTCACTTCCAGGACGCTGTGGCCGTTGCCCGTGGCAATCAGCGTGTTGCCGTTCTTTAGCCGCACGGCCCCAAAGCACTGGTTGCCCCATGCCTCGGGTCCGTGTCCACCACGGCGAGGCTTGCCGAACAGTGGCACGTCGTATTCCCAAACCACCTTGCCCGACTTGCCGTCGTACTCGCGGACCGCCCCGTCGCCCTCGTGACAGACCAGGTAGTTGCCGCCTGGGATCTTGCGAACCAGCCGGGTGTCACGGTGTGGGTGAGGCTTGTGGACGTGTAGCTTGACGGAGTGCAGGATCTTTCCCTCGCGATTGATCTCGATGATCCGCCGTGCCCCCGACTCGGCAATCATGATGCGACCATTGGCCAGCGGCTGGAACGCGTGCACCTCGATCCGCTTTCCCGAGTTGCCGTTGGCGGTGCCCGAGTCGTAGGACCAGACGACCTTCCTGGTCTTGGGGTCGATCTCGACAACCTTGCGACTGCCCTGCTGGACCATGATGTGCCCGTTCTTCAACACGTGGATGTCGTGGATTCCACCCCACTTCATCTGCCACTTGATCTCGCCGTTCTTCTCGACGATGGCCAGCTTGCCGTTGCCCTGCAGGGCAATGCGGTGAGCGGCCTGGGCCGAGCCAGCCAGGAATCCGAAGAACGTGACAGCAACCAGGACGAGCAAGAGACGTTTCATGGAGAGCTCCGGGTGAATCACAAGTGGAGTACCGATTGTAGCCGAAACGGTCGAGAATCAACTCCCACCGTCGTCAAAGACCATCACGCGTTCCGGCCACCGCAGGGCCGCCAGCCGGGTGGTCACAAACGGCCCGTTGTCCCCGACTTCGACTCGTTCCTTCGCTCGTCGCCCCACGCCGTAATCCACGCAGACCGCACCACCAAAGTCGTGCGGTTTTTCAACGGGCATCGAATAGTGCCCGAACACGCACACCGGTTCGGCGGCCAGCCCGTCCCACCACCGCACCCGCTGCTCCTCTCGCCACTTGCCCCCGGCAAAGTGTCTTTCCGGCGCACGTTCCTCCGGTCCCGACGTGGTCATGCGTACCGGGTTGAGGTTCTGGTGAGCCAGGTTGGTGTCGACCTCGTCGAGTGATTCCCCACCGGCCAACTCGGCATCAATACGTGCCTCGTGCGCCTCGCACAGTGCGGTCACATCCGAGGCCTCACGAACCACGGCGATCGCCGCGTCATCCCAGCACGCGTGCACGACCCGCAAGTCATCGCGTTCGAGACCGATTGGCAGAGACCCGAAGAAATCGAGAACAAAATCCCGGGTGTCCTGGTCGGCTGCCACCTCGGCACCGTTGCCACGCGATGGATCATCCTTGAACCATCCGTTCTCGGGCTTGTCGTGATCGAGCAGCAGGTTCAGTTCATGATTGCCCAGGACACACTGCGCCCGCCCGGCTTCGACCAACCCGGACACCTTCCGCACGACTCCCGGACTGTCAGGTCCACGATCAGTCAGATCGCCGACAAACACGAGCCGACGTCCGTCGGGATGATTGCCATCCCGGTCGTACCCGAGCACCTCGAGCAGGCTCAGCAGCCCACCGATCTCCCCATGCACATCACCGATGATGTCCAGGGAGCCTTCGAACAAAGATTGGATCAAGCTATTTCCGATCAACGTCTCACCGTGCTTTCTTTGTTTGTTTACGTTTCTTCTTTTTCCTATCTATGTTCGGCAGTTGGTCCGTGTAGACGGCGCAATCTTCGCTTCGAAGAAGATGCTTGGCCATCAACCCCTCAAGAATCTCTCCATCCTTCCTTGAGTATGCCGGGATCAGGGCCGAATAAAATTCCGGTCGCAGCCGAAGGCCAAACTCCCCGGCCAGACGGTTCGATTTCTTCGTTTTGCTCGGACGTGCCGTGCACCCACATATGCAGATGAATTCGGAATCGTTCGACGGATCAAACTTGTGCTGACGAAACCGACACTTGGCAGAATGAGCTGATACTCCCACGTAGAACGCTTCTTTCCGTTTTCCTACGCGACTGTTTTTTTTCTTGAGCATGTTCAAAGCATCTTCATCATTCCTGATCTTCTCGAAATCCAGTTCGATGACATAAACGTGCAACTCGTTCCTCGCTATTGCCATTACCTCTTCCCCGCTTCAAACACACACCGGCAAGGTTTCTTTGTGATGTACCGACGGTAAAACTCGGAAACAACCCTCAGCAGGTGTCCGTCAAGATACCTCATGGCCTTGTCGCGAATCTCACGGGGCACACCCCACATCCCCTCGGCAATCCCGCCAGCAATGCACCCCTGCGTGTCAGCATCTCCACCCAGCGAGACGGCATTCCGCACCGCGTCCTCATAGCCACTCGCTCCCAACACGCACGAGATTGCTTCGGGGACCGACCCCTGACATGTCACGTCAAAATCGTATCCCACCCGGATCAGGTCAACCGAACGATCCACTCGGTACCGGATGGGTTCGGCCATACAGAACGAGATGATGTCCTCCTTCGAGGCACCGGTCCGGGCCAAAAACAACGCTCCCGCCGTGGCCATCGCACCACGAATCCCCTCGGGATGATTGTGAGTGACCTCGGCGGACCGTTTGGCTCCGTCAAGCACGTCGTCCAATGAATCAAACGCCCAGGCCACGGGTGAAACCCGCATCGCCGACCCGTTCCCAAAACTGTTGTAAGGTTGGCGCTTCGTGTTCATCGCCCAGTGTTTGAAACGATTCCCGTAGCCTGCCCTGGGAAATCTTGCGTGGTACTCGTGCAACACGTCCACCAGGTCGGCTCCGGTCATCAACCACTCGGCCACCGCCACGGTCAGTACCGTGTCGTCGGTGAAGTTGTTCAACTTGGTGAACAATTCAAACCTCTTCGACTTGTTCCTGGCGAACTCGTGAGCCGACCCGATCACGTCACCTGCAATTGCACCAATCATCCTCAATCTCCTGGAACTGAAACTCCATTGTCTCCGGCCACCATCTCGCCAATGCCAATCAACTCGCCCCATTCCCCAACCAGCGTCGGCACCAGTGCCAGGGATTC
>CAZYAZ010000149.1:0-3273 GCA_964646205.1 uncultured Planctomycetaceae bacterium | reverse complement strand
ACCCCAGTCTCCCCACCCCAGCCCCGGCGTTCAACTCACCGGCGGTAACCGCCAGTTCCGTACCACGGTACCGCCCCTCGCTCGCGGCGTGACTCCGGTTGTCCCGGGGGTGGACGGTGGGGCTTCGAGACGACGGCTACTTCCGGTTCCGGAGGCGCAGCCATGCGAGATTGAACCGATAGTGAATTCCACTGCTGATGAGATGAATAATGCCGTCGGGAGTCTGTGTGGCCGCGAGGTAGCCCTTGGGTTCGGCATGGGTCGCATCCATGGTGAACCGATTCGTCCAGGCATGGCCATCCAGCGTGCGTCGCTTGCCGTCAGTCAGCAGTTTCCGAGTCGGCCAGGTCTTCCCTCCGTCTTCGCTCAGCGCAGCGAACATGCCCTGTCCCTGGAACTTGGTGCCCGTGTCGCTGGAAAAGGTCGATCCTTTTGTGAACGACACGAGCATCAACACGTTCTCACGAAGCCGACGGAGCACGGCGCGCTGACCGCCCGCGATTGGCGGGAACGGACTGGCTGAATAGGTCCAACTGACACCACCATCCCGCGAGATACTCAGCGGCATGCGATCGCTGATCGCGTCGCCCCGACCGATCGCCACGATGCTGCCATCGATCCACTGGTCCACACCGGTGTGGATGCCTGCAATTCTCGCGCCCGATTTGCCACTGGAGAAGGTGGGTACCGGTTTGCCACGAGACGGAAGGAGCCAGCTCTTTCCGTCGTCTTTGCTGATATGCAAGATCGAGCCACCGTTGGCGCCGGGAACAGCATCGCACGGTACACAGATCGCCCCGTCCGCACGGCGAAAGGTGCTGGAAATCGGCATGTTCCCGAAACCGTGCTTGGGAGCAATTACACGAGGATTGGTCCACGTGGCTCCGTTGTCGTTGCTTTCTCGCATCAGCAGTGCCAGGTCGTGCCAACCGCCTTCGACGGCCATGCCGTTGAAGTGAAAAAGCTTCCCCTTGTGATCACTCCAGATCGTGGGTGTGTGATCATTTCGATCCGGGACGTCCCAGAACAAATCGGCTACGTCCCAGGCGTCTCGCCCCTGTCGCAGCCGGCTGCCGGCAATGGCGTGTTCGCGGCCCCACTCCTGGATCGTCGTGTACCAGACCGCCAGAAGATCACCGTTTTTACACCACGCGATTCCGGGACAGTGGTTGTGCTTGGTGAAAAGCGGCCCGCCATCCAGTTCGGCCGGAATCTTCGCAAACGGGATCGGTTCGGCAAACCAGGGCTGGCCAGCTGCCACCGGCGACTTCCAGTCGTGTCGGGACTGCACGACGTTTCGCTGCCAGCGACGAGTCGGTGCCACCTTCCGTGTAGACGGCTTGGGAAACTGGCCGCGGACGACACGAATACCAACAACGCGATTTCGGTCGCCGGGCACATTCCCCAATCGGTTCGTGATATGTGGCAGTTTGCCACTCGCCTTCCACGGTCCGCCACGAGTCACCTTGATCGGACTGTCCACAATCCCCGACGGATCAGTCTCCGCACTCGGCCCATAGGGGCCGTAGCCGTCCAGGCACCAGTTTTCTACCACGGCCCCATCGTACTCGAACAATTCCGGTTGCGAACGACGCGCAAACTCCCACTCCGCCTCGGTGGGCAAACGATACGTGGCACCATCTTTCTGACCAAGCCACCGGCAAAAGGCGACAGCATCATGCCAACTCACGTACACGGCAGGATCATCATCGTCTTTGGATTTGCGTGTGACACCTCGCCATTTTCGATGTCCAGGATCGAAACGCTCATACTCCGCATTCGTAATCACGCGTGACGTGATCCCAAATGGCCGGCTGATCCGCACCGTGTGGGCCGGCTTCTCGTCAAAGCCACTCTGGGTAGTTTTGCCCATTGTCATCTGGCCGGCTTCGACAACAGTGAACGACAGCGACGGTCGATCCCCATCAAATGCGTCTACGATGAACCGCGCCGCGCGTGTGTAAGCCTTGTCGATCGCCGAGTGGCCCTTGCTCGGAGCGATGATGAGTTCAACCGGTGATATCGCACCAGGCTGTTTCTTACGAGAAGCGGCAACAAACCGGCGACAGGCTGCAATACAGTCGTCCGTTCCAACCCGTTCGTCATGGTTGCCGATGCTGATCCAGATCGGACGCCCTGCGAGTTTGTCGGCCAATGATCTCACATCAATACCCGCAGTCCGGTCAGGCGTCACTCCGGCAAACTCCCGCAACACCAACGGATTCGTCACCGGCGAGATGCAGACGATCGCTTTCACCCGGGGTTCGGCGGCTCCAAAATGCAACGCACAGAACCCACCTCGCGAGGTCCCACCCACAGCAATTCGATCGGGATCGGTGTACTTCTCGGCAACCAGCCAATCAAGCACGTCACGGCAACGCTTTACGAACGGCGTCATCAAGTCTTCGCCGTTCTTCACGCGATGGGCCCACCCAGAAAGAGCTGGCGGCTCTCCTTTCTTCGCATCACGCCCGTGACACGGCGGATCGAGTGTCACGTACAGCCAGCCCTGTTTGGCAAGTTCGCGCCCCGTCTCGGAGTAGACCTCGTACTTGTTCATGTCGTCCACGCTAGTCGCGAATACGAAAAACGTAGGCGCCGAGATTTTCTTCCGTTCGCCGAACAAGCCGAAACGCGTTCCATTGTCGGTCTGCAGAACCCGCATCGCCGGTGATTCCTCGCCGTGCGTGACGGAACCCGTGACCAGCAGGAGTGTTGCTAAAAATGTCCCTTTGATGCCTCGTTTCCTTCCAACCAGAAGACGGGATGGATTCTTTCGCGGAGTTTACTTTATGGCGTTTTTCATCATCGTGCTACACGGCTCGCTACCCATCTCGTCGCCCCCGTTATCAGCGCCGGTTTTGATGCCGTGTGATTCCTCTTTTTCCGGAACTACGCCCCTACCTGGAAGAGTGCTTTGACCTCGCAGAACCCGGGACGGAGTACGTCATCACGCGATACCGCGACACCAATGCCAACCTGCGGACTCAACCGCTTCGGGTCATCCAGAGGGCCGGCTTGCAACGCTGGCCCAGGTTGTTCCAGAACCTCCGCAGCACGCGGGAAACGGAACTCGCCGAAGACTTCCCCATGCACGTCGTCTGCCAATGGAGCGGCAGCTCACTACCGATCGCGGCGAAGCACTACCTGCAGGTCACCGACGACCACTTCTCAAAAGCGGTACGAAATCCGATGCAGCAACCCGCCGTTTTCCCTCGCACGGGGCCGCAAAGCGATTTGGCTCTCAGCACGCAACCCCCTGCTTTGCAACCG
>CAZYAZ010000148.1:0-3413 GCA_964646205.1 uncultured Planctomycetaceae bacterium | reverse complement strand
GGACCCTTCACCCGGATGATCGGCGTGCTGCCAAGACGATCCGGATACAGGGTGTCGCGGCCGCCGATGTCCTGCGGCTCCGAGACATCGCCGGTCGCTTCGCCTCGACCCGGGCCGAATTCAATCGGCTCGCCGCAGGACCACAGGGATTCCTGGGCAACTTCCAGGACCCCGAGACCACTTACCGCCTGAAACGTGGCGACCCGATGCAGCGACTCGAACAGGTCGCACCTGACGTTCCCGGATTGATCGGAGCACTCGACCTGGATGCCGGCGCCACCGAAACGATGCGTCGAATCGCCCTGGCTCGGGCCATCGCCAGTCCACACAATCCACTGACCCCGCGAGTGATCGTCAATCGGGTCTGGCAACATCACTTCGGCACCGGGCTCGTCGATACACCCTCGGACCTCGGTCGCAACGGCGCCCGCCCAACGCATCCCAAGCTGCTCGACTGGCTGGCACTGGACCTGGTGCAACACCGGTGGTCACTGAAACACCTGCACCGTCGAATCCTGCTCTCGGCCACGTTCCGCCAATCGTCTCGACCGCGGGCCGACGCTCTCGCCAGCGATGGTGACACGAGACTGTTGTGGCGTTTTCCACCGAGACGACTCGAGGCCGAGGCACTCCGCGACTCGATCCTCGCGGCCAGCGGTCGACTCAACAACCGGATGCACGGCCAGGGTTTCGACTTCTACGACGTGCCCAAGAGCAATTTTGGTGATTACGTCCCCAAGGAGGAATTCGACCGATCCGGATGGCGGCGGATGGTCTATGGGACCCGGATCCGCCTGATGCGACCGGGAATCTTCGGCGCATTCGATTGTCCTGACGCCGGACAGATGGCACCAAAGCGATCGCGGTCAACGACGCCCGTCCAGTCACTGGGACTGTTCAACAGCCGGTTTGTGAACCGGCAAGCCGAATTCCTGGCCCAACGAGCTCGCAAGACGGTGGGCACGGACACGGGGAACCAGGTCCAGGCCATGGTCAAATGGACGCTGGGTCGACGACTGGAGCCCGAGGAAC
This sequence comes from uncultured Planctomycetaceae bacterium, assembly GCA_964646205.1. GTDB lineage: Bacteria > Planctomycetota > Planctomycetia > Planctomycetales > Planctomycetaceae > UBA8437. The sequence continues at coordinate 2,381 of CAZYAZ010000148.1, read as the reverse complement.
AAACGGTACTGGTTGAACTCGCCCGTCGGTTTGGACCACAGCAGGTCGGACGGGTGCTTCTGAATTCCAACGAGTTCGTGTTCCTGGAGTAACCCGCTCGCGTGTCCTCACCTCTCGTATCTCCACAGGCACTGGCCCTTCTCGACCGCCGTCGTTTTCTCGGTGACACGACGCGCGGATTGGGAGCAATGGCCCTGGCCGGGCTGCTGCAGGCAGACGGTCGACTGGCCGCAACCCCGGTGATTGACCCCACCCGCCCGGCGGCTCCACGCACCGGTCACCATGCCCCGCGAGCCAAAAACGTGATCGTGGTGTTCTGTGCCGGAGCATTCAGCCAGGTCGATTCGTTCGACCACAAGCCCGAATTGATCAAGCGCGACGGGCAACCCCTGCCGGGCAACGAGCGACTGGTCACCTTCCAGGGTGAGAACGGCAACCTGCAACGTCCGCTTTGGACATTCCGACCCCGCGGACGCTGCGGCAAGATGGTCTCGGACATGGTCCCCCACATGGGCAACCAGTCCGACCGCATCTGCTACCTGCACTCGCTGACGACCAAGACCAACACCCACGGACCCGGCGAAAACGTGATGTCGACTGGTTTTGTCCCCGACGGCTTCCCCAGTATCGGAGCCTGGTCGAGCTACGCACTGGGCAGTGAGACCCAGGACCTGCCCTCCTTCGTCGCGATCGAGGACCCCCGGGGCAATCCCCAGGCAGGGCCCAACAACTGGACCTGTGGATTCCTGCCGGCACAGTTCCAGGGAACGCCATTCAGCATGACCAAGCCGGTTCGATATCTCCAAAGGCCCAGGAACACCACGACCGGCCAGGATCTCGCCGCACGACGTGTGCTGGGACAACTGAACCGACGCTACGCCGAACGCTTTCCCGGGGACACCGAGCTGGTTGCCCGGTTGGCCAGTTACGAACTGGCAGCACGGATGCAGTTGTCCGTACCACGAGTGACTGACCTGCGATCCGAGACCAAAGAAACCCTGACCTTGTACGGAGCCGATGATCCCCAGAACAAGATCAAGGCCCAGTTTGCCCGAAACTGCATCCTGGCCCGACGGCTGGTCGAACAGGGAGTACGATTTGTCCAGTTGTTCAACGGTGCCTACGCGTCCGGTGGCCGACTGAACTGGGATGGCCACAACAAGCTAAAACCGCAGTACGACCACCATTCCGAAATCCTCGACCAACCCGTCGCTGGACTGCTGATTGACCTGGCACGACGGGGCATGCTCGAAGACACCCTGCTGGTCTTTTGCACCGAGTTCGGGCGATTGCCGATGTTCCAGCGAGGAACACTGGGACGAGACCACAACCCGAGAGGGTTCACCTGCTGGCTGGCCGGGGCCGGCGTCAAGGCTCCCTTCAGTTACGGGGCAACCGACGACTTCAGCTTCGCGGCCGCCGAGAATGTGCTCACCGTCCACGATTTCCACGCGACGATCCTGCACCTGCTGGGCCTGGATCACGAACAATTGACCTTCTACCACAACGGTCTCCAGCGACGACTGACCGATGTGCACGGAAAAGTTATCCAGGACATCCTCGTGTAACCCCACCCGGCGGGTCTCTTCTGCTCCCGCCCTCGGTTCCTCGACGGCCAGGCCGTGTTGCCACCCACGGCCCTGGATTCAGGCGCCGCCTTCAACCAGGCGACCCTCAGAGAGCGTGAACACCAGCGAGGCTGCCTGGATCAATGAGGTGTCGTGGGTCGACACAACAAGCGTGGTTCCGGACCCGTTGATGTCCTGGAACATCGCGGCGAGTTCGTCGGCCGACCGCCGATCGAGGTTGGATGTGGGCTCGTCAGCAAAGATCACCTCGGGGTTCCCGATCAGGGCCCGTGCCACGGCGACGCGCTGCTGTTCCCCACCGCTCAGCTCTTCAGGCGGTGCATCAGCTTTGGTTTCAAGTCCCAGCCGGGCCAGGATCTCGCCGGCAGCCTGACGCCTTTTTGCCACCGACAACCCCCTGGGAATCTGTGGGTAGGTGATGTTCTCCCAGACCGGCAACCTCGGGATCAACGAAAAGTTCTGGAACACAAAACCCATTCGTCGACGCTGCCGAGCCAATTCCACGTCGGAACACTCCTCGAGGTTCCGTTCCGAGAATCTCACGTGACCGGCCGACGGACGATCGAGTGCTCCCAGCAAAGACAGCAACGTGGTCTTTCCCGAACCCGACGGACCGGACAGGGCCACGTAGCTTCCAGCCGGGATCGCCAGCGAGACATCACTCAACGCCTGCACCTCGCTCGAGGTTCCCGGATGATAGATCCTGCTTACCGATTGGGCTTCGAGAATCGCGTCGGTCATCTCATGGCCTCCGCGGGTGGGGTCACGGCACTGCGCCACGTCGAGTAGGCC
>CAZYAZ010000147.1:1975-3417 GCA_964646205.1 uncultured Planctomycetaceae bacterium | reverse complement strand
ACAGGCCGGTTCACGACACGTTTCATTTTGTTCTCATCGTAAGACATCTTGGACCGAGGTGTTTTCGACCAGCATTTCCGTCGACGTTGTCCAGGTTTCGGGCCAGCCATTTGCCTTGTAGCCGTGGGGCACATCGGTCTCCAGGGACGAAAACGGTTCGTTTCCCACACGAGCGAGCACGCCCCCCGGGCCCATGGCCGGATCAATGGCAACGGTCAACTCGAATGGATGACGGATGTCCACTTCGGGACCGTGCCAGGAGTTGGGGTAGATGTCTGCCGGGTCGAAAAGCGCGACATTCAACCGCGGCTGGTATCCATCAAGAGACACGTGGATTCTCGGGAACGCTTCTTTCCCGGAATGGCCAGCAAGCAGGACTCGGGATGGCCTGGGATCCAGTGGTTCGCTCTTGAACGACCATTCCATGACGCCGTCGCGGAGTGGAGGCCAATTGAACTGTTCGCGAACCGTGCCCTCGGTGTCGATGACCTGGCCCCGCAGTCCCAGGTCATCGATGGCCAGTTGAACACAGTGATGGTACTCCGTAGGTGCCGGCATGCATCCGCCCGGCCCCGAATTGGTCCCGGCGCCACCCGTGGTGATCTGGGGCACCCCGTCATGAACCTGGACATCAAACGCAATCACGTGGCTGCACAGATAGGCGGTCACGTTGTGCCTGACCAGCACCTCCCAAAACGGCTCACCGAACTCGGGCAGCATGCCCCACTTCGGCGCGTTGTAGCCGTTGACTGGATGAACCGGGGAATGGCCCAGGACGAGCTTGAATCTTGCATCAGAGTGTTCGGTGAGAACCCGGTCGACCCAGCCATGGTCGACGCGTCCGCCCATCATGGTGAAGGGGCTGCCCATGTTCATCGCGTAGACACTGATTCCAATGATCAGCAGATCGTCTCGCCGATCAAACCATGTCAAACCCTCCTGGCCTTCCGGACCGTTCTGAGGAATCTCGTGAAACACCTCTCTCCAGACGGTCTCGCTGACCGGCGTCATCGTGTCGTGGTTTCCGGGAATCCGGAACACGGGAACATCCAGGTCGGCCAGTGGCTTCATCTCTTTCGCAAGCTTTTCGATCCACTCCTGGCGGAGGGACTGGCCGTCGTAATTGGGCCCATGTTCCCGTGTCAGTCCCCAGATCAAGTCGCCGAGAAAGCAGGCGAACTGGGGACGGGGATCAAGCCGGTGTATGACCTTGTGCACTGCGGCAAGGTGTTCTTCGTGCCCCCGTCCAGGCTCGGGCGGACCGATACAGCAATCGCCGTACGCGACAAAGTGACACCCCGGCTCGCCGCGCGGCAGCAGCGTCTGCAACGTCGCGGAACCGCTCATACGAGAACCTCTCTCACATCATCATGGCCATGGACAGGTGGCCGGGCGGCGGACATTTTGCCAGTACGACCTGCTGTTGGGCAAGGAAACGCCAG
>CAZYAZ010000147.1:0-1875 GCA_964646205.1 uncultured Planctomycetaceae bacterium | reverse complement strand
TCTTTGACGGGCTGATGGAATCCGCTATGTTGTGATTGTGGCCCGTCGGAAAGCTGGAAGTTGCCTGCTTGTCCAACCAGGAGTGCTGATATTGACCCACCTGTCATCCCATCAGCGGTTCCGGGCCACGCTTGTCGGACTTCTGTTGCTGTTCGCTGTCCACACCGCAGCCCGCGCTGGTGAGGCTCCGAAGGCGGCGGGTCCCATTGGGAAGTTGCTGCAACGATTCTGTTTCGATTGCCATAGTGGTGATTCCATCGAGGGTGGGCTCGACCTCAAAACGCTCAGCACCCGGGACTCTTTCGCTCACGATTTCCGCGGCTGGCGGAAGGTCGCCAACCAGCTTCGCAGTCGACGCATGCCGCCACGCGACGCTGCACAGCCGAACGCCGCGGACCGCAAGCGGCTGAGTGAATCGATCCAACAACGCCTGCAACAATCGGTGGCGCGGCATGCTGGAGATCCGGGGCGTATCGTCATGCGCCGGCTGACCAGTGCTGAATACGACTACACAATTCGCGACTTGACCGGTCTTCGGCTTGATGTCCACCGCGGCTTCGTCAGCGATGCCGTTGGCGGTGCCGGATTTACCAACAGCGGAGGTGTTCAGTTCATACAGGACTCAACCTTACAGCGTTACCTGGATGCGGCGCGGCGGGTCGCCGACCATGCCGTCATCGGCTCTGGCCCGCTGGCCTTCCACCGCGACCCCGGTAACACCGGTTTTGAATTGTCGGCCATCACACGGATTCAATCGATCTACCGCCACCACGGATTTCGTACCGCGGCAGGCGAAGGCGGCGAACCCTTTGGATTGGATCTGTATCCGAGGGCTTTCTATGCGGCCTGGCTGTTTTCTCACCGCAAGGCATTGGGACGCGGCGCGGCCGACTATTCCCAATTGGCTACGGCAGAAGGCCTGGATCCACCGTTTCTCAAGTACATCCACCAGCTTCTGCAACAGCGAGATCTTGGCTTCCCCAGTTCCGAGATCGCCCATGCCTGGCAGCAGCTTCCCGCCCCGCCCGTTGACGCCGGCAGCGCGGCGCAGAAGGCGTTCTGCACACGGATCCAGGACCGCTGCCAGAAACTGGCTGAACGCGTACGGCACTGGCAAAATCGGTTTGGAGCCAATGCGGACGCCAAGGAAGAAGCCCCTGTTTTGCGGGCCGATCTTTTCCGTGTGACCCGCGTCCAACGTTTTGAAATGAATATCAACTGGCCGCCCAAAACGGCCACCGCCAATCTGGTCCTGACCGTTGAATCGGCCCTTCCCGACGAACGGCCCGACGCGCTGGTGATCTGGAAGAATCCCCGCATTCAATTTCGGGTGGCGGATTTGCGAGAACAACCTTTTCATCCTTTGCGAAAAGTGGTCACTGCGGACTCCGCCAGCCGGCTTCGTTTCGGCAAACACCAGCGGGGGGGCAAGGTCACGAAAGACGACTTCACCACGCGGGGGACGAAACCTGTTCGCTTCACGATTCCGATCCCCAGGGAGGTCGGTTCTGCACGGCTCCTGGTCGATGCGGAGTTGGATATTGATCGGGGCGAGGACTGCATCATTCGCTGTTCCATCACGCAGAAGGAAGAAACCGATCAGGGGAAATCGATCTCCGCGCTGCTGGCCAATCCGGGCAGCCCAGCCTTTCAGGCATGGAAAAAAGGTGTGCTGCAATTTGCTCGCCAGCTTCCCCAGGTGTCCCAGCGAGAACCAGCTCCTTCCGATCGTGACCCCATACCCAAACCCCTGGATGCCACCTACAACAATCCGCAACGCAACGCATTTCATGTGCAAATCAAGTACGCCCGTGACGACCAGTTCATGGTGGAACGCTTGTTGGACACGGCCACGCGGCGTCGACTTGTTCGAGC
>CAZYAZ010000146.1:0-3450 GCA_964646205.1 uncultured Planctomycetaceae bacterium | reverse complement strand
TCAGCGACTGGCTTTCGACACCTTCTTGACTTCACTTCGAGACAAGGCCTGCCGGTAGATCCGCACGTCCTTCATTTTCCCGTTGAAGAAATCGTGCTGGCCGAATCCGATTTTCAACGGTCCTTTTGTCGACAGGTTGAAGGCTGACGGATCAAACCGCGTGCTCTCGGCCACTCGCTTTCCGTCGATGTACAACCGCAGTCGATCGTCCTTCTTGATTGCCGCCAGGTGGTGCCAACCGGGGGAGAGTGCCCGGTCGTAGGTGGCACTTTTCCCCGCCTCCAGCGACAGCACGTGACCGGAGGGCAAAACACCGCAGAAGAGTTTGCCGTCGAAGACGGCCATCGACCAGGCCCGGCGATATCTCACATCCGGAGTATTGTCCAGCCTTCCGGTTGTGATCCATTTCCTTCCGCCGTCGTAGCGATAGACGTCGGCAAACGGCAACGTGCCGGCGTAGAGCTTGCCGTTGTAGACAGCCATCCCCATGACTTCCTTTTCCATGCCCAGTCGACCGGCGTGGACCCACCGCTGCGGGCCCGCAAAACGGAACACCGACCCGGTGGGCCAGGTCGCAGCGTACAGGCCTCCTTCGTAAACGGCCGTGCCGTAGACCTGGGTCGTGTCGGTCACCGGCCCCTGGCGTGACCACTTCGTCCCGCCCTCGTAACGGAAGAAACCACCGTCGTCGTAGCTCAACCCATAGAGATTCCCGTTGTAGACACTCAGATGCACGACCCGCATCCCCGGACTCCCGCAGGACGTCCAGCGACCGTCACCGTCGTAGCGGTACATGCCTCGCGTTCGAGGCTTCTCCTTGTAATCACCGCCATTGGCCTCATTCCGCCAGGCACTGGACGTTCCGGTGCCCGCATACAGTTTCCCCTTGTAGACGGCCAACCCACTGACACTGCGGACGTCCGCGATCTTGCCCGTGTTGCGCCAACGGGTCCCGCCCTCGTAGCAGAAGACACTGCCACCGTGCGACTTGTTCGGAGAAAGTGGCAGCGACGATCCACCCCCGCTGTAGGTCTCGGATCCCACGTAAAGTTTGCCGTTGTAGACGGCCATTCCAGTAATCGCGTTGGCCACGTCGGGACTGCCACAATCGATCCAACGTGTGCCGCCGGCGTAGCGGTAGACATGCCCGGCCCCATCCGGTTCCCAGGTCGCCGCATACAGATCGCCATCAAAGACCACCAGGGACTTGATGTACCGATTTTGTCCCGGGCGGCCGCGATCGGTCCAGGCCTCGTCCACGTGACCGGCATCGATGCCGAACAGGACATTCCGCCAGTTCGACTGTGCCGAGGTCACGCCGGCATAGTTCATCAGGCTGATGGTGAAACCCGTCCGGGTCGCCGGGTCATAGCAGGCCATCACATCGCCTAGCACGTCATCGAGTTCCGCCGCGGTATGAATCCAGGCGACAATCGAAAACTCATCGGTCCCCAGTTGCAGTGACTTCGCGGCGGGAATCTCCAGCCACGAGTCGACTCCATTGAACGTGGCCGCTCGATCACCGCCGAAGCGAACCCCGTGGTTGATCGCATGGTGACCGTTGCCGGAACTGTCTCGTCCATCCTCGGCCAGTTTCCAATGAGCCACCGGGCCCTCGGCGGCACTCACCGGGCTGGCCGACACCAGGAGTGCACCAGCGGCGACCAAGATCAGCGTACGGATGATTGACATGAGTTGACTCGCAAAAAGGCAGGGCAGAGGAGGGAATAGTCTAACCGGATCCACTTGACCGGTGTCAGGCCGCCGTCTCACAACAGCCGTTTGGGCGCATCGACGGTTCGATCATTCCGAACGTTGCCGGTGTTGAGAGTTGATGTGGGCTCGAGCAGTAGCACGTGAGCCTCATCCTCGGCGACAGGCTTGTGTTCAACGCCCCGGGGAACGATGAAAAACTCTCCTTCATCAAGTTCGACGACCCGGTCACGAAGATGAATCGACAAGTGGCCCTGGAGGACCAGGAAGAGCTCGTCCTCTTGCTCGTGATGGTGCCAGACAAATTCGCCTTCGAGCTTGGCGAGCTTGACGTGCTGGCCGTTGAGTTCACCAACGATATGGGGACTCCAGTGTTCAGTGAACTGCTGGAGCTTCTCGTCAAGGTTCACCTTGTCGTGCGAGCTGTCATTCACGTCAATCTGCCTTCACACCTGGGCCAAGCGGGCCATGATCGTCTCGAAGCTTCACCTGGATTGCCGAACGAATCTGAACGAGTACAAGTCGGCGTCCCGCAATTCGAAACACACCTTCACAGGTTGTCCGGCAAGTGTCGAGAGATCACGGCCACCGGTCCACGTCACGTGACGATCAATGGAGTCGCCAAACAACATCGGGCAATCCGCCAAACGGAAACCATCAATGGGAACTCCTTTCTGGTCCTGGAGCTCAATTCTCAACGAACCAGCCGCAGATGTCGCGAAATTGATCTCCAGCGTCGCTCCCTCAAAAATGAGGGCCTTTGTCTGCACTTGGCCACCTTTCCAGCCGGCCGACGCGGACACGAATCCGTCCATCCTCAGCGAGTACCGTCGCAGCACGCCACCGGCCCCTTTCCAGTAACGCTCTGGCCCATAAATCGACAACTCCGGAGGAGCTCCGGGCAGCGTTGACCGTGTCTCGACAATTTGCCACGCCACGTGTTGATTCCCGTATTGCCAGGTTCCGGGCCGCTGGACACCAGGCCGCAGAAACGCCTCGTTCCATCGCTTGAAATGGACTCCATTCCGGCTCGCCATCAACAGTGTCTCGGTCAATGCGGTTCCGAATCGCTCGCTGAGCGCCGCACGTTCAGCCCGATCCTTGGCATCCGGCAGAGCTTTCATCGATGGAGACCAGCCACGTTCGACATAGCGAGTCGGCAGCCCCAGGAGGATGTGCGGTGCACGGTGATAGGGAAACACCCGATTCTCGTACAGTTCCTCTTTCGGAGAATCAACGTACGTGAGATCCAACTCCGGCTCCCAGTGAATGAGATCGCGTGACGAGGTGGTCCGGATGGCTCGTCGCCCCTCCTTGACCCAACGCCGATAAGCCCGGTATTTCCCAGCCGTCGAGTCCCAGAATGCCAGGTTGACCGAATCGAATGGCCCCTTGGTCAACACGGCGTTCTCTTGGATCGGAGACCAACGGATACCATCTTTCGACTTGAAAACGTGCATGCCGCCCTCGGCAAGAACGCCGGCGATGGCCTTGTAGCGAGCCTCGGGCGGGCACGCCGGATTGTGGTCGATGAACGGGGCAAAATTCAGCCCACCGATTCCGTTTCGAATAATGTTGTTCTTCTTTGAGCCGTCGAATTCCACCAGGCCCAATTCCGGTTTCGTCCAGTGAATCCCATCCTTGCTCTCGGCGTAGCACGTGACCGGCTTGCTGAAGTGGAGCATGCGAGTGGCAAACCAGAAATTCCAACCCCGGTAGTACATCCGATACCGGTCA
>CAZYAZ010000145.1:0-3601 GCA_964646205.1 uncultured Planctomycetaceae bacterium | reverse complement strand
GCGATGGATGGAATGAACTCCCGGTTCGGCGACGGGCCAGGCGTTCTGGAAGTCGGCTCCGGCGATGTTGACCTGCAGGCGGTGTCCCCGCTCGAAGACGTACGACATCGTTTTTAATGGGATGTCCAGAGCGTAGATTTCTCCGGGTTCCAGGGGGGTCGGTTGAACGTCTGACTGCCGATGCGTGGCGTTCAAACCGCCATAACGCACAAGTTTTTCCGTTCCGTCGGGTGAGACGTCGATCAACTTCACTCGGAAGTAGGCCACACGGGCGGTTGACGAGACGAACAGTTTTGCGATTGGCGTGCCGGTGACTTCGATGTCTTCTTCGAGTGGAGCGGAGGTGTAGGCAATGCGGTTCGCGTCGTCGTGTCGCTGATCCAGTGGCATTCCCCACGGCATGATTCCGCCACCCCAGTGAATCCCCGATGCGACTCCAGAACTCGCGTGGTAGGGAAGGTCGTCACAAGCACTCGTCTCCGCGACCGATTCATCGAGGCTCGAGTTGCCCAGGAACAACGAGCGGTCTTCTTGACGGGCCAGTGGCCACTCGTTTTCGCTTCGCCATTCACCGGGCTCTTCGAGAGGCATGCGGGCGGCGGGAGGACTGTGTCTGCGGACAAAGAGGGTGACGGGCGGTTCATCCATGACACCGTTGTCGATCTCCTTCAACCAGTGGTCAAACCACCGGAGATAAATTGGCCGTGTGTCCACGCGCGGCCCGGGTACCGAGACGGGTTCCTCGCCATACCAGTGTCCGGACGGTCCGACCATCGCCTTTTTGGGGCACTGCAGGTTTTCGTAGGCTCGCAGGAGAGCGGTTGGGTAGCAGTCGGACCATCCGCCGATCACCATCACCGCGCACTTGACTCGGTCGAAGTCGGCCGACAACGAGCGGTCCTGCCAGTACGGTCCTTGCAGTGGATTGGAGATGTAGCCGATCCCCCATGGCGCACTGTTCTCCAGCCGCTCTTGCCACAACGTTTCCCATTGCTCGCCGACGACATCCGGGTCCGGCGGCGCGAAGTTCCACGTGTTCATATTGGCCGAGTAGCTGTCGAACATGTACGGCCGCAGGCAGCCACCGGGATACACCCACTCGGTGTAGACGTCGTCGTTGGCCGATCGGACGATGATCGCCTTGAGTGCGGGAGGGTTTTGAACCGCGACTTGCCACTGCACGACCGCACTGAACGACTTGCCGATCATGCCGACGTTTCCGCTGCACCAGGATTGATCGGCGATCCAACCGACCATGTCATACGCGTCTTGCCGTTCCTCGTCGTTGTAGATGTCGGTCGTGAAGCCGCCAGAATTCCCGGTGCCTCGTACGTCAAACTGCACGATCGCGTACCCCTGCTCGGCCAGGTACGGGACCGCGGGTGGATACTCGTCGCGGTAGTCGGGCAATGGTTTCCGCAGCCGACGGTACGGGTTGTATTCCATGATTGCGGGGTACGATCCGGTGGCGTCAGGACGAGTGATTTTTGCGCACAGTTCGGCGCCGTCTCGCATGGGGACGCGGACGTACTCGATGCGGACCTGGTTCTCGTATGTTGCGTTCATTGATCGGCCGGTGGAAACTGGGATCACGGTTCGTAACGGCTAGTCAATATATGTGACACGGTTTGTTTTGCGTTCTGCTTTTCGTTGTTTTTGAAACCGAATTCACTGTGACTGGTTTAGAGTGATCACCGAAACTGACGCCGCGTTCCCTGGCCAAGCCATGAAAATCCTGCCCGCGTGTTTAGCGTTTCTCTGTGTGACGGGTCCACTTGTAGCGGGTGAGCCGATCGATATTGGCTCGCGTCGCGAACTGATGATCGATGATCATCTCATCGGCTCGATGAGTGACTCGTTGCGTCTTCAGGTACACAAGCCGGTTCGCCGCAACGTGGTTTTGGTGACCGACTCGCCGTGGGAAGGCAACGCGTGCCTTTACAGTTCGGTGTTCCATGACGGTGAGCGGTTCCGGATGTACTACACGGCGAGCCACTACGTGAATCGGAAGGGGCGGATCGAGTTGCCGCACGGCCGACTCCTTTGCTACGCCGAGAGTGTCGACGGCATTCACTTCACGAAGCCGAAATTGAATCTCGTGGAGTTCGCCGGTTCGAAAGAGAACAACATCATCTTCAAGAGTGGGAACCTGTCGGGCATCGCGATTGATCCCGGGCACACGACCATTCTCAAGGACACGAATCCCAATTGCCCTCCGGATGCACGCTACAAGGCCATTGTCCGTTCTGCGGCGAAAGGGGTCGTTGGACTGCACGCCCTGAAGTCCAAAGACGGATTTCACTTCACGCCGCTGACCGACAAGCTGATTATTTCAGACGGTTACTTCGATTCGGAAAACCTCGCCTTCTGGGACCCCGTGCGTGGCGAATACCGGGCCTACTTCCGCGACTTTTATAAAGGCCTGCCCGGCAGCGGTGTCCGGGGAATCAAGACGGCCACGTCGAAGGATTTCATCAACTGGACCAAGGGCGAGTGGCTTCGGTATCCCGGGGCTGGCGACGTTCACCTTTACACCAACCAGGTTGCTCCCTACGCACGGGCTCCGCACATCTTTCTTGGTTTTCCAATGCGTTATATTGATCGAGGCTGGGTGCATTCGACTGGTCGATTGCCGGGCCTGGCAGAACGTCAGGCCCGTGCCAATGCCTCGCCACGTTATGGCAGTGTCGTGACAGACGGCCTGTTGATGACCAGCCGCGATGGACTGACCTTCAAACGCTGGGAGGAGGCAATCATTCGTCCTGGCCTGTCGCGTGCGAATTCCTGGACCTACGGTGACAACCTGATCTCGTGGGGCATGCTCCGGACGAAATCGGATCTGCCGCGGTCGCCCGACGAACTGTCGCTCTACGTGATCGAAGGTTACTGGAACGGCAAGAGCCAGAATTTCCGCCGCTATTCATATCGCGTCGATGGTTTCGTCTCTGTGCAGGCGCCGCTTCGTGGTGGTGAATTCGTCACCAGGCCGATTGTCTTCAAGGGGAACCAGTTGGAGATCAACTACTCCACCTCGGCGGCCGGCAGCATCAGGATCGAAATCCAGGATGCGAAAGGCAACCCGGTTTCAGGCCACACCCTGGCTGACTGTCACGAGGTGTTTGGCGACGAGATCGACCGCACGGTCGTGTGGAAAACGCGTGACAGCGTGAAACAACTGGCAGGCTCAGCCGTGCGCCTGCGAGTCGTCCTCAAGGATGCCGACCTGTTCTCGTTCCGGTTTCGATGAGATGTGGGAGACCCGGACGGGGGGCAACTGGCCATGTTGAACGTCGCGCGGGCGTGAGGCATGAACGTTGCCTACAATCTGCGAGACTGTTCCGGGGAATGGCAATTGAAAGACGTCGGGTTAGACTGTCGCCTGCGGTGCCGTCAGCGGCAGATTTCGGCTTGGCCGGATCCGGGCCAACCGCCAGCGAATTTCGGGGTTTGACAAGACAACGGGTGATCATGCGACTTCTGTTGTTCGGAATCATTTCGCTTCTCGCGCCGCCTGTTCTTGCTGCCGAGCCAACGGCCGACCAGGTTGAGTTCTTCGAGACACGAATTCGGCCGGTGTTGGTCGAGCATTGTTACTCGTGTC
>CAZYAZ010000144.1:0-3804 GCA_964646205.1 uncultured Planctomycetaceae bacterium | reverse complement strand
ATCTCCTGGCCACGGAGGCGAGACAAAAAGCCGAACAACGTTCTGCGGGCCTGGCACCGTTCGGGCGGATCCAGCACCTGGTTTTGATTGCGATCAAATGCCTGCAGCAACAGGCTCCGCAATCGGTGAAGCAACGCGGGAGTCAGGCTGGGAGGACGAGACTTCTCGTCATCGTCACGATCCGCGTCACCGTCACCCGGACGAACGGGCGGTTTCGGCCGCCGGCGAGGCGGTCGTGTGGCGTGCGGCATGGTACGACCCAGCTTGATCTGCTCGGCCGGTCCCAGTACGCCATCCCGGTTGCGATCAAACATCGAAACAATTGGCCGCAATCCGGCTGGCAGTTCCGCAATCACCACCGCGTTGCCCCGATTTTTTTTCAGGACCCCCAGCACGGTTCGTGTCGCCTGGCGGGCTTCTCGCAGATCAAGCCGGCCATTGCCGTTTTCATCGAACCGGTGCAACAGATGCCGCCGAAGATCCATGACAACTTTCGGCGGAGATTGATGATCAGTTCCCGTGTCCTGTGCCAGAACCGGCTCGGCATCGCCACCACACAGCACTAATGAAAACACCAACAACCACAACGATTTCCACTTCATCGCGTGAATTTCCCACCACGATTTTCGGAAAACGACAAACACATCGCTACCCGCTTAGGATCAGACAATTCCAACAGGGCCCGAGCCATTTCACACTCCCAACCGTGTCCCTCACGGGCCAAACACCTCACATTTGGGCAAACCGTTTTTGATCTGTTCCAAGCCCATCTCGCTGATCCGGGTCCGCTCAATCCAGAGCTTCTTCAGGGACTTCAAAGCCAAGATGGCAGGGACACCGCGATCGCTGATGACAGTGTCGCGGAGAGAAAGAGATTCCAGGTTCTTGACGGTTCCCAGAACCCGGAGATCAGCATTGACGATCCACGTTTCCGCGAGATTGACGTGGCGCAACGCGGTGAATCCGGGCAGAGCGGCCGTCAGACCATTGGCGGTGATCGGCAGTCCCGCCAAATCAAGACTCTCAAGTTTTTTCAGCCCCTCGACCCGGGCCAGTCCCCGGTCCGAAAACTCCGTGTCGGCGAGGGACAATTCGGTCAGGCCAACCAGCCGGGACAGGTTGATGCTGGCGTGATCTGTGATGGCGGTGCTCGAAAGATCAAGAACCTTCAGGGATCTGGACAACTCCAGCCGGGACAATCCCGCATCGGTCACCCCCACGCCGTTGAGCACCAGCCTGGCCAGGCCGTCGTAGGTCGCGAGCCGAGCCAGGCCCACATCAGTCAGGTCAGCGTCGGTCACGGTCACTGACACCCCGCCCCCTTTCAAGACCTCGATCTCAGCCACTTGCTGCACCGCCGTGTCCAGCGCGACCGGATTGTTTCTGGTCCCACCCGTCAGGGCTTCCAGCAGCGGATCCACCGCGTAAACCACCTCGCACTCCGGGTGGCCAGCTCGCCACTTGGCCACGTCCATCGGCGACAATGTCGTGCGGCGAAGATCGAGCCGAGCGAGTCGCCCAAAGCGACCGACGGCTTGCAAGGCCGCGTCATCGACAAGGCAACCAGACAAATCCAGCTGAACGAGTTGAGGCAGACGAGCCAGCGGAGACAAACCCGAAGACGTCACCGCCGTGTCTGACAATCGCAACACCCGCAACGACGAACACTCGGCCAATTTCACAACGCCCGCGTCACTGATGCCGGTCCCGCCCAACGCCAAAGCCTGCAGGTTCGGTAACCTTGTCACGGAGGCCGCCAGCCCCGCGTCGGTCACCGGACAACCGGTCAGATCCACAAGCTCGAGATTCGACAATGTCGGCAGCAAAGCCAACTGCTTGTCGTCAACCGGTGTCCCCGCCAGGCTCAGGCGTTTCAACGCCGTCCGACCCACCGTGGCGAAAGGTGCCAGGCTCGAGACATTCGAATGATCCAGTACCAGTTCTCGCAATTCGACCCACGCGGCGACCAGGTCCGGGGACAAATCGTCGAGCGGGTTGCCTGTCAGATCCAGTACTTGCAGGCCTCCCATATTGTGGAGATGCACGAGCCCGGGGCCATGAATTCCTGCCCGGGGCAATCTCAAGGTCTCCAGTTCCACCAGATTCGCAATGTATTCCAATCCCGCATCTCCCGGGCGGGCACCACTCAATTGCAGGTGCTTCAGTCCACGTAGACCGTCGAGCGGAAGCAGTTCCAGTGGGCCGGCCTTTCTGTCCAGGGCCAACCGCCCCGGGCCCAGTTGCCCCCCCGGAAAACTCATTGACACGCGATCCAACGCGGGCCACAGCGAGAGCACACCCGAAACTGTCGCCCGGGTGCCTCGGAGATGGAGTTGACGCAATCCTCGGAGCGAACGAATCACCTCGAGCCCGGGATCACCGATGGAGGTGTTGCCCAGCCAGAGTTCCTCGAGCTGTGTCATGGCGGCCAGTTGCGTCAGTCCTGCATCGGTCACGGCCGTCCCCTCAACGCTCAATCGCTTCAACGACGTGAACTGCCGGAGCATCCCCATGCCGATGTCACTGAACTTGGGATCCAAAATGTTCAACGCCACAACCTGGCCATCTGAATTCCGGGTCACCCGGGCAATCCGCGCCAGCGCCATCTCCATCCGGCCATTGGTTTCATCCAGCGCCTGGACCAGCGCATCGAGATCAACGCGTACCTCAGAGGGCCGCAACGACTCGACAAGGGCCTGGCGGGCATCGACGCTCAGACCGGTTTCGGTCACATCCAGGAACTTCAACTGTTTCATCGAAACCAACACGCCCAACGCTTCGTCATCGATCGATGTCTCCGCCAGGTGCAACGAGGTCAGCTTCGCGAGACCGACCAGTTGTTTGATCCCTCCGGAGCTAACCGCAGTGCCGGTCAGCCCCAGCGCCTCGATCGTTGTCCGCGTGGACACCACCGCCAGCGACTTGTCTCCCACCGAAGTCTCGTCCAACCACAACTGCTTCAATCCAGGCAGGCGACGGAGGTGCTCGACCGCCGCATCGTCAATCGATGTTCCCGAGAGATTCAGGGACTCGAGCCCTCTGGGCAACACGGCGATGGTGGCAGCCGTCACGCGGGTCTCCTCGAGTGACAGGTCCCGCAACGACCTCAATCGCATCAACGTGGGACCGATGCCATCGGAGGTCGTTGGTGGAAGTCCCAGGGACTTCAGTCCCACCATCTTGTCCAACTCAGCCAACTCGGAATCCCCGACGCGGCAGGCCGACAGATCCAATCGACGGACCTCCCGCATGGAGGCCACGGCACGCAAATCAGCTGCCGTGGTCCGTTCGTTCAGGATGACTTGCCTGGGCGTCCAACGACCAGCTGCGAAGTCCACGGTCAATTGTGAAAAACGCCGGATGACTGGCACCACCTTCAACACCGAAGCGTCCGTGGCTGCCACGTCGATTCCGGACAACCCCCCAGCGTCGGCCAGGCCCGAGATCAGCGTCTTGTCCAACACAACACCAGCCGCAACTATCGCCCAACGACGATCCTGACGGGTCACAATTTCGAAGGACTTGCCGGGCGGCGGTTGGCGAACCGGCTTGGAGACTTTGCCGGGTCGAGACGGGTTCTCGACAACCGGCGGTGGGCCGGGTTCATCGACAACCGGCGGCGGGCCTGTCTCATCGACAACCGGCGGCGGGCCGGGCTCATCGACAACCGGTGGGGGACCGGGTTCCGGCCCACGGCCATTGACTGCAACCGGCGCCGGTGCCGGCGTCACCGCGTCTCCACACCCCGCGACCGACACAACGGCCGCCAGCAACAGAACACTCCAAAAAACGAGACGCCAGCCC
>CAZYAZ010000143.1:0-3821 GCA_964646205.1 uncultured Planctomycetaceae bacterium | reverse complement strand
TGTCCGCCGACGTCGGTGAGTCGACGGTAGCGGCCTTCGAAGAGGTAGGTCAGTTCCTCGTGGTCGATTCCCATCAGCCCGAGCATCGTGGCGTGGAGATCGTTGACGTGGACCTTGTCGTCAACGGCGGCGAAACCGAAGTCGTCGGTGGCGCCGATGGTCTTGCCACCCTGGATCCCACCGCCAGCCAGAAACGCGCTGAAGCCGTAGGGGTGATGATCCCGGCCATTGGTCCCCTGCTTGATGGGCGTGCGGCCGAACTCGCCGACCCAGACCAAAAGCGTTGTGTCGAGCAAGCCTCGTTGCTCGAGGTCGCTGATCAACCCGGCGATTGGCTGGTCGACCTTCTGGCCCTGGCTGGTGTGGTTGCCCTGTGTGTCACCATGGGCGTCCCACCCGCCACAGATCAACTGCACGTAGCGGACGCCGCGCTCGACCATCCGGCGTCCCATCAGGCACATCTTGCCATAGCGGTCCGACGGCTTGCCGTCTCCAATCCCATAGAGTTGCTGGGTCTGGCGAGTTTCACCCGAGAGGTCGATCAATTCAGGGGCAGCCGACTGCATGCGGAAGGCCAACTCGTAGTTGGAGATGCGGGCGTCGAGCCGTGAGTCGCCCGGTCGGGTCGAGCGGTGCAGCCGGTTCCAGGCGTTGATCTGGTCGAGCAGTCGACGTTGTTCTCCGGCCGAGATCGACTTGTGACGCGAGAGGTTCTGGATCGGTGCCCCCTGGATCCTCATGTCGGTGCCCTGGTAGACGGCTGGCAGGAACCCGGAACTGTACATCGAGGCGCCGTTGCGGAAGATGCCGTCGGTCATCGCGATGTAGGCGGGCAGGTTCTGGCTTTGGCAGCCCAGTCCGTAGACGATCCAGGCGCCGGCGCTGGGGTGTCCCAGCAGTTGTGTGCCCGAATGCATCATGATCATCGCCGAGCCGTGAATGAACAGGTCGTGGTGCATCGAGCGGACGATGGCGAGCCTGTCGGCATGTTGGGCCAGTTGAGGGAAGATACTGGAGATTTCCTGTCCGCTTTCACCGAATTTCTGGAACGAGAATCGTGGCGCCATCACGGTGGCGTCAGCGGTGTTGATCTGTGCGAGGTCGTAGTCCTGCAGGTCCTTGGGCAGTAGTTTTCCGTCGAACTTCCGCAGCACCGGCTTGGGATCGAAGGTCTCGAGTTGGCTGGGCCCCCCCTGCATGAACAGGAAGATCACGTTCCGGGCTGTGCCGGGCAGTTGGGGTGATCGAGCCGAGAGGGGCGTGACGGCTCTCTCGGCGTCAGCCAGCGACCGCCGCTTGAGCAGATCGCCCAGTGCCAGGGCCCCGAAGCCCAATCCACCAGTTTCCAGGAAATCACGTCGTGTGGTCATTGGCTCAGTCGACAAATGCGAATTCGTTGAGGTTGAACAGGGCGAGGCAGAGTTTGGCCAAAGCCCGTCGTTGCGGTGCGGGGAGTGTCTTGAGCGGTTCGGGAGGAGACTCGAGTTCGGCCTGGCTGGTGCCGGCGAGCGATTCGAGCAACTGGAGGGCGGACCGGGATTCCTCGGCCGATGGCGGGCGAGACAGCACGATCTGCCAGGCCCGTTGAACCTGCTTGACCGGCTCCCTGCCGGCTTCCTTGACGACTCGGCCGGCCAGTTGTGTGGCCTGCCTGATGACCGAGTTGTTGTTGAGGCTCCAGAGAGCCTGTGGCGCGACGGTGGTGACGTCCCGGACGGGGCAACTCACCGAAGTGATCGGCGTGTCGAACACCTCAAACATCGGAAATTTGAAATTGCGTCGGACCATGATGTAGATCCCACGTCGAGTGTGTTGGGCCGGGTCGGCTGAAACGGTCCAGTGCCATTTCTCTCGCAGCGAGGCGATCTCGTCGGCGGCCAGGGGTGGCACCACCGGGGGGCCACCGAAAGTGCGATTGAGTGTTCCCGACGAAGCGTGGACGGCGTCCCACAATGCTTCGGCCTCGAGCCGTCGCCTGTTGGCGCGCCACAGCAAACGGTTGTCGGGGTCTTCCAGCAGGTGACGCTTGCTGGCAAGCCGGCTCGAACGCCGGTAGGCGGCCGAGTTCATGATCAGCCGGTGCAGGTTCTTGATCTTCCATCCGTCGGCCACGAAGTGGGTGGCGAGCCAGTCGAGCAGTTGGGGATGGGAGGGAGGTTGGCCCATCTTGCCGAAGTCGTTTGAGGTCTCGACGATGCCCCGTCCGAAGTGCCATTGCCAGATGCGGTTGACCATCACACGGGCCGTCAGCGGATGGTCGGGCCGGGTCAGCCACAAGGCCAGTTGCTTGCGGCTGCCGAAGGGGCGGGCCAGGGCGGCGGGCGTGTTGGTCGTGGCGGCCAACGAGGCCGGTAAAGCCGGTGTCATCAGCTTGCCCGGTGTTTTCAATTCTCCCCGAATCAGCAGGTGAGTGGCGGGGATCAGTGCGGGATGGCGACGTCCCAGGACCCGTGCCGTTGGCTGGTGCATCAGTCCGGCGTAGTCGACGGCGAATTGTCCGGCGGCCCGTTGGGGCAGGGCGATCACGGATTGTGCGATGGCATTGAGCAGATCCTGTTTCCGCTTGGCCTGTTCGGGCGTGAGCGTCTTGCCCGCATGACTGGTTTCGAAAAGCTTGTACGCGCGACGGGCGCGTTCCACCGCGATGACTCGCGGGTAGGCCTGCCGCCAGTCGGCTTCTTCCATGGCTGTCCACAGCGGAATCTCGACCTCGCGTGCGGCCGCAAAAACCGCGTGCAGCGCGAAGTAATCGGCCTGGGTGAACGGATCAAACTTGTGTTCGTGGCAACGTGCACATCCCAGGGTCAATCCCATGAAGGCCGAGGCGGTGGTGTCGGCCCAGTCGATCATGGTCTCGTAGTTGAGCCGCTTGGCATCCAGTCCGGATTCGTGAACTCGTGGTCCGAGCGTGTAGAACCCGGTGCCGATACGAGCTTCCAGGTGACGTCGTTTTTCCGGGGAGACCTTGTAGACCTTGCGGGGATCGAGATCGAGGTTGTCCGGCCAGATCTCGTCTCCAGCGATCTGTTCCTGCACGAAAATGTGGTAGGGCTTATCTCGATTGAAACTCTCGACGACGTAGTCCCGGTACCGCCAAGCATTTCGATAGTAGATGTCGGTTTCGTATCCGCCACTGTCAGCGTAACGGGCGACGTCCAGCCAGTGTCGTCCCCAGCGTTCCCCGTAGTGCCGGGATTCCAGCAGCCGGTCAATCAGGCGGTTCCAGGAGCCCGGCTTGGTGTCAGCCAGGAACGCGGCAGTTTCCTCGGGCGAGGGCGGAAGCCCCAGCAGATCGAAATGGGCCCGGCGAATCAGTGTCGCCCTGTCGGCCGTCGCGGCAGGTTCGAGTTTCACGTCCTGCAGACGCTTGAAGATGAACTGGTCGATGGGGTTGCGGACACGATCCTGGTGACGGAGTTGCCGCCGATCGGGAATCGCCGATGCCCGCGGTGGGACAAAGGACCAATGGGGTGCGGCCGGTTCTTGTGGCGTTTCCGGTTCTCGTACCAGGTGGGTTTCGCCATGGATCGCACCGGTGGCACAAGCCAGGGCGAACAGTCCAATGAAGGCGTGTTGAAGGGAGAACGTGTTTCTCATAGGGACAGTATGCCAGATTCTCTGTTCAGGGCACGTGGGTGTTAGGTTTTCAATGGGTGTGCCGGTTCGTCGCGGACGGTGGTACCCTGTTTTTCAGATGCTTGGTAAGCTGTTGAGACTGGCTCGAGCGTTTCCAGTTTTGTTGCTTCGGCGAGTGGTCCGATATGTGGGGCTGGCGTCTCGTTTTTTGGAGTGTTCTGTTGCTGGCGGCCGTTGTGTCGGTC
>CAZYAZ010000142.1:0-3857 GCA_964646205.1 uncultured Planctomycetaceae bacterium | reverse complement strand
GGTTACAGACGGTCGAGAAATCGATTGCCGCGATGACACTGGAGCAGAACCGCAAGAAGGCAGAACTACAAAAGCAGGCAGCCAAAGACGCAGGCACCACTGAAGAGACCCAAAGTCCTGAAGCATCAGGCAAGGACTCTTCGGGAGAAGATTACGACGAGGCCAAACTAAGGGTCAAAAAATTTGCTCTAGCATCCGCTGTCAAACAAAGAATCCGGAGCGCGAAGATAGGTGAAGGTTTTTTCAGTATTTCTTTCCACCCAGGCACAGAAGTGACATGGAACAAACGACTCGGTGTCCTGAAAGGAAAAGTCACCCTGGAAACAGCGAAGAACGATGTGTACTTGCACTTTGTGCAAAAGGACGACCCGGACAAGTCATTGGACCCGTGGACATTGACCAACGTCGACACAGGAGACAAATCGGACGAGTACTACCGGAAGGTAGCAGAGAAACTCGCAGATGTATTCCGTATGCCGTTACTCACAAAAAAGTAATAACCTGGTGCTGTTCACTTCTTCGTTTCGTTTGCCCCCGTTGACCGCAGGTGTTCGACGGAGGCCGTGGCATCACCGTCCTTGTCATCCTCTTGACTCGCAGTTCCTTCGAGCAACGGTTTGAGAACCGGGGCAGTCGAAGACGAAAACAGCCTAACCGCCAGAGTCCGAACCGCGTCCGCCGGACCCGTCGGTAGAGGCCAGGGAAGTTGACTGCTACTTGTCGACGGCAGTGCGAAATTCGAACGAGTGAAGCCGTGGAGACTTGCGGCCTTTCGCGAGATGGAAACGGATCTGGAAAGACGCATTCGGGACATCCCCCAGCCTCCGTTTTCCCCAGCGGACCCGATGAGCAAGCGAGTCGCTGGTGATGGGCGTGCATTGTTTGCGAGAGAATGCAGGAAGCGGTTGGCCGGACCTGGAGTCGATCAACTCGACTTCGATCCGGCTGCCTTCTGCACAGGATGCGTTGACGTACAGTTCGGCAGCACCGCCCCGGACGGCGGGAATCGTCGTGACGCTTCCCTGGTCCCGTCCGTCCTCCAGTGTCAGGTCCGTGAAACCGTCAAGACGCACTGTCGCCAAACCGCAGCCCCGTTCTCCTTCAATCCGTTTCGTTCTGCTGAATCGGTAGCCTGAGTAATAGACCTTGATCTCGTCGTCGTCGACGAGTGGCACCGACGGTGCGATCGAGTCCGAGTCCCATTCGCCGGGATCGCCTCGCCGAATCACCTCGGTTCCGGGTTCGATATAGCTGAAGTTTTCACCATCACGGCTCATTGCCAGTTCGATGGTCATCTCCTCGCCACTGCGCTGGTACTGGTAAAGGGCCAGGTAGTACTGGTGATACTTCCAAACGACCACGTCGTGAATCTGTTCGACCTTGCCATTTCTCACGACCGGACGGGCTCGGGCCCATGGATCGAAGACGGGGTTGCGGGGATCGGCAGTCCACTCGATTGCGTCAGAACTGTAGCCGTAGCCCCCGCCGCGTCGGTCGTTGTTGAGGCCAAGGAATCCATAGGCCTTGTACTTTCTGGCGGGGTCCGATTCATCCGGATCATGAAACATCGCCTGCGGCGAGAACGATGACGGCATCCCCCCCGGGTACCGGATACCACCGCGACTCGCCTCGCGCCACCGCAGTCCGTCGGGAGACGTCCAGAGCGTCCAGGTTTGCTCGTCGACAACTTCGGCGACATTCCTCCGCTTCCGCACGGGCCGACGGCCGGTCCACGTCAGGAACTTGTACCGGCGGCTCGGGTCCGGATCGGCGGCATCGATGTGCATTCCCGTGGGAACAATCGGACGAAAGATGGGCGTTGCCGGCAGCCCGGCCACGATATTCGTTTGGTTGTTCTGGCCGAAGGGCGACAGTCCCAGGGGTTTCTTCTTGAAGTGAATGCCGTCGGCGCTTTCCGCGTATCCCACTCGAACATATGGAATCGGCCCGCTCCTGGGCCATTCTGAACCAGGTTCGCGATACAGGCCGGAATACCATGCCCGGTAAACGCCGTCCTGCCTGACCACCGCAATGTTTGCGGCACCCTGCGAGTCGAAGTCGTTTCGACGTCCGCCGGCAATCACCGGAGCGGCCCGCTTGCGAGCCGCGTTGACTTTCAGTTTGACTCCGTCGATGTGCTGGACCTCCTTCAGATCCAAAAAGAGAACCTTGTTGCCAGCCTCGGACGTGAGCGACGGGACAGGAACCGCATAAAACCTGGCGTCAGAAAACTGGCTGCGATGCCCGATTGTGAGTCCAATCGAGGACTTGTCTGGGCCGAGCCCGTGTTCCACGCCAAGCCAATCGACCGACAAGTGGCTGTCTTCAAACCGGGCGGTGTTCCGTGTCAGCCAGTAGCCATTGAGGATCGGGCTCCAGCGTGTGCCCAGCCAACGCGAGTAAAAGACGTGCTGGCGTGTCGAATCGATGAAGAACATCCAGGGCACGCCGTGCTGATCAACGATCAGCCGTGGCGAGTGGACTGTGTCCCAGGTCAGCCGGCTGTCGAGGTCCGTCAGCGGATGCGACTGGCGGACCTTGTCTCCCGCGTTCAGGAGGGTGTACTTCAGAGAATCCCCGGATTCGTGTACGGCGAGAATCCCCCTGGTACTCATCTCGGCGAGAGCCGGCCTGTTCCCGGAATGACTCCGTTCAAGCCGCCATTCTCTTTCAATGTCCAGGTCGGCAACCCGGCCACGCACGTAATGCGTGCCTCCTGTGGTATCGCCACACGCGACGTGGAAAAAAGCCCCATCCCGGGAAATGAGCAGCGAAGGCGGATACAACTTCTTTCCGCGACCGAGCACGAACGACCGCCATGCTCCATCACGGAGTGTCCCCAGGTGCACGGTCACTACCGCCCCCTTCGCAGCATCGGTCGTCCAGGCGAGCCAGACCCGACCATCGGCCGCACGGCAAATGTCTCCCACCCACGACCCGGTGGCGGCGAGCACCAGCGCCCCCTCCCGGCCATTCGCAGGATTCCGCCACTTCGGCCTGGCTTGTCCACTCCGCAACAGCCGCACATCCACAACGCTGTAGGCGGTCTGCCCCTGGTCGGTCGTGCAGACCAGGTGGAGTTGGTCCCGGGCATCGACGGCCAGGCCTGCGGAGAAGAATGATGTGTCGGCTGCACCAGAAAGTGCCGAGGTGGGCCATACCGCTGTCGTCGAAAAATCGGAAATCGATTCCGGATGAGGCTTCCGCGAAATCTTCAAGGTGAATCCTGGTCCATCTTGAAGTCCAGGTGTGGGCAGCAGCAGGTAGCAAAACCCCTTGCTGTCGCGAGCCAGGTGTCTACCGATGCCCCGCTTGTATTCCAGTTGGAGGAGCTTGTTGTGATCCGCCTGAAGTCCGGCCGTCGCCGCGAGAACAAAGAGAATCGACACAATGGCTTGAATCGGAAAGGCCCAAGCCAGTCGGTCAAAGCACGTTTGGTTGAAAGGACCGGGCAGCTTTCCGTACTTCACGACAATGCTCGTTCTCGCGTGATTCATTCGTCATTCACTTTCAACCTGCTGGACGGCCACATTCTCCCGACCCCAGTCCCGGCGTTCAACTCACCGGCGGTAACCATCAGATCCGAACCACGGTACCGCCCCTCGCTCGCGGCGTGACTCCGGTTATCGCGTGTTCACGGAAACGCCGCATACCGCCATTGCGTCTGCTCCCCACGGATCCGTAGCGTCTCTCACGTGGGCTGACGCTCTCGCCTTGAGCGGGGAGTGAGGTGCCGAGCTAGCCGCCACTGGCTGCGAGTTGCCGATCCATCGACACGGCGAAGCACTACCTCCAAGTGACCGACGACCACTTCTCAAAAGCGGTGCGAAATCCGGTGCAGCAACCCGCCGTTTTGC
>CAZYAZ010000141.1:0-3979 GCA_964646205.1 uncultured Planctomycetaceae bacterium | reverse complement strand
CCAGCCCTCGGCCTGGATCAGGTCGGCCTTGGCCTGTTGCCACGCCAGCACCCGGGCCGAGGAGTGCGTGTGAAACTCGCCGAGAGTCTCGAGATAGGTGTAGCCGTCGAAGGTACAAACGTCGGTCCGGGCCATCAGTTTCCGCACCGCTTTGTGGCCCCACGTGTGGGGATGCACCTGCCAGGTGGGATGCCTGGAACCGAGCTTCTTCAACAGTTCTGCAGCATCGTTGATCCGGGGAGCCGCGCCCTCGGAGAATTCATCTCCGAGTTGCCAGCCCAGTGTCGCCGGGTGCCTGTTGAAGGTCTTCACGTACTCGGGAATCACCCCGTACGTCTTCGGCTGGCCCAGCACCACCTTGCCGACGACCGATCCGTCGAGTCCCAGGACCACCTTGATGCCCAGCTTGTGAGCGACGTCGAGTCGTTTCAGCGTGTCGGGCTTGTGCCAG
This sequence comes from uncultured Planctomycetaceae bacterium, assembly GCA_964646205.1. Lineage (GTDB taxonomy): Bacteria > Planctomycetota > Planctomycetia > Planctomycetales > Planctomycetaceae > UBA8437. Next base: position 3,528 of record CAZYAZ010000141.1, on the reverse strand, counting down.
CCTTCGATCCCCAATCCGGCGTAGAGGGCCGAGTTGGCTCCGTTCTCGGCGATCTCCTCGATCCGCGCCGACGGTCCGAACGAGTACCAGCCGATGGGGAAGAACGGCGAGAAGGTGTCCTTGACGGGGTCCCAGGCCTGGACGGGCTTGATCGAATACGAGGACCGTCGTGGCGGAGTCTTGTCCGCGGCGGCGACCGGCGCGGAAACAGCGGCGGCCATCGATGCGGACAGGAATTCCCGTCGGTCCAGGCCACCTGTTGAAGGACATTCGGTCATTTGTGGTTTTGCGTTCAATTGGCTGGATCTGAGTGCGATTGTTTCATGGTAAGTGATAGATTCGGAAACCTCATTGGCCCAATTCGAAAGATTATCAATGCCACGCTATCCGCAGAACAACCTGGCCGCGTGCATGTTGCCGTGGACCGAGGATTTCGAACTGGATGTTCCCGTCTTCGAACGCCACATCCAGTCGACGCTCGATGATGGTTACAAGTGCCTGTACCTGATGGGCACGGCCGGCGAGGGATACGCGATGACCGAAGACCGGTTCCGCCGCGTCGTCGATGTCTTTGCCGGCCTGGCGGTTCGTGATGGGATCGATCCACAGATCGGTGTCATCGGCACGTCGATGGAACAGTCGATACAGAGGATCCAGTTTGCCTACGACCTGGGCATTCGCATGTTCCAGATCTCATTGCCCAGTTGGGGAACACTGGACGAGGCCGAGACGATGTTGTTTTTCGAAACCGTGTGCGGCCGGTTTCCCGATTGCCGTTTCCTGCACTACAACCTGCCACGCGCCGGACGGATTATCCGGGGGCGCGAGTACCACCGGATCGCCGAGGCGGTTCCCAACCTGGTGGCCACCAAGAACAGTTCGACCGACTATGCCCGCACGGCCGATCTGCTAACACACTCGCCGGAACTGCAGCATTTCCTGCTGGAGGGCAACTTTGCCATGGGCTGCACGCTGGCCGAGTGTTCGCTGCTGTGCAGCTTCGATGCACTGTTTCCCAAGACGACCTGGCAATTTTTCGAGGCTGGCAAGAACAAGGATCTTGAAGAAGTGTTTCGTATCACCCAGTTGTTCCACGATGCCTGCAACAGGCTGTTGTCGGCGTGCCAGCGGGACATGATCGATGGGGCCTACGACAAGACATTCCTCTGGCTGGTCGACCCGTCTTTCTCGAATCGCCTGCTGCCCCCCTACCTGGGTCTCAGCGAGGAAGAATCGGCCGCGGTTCGCCAGGTGTACGACGAGCACTTTGCGTCGATTCCCTAGCCGGTACTCCAACCCGGTCAGTTGTCTTCCGGGTTCCTGGTCTCGCCGGCGATCGTTCGGCGGATCCAGTCGACGTGGTTGGGGACACGTGTCGAACAATTGACGTCTCCGTACTGTGTCGTGGCCCGTCGTCCTTTGAGCGGATAGTCCGTGCCGAAGCTGCTGATTCCCAGCACTCGCCACTGGTTGTTTTCTCGTGCGTAAACCGGGCCGCCACTGTCGCCGCTGTAGCTGCAGCCTTCCAGCGGCAGCGGTTTGGCATCGCTCTTGCCGGGACCGAGCAACTTCGAGAGTGACCGGTCGAGTCCCCGATTGCTTTTCAGCGTGTTCCGGTCGGCCTGTCCGTTGTCGAAATCGAACGCGATCAACCCGTCCCCGTCGCGGTCGAGGATGTTCTCGCCGGCCCGCTTTCGGCCGTCGTCTTTCCACTGGCGTTCCCGCTTCTGTCGTCCGGTGGCGAAGCAACCGAACCCGGCCAGGCAGACGCGGGTTCCCGGTTTGGCCCGGCCCTCAAACAACGGTGCCACGGGGATGCCCGTGACGTCACGGTCGAGTTTCAGCAACGCGATGTCGTTGCGGTCGGTCCGGTTGCTGCCTCCATTTTTGAAGACCTTGTCGGTCAACAACGGCTTGAGCACCTTGGCGTCCAGGGGCAGCGTGATTCGGATCTCTTCGACGCGGTATTCTCGCGACTTGTCGGCGGCCGACGATCCAAATCGGACCTTCAGTTTCTGTGCCAACCGCGGAGCTTTCTTCTTCTTGACCACGCAGTGCGCAGCCGTCAGAACCCAGCGGGGTGCCACCAGGACCCCCGATCCTTCCCAGTCGTCGGAGGTGCGGAATCGACCCAGCACGCAGACCGCGCGGAAGTCCGGGTACTTCTCCCCAGCCTTGAACTCGTTCTTGTTGCCCGCCATGCGGATGTAGGCATCGGCTTCCACCGTGTGCAGGCCGCCTATTCCCAGCACACTGCGAGCCGTCGCTGCAGCGACCAGCAGGGTGAGCAGGACCACGTTTCGTATCCACATGGCTTGATGGCCTCTGGTTTTCCGCGGAGCGTTCTTCATCCAGCAGTCTCACTCACGCTCAGAGGATGTTCAAGTGCGGCCCGCCAGGTCGGTGATGCGGTTTTCCGATGTGCTTGCACGCCCGATTGGGTCTGTCCATGATCACGGACTGGTGTACCGAGGGTCACCATGGTGCCTGCCGGGCCTGGCTTGTTCGAGGAGTCTCGTTTCATGTCTCAGAAGTTCACCGATCCCATTGGTCGCCGAATTCCTGCGAGCCTGATCACCGGCCTGCTGGCCTGGGGAATGGTGGCAAACGGCCACGCCTTTGAGAAGCCAGCCACCCCGTTCACCGACCAGGCCGTCGAGCACATCCGCCGCCAGGCGGAACACATGGCCCGCGGAAACAGCAAAGTGGCGCCGGAGTTCTTTTCCAGCCTGGCAGCCGCCAACTACGTGCAGTCCCGTTTGAGTTCATTGAATTATTCGATTCTCGGTTCCTCGAAACAGAAGTTGCCGACCAACGTGGAGGAGTGCCTGCAAAAGAAGGCCGGAATCTGTGGCAACCACGTGGCGGCATTCCTGGAAATCTCCAGGCGGCTGGGACTCCGTGCGAGGCCGGTGGAGTTCTATTTTCATGGTGCCAGGATCGAAAAAAACCATAGCCACATTTGTGCCGAGGTCTTTTACGGTGGTCGCTGGCGGCTTTTTGACATCACCTGGGGAACCTACTTTGCCAAGCCGCAGGGTGCCCCCGATGACCTGGCTGATGTGGTCGGGCTGCGAGCCAGTCGTGACGGCCGTTCGTGGGCCATCACCAACCAGTCGGATCTCTGGTACCAGCAGTGGAAAGCCAGTGGACTGGATCCGCTGGAATACCTCGACGATCAGCAGGTGGACATCCTGCGTGGCCGACGGGGAACGATCCACCTGCGGGCGTCCCGTCGGGAAGGCGGTCGGGAAGAATTCCGTCCGTTGCACCAGCCGAACTTCTTCGGCCGCAACAAGGCCGATCGCGATTATGGGCCGCTGGTGATTCGCCTGGAGAAACCAACGGGCATGGCCACCGCACTCCATCTTGACGTGCTTGGCAAGGCCGGCCAGGGTTCGGTGCTGATCACCAGTGGGAAGCAGCGGCACACGGTTCCGTTTGCCGACATAAAGGGTGGCAAGACACTCACCACGAAGTTTGCCCGGCCGGTTGGCCAGCAGCCGGTCACGTTGCAGGCGATTCCCG
>CAZYAZ010000140.1:0-4069 GCA_964646205.1 uncultured Planctomycetaceae bacterium | reverse complement strand
TCTTGCCAGCGTCTCTTTGCGCCGCGTCGACAAGTGCCACAAGGGAAACAACCGCAACCAGCAGAAGGGCCAGTGGTCGAACCAAGCGAATCGTGCGAAACATCCAATCACTCCAAGAAGACAGTAGGGGCTGCACGAAGTATCTCATGGCGCAGGCAGCATGTCGACCAGTCGACCCATTCGACATCCCGACTGACTCGAAACAAGATGGTGACTGGCCCCGTGCCGCTCATTGATGCCATTCCTGTTGGTAGACGACCGATGGCTGCTTTATCATCGGGGCCGCAACCCGGTGCTTCACCCCGCAAACCCCTGGCGGTCATGTCAGACGAAAGCCAACGCTGGATCCGAGGATTTCGCGACAACGACGAGAGCGCCGTTGCCGACTTCTGGATGCGTTACGAGGAACGCCTCAGGCGACTTGCCGAACGCAATCTCTCGGACCGCATGAAGCGGCGGGTCGACCCGGACGACCTCGTGCAGTCGGCCTTTCGCACCTTTCTCAGGCGGGCCGGTGACGATGAGTTCGATCTGCGCGATCGTCAGAATCTCCTGTCGTTGCTGACAACCATCACGCTGAACAAGATCCGCCAGAAGGTCCGGCACTTCGCCGCCCAGAAACGAGGCGGAGACAGTGACCAGTACTTCGAGACCATGGCCGACCTGGGCGGGAATCAGCCCACTCCCGACGAGGAAGCGGCGTTGCGGGAGATCGAGGAATTGCTCAGGGGATTCGACGAGGAACAGCAGCAGGTGGTGGACCTGAAACTGCAGAACCACACCAACGAAGAGATCGCGCGACAGTTGGGTTGCTCGGAACGAACCGTCCGACGCATGCTCAAGAAGGTCCAACAGCGACTGGAGAACCTCGTCCAGGTCTCCTCTTCCGAAAACGTGTCCTGACTGCCTGGCACTGCTGATCGAAGAATAGTCTCACCAGCCCCGCGAATTCATCCGGAAGACGCTTCTACCCCACCAGGCTTCTGGTTTACCGCCGGGCTGCCCGGCTGCGAAATCGCTCGCCGGCCAACTCGTCGCGGGCCGTTGCATCGGTGATCGTGATGTCGACGGACCGACCGTCCTCGATGAACCGGGGGTCCCTGCCACGGAATCGCTCGCCGGCCAACTCGTCGCGGGCCGTTGCATCGGTGATCGTGATGTCGCGGCCACGTCCAGCCTCGATGAACCGCAGGTCCCTGCCACGGAATCGCTCGCCGGCCAACTCGTCGCGGCCGTGACTGTCGGTGATCGTGATATCGACGGACCGACCGTCTTCAATCGCCACCTCGGCAGCAACAGCCGAGAGCAGGACCCGGTGCTCCAGGCTTTCACAACCCACAGCCTGCAATCCAGCAGGTCGGCGACGAACACGGGGACGGCTGCGGAACCAGTTGGCCAGGCTTTTCTTCATCCAGCTTGTTTTCACTGTGAAACTCATCGTCGTTTCTCCCGTGTGTCTCTTGGTTGGCTTGTTTTGTTCCTGGAATGGCTCGCGTGGTTGCCACTCATCAAGGAGATTGCAAATTCACCGTGGAGCCGGACACACGTTTGCGAAATTTTCGTGATTTGTGCCTTCACAAAAAAAGCCGGGGTCATGGCACTGGACCACGACCCCGGCTTTGCTGAGGAGAGACACGCTTGGGACGGTTGTCATGTCTCCCCTCGGCAATCCCCTCCTTCCGATCTATCGACCTCCTCTCCAGAAACCCATTTCCCGCACCATGTCCTCGACTTCCATCCCCACCTCGTCGGCCAGCTCGTACTCGCCGACATCAAGCAGGTCGAAGTAGACGTCGACCATGTCGACCACGTTGATGGTCACCGGGGCTCGACGAGTGCGATGGGCAATCTTCGGGCTCGACTTGCCACGGTCACGGTACATCCCATGGGCAATCTTCGGGCTCGATTTGCCACGGTCACGGTACATCCCGTGAGCGATCTTCGGGCTCGACTTGTCCAACGGATCGGCCATCGTGGTTCCGACCAGCGAGGTCCCAAACAGGATCGCAACGGCCAGGCAACTCAGCGTCAGTGTTCTGGTAATCTTCATTATTCTTTTCTCCTGTCATGGGGTCCTCGCCTGGTGCGGTTGACCCCGAGTGGTGTTACCTGTGATCCGGGCGTCGTTTCTCGCCCCGTTCAGCAAGAAGATTGAAATCAGCAGAGAAAACCGGACACGAAATCGGCCCCGCAGCAGAAATTTTTCAGGATTTCCATCGGCCAACAAAAAACACTCCAGATCGACTGCAACTTCAACTGGATTCCACCTCGAAAAGACCACCGAAAAATGGTGAAATTGCTGAGGAAAAATCTGCAAACCGGAAGTCGCAGCCATTTAGTCGAAGACTCTCAATCGACCCGACTATCCCCGCACCTCCGACACATCAATTGCCATGGCCATCAAGCTGAAATGCCCCAAGTGTGGCGAACCCTACAAGGTCGCCGACCACCGTGCCGGAAAGAAGTTCCGGTGCCGCAAGTGCCAGGGTCCGGTGAAAGTGCCCGTCGACATGTTCGCGGCGACGCTGGACAAGATGGAGATGGGGATGGCCTCGGAAATGGAAGCCGAGGGCGATGCCATGAGCATGGAGGAACTGATGGCGCTGTCCGAGGATGGCGAGACTGTTGAGGAGGCCGAACAATCTCCAGGCAGACCCGCCGCTGGTGCGGGCCCACCCTGGATCGCGATTGTCATTGGCGTGATCATTGTTGGTGGGATTGCCGCCGGTTTGGTCGCCTGGCTGATGTAATACGGGATAGCTTGTCGATGGACGGTCCCCTGCTGTACTTTGGAGCTTGCTACACCACTCACCTCGGAAACCGCTCATGTCGTCTCTTCAACTGGTTGTTGTCTCCGGCCCCGACGCCGGCCGGTCATTTGCCCTGGAAGACAACACGGCACTCCTGGTCGGTCGAGGCCAGGACGCCAATGCTCAACTCACCGACCCCCACTGCTCGCGACAGCACTTCCAGTTGCAAGTTGCCGAAGGCAAGGTCCTGCTGAAGGACTTGGGCAGCAGTTCGGGAACTCACGTCAACGGCACTCCGGCCGATGACACCCGGGTCGGCCCGGGTGACATGATCCAGATTGGCCAGACGCAAATGCGGGTCGAGGGCCCGGGAATGGCCGACGTGACAGTCGCCGCAGAAATCACACCAGAAGCTGCCGGTGCCGGTGGTGGCGCAGCCCTGGTCGGACAAAAAATCCACCACTACGAGATCACCAGGGTGCTCTCGCAGGGCAGCACAAGCGTCGTCCTGCACGGCCGTGACACCGAGAAAAATCGAGACGTGGCGGTCAAGGTGCTGCTGCCGGAACTCGCCACCGACGAGGAAGAAATGCAACGCTTCATCCGCGCGATGAAGACGATGCATCCGATCAAGCATCCCAACATCGTCCGCATCTACAACGCCGGCAAGACAAACGATCATGTCTGGGTGGCGATGGAGTATGTCGACGGCGAGAGCGTGGCCGAGATGATCGAGCGAATCGGCACCGTCGGAATGCTCGACTGGCGCGATGCCTTCCGCGTCTGCATCCACATCGCCCGAGCACTCAACGAGGCCTTCGAACACAAGATCATCCACCGCAATATCACGCCCGAGAACATCCTTGTCCGTGGCGAGGACAAGATGGCCAAGCTGGGCGACATGATGTTGGCCAAGGCCCTGGAGGGAACCAAGGTTGAACAGATCACCCAGCCGGGTCAGCTGATCGGACCGATCCCCTTCATGCCACCCGAGCGGACCCTGGGCAGCAGCGACGTCGACTGCCGGGCCGACATCTACAGCCTCGGGGCCACTGTCTACGCCCTGTTGACCGGCCGGCCCCCCGTCGAAGGTGGAAACCTGCCCGAGCTGATCATGAAGATCCGCGACGAGGAGCCGCAGCGGCCCAAGGACTTCCAGCTCTCGATCGACGACATGTTCGAGGGCGTGGTCCTGAGAATGCTGGCCAAACGCCCCGAGGACCGCTACCAGGAACCCTCCGACCTGGTCACCGAACTCGAGCGGATCGCCAAGTTCCAGAACCTGGCCACCTGAGGCAGCCCCGGCTCATTACACCTCG
>CAZYAZ010000139.1:0-4197 GCA_964646205.1 uncultured Planctomycetaceae bacterium | reverse complement strand
CCAACGTCCTGGGGCTTCTTCAACAGGTCCTGGTAGGACGCGACACCCAAGCGGATCTCTCCACCGGAGAACAGCTCGGGTTTCATCGCCGCGGCCAGCAGGGCGGCCTCCCAGTGATCGCGCTCGGCATAGAGCTTCACCGGAACCCCCGTCCTCTTCTGTTCCTGCGATCCCGACCGGGCCCATTCGGCCGTGCGGGCGATGTCCCATGCCCGCTGTCCAGCCAGCGGTCGACCAACGAACCAGCCCCAGTTGTTCAACACGCCGGCGCCCGGCTTGGTCTCACCAGTTCCGCGGGGCGAAACGGCCACCACCTTGCGACACTCCTTCAACGCCCGGCTGATCAACTTTGCGGATCGCCCCACCACCAGCCCAACGGGCGCCCCGGCCTGCGGGTCGTCCGCGGTGGATTTCTCGACCACCACGGCCGGCAACACGATCCCGGATTCGGTCGACAACCGTCCGCGGATGACAGTCCAGCTGGGTCCCTTCTCGCTCCCGACCGCTGTCAGTGCTGGCGGTGCTCCCCCTTTTGGCCAACCCAGTCGCGAGGCCAGCCACTGGCGGGCCGGCTTCGGTGATCGAGCAACCTCATCGACGGTCATTCGTGGCAACGGACCGATCCAGCGGTTGTAAATGTCCAGGTGAGTCAGGTTGTCGGGGACGAATTTCTTGAGTCCGACCTCCAGCCGCTCGCCCGGCTCGACCTGCACCTCCAGGTCCCGGTCTCCCATCGATCGAGGCGGCTGCAACCAGCGGTCGACCCAGCGATACAACTGCTTCCGCTTGTCGACCTGGTAGCCATGAGCGGTTGGAGATTCGTAATGGGCAATCGCGGACCTTGCCCCGACCAGTCCGTAGACGTGACGGGCCCGGCGGTAGGACAGTTCGGCCTCCTCCCACGGGAACTCGTGGTCGTCGGTTCTTCGCTTGCTGCTGATCACCAGCAACGGCCGGGGTGCGTGTAGTGCCAGCAGGGTGCCGATGCCGGCGTGGCGACGGACTCCGAACGGCCGCTGGTGCCAGTCGTAGTTGCGGTTCTTGCGGATCCAGTAGTCGAACGTGGTGACACTGCTGACCGGGATCACCAGCTTGATCCGCGAATCGACAGCCCCCGCCCAGTACGTGCTGTTCCCCCCGCCCGATTCGCCGGTGAAACCGATTCGGCCCCGATCGACTTCCCAACGACCAACCAGCACGTCAACAGCGCGGATGGCATCCAGCACCTCCAGCCCGGTCGGATTGCGGCGGGTGAAGGAAAAACGGCGGATGAAATGATCGTTACCGCCTCCGTAGGGCATGTTCTTCTTCGCGTTGGGCCCGGTGTTTCGTTCCCCGGTGTTCAGGTAGTCGTAGCTCAGAACGACACAGCCACGCAGCACCAGGTTCACGTTCCGCCGCTGCAGAAAATCGCTGGTCTTGCCCGAGCCGTAGGCGTGACCGGCAATCGAGACGATCCCGGGCACCTTGCCGGTGGTACGCCTGGGGACATACAGCAGTGCCGGGACCGCCATTCCCGGATGGCTTTCGTAGGTGAACTTCTCGATTCGGTACCGTTTGTACTCGATCGCTCCCAGTCGCCGGATCTTCAGCGGCCAGCGAGGCGGCACTCGATCCTCGATCCCCAGGGCCCGCAGCACCCGATCCCGGATCCTGCCACGACGCCTGTCCCATTCGGCACGAGTCGCCGGCAGCGGAATTGGCTTCAGTCCCCGTTCAACGAACTCGGTGAGCATGGTCCGTGTCTCGGCAGCCGGCAGGATCGGCTTGGCGACCGATGCGGCCCAGGACATATCATCGGCGCGGGACTGGCCGCAAAGGATCCCCACCAGCACCAGTGAACATTCCAGAAAAACCAGCTGACGCGAATGCACCCGTTGTTCTCCCCGGTCCTCGGTACCTGAAGCAAGTTCATTTTCACACGAGCAACCGGTCGATTGCTATACTGGGCGGGTCCCGGTCTCGGGGCAGATCACCAGGAGAAACCAGGCAATGCTCCATCGACGCGACGCAATGATCCGACTCGGACAGGTCGGGGTCGGTGGCCTGAGCCTGCCAGCGTTGCTCGAACACGAGCAGGCCCGGGCGGCTGAATCGGGACGTCATCACCTGGTTTCCAGTGGTGGCCAGGCCAAGTCCTGCATCCTGATCTACCTGTGGGGCGGCCCGCCCCAGATGGATCTCTGGGACCCCAACCCCGAGGCCCCTCTCGGAATCCGCAGCCTCTTCGACCCCATCGACACGGTGGTCCCCGGCATACAGATCGCCGAGGAGATGCCGCTGTTCGCGCAGCACACCGACAAGACGGCGATCATCCGTTCGTACTCGCACGACAGCAACAACCACGAGCCCTCGGTGTATCGCAGCCTGACGGGCAAGATCGACCGAACACTCCGCGTCCCGCGGAACAATCGCACGCGGAAGTACTTCCCCAACGTGCAGGGCGTCGTCTCGGCGTTCACGCCCATGGGCGCGATGCCCGCCTCGGTGACCATCCCGCGACCAATCGGGCACGATGGGTCGACCTACGCCGGCACGCATGCCGGTTGGCTGGGTGGCCGGCACGACCCGATGGAAGTCGCCGCCGCACAGGAAACCAGGGAAAAACCAACCCACTCGATGCAGCTCCCCGACGACCTGAACAATACCCGCCTGTTGGCTCGACGAGGATTGCTCGACGTGATCGAGAGCAGCGACCGACGTTACCAGGCCAACCCGGTGGCCACTGGAATGGACGGTTTCCGCGCCCAGGCTTTCAGCATGCTCTCCTCCTCCCGGGCCAAGCACGCCTTTGACATCGAACAGGTCGACACGAGGACCAGAGACCGCTACGGCCGCAACGAGTGGGGCGAGAGTATCCTGATGGCCAAGCGACTGGTCGATGCGGGTGTGCGACTGGTCACGATCTCGTGGATGTACCTGACCAAGAGCGGCAACGTCAGCAACGTCTGGGACAACCACGGCGGTATCGACGGGAAAAATGGCTACGAGATGCTCAAGGCCGAATTCTGCCTGCCGTCGCTCGACCGGGGTTTCCATGCCCTGATGGAGGACCTCTCGGGCAACGGCCAGTTGGACGAGACCCTGGTGGCCATGTTCGGCGAGTTCGGACGGACACCCAAGATCAACAAGAAAACCGGACGCGACCACTGGGGTGCCGTTCAGTCCACGGTCCTGTGCGGTGGCGGCATCCGGGGAGGACAGGTCCACGGTTCCAGTGACCGCGATTCCGCCTATCCCACCTCCAAGCCCGTCTCGCCCGAGGACATGCTGGCGACGATGCATCACGCGCTGGGAATTTCCCCCGAGTCAGAGATTCGCGATGCGCTGGGGCGACCGCACCGGATCGTCAACGGGCAACCGTTGGTCGAGTTGTTCGGTTAGGCTCGTTTCCGACCGGGTTGATCACGACGGGCCACCGCTGAGTTGTTTCGGCCACCTCCTGCGGAGACACTGTGTACTTGCACCAGTCTTCCGGGAGCCTCCACGATGACCCAACCCACCAACCGCCGCGACCTGTTGAAACTTGGAGCCGGAGCCGTCGCCGGCGGACTGGCCGCCATTTCTCCTACCGCGGTCCAGGCCGAGGCGGACGACCGGGCAAAGTGGCCGGACCTGAAGATCACCAAGGTCACCTCGTACCTGCTCAAGTGCGAACTCGAACGCGCCTTCGGCGCCTCTGTCTCGGTGCCATTGGACAAGACACGTGACGCGCTGCTGGTAAAAATCGAGACCGATTCCGGGCTGGTCGGCTGGGGAGAAACCTCCCCGATCTCCGGAGCCCGCGGCACCATCGACAAGTTCCTGGCCCCCAGGCTGATCGGACAAAACCCGCTGGAATACCGCAAGCTGTGGCGGTCGCTGTGGGGTCCCAACTTCGGCAATGGTCTCGCCACGGGCGCCGTCGAGATGGCCATCAACGACATCCGCGGCAAGGCGCTGGGCATGCCCGTGGCCGAGTTGTTCGGCGGACGCTTTCGCGACAAGGTCCCGGTCTATGTCTCGGCACTGGACTACGTCGAAGGGATCGACATTGAGAAGTGGTACCCGATGCGGGCCGAGAAGATGGTCAAGGCGGGGCACAAGGCGATCAAGATGCGACTGGGCCGCTACTCGGTGGCCCGCGAGGTCAAGGTGATCAAGTCGATCCGCAAGGCGGTTGGACCGGACGTCAAGCTGATGGCCGATGGCAACGGG
>CAZYAZ010000138.1:0-4268 GCA_964646205.1 uncultured Planctomycetaceae bacterium | reverse complement strand
GTTCGAGTCCTTGCGGGGGCACTCCGGTAGCTCGCACCACATCGCACTCCGAGGCAGACCCCTGCAAAACAGGGGTTTTTTCTTGCGCTGTGGGGCCCCTTGGCGAACCTTCGCGATTCGCAATGGCGGATTACTGTATCCTGTTGTACGTCGTCTTTTGACTATCTGCACCGGCTGTTTTGCCTGATGTGTTGATCGACGGTACCGGTGGGAAGAGAGCGGCCGCGACCATCAAACATGCTCCGGTACTCAACAGGAGATTCATGGTGAGAGGGTTTCTTTCGTTGCTTCTGATTCAGGGGGTACTCGGATGTGAAAGCAAAACACCACCTCCGAATCCGAGTGAACCTCCGGGAATCCCATCGGCCGCTCATGCCACAGCAGATGACGACCAGCAAGTGACTATAGCCGACGAGCTTGAGCAAGACCCCGAGAAACGCGAAGCGTCCAAGTGGCCCATCAATGATCCACTGCTCGCGCTGATCGGACACGCCAACACTGTCTCGAGTGTGAGTTACAGCCCAGATGCCGAACAGATCGTCAGCGCGGGCAAATCGCTGAAGATCTGGGATGTCACAACCGGCCAGGAAGTGGCCTCAATCGAACGACAGGACGCGAGGGCCTCCGGCGTGAGTTTCAGCCCGGACGGCCAGCAAATTGTCGGTGGCGGCCACGACAAGACGGTGACGGTTTGGGACGCAAAAACGGGCCAAAAGACACTCTCTCTCACAGGGCACTCGGATGATGTCCACTGTGCGAGTTTCAGCCCGGACGGAAAGAGGATTGTCAGCGGAAGTTGTGACAACACGGTGAAGATCTGGAATGCCGAAACCGGCACCCAAATGCTCACACTCGAAGGACACAAGAGCCCCATCACCAGCGTGGGGTTTAGCCAGGACGGGGAACGAATCGTCAGTGGCAGCCGGGACGGCACGTTGAGGATCTGGAACGCCAGGACCGCCAAAAAGATTCTCACAATTGCCACGCCGCCAGATCATGCCGTGCGTGCCAGTTTCAGCCCGGACGGAAAACAGATCGCCAGTTGCAACGACCTCGACAAGACAGTGGGTGTCTGGAATGTCGATACCGGCCAAAAGACGCACACACTCGGTGGACATCTCGAGCCGGTCAGGGCGGTGAGTTTCTCCCCCGACGGAAAATGGATTGCCAGTGGAAGCGGCGACCAGACGGTGAAAGTCTGGAACGCAAAAACCGGTCACGAGTTTCTCTCGCTCCACGCACACGCACTTGGTGTTAACAGTGTGAGTTTCAGCCCCAACGGGACACAACTTGTCAGTGGCAGTGATGACAACACGGTGAAGATCTGGAACATCTCTTCGCTGGATTCGATCATCACGAATTCCGTCGGAATGAGGCTGACCCTGATTCCATCCGGCGAGTTCACAATGGGGAGTCCGGATCCGGAACTGGAAAGAGGGGCCGATAAGGTCCGACACCGTGTGACAATCTCGCGATCGTTCTATCTCGGTGTCTATGAAGTCACACAGTCGGAATACAAGTCGGTGATTGGCACCAACCCGAGTGCACACAAGAGACCGACAAATCCCGTCGAACAGGTGAACTGGAAGGATGCGGTCGAGTTTTGTCGAACACTGTCGGAATTGCCCGCAGAGAAAGCCGCAGGGAATCGGTACCGTCTTCCGACCGAAGCAGAGTGGGAATACGCATGCCGTGCAGGGACAACGACGGCATTCAGCTTTGGGGATGACAAAACCCTGCTGCATCAATTCGGCTGGTTCGGTGGCAACTCGGGACTCACGAGGCTGCACCCGGTCGGAATGAAGAAACCGAACCCGTGGGGATTGTACGACATGCATGGAAACGTCTGGGAATGGTGCCACGACTGGTACGCCGCTTACCCAACTGCCGATGTCATCGATCCCGCTGGGCCAACCTCCGGAGACGTCCGTATCGACCGGGGTGGTAGCTGGCACTACCTGGGCAGGTTCTGTCGCTCGGCAAGCCGTTTCCGATTCGCACCGGCCCAACGCACTAGCGTCCTGGGCTTTCGAGTGCTCTGCGAATTCAACGAGTAGAGACTCCACAGCAACTGCGAAGAGCCTCCTCGTCGACTGCGGCCAGATCTCACCAGGAGAATTGCGCCGACACAGCGACCACCTGTTGCATTTTACAACGCTCCGGCACTTTCGCTCACATTGTGCTGGCAATTGTTCCAGTGCTTTTTTCTGGTTCTAACCATTTGCCAATAAATGGTTTGCGTCCTTTCCTCCAAAGACGATCCGGTTTGGCACGGCCGTTGCATCTTGTGTGTCTGTTGTTGCGGTGTGCAGGTAAGACCACCCCGGCCGGGGCCTCACATCGTTCACACAACAACTCCTATCCCCCTTCCACCGATCCGTTTCTGGAGAGTCCTCAATGTCTACACTCACCCTGCGCGCGTTGCTCGTCGTTGGCAGCATTGGCTTGGGTTGGAATGTCTCAATCGTCGAAGCCCACCAGTGTGTCCAGGTGGCAATCCTCCAATCTCCACAACAAGTTCACGCAGGCAGCCAGGCATCGATGGTTGCCGGGGTCATCAATTGCGGAGGTTGTCCCACTCCGGTTCAACTGGACGCATGGCTATTCGATCCCGGCAACAACGTCCGTGTGCATCTGGGCGACGAATTCCTCAGGCTGCCAATGAATGATGTCCGCCGGGTCAAATTGTTGCTGGACATTCCCAACAACGTCGCTCCTGGTCATTACCAACTCGTTCTATCCGGCGAAACATCGGGAGGGTATATGGACATCGCCCGTGCACGGATCCGGGTTGTTCCCCGTGAACGTCGCGACGTCCGTCGCCTGCTAATGCAACTGGCTGGCAATCCCACCGACTTGGCTGCGATGGAAGAACTGGCCGAAGCGGCCATCGCCTACTCCGCTGGCGAACTCGGCATCCGGGAAGCGATCCCAACGGGCGGCGACATCACCGGCGAGATCGTCGACAAGGACAAGAAGGAGAAGGAAATCCGTGTCAAGAACGCGGTGGGCCGCGAAAAGACCGTCGAGGTCACGTCGACCACGGTTATCCAAGATCTCAATGGCAATGCACTCACGTTCGACGATCTCCGCGAGGGTGATCGGGTCGAGGTCGATTACGACGACAACGACGTGGCAACACAAATCGTCAAATTGAACTGACCACCCGGTATTTGGGTCCATCGGCGAGCCGAGTCGAGAGGCAACAAACCCCCGTTTTTCCTCTCCACTCCTCTCTCTTCCGGGTTCAATCCGGGAGAGAGGGCTCGCCGTTTTTTCGTGTCGTTCGACGATTTTCTCCTCTGCCATCACGATGTTGAGTCATCGCTCAATATTCTCGAATTGCTGGCGAATAACAGGCACGATCTTGCGTATCTCGAGTCCAACGGTTGAACTGAACTGATGCACAATGGTGTGTGCTCAATCGGTCAACCAGAGAATCCAACCATGACCATGAACCTCCCACGGCTCCACCATCCTGTTTGGACACCGTCCCACCGGGCCGTCGCCGGGCTGGCCTGCCTGGCCGTTGCCATCTGGACGTCTCCATTGGTTGCTCAACAAGCCGAGCAACCGGCCGGTAAGGCCAAGAAGGCTGTGGCCAAGACGAAATCCGCCTCGGAGAAGATTCCCAGGTTCATCCGGATCGTCCGCGATGAGAAGACTGGCGAGCCGCTGAGAATGGAAACCGCCACGGTTCGTTACGTGAAGCGGGCCGGCAAGGTCGCCGGCAAACGCCGCAAGCAACTGGTCACCGTGGACATGATCGGGGCCGTGCACGTCGGCGAACGAGCCTACTACGACGCGCTCAACAAGCAGTTCGAACAATACGACGCGTTGTTGTATGAACTGGTCGCCGACAAGGGCGTCCGACCTCCCAAGGGGGCCAAGGCCGCCTCAAACAACCCTGCCGGTTTCCTGCAGAATGCCATGAAATCCACCCTGAAACTCGACCATCAACTCGAGTTGATCGACTACTCCAAGAAGAACTTCGTCCACGCCGATCTATCGCCCGACGAAATGGCCGCGGCGATGAAGAAGCGGGGAGACAATGCCCTGACGATCACGCTGGGTGTCCTGGCCGACATGATCCGACAACAGAGCGTGGCCGATGCCAAGGCCCGCAAGAAGGGCGCCAGGGGACAGGCCGAAGAGGTCGACATCGTCACGATGCTTCTGGATCCCAACGGGCCGGTGAAGATGAAACGCATGATGGCTGAACAGATGGCCGACCTGGGTCCGGGCACGGGCGTCGGCAAGACCCTGGA
>CAZYAZ010000137.1:0-4289 GCA_964646205.1 uncultured Planctomycetaceae bacterium | reverse complement strand
TCCCGCATTGTTCAGCATCGTAACGAACAGATCGCACAGTGGGGTGTTTTTCTTCTCGTCCCGGGCAATGTAGCGGCCGTGTTTGAACCCGCCGCCGGCCAGGAAGATCGGCAGGTTGCGGGCGTGGTGGGCGTTGGCGTTGCCCAGGTTGCTGCCGAAGAGGATCGACGTGTTGTCGAGCAGGGTCGAACCGGATTCGGACTTCTCTTTCATCTGGCCCAGCAGGCTGCCGAAGCAGTCCACGATGCCGGTTTCGATCTTCTGCAACTCGGCGATCTTCGCGCGGTCCTGCCCGTGGTGAGACAGGTTGTGGTGGTTGCCGGTCACACCCTCGATCTGGGGGACCACGAAGTGGTCCTGGATCATGACGCTGACGACCCGGCTGGAATCGGTCTGCACGATCAGAGGCACCAGGTCCATCAGCAACTGGGCGCGACCCAGCAGGTCCCGGTTGTCGGGAATGTCGGCGGGCTGCTTGGCGTCGACGGTGGGCTTGGGCTTGTCCAGCCAGCCCTGCACTTCCTTGATATTGGATTCGGCCTGGCGGACAGACTGGAAAAATTCGTCCAGCAGGCGATTGTCGGCGGAGCTCGCCTTCCTCCGAACCGAACCGGTTTGTGATTTCAACTGGTCCAGGATGCTGCGGCCGTCGTTGAGCTTCCGCTTCTCGGCTCGGACCTGTTGGGGTTTGCCCTTGAGGAACATCTGGGCGAAGACCCTGCCCGGGCTGGTCTGGGCGGGGATCATCACGCCGCCGCTGGTGTACGACTGACTTTGCGGCTTGACGGTTCCCAGCGTGACCGAGGGAAACCGGGTGACGTAACCCAGGCGATTGGCCGCGAACTGGTCGATCGAGATCGTGTTGCGGAATCCGCTGACGCCCGGCTTGCGAGCCGCCGTCAGCCAGGTCATCTCGCTGTCGTGGGGTTGCCGACCGGTCTGGTTCTCGTGTGCAAGCCCCGAAAACAGGGTGAAGTCTTTTCGGTGGTCCTTGAGCAGTTCCAGGTAAGGGGTCGATTCGTAATCGGCACCGGGGGTCTTGGGCCACAGCAAGGGGGGATGGAGACCGAGCGTGGTGCAGACGAAAACCAGTCGCTTGGGCGGCCGGTTGCCGGCGGCAGCCAGTGCGGGGTTCATCGATTCCAGCAACGGCAGTGCCAGCGAGACGCCGGAAGCCCGGAGGAACGTTCGTCGGTCAAGCGGACGCGTCATGTGTTTCACCTGTTCGGCCGTCGCACCACGCGACGATCGACTGTCACTTATTCCTGAACAACGTGCTCTGAACGACTTCGTGGATGATGGTCCGGACCGGGAAGTCGGATTGTCGCGTTCGATCCAGAATCGCCTCGATGCCATCACGGTCGGCAAACTGGATTTCTCCGCCGGTCGAATAGACCACCAGTTGTGATACGAAGTGACGGGCGATTTGTTCCTTGTCGGCCAGTAGAAGAGTCTTGAATTCCCGGATCCCTGAGAATTTCTTGCCGTCGGCCGTGACGCCGCCGGCATCGACAGCAGGTCCGGTCGTGTACGAGTTCTTGTTGAGGAACCCGAAGAAACCCGCCTGGCTGCTCTTGTTGGCACGGTACTTGGTCCGGAAACCTCCGATCGGATCGAAACTCTCCAGCGCGAATCCCGGCGGGTCAATTTCGCGGTGGCACTTGTTGCAGGTTTCGTTGTCCCGATGAGCTGCCAGGATCTGGCGGATGGTTGTCTTGCCACGGGTGTCCGGTTCGATCGAACCGACCGTCGGTGGTGGGGGAGACGGGGGAGTGCCCAGGATGCTTGTCAGCACGAAGCTGCCCCGTGTCACCGGTGATGTCACGGTACCGTTGGCAGTTGTTTTCAGAATGGCCGCCTGGGTCAGCATGCCACCCCGTGGGCTGTTCTTGGGCAGCGTGACCTTGCGGAAGTGCTGGCCGGCCACGCCGGGGATGCGATAGTGTTCGGCCAGCCGGCGATTCAGGAACGCGAACTTCGAGTCGACCAGGTTGGTGAGACTGAGGTTCTCACCGACCAGCTCGGTGAAGAACAGCGAGGGTTCGCGTCGGACCGCGTTGCCGAGCAGTTCGTCGTATTCGGGGTAGAGCTTTTCGTCAGGCGAGGTGGCGTCGACCTGGTAGAGCCGCAGCCACTGGCCAAGGAAGTCGTTGATGAACCGGGACGCTTTCTGGTCGTCGAGCATCCGGTCGACCTGACCGGCGAGCACCTTGGGATCCGAGAGCCGGGTCTTGCCGGCCAGCTCGAAAAGCTCGGCATCGGGCATGCTCTTCCAGAGGAAGTACGAGAGACGGTTGGCCAGGGCGTAGTCGTTCAATTGGCCGGGCTCCTCGGCAAAGATCATGAACTGTGGGGAACTCAGCATCGCACGGAGTGACACTCGCAGGGCGGACAGGAAAGGTCGGCCGTCCTTGATTGCCGGCCTGGCGAGGTCGACAAATGACTTCAATTCGCCTTCGGCCGGCGGGCGTCGGAAGGCCCGTGGAGCCAGTTCTCTGGCGATCTGGACCACGTGTTCGATGGGCGGCTTGTTCAGCTTGATGGAATAGCCGGGCCGGCTTGGTGCGTTGGGGTTCAGGTTGCGGAAGAAGGCCGCGACCCCGGTTGGCCTGGGCAGTTGCTTCAGATCGACGCCCTTCAGCAACGCCCGGGTACTGGGCGGCGGCCAGGATTTCGACAGGGGACCCTCGATCTTCTGGCCCTTGATAGCCAGGCCCGGGCCCTTGTAATTTTTCGGACCCGTGACGGCGAGCAGAGCAAAGGGTTCGACTTCACACTCGAACGTCGAGTAGAAGGCGTCACCGGGTTTCAGGTACGTCTCGACCACGATCGACTCGGGCTTGCCGGGAAGCAGGTCGAAGGACTTCAGCAGGCTGGCGCCTCCGGTCGGGTCACGCCGGATCAGCTTGAACGTGATCGGCTTGGGTGACTGGAATGCTTCGACCTGTGACGTGATCCGGTAGGTCCCGGCAGTGCGGACCACGAATCCGAGGATGTCGGAACGCAACAGGTAGTCCACGTCGCGATAGACGGCGACACCGTCGGGGAGCTTCCTGGAGACACTCCCACCGAGATTGAGCGGCTTGTCGTGAAACTCGTTCAGGAAGGCGCTGTTCAGGAAGTCCAGTTGCCGGGTCCGGAACGGTTGCCGGTTCAGGTTGAACGATGCCTGCAGGGCTGCGTCGGCCGCCTTCAGGTAACTCTGCATGTGAACGGCGGAGATCCGCTGGGTGGAGCCCACCGTGTCGAAACTGCCCGATTCGCTTTCGCCGGGGATGTCGGCTGTCACGTCGTCTTCGATCAGCAACAGGTCCCGGATCGTGTAGCCGTATTCGAGCTTGGTCAGCCGGCGCGTCGGGACCCGTCCGACCTGTTTCTGTCTGGCCAGGCTGGCGTTACGCAATCCCGTCTCCAGGGAGGCCAGTGCCATTTTCCGCTGGCCGGGATCGGGGCGATCCTCAGATTCCGGTGGCATCTCGCCATTGCGGACGCGGTCAAAGACCTTTTCCCACTGTCGAAACGTCCTGGCGTCAGAGAGATCGTGGCTGATATCGCGGAGATTGAGGCCTGTTTTTGTGTCGCCGCCGTGGCAGCCGATGCACGAGGACTTGACCAATGGTGCGACAGCTTCCGGGAACGACTGTGCGAGCGCGCTGCCGGAAAGCAGGCACCAGGACAAGATCCACAGGATCAGGGGGCGTTTCATGTCGAGAAAAACCCGTAACGGAGACACAGCCAATCTTAGCAGTTGGCATTTGCGCTGAAGCCGAATGCATCGGGGTATTCGGATGAACCTCACCGATCTTGTCAGAAACCCGGTTCGCCTGGCACAAAAACAAATCTTTGTCAGGAAAGGACATAAAACGCGACACCATAAGGTGGCAGCTTGTCGCGGAGCGTGAACTGCTGTGGTCCGGACCGCTGCAGTTTCACTGTCTGTTTCCGGTGTCCGTCCCGGGCATCCAGTGACTTCAGGTCTGTGGGCAGCTTGCTCAGCGAGAGCGTGATCTCCAGCGAAGCGGCTTCGTTGTTGGTGGCCAGCAGGAAGTACTTCCCGGCCTTCGCATCGTGCAGCAGGATGTGTCCCAGGCTGTTGTAGGGCCGGTGCCCGCCTCCGGCCGGCGGGATGGCGGTCCTGGTCAGCGTATCATGGTTGGACCGGACCTCGCCCACGTTGTAGCCGGTCTCCATGGCGCGGGCGATCATCCGTTGCTCGAGGTTGACCGGCTTGACTACCTCGTCACGGAACTTGAAGAACCTCTTCGGATCCTTGTCGTAGAAGCCGCCCC
>CAZYAZ010000136.1:2000-4535 GCA_964646205.1 uncultured Planctomycetaceae bacterium | reverse complement strand
GTCATGTGGTTCTCATGCAAAGCAACCAGAGGGCCCGCGAGTGTATCCACTGGGAACGAGTTTCGCGCTGCGGGCGGACGCTGGCCACGCCCAGGTCGCCGTCATCTCGCTGCCAAGAGGGTATGGTTCGGATCTGGCGGGTTGAACCCCCAGGCTGGGGTGAGGAAACTGGGGGCTGGGTCCTGGTTTGGAGTTGGCAATGGATCATTGCGTGTTTAGTCGTCGTCTCTGTGTCGCTGTGGCAGTCATTCTCGTCTTCTCGTCGAATCCGTGTCGGGCGGAAGACAATGGCAGGTCGGACTGGCGAAGACCGTTTCGGCCCGATCCGCACACTGTTGTGCTCTACCATTTCGACGAGGGCCGAGGTGACGCGGCTCACGACGCGTGTGGCGATCGGGCACTGACACTGAGGGCTCACAAGACGGCGCTCTGGGGGACTCGAGCGGGGTTTGGGACCACGGCACGGTTTGCTCGTCGAGCCGACGATGCCGACTTGCGGGTGGGGCCAGCCGACAACGACAAGCTGCACCTGCGGACCTGTACCCGGGAATGGACCATTGAGGCCTGGGTCCGCTACACCGGCCCCGGCGGGCAGGAAAAAGGTGGTCGGACCTATGCGGTGATATGCAGCACTGATGACGAGGGGTTTGGCCTTCCGGTGGGTCGGCGCGGCGGTTTCAGTTTCACGCTCAATCTCGGCCGGGGTGGCGTCGGGAACCTCAAGGACGGACTTTTGCCCGCCGCACGCTTCATCGCTGCGTCCAGCTCGACAAAGAACTTCGGTACCAGCAATTTCCTGTTCCCGGAACGCTGGCCCAACAAGATCAAGGGGCAGCACATCACCGATCATCAGTGGCACCATGTGGCCTGGCAGTTCCGCTACAAGGATCAGCTCAGCACCTTCTTCCTGGACGGAAAGCGGGTCGCCCGGGTCACTCTCCACGATCCCGGTGCACCGGGCATCATTGTCAACAACGTCAAGGATGTTGTGACTCCCTTTATCGTCGGCGGCTGGATCCACTCGCAGGATCCCCCCTTCTTCATCAAGTCGGGGAACTTCCAGGGTGAAATCGACGAGTTGCGGATCTCCAGCATCATGCGGTATCCGGTGGCACAGGCGATGGCCATCGTCGGCGAGAAGTTGCCCGACGCCTCGTTGAAGATCCCCTATTCGGTCCGCTTGGCCACGGATGCCGCTCGCGGCGATGTCGCCTGGAAGTTGTTGGCCGGGTCGCTTCCCAGGGGAGTCGGTCTCGACGAGACGTCCGGTGTCATCCGTGGAAAACCACTCGAAACGGTCAAAGAGCGGACCGTCACGATCAGGGCGACAGATTCAGCGGGGCGGACCGACGCGCACACGTTCTCGTTGAGCGTTTTGAAAGGACGTTTGATCACCACATCTCTCGCGCCGGCGTTCGTCGGATCGGCCTACCAGGCCATTTTGCAAACAACTCACATGGCCAAGCCGCTTCGGTGGGAGTTGGTGGATGGAACTTTGCCCGACGGTGTCACGCTCGACGGCAAGACGGGTCGATTGCAGGGTGTGCCGGTCGCGAGAGGGCGAAAGCGACCGTCGATCCAGGTCACAGACGCCAACGGGTTTCGCCACAGCGTGGACCTGGTGCTTCGGGTGCTTCCGAGTCAGCTGCGCGTGATCGGGCCCGACAAGCACACCGTCGTGCTTTATGACTGGCAGGGCCCCAATGGGAAGTTGATCCAGGACCGGATGGGCGACAAACAACTGACCCTGACCTGGACCAACATGGGTGGGGACATGCGGATGTCGTGGCCCGGGCGAGTGGGGCGATTTCCTTACGACAACATGGGTCATGGTGAACACGGCTGGGGGATCAAGGGGCGGGGCAACGCGAAGCTGGACCTCAAGACCTGCACGAAGGAATGGACCGTGGAAGCCTGGGTCCGCCGGGCCGGACCGATCCAGGGACATGGCACAAAGGTGGATCGCACCCACCAGCCGTTTGATTATGGACACATCTGCGGCAGTTACGACAATTCGAAGCGAGGCGTCTGGGAACTCTACCTCTCGGATCACGATTCACCCGACGGCAGCATGGCACCGGGTGTCCATTTCCTTGGGGCACGGCCAGACGAGGCCCTGATGGATCTTCATCCCTGGAAACGGCCCGGGGGGATCGTGGGGGCTCCTCGTGATGCGGGGATTCGGGATACCGAGTGGCATCACGTGGCGTGGCAATACAACTATGCCCAGGACCTGCACGAACTGTTCCTGGACGGACAACTGGTCTGGCGGATGAAGAGTCCGGACGGGCGGAAACTGGTCAACAATCGGAAACATGAAGCCCAGTTCAGCGTCAGTACCCGGCTCGGCGGATACTCGCGTTACGGAGGTGCTTTCAATTTCCTGGGTTTCGGAAATTTCTTTGGCCAGATCGGCGAAATCCGGATCTCCAACACGCGAAGGTACCAGTGAGGCAAGGTGGATGGTTTCTGGGTTACGGAGTGCAAAACCCGGTTCCGGGCAAAACGCACCTGTCTCGTTCATCGCTCAACGGG
>CAZYAZ010000136.1:0-1900 GCA_964646205.1 uncultured Planctomycetaceae bacterium | reverse complement strand
CGCTCGCCGAGCCAGCATGACCGGATGATGTCGGCCGAGAATCGGATGTTGAAGTCATCGCTGGCCGAGAACTTCACGAGATGGTCTCGAGCCACCTGGGAACGCCGGGCCAGTACGCCCAGTCCCCCGAGGGCACCGAGGCGGTGTTTGACCGGAAGCGTCTGGTCGCCGGCCAACTGAACGAGCAGGGGCAACGATCCGTCTCCGTTCCCGAACAGGTGGCGGAACCTGTCCTCGAAGTAACGATAGGTTGTCTGGTCCCATTCGTGTCGACCCAGGCGGTAGTGAATCGACATGAGCTGTTCGATGGCCATTCGGGCCTGTTGCAACCCGGCCGGGTGTGTGTGGTTTCGTCTCCGCGGCAGGACAAAACGTGGATCGACGTAACGGCTCCGGCGGACAATTGTCTGGTCGAGGCGTTCGAGTGGTTCCCTCCCCACGTATTCCCATGCTCCCGAGCCAAGCGAACGCCACCTGGGATTCTCATCGACCCAGAGTTTCTTCATGAGGGGCGTCAGTCCTCGTTGCCAGTAGGGATGGACCGGGTGCTGGTCCTGCCGCATGCCAACGACTTTTTTCTTGTCACCAGACTTGTCGATCATCAACGAATCGAAAACGAGGCCGTCGGGATAGTAAGACTTGAGCGTCAGTTTCGGACCGTCGATCAACACGTGGACCAGGTGTGGACATTTCTCGTTCCATTCGGTGATGCCCGGCCGCAATCCATGAGGGTTCTTCGGCGTCACCATGGCCTGGAAATACGAGTTGCCGACACCCGAACCAGAACATCCCACGAGCAGGTCCACGGCCTGGTCTGGGCCGTATGGGGCCGAGCGACTGTAGACGTGGATGTGGCCCCGGAAGGTCATGTCGCAATTGGGCAGAGGCGGGTCCCATTTCAAGTCTCCACCCGGAACCGCATTGCCCGACATGCCGAAGTAATGGCTGTAGAAGAAACGCCACGTCACATCGTCATCCGCAAAACGTTTTTCAGCCAACGACCGGCCCGCCCCTTTTCCAGCTCCCGCCTCGCAGACGAACACGGCATTCCCATAGCGAAAGCTGAACGGACCGACGTGGCCCGCCTCGTTGTCACGCGGACTGTGAAACACTCTCCAGAACGGCATGTCAAACCGTTCGGTCAACCGGCTGTCCAGCTTGCCGGGCTGGAAGTAGCGAGGGTACAGCGGGTCCAGGCCGTGCTCCCAGTCGGTCACCCAGTCGTGGTTTCCCTGTGTTGGATAGAACGGTGTGTTCCTCAGCATGTCGCGGTAAACCCCGAACGTCAGCAGATCGTACTCCGCTTCATCGAGAGCCCAGCGTTGTGAAAGATCACCCGTGTGGATGATGAAGTCCGGTTTCGGTTTCAGTGCCGAGAGCAGGTCCGCCAGCGGACACTGGTCTCCTGTTTCAGGCTGTCCGCTGTCTCCCAGGACCACGAATGAGAACGGTTTGTTCTTGCTGGCCACGTGTGTTCGGAAGTGATACGACTCGTCAGGTGGTGTCAGCCAGGTGTCTCCGGACCGAATGCGGTAATAGTATCGCGTGTCTGGTTCGAGCTTGGTGATCTCGGCAAAGTGCATCCGCCGGTTTCCCGGTGACTCGACCACCCGTCCCAGTTTCTGCGTGAGACCGTACTCCACGGTGCACGGCTGCTCATCGTCGATCATCCAGGCGATCCCCATCGAACGGGTGGTTCCCTTCTGGAGATACGGATGACGCAAAAGGGTCGGCGGCGCGTCCGGGGCTTCCCATCGGGAACCGACGGCTCGCCAATGTGAAGAGGAGACAAAGCTGACCAGCAGCAATATGCCTGCCGACAGTCCCGCGACAAGCAGTTGTCGAACAGGCCGGTTCACGACACGTTTCATTTTGTTCTCATCGTAAGACATCTTGGACC
>CAZYAZ010000135.1:0-4915 GCA_964646205.1 uncultured Planctomycetaceae bacterium | reverse complement strand
CCAACGTTTCGTGCCCGGCTGATCGATGATCAACAACGTTCGCCCAAGGTGGCGATCATCGGTCCGAAAGTCGGAGCCAGGTCGTCAATCGTCGTTCCCTGTTACCTGGCGGGTGAAACGATTCTTTATCAGCCAACCACGGAGATGAACTGGACCAAAGTCAAGTTGCGGTCGGACAGTCTGACCGAACCGGTGCGAGCCGTTGTGGCGGACATCGATGGAAACGGCATTGACGACATCGTGGTCACGTCAATTGCCCAGGCAGGCCACCACTTGACATGGTTCCGTGCCCCGTTGAAATCTCGCGCCAACTGGACACCCATCCCAATTGGCAAAGGGCTGCCGCCTCTGATTGGCGTGGATGTTGGAGACGTCGACGCGGACGGCGACCTCGATCTCGTCGCTGCGTCGCCACAATCTCCCGACCCCTGGCTGCTGCTCAACGTTGATGGCCGAGGGACTCGATGGAAAAGACGACCACTGCGAACTCGCTCCGCTGATTCTGTGCGGCGTTGGGTCGCCCAGTTCTCAGAACGGCCCATCTCGCAAAACCACGTGCGCCTGGCCGACGTCGATGGAGACGGAGACCTGGATTGCCTGGAAACGAGTCTCGATTGCGGCTACGCGGCTTGGAGGGAAAACTGCGGTGACGCCATTCGATGGAAGTTCCGACCGATTGCAGGCAAGTTGTACAGCGCCTATCGCTTCGACATCGGCGATCTCAACAACGACGGGCTCCCGGACATGGTCGTACCGGCCGATGGTGCCGGCGGTGTGTTTGTGTTCCGGAACAGGAACCAGGCGACCAAGTGGACTGTCACCCAGTTGGACAAACGCCGCGCCGGACTGCACTGGCCCAACATCATTCAACTGGCGGACGTCAACCAGGACGGCCACCTCGATATCCTGGCAACCGACTGGGCACACAAAGCGGTTGCCTGGATCTACCGACCGCAGCGGTCAGTTCGTTAGTGCTCATCGCAATCGACGCCAACTTTCAGGCTTGCCCGCACCACCGAATCCCGCCGGCTAAAGGACACGCAAATGGACAGAATCGGTTGGATATCACCTGTGCTGCTGTTCATCGGTCTCGTGAGCACTGTTGTTGCTGAGTCTCCGACTGCCGAACCTGGCTCAACGGCCAGGGTCCCCCTGTACCAGGAAGCCCTCAGGCCGCAGTTTCACTTCACTGCCCGACAATGGACCGTCCATAAGCTCAACCCGGTGATCCGTCCGAAGCCCCCCCATGGTGGCGAAGAGGGATGGCTCAACGACCCGAACGGCCTGGTTTACTACAAGGGTGAGTGGCACCTGTTCGCCAATGGAGCCGGCAGCTACTGGGTGCATGCCGTTTCACGAGATCTCGTGCATTGGGAAGAACTCCCTCCCAAGCTTCTACGCGACCCCGTGCTCGGCAACACAGCATCCGGTAGTGCGGTGGTTGACTGGAACAACACGTCCGGGTTGGGGACAGACAAGGAGAGACCGCTGCTCGCTTTCTTCACAGGCTGGAAGAACAAAGTCCAGTGCATGGCCTACAGTCTCGACCGTGGTCGAAGTTGGACCAAGCACCCGATGAACCCCATCCTGCGGCACGCAGATCGCGATCCCAAAGTGTTCTGGTATGAACCCGATTCCAAGTGGGTCATGATTGTCTACGGCCCACCCGGAAGAAGTTACATCTTCTTTGGTTCGAGGGATTTGAAACGCTGGGAAAAACTCAGCACGTTTCCGGACATGTATGAGTGCCCTGACATATTTCAGTTGCCACTGGATGGAAACAAGAAGCAAATGAAATGGGTGCTGTCTGATGGCGACGGCAGTTACGTGATCGGGCAGTTTGACGGGACACGTTTTCAGACAGAGCAAAAAAAAGAAGCGTTGGACTACGGATTCAATTTTTATGCGACTCAAACCTGGAGCGACGTTCCGAAAGATGATGGCAGATGCATCCAGATGGCGTGGATGCGGGGAGGCAAATTCCCTGGCATGCCTTTCAACCAGCAACTGACCTTCCCCTGTGTCCTGAGCCTGCGAACTGTTCGAGACAAGATGATTCTCTGTCGGTATCCGGCCAGGGAAATCACCCACTTGTATCGCAAAGAACACTCGTGGAAGAATGTCACGGCCAGCCACGGCAACACTCTTCTGAAGGACATCAAGGGAGATCTCTTTGACATTGAAGTCGAGTTCGAACCTGGCCAATCCGAGGCACTCGGCTTCAAGATTCATGGCAAAGATGTTCAATACACGACGAAGACACAGGCCGTGGTCTCGTGCAGGACCCATCCCATGAAACTCGTGTCGTCGAATGGCCTGGTTCACCTGCGTATTCTCGTTGATCGCACTTCGATCGAAGTTTTCTGTAATCGCGGAGCGATCACGGGCGCCAACTGTGTCCTGCCACTCAAGAACGGCCCTCCTCCCCGGCTCTACATCAACGGCGGTGATGCCATCATCAGGTCACTCAAGGTACGTGAATTGAAATCAATTTGGCCGAGGAACATCACCCGTTAGCCAGTGACCTGCACGACAAATATCGGAACAAGTATGGAAGCTGGCGTGGCCATTTTTGCCAACTACCAGTTCGCCGCATATCGAACCACTCCCAGGTACTGGCCATCTCACTACATGACGCCCGCCACTCGCCTGCGGCTGTTCGAGCAGAACATCTACCACTCGCTAAAAACCACGGACGAATACGCGTGGCTGTATAGCGAACACATGGGCTGGTGGGAGTCGGGACACCAGGTGCCAACCCCCGATGGCGCCCTCCAGGCAATTCACTTGGCCAGGGAGAAGTTTGCGGCAACCAAACCCCTGGGTTTCAGCCCCGAAACGCCATCGCCCAGGCCCGTTCCAGAATGCAAGAGGCAACGCGCAACAAGGACTGACAACAGTGGTCAATTGCTCGAACCGGTGGCGGGGACGCTGATCGAGACTCGATTGTTTGCCGACGTGATCTCGCCGGACCGACAGCGAACACGTGCGACCAATGTCGTGTTGCCGGATGACATCGGTTTCCACGGGAGTGTGACCATCTTCTGGCGACTCAGCAGGTCGGCCGGGGACTGGATCGCACCGAGCTTCTTGAGGAACTGTTGCTTTGGTGCCCCACCGGAGGATGGCTGGACCAGCACCTCCAGTTCCACATCCGTGGCAACAGCCGTTCCGATGTTGTGAAGCGTCACCGAGATCATGCCCGGTTGGTTGTCACCGGGCATCCGGGTAATCCGCAGGTCACCGGGGCCGATGGCCAGGTCCGGTTGCGTGGCCGGCAACGGATCGAAGGCGCGAAGTTGCCGGATGTGCACCTGGCAAAGCGTGGCCCGGGGCAGCTTGAACGACACGTCCGCGAGTCGCTCGACGTGATCGAAGTCGATGGTCTCGACGACTTGTGTCTCGACTGTGCCGTCGTGATTGGCGTCCTCGCGCCGCTCGAGACGGTAGCGGCCCGGTTGCAGTGCCCAGAATTGGGCAAGTGGTTTGGCATTGTCGGCGAAGGTGTGGACCAAGGCGACCAGCGATCTGCTGTCGTGATGCCCGACCAGGGCGGCGAAGTCGGCCGAGACTTGCCGCCACGTGACACCGACTGCCGGAGCCTGCGTGATGGCCACCGCTCCGCCCCCCATCGGCCCCATCAACGAGAAGGGGAAGAGGTTGATGCGATCCGTCCCGCGGACCTCGGTGGTCAGCATCGGCAGATTGAATCGCATGGCGGCCAGTTCCCCGGTGTGCACGCTGCCCAGTTCAGACAACTTGCCCGTCAACTGGTAACGCCCGTAGCCACCACCGGCTCTGACCAGGTCGTCGTAGTCGTCTCGTCCCGTGTAGGCACGATACCAACGAGCCAGCCAGAAGTGAGACTTCAATTGCATACCCGCCCAGTCCAGGGATCCGGCCGCGGGATTCTCGATCGTCTTGCCGACGTACTTCCTGACAATTTCGAGTTGGGCGTGGACGCCCCGCAGCAGAGACTCGTCACCGGTCAACCGATAGGCCAGCAGAATCTTGCCCCAGACCATGTCGAGATCCTGGGGGTTCCAGCGATAGAGATCTCCAAGTCCCGGGTTCCACCAACTGCCGGAGCCGTTGAGTCGTTCGTCACCAAAGTGGATCGCCGCGGGGAACACGCCGGCCGGTTTGCCATCGGCGGCTCGCAGGGCGGCCTCGCTCCAGGTACGAGCCCAATCGACCAGCAGTTTCACGGCACGGGGGTGGCGGTTGTACCAGGCCAGCATCGCCACCGGCCTCATGGCCCGCCCGCTGTAAAGCACGTCGTAGGCCTGGTTGTCGGCAGGACTCACCTCGGTGCCACTGAGCACCATCGAGCGGAACTGGCGACGGCCGGACGTGTTGGTTCCGAAGTGCAATTCGTCAATCGTCTTGCAGGTCCGCATGCAGCGTTCCACCGGCACGGGATGGCCGTAGTCGAGGGCCACGAGAACCGATGTGTCGGCGGCCATCTCGCTTGAATGCTCGACGTCCTTGAGTTCGCGGTCGAATCCATTGACCATCACGCCCCGGTTCCAGACCCCGTCAGCGAGCCGGCGGATGCCCGCGATCACCGCCGGGTCACCCGTCAGCAGTGCCGACTGGCTGAACCGGCGGAGCGATTCGACGTCGTCTTCCCATCCTCCACCGAGTTGTCCGTCGGGTTCCTGCCGCACCTCGAACCACCACCGCACAACGTGGTCGACCCGGGCTCGCAATTCTCGTTGATGCACGGCCCATGACGGGGTGCCCTGGGGAACAAGAACTTTCGGGAGATCGGGAGCCCATGCGACACGGCGTCCCGTGTAGATCTTGACGATCGGGCTATCGGGAAAACGCCGTTTCTGCCCGGCGATGATCTCGTCAAATCCCTGCTTGGACATGGGTCGCTGGGCAGCCCCCATCTGCTTCCACCACCAGT
>CAZYAZ010000134.1:0-4953 GCA_964646205.1 uncultured Planctomycetaceae bacterium | reverse complement strand
CATACCCGCTGATCTTCATGCTGATACCGCTTTTCGGTTCATTTGGGTTCTTTGGACTGTTGTTGAACTGGGCGATTCCGGAGTTCCTTGACATCCAAACCGGCTATATCACCTTGATTTCCGTGGGAGTCTCGGGATTGGCCAGTTGGGAATCGTCGAAGCTCCTGGCCGGTTTCTTCTGCCGGTTGCTTCCCCAGGTCGAGAGCTACGGGCTCTCGGAGACCGACTTGGCGGGTTGCCTGGGATTTGTTGTAGGCGCAAAACTGGGCAGCGAGGTGCCCGATCGGATTTCGGTGACCGACGCCCGCGGGGGTTCTTTCACTGTGAAAGGCCTCTTGACCGAGGGTCATCCCGAAGTCTCGCGAGGTGGGTTGATCCGAGTCGTCAAGCACGATGCGAAGTCCAACGTCTGTTTCTGCGAACCGATCAGCGCGGCGGCCGAGAGTGGGTCGTGACGCTGCAGCAGTGGACCTCGGCGGCACAGGCCGGTCTCAACTGACGGGTGAGACGACGTGGTGGAGATGTCCAGAAGACGTCACAGCGTGGACCAGATCATCGGTAAGCTTCGGCAGGCCGATGTCAGCAGGAAGTCGCGTCGCAGTGCGTCACCACCAGTCACATCCTGCCCGGCGGCCTCATTCACGAGTAATGAACTCATCAAGATTCAGGATGACACGGGCCACTCCGACCGCGGCAGCCACCTCGGACAACGACGCGGTATGAGACCACTTGCCGGGACCGGTTACCTGGCGGGCCGCCGCCTCGTCGGTCCAGTAGCGTTTGAGATTGCGCCGGTACAGGCCACCAAGGACCTGGTGTTCGATTCGACCGGCTTTTCGGCCAAGCCCAAACTCCACTGCTCGATCGACCACCAGGGCCGTGCGTTGATCGATCGTGGTGAACGTCGGCACCGGATCCAGCAAGCGACGACCCATCTGCTGCGCACACTCGACAAACACCGGATCGTTCCACAACGTCAGTGACTGCAGTGGCGTGTTGGATCGCTCGCGACGCGTGCAGGCCGAATTGGAGTCGGGCACGTCGAACGTCACCAGCATCGGGTAAGGAACGGTTCGCTGAAAGAACGTGTAGAGGCCCCGCCGGTAGCGATCTCCCCCGGTGCTCACTTCCCATACCAGGCTGTTCTGAAACCCGAGCTTGACCAGGTCGGCCGGCTGGGGAGGCCGGACGCTGGGGCCGCCGATGCGGGGGTCCAGCAATCCACTGACCGACAGCGCCAGGTCGCGAAC
Source organism: uncultured Planctomycetaceae bacterium (assembly GCA_964646205.1). Classification (GTDB taxonomy): domain Bacteria; phylum Planctomycetota; class Planctomycetia; order Planctomycetales; family Planctomycetaceae; genus UBA8437. Next base: position 3,703 of record CAZYAZ010000134.1, on the reverse strand, counting down.
AATTTCCCCCTCGACCCTCAGGCGGTTCTGCCGCGCCAGCCACGAGTTGTAAGGATCCCGCTCCCTGAGTTCCGGGCGGGCATTCGAAGACTGCTGGTAGGTGGCCGACGTCACAATCAACTCGTGCAGCCACTTCAGTCGCCAGGCACCGTCTTTGGGGTCGGCGAAGCGGTAGGCGAGCCAATCGAGTAACTGGGGATGGGAGGGGCGTTCGCCCTGGCTGCCGAAATCGACATCGGTAGAGACGATCCCTCGGCCGAAGTACTGCTGCCAGACACGATTGACGATCACACGGGCTGTCAGCGGGTTGTCCGGGGAGACCAGCCAGCGGGCCAGGTCGAGCCGGTCGGGAACCGGCCCCCTGGCAGACAGTGGAGGAAGATCCTCAGGCGTGGCGCGTCGGACGACATGCCCCTTGTCGAGAAAATCTCCTCGATGGTGAATCCGGGTCTCACGGGCAGGTCGATGCTCGGAAACCGCACGGGCCTTGGGCAACTCTCCCTCCGACGGCTTCGTCTTGTCATTGCGGCCCACGGCTTCAACCAGCTTGTCGAGTGCCGGTTCCCGGTAACCAAAAAACCGGATCAGCTTCAACACCTGTTCGCCGGTCCGCTTCTCTGGCGGAACCTCGAGCGTGGCGACCAGGTCAGCACCAGGGGCCTTCTGCAGCAGCGGAACCGGGGCACTCGAAACCGACAGCTGAAACCGCCCGATGTTGTGGTCGTCGTGCACCCGGTGGTCCAGTTCAATCCTCAACTGCACCGGACCGTCTGTCGCCACGATCGGACGGCGTAGCGCGAAGATGGCGACGTGGTTTTGACCCACCCTGGGATGAACCGCCCAGCCGTCTGTCCCATCATCGCCAAGCACCGAGGTGACCTGTCGACTGCTCTGGGAAAAATCGGCGCGGGCCGAGGCCAATCGGTACCGCGTGGCCTTTGGCGTTTTTTTCTTTGACTCGACAAAGACTCTAAGACTGGACAACACGAAGTTGCCATTGGATGCCCGTCCCGGACCGCGACTCGGCAAACGGTCATCGGACAGGACCTGCAACCTGATGGCCCGGACCGTCTTCGTTTTGGTCGTGGCCCAGACGGTGTAGGTTTCGGCCTGGTTGTTGGGACCGGTGGCCAGCACCGAGAAATCGTCCTGAACGGTCAGCTTGCTTCCGGCTGACCCGACGAGTTGCCGGGGGTGGAGGACTTCCCAGCCGGACTGGGGCCGCAGAATATTCTTTTCCCACCGTGTGAAGGTCTCGCTGCGAAACGCGGAGACAGCCTTCAGCAGTCTCTCGCGCCGCGCCCGGTAAGCGGCCATGTGCTCGCGGAAAACCGCAGACTCCTGCTCGCTCTGGACCGTGATGAGTGGTTCGTCCAGGCTATTGAAGAAGGCGTAGACACCGAAATAATCATCCTGGCTGAACGAATCAAACTTGTGGTCATGACACTGGCAACATCCCAGGGTGAGTCCCAGCCAGACCTTGCCCAGCGTGTTGGTGCGATCGACGGTTCTCTTGACTCGATCCTCCTCACGATCCACACCGCCCTCGGTGTTGACCAACGTGTTGCGATGAAACCCGGTAGCAATCCTCTGATCGTTGGTCGCCCCCGGCAGCAGGTCCCCGGCCAGTTGTTCAACGGTGAACCGGTCAAACGGAAGATCACGGTTGAGAGCCTCGATGACCCACTGGCGGTACCGCCAAGCGTGGGGCCGGATCCGATCGGACTCGTAACCGTTGCTGTCACCGTAACGGGCCATGTCCAGCCAGAATCGCCCCCAACGCTCGCCGTAATGCGGCGAAGCAAGCAGCCGACGAACGATCTCGCGGTAGGCCTCACGTGTCGGATCTTCCAGGAATGACTTCACCAGGTCCGGCTGTGGTGGCAAGCCGATCAGATCCAGGTGAATCCGCCTGAGCAACGTGGTCGCGTCAGCCGGCGGCGCGGGACGAACATCCTCGGTGGCCAGCCGGTTGAGGATGAACCGGTCAATTCCGTTAACAACCAGTCCCGATCGCCTCACGTCAGGCACGTCGGGCCTGGCGATGGGACGAAACGCCCAGTGTGGTTGTCCGGCGTGGCAAACTTCGGCCGCCGGCCCACAACAGGCCATTACAACCAGGCCGACAAGCGTGGCAGTTGTTCCAAGGAAACGAAGTCCCGAGATCTTCATATCTTTTGCTCTCACACGAACAACCCACTGGGTTGGTTCTTGAAGTTTAGCGTGAGTGGATGAGGATCGAGTCCCCTATCCTCCAATTTTGTTTTCTACGCCCCGACATGGTCCGGAGTTCCTCTTTTGAGAGAAGGGATTTAATCAGTGGAGTGGGGTCTGCGGCAGCGGCGGTGGTGAGCAGTTATAATTGAGGCATCGCAATTCCCTCTTGGGACGACCAGGTGCAGCCATGATCAAAACACTGGTGCTTTTCATCCCTCTGGTCATCCAGGGCACAGTCCTTGCAGCAGAACCACTCGATACTCGGCGGTCCGATCTTCGCGTGTCACTGGGAACCATCTCCCAGACCAAGTCCGGCTACCTCACCGTCGTCGGCCCGAAAGAACGTGCCGTCCGCACCTCTGGTAAACACTCGCAGGCACTCCTCAGGTTTCGCTATCGAGGTCCATCAAAGAAAACTGCTCCCCTGGACTCGGGTGCAGTCATCCAGCAGGTCGGCCTCAAGATGCGAGCGATGAATACCTGCAACTTGCTCTACATCATGTGGCGAATCAAACCCACCGAAGAGATCTACATCGCAATCAAACGAAACCCTGGCAAATTAAAGTACGCCGACTGTGGCGCGAACGGTTACACCGTGCTGGGTCGGGTGCCCCTGAAACCTCTTGGCATCACAGCCACCACTCAAAAGACACATCGTTTAGGGGCATCGGTGACAGAGACCGCTGGACGACATGCCGTCAGGGTGACCATTGACGGGCGTAAGGTTTGGTCGGCCGGCATCGACGCGAAACTCATCGCTGACATCAACGGTCCCGTAGGGTTCCGTTCGGACAACGGCAGCTTCATCTTCAAGCTGTTTGTTACCGATGCAAAGGCCAGCAAATAACCAACCAGTAGCATGATCTGCTGCCTGGATCTCTCTTTGCTCAGAGACGACCAGGCACTCAATCTGCAGAGTCTAACAGGAAGATTCCGCCGATCGCCGGATATTGGTTACCGGGTCTCGCCTGATACGATGGACCTCCGGAAACCGGGAAGGGAACGCAAATCCCAGCCAGCAATTCACCGTATTGCCGGATTCCACCAGTAGCGAAACGAAGCAACATGAGTCCGAAACACCTTCCGACTCGGAATCGACGGCCCTGGAAGGCCATCGTATTGATCCTTGCAGCGTGCGTTTGCAGAACCTCCGCAACCGCTCAGGAACTGTCCGAGTTCTTCGACTTCAACCCGCACCTGAAAGACGGCAAAGCTACTGCCAACTGGCAGATGCTCGATCTGGGCAAAGTCGGCGGCGTTCCGCTCGTCGGCGACAATTGCTACGGCATCAACGCAGCCGACCTGGACGTTGACGGTGACGTCGATTTGGTCGTGACGTTTCAACGAGGCGCCAAACGAATCCCCAATTCAAACGAGCAATATGGTGTCGTCTATTGGCTCGAAAATGTGACACCACGAGGCGAGGCGATGCCAACGTTTCGTGCCCGGCTGATCGATGATCAACAACGTTCGCCCAAGGTGGCGA
>CAZYAZ010000133.1:0-5488 GCA_964646205.1 uncultured Planctomycetaceae bacterium | reverse complement strand
CGCCCGCTGGCGAGCGTGTCTCGGATAGAAGGACTCGAGGATCGAACACTCCTGAGTGTCGTATCGGTTTTTGATCCGGTTGCCGCGGAACTCAAGGTCGAGAGTGACGGTGCGGATGCCATCGTCGTCGATGTCGATGAATCTGGCCAGGTGCTGGTCAACGCAGTCCCGACTGGGGTGAACGCCACCGACGTGGCGCAACTGGACGTCGACGGAGGTCCCGGCGACAACCATGTCGACCTCTCCGCCATCAATGCCCTGGACTTCCCAGCATTGACCGGCGTTTCCATCAGTGGGGGCGACGGAGCTGATCACCTGGTCGGAAGCCCGCTGGACGACAAATTGGATGGCGGCGACGGACCCGACACTCTCCAGGGCCACGACGGTGACGACGACCTGCGAGGAAAGGACGGTGATGACCTGCTCGAGGGTGGCAGGGGTGACGATCGCATCAACGGGGGTTCCGGAACGGATCACCTCGACGGCGGCGAAGGCAACGATCGTCTGCTTGGTGGACGCGGTGACGATGTGCTAACCGGCAACGACGGTGACGACATTCTTCGCGGTCACGGCGGTCATGACCGCGTCGAGGAGTCGGCCGATGCCGACTTCGACCTCGACGACGACCATCTCGACGGCCATGGGCACGACGAGTTCCGGGACCGGATCGAGAGTGCTCACCTGAGCGGCGGTGATGGTGCGAACCGGATCGATGCGTCGGACTTCACCGGTAAGACCACGCTTTCGGGTGCAGCCGGTGATGACCTGTTGCTTGGCGGTATCGACGACGACCATCTCGAGGGCGGCGACGGCAACGATTCTCTCAATGGTGGCCGCGGTCGTGATGATCTCGACGGTGGTAAAGACAACGATCGTTTGCTCGGTGGAGCCCACAACGACCGGCTCTCCGGCGGTGAGGGTGACGACCTGTCCAACGGGCAGGGTGGCGTCGACCTGATGGTTGAGTCCGGCGACGTCAACTTCACGCTCGATGACGATTCGCTCTCGGGAGTCGGCGACGACCTTCATCGCTTGATTGAGATCGCCCACCTGATCGGCGGTTCACTCCCGAATACGATCGATGCGTCGGCGTTTGGTGGCGCGACGATCCTTGAAGGCGGGGCAGGCAACGACCTGCTGTTGGGAGGGTTGCTGCGCGACATCATCGACGGTGGCGACGGTGACGATGAGATCCACGGTGGACGTGGTCGCGACTTGCTGCGCGGGGGCGACGGCAAGGACGCGTTGCACGGGGAGGAAGATGATGACCAGCTCAACGGGGGTGGAGATGATGACGCCCTGCACGGCGACGGCGGGAACGACAAGTTGCTGGGCGGCAGCGGAGGCGACCTGATCGACGGTGGGACCGGCGATGATATTCTCCGTGGCCACAGTGGCGATGATCGGCTCGAGGGTGGCGACGGAGATGACGACCTGCACTGTGGCCAGGGGCGTGACCGTGGAAACGGTGGACATGGTCGGGACAAATTGCGAGGCGGTGACGACGACGACGTCCTGGACGGAGGCGATGGACAGGACAACATCGACGGTGGCGACGGAAATGATGACATCCACGGTGGTTTCGGTGACGATCTCCTTCGTGGAGGCAGCGGGGACGATGAACTCGACGGGGATGACGGTGACGACCTGCTCGACGGAGATGACGGAGAGGATCACCTCGTCGATGGTCTCGAAGTCGACACCGAGGTGGCCTTTGTAACCGAACTGGTGTCGCCCACAGGGACCGACGCCACAGGCAAAGCGAAGTTCGAACATTCGTTTGACGGTGATGTCGAGTTCGAACTGGAGATCGAGGTCGAAGATCTCGCCGCAGGAAGCTACGACATCCAGGTTGATGGAGTCACTGTCGGGCCGATCGTGATCGACGCGATGGGAATGGCCGAAGTCGAATTCTCGACCCATCCTGATGAACTTGACGAAATCGATCTTCCCGAGGGATTCACCGGAATTGGAGCCGGAACGGTCGTCACTGTGAGTGATGGAGCCACGACGGTTCTTGAAGGAACGTTTGGCGAACGCGTTGAATTCGAGTTCAGGGTCCCACTGCAGGCGATCGGCGATTCGGCTGTTCGCGGACGGGTGAAATACGAGCAGGAGGGTGATGCGGAGGTCGAGTTCGAGTTGCGAGTTCGCGGAGCCGCGCCGGGCACCTACAACGTGCTCGTCGATGGAGTGACCGTGGCAGCAATCACCATCGATGAGAGTGGGCGATTCGACCTGGAGATGAATCTGGAACCGGAGGACCTCGACGAACTTCCGCTGCCCGAGAACTTCCCGAACATCGGCCCCGGGACCGTGATTGAGATCGAAGGGATTGCGATGGCGACCCTGGGGTAAAACGGATCCGGCCAAGACGTCAGGACCGGCTCCAAGAGAGTCGGCGTCTCACGCCCCTCAACTCCGGGAGTGTTTCGGGGGTGAAACGCACGATGGCTCCTGTCATTTGCCACCAGGACTTTTATCGCGGCTTGCCACGTGCTTTGCCCGACGTGAATTGAAACCCAAGCAACCGGGTATCAGACATTTCGATGCGGAGCCGAGTGGGTTTCGTAGCGCCGCCCCCAACGTCACCCCCACCCTTCCACTCGACGGATTTGCCGAGCCAGTCGCCGCTAATGGGCACGCACTCCCTCACAGAGAATTTCGGCAGCGGGCGTCCCTCCGCATCAAGGAGACCGATTCGTATACGTCCACCGCTACGAACCTGAACGTTCAGGTTCAACTGGTTTCCAGTAAACGCAGCGGTGGGCTCGTGAATGATCCGCCCTCCGGGCCTGCCGTCGCGGATCGGATCTCCCTGCGGGTTGAACGCCGAGGCTGGGGTGGGGAGACCGGGGGGATTATACAGACTCTCGAACTTGAAAAGAGAAACCATGCCAGACCGCGATAGATAGTAGAATCGGGAGTGAGGAAAACCCAATGACATACTCGTCAAGCATCTGGTTGTCATCGCTCGTGCTGTTTGCGGGCGTCGTTCCGCTGCAAGCTGAGGGCCTGAAGAACCCGAGTTTTGAGGACGACGGCGGTTGGCAAGTCGTCACGCAAGGCAGCAGATTTCAGCCTGCTTTCAGCAATGCCACATCCCAAACTGGCCAAAAGAGCTTTGCGGTTTCGCTTGCTTGGGAAACTCCGACGAAGAAAGAAGACTTCGCTGGGATTGTCCAGGTCGTTGAACTGACGCATGCCGACAAAGGTATTTCGTTCTTTGTCAAAGACAATTACACGGGCAAGACCAAACGGTATCACTGGATGGAGTTGCTCCTGGACGAAGAGGTGATCTGGGAAGCGGACGTCGCTGGGGGCGATGCCGAGTGGCAAAAGGTGTCCCTGGATCTGACCCGCTACTTGAAAGAGGGAAAACGTACGAGAATTGGGCGCAACAAGTACCGGGCGGAAAAAGGCTACAAGATCACCTTCAGGGTGTTTGAAAGGAACGCCGTCAACAGGTTTGGCGTTCACGTTTGGGTAGACAACTTCAAATTGTTGAGAGAAACACCGGCCAATCCACAGAATTGCGAAAAGAAAAAGGTCCCCCCGCAGCTCAACGAGTTACTGGTCTATTACGACGAAGACGATCTCTTCCAGCCGATTGTGAAACCGGAGCATTTCAAGAAAAAACGCCACCAGGTCATCGACGGCATGTTGCAGGGCATGGGGCAGCTACCTGATCGTCCCACCCGCAGCAGCCTCGAGGACTTTGACATTCGCGTGGTCAATTCGCAGGTGCGAGGTCGGTATACCAAAAAGACGATCAGTTTTGAGGTGGCCGAAGGTGAGGTTGTCCATGCCTTTCTTTACGAGCCACTCAACAAGAAACCGGGCGAGAAGCGCCCCGGCATTGTTGGCATGCACCCGACCGGCCGGGCAGGCAAGGGTTGTTTCGAAAGCTGGCCTCTGTGTAATTTCCCCATTGAATTGGCGATGCTGGGTTATGTGGTCATCGTTCCGGACTATCCGAGTTTTGGTGATTCACAACCCTACGATTTCGACGCCGACCGGTACGGCTCGGGAACAATCAAGGGCGTTTTCAACCACATGACCTGCGTCGATTTGTTGCAGGTCCATCCGGATGTCGACCCCAACAAGATCGGGACGATCGGCCATTCATTGGGCGGACACAATGCCATGTTTCTGGCGGCCTTCGACGATCGGGTCAAGATCGCCGTATCCAGTTGTGGTTGGACACCATTCGGGTATTACGAAACGAAACAGGGCAGACTCAAGACCTGGGCACTTCCTCAGTACATGCCACCGCTGGAGACGCTCTACAAGTCGGATCACAGACAGTTCCCGTTTGATTTTCATGAAGTCGCTGCGGCCATTGCACCGCGCGTTTTCTTTTCCAGCTCACCGACCAACGACGGTGTGTTTCCCGGCTGGGGCCCCAAGGCTGCGGCATCGCATGTCAAAGCCTTCTTCAAGGCCCATGGTGCGGAGAAGAATTTTCAGTTTTACCAGCCCGTCGCCCAGCATCGGTTTCCGTGGGAAACGCGTCAGGCAGCGTATCGGTCCATGAACGACACGTTCGACTACCACTTTCATGGAGAACTGGGATTGCTTGCCGAACGCGATGCAAAGAAGGCCATTCCGGTCCTGAAGAAGGCCCTCGCGGATACCAATCCCAAGGTTCGTTGGGCCGCAGCCGACATGCTCGGCAGATTGAATGACGCGAGTGGCCTGGAGCAGATGAAGAAAGATCTCAAGACCTTTTCAGCTGACCGGAAACGCGTGGAGCACGCCCTGGAGGTGGCCAGAGTGTTGGCCGAATTGGGCGACATCAGCGGCTACGAATTGGCAGCAGATTCAGCTGCCAACGGAGCCACCCCTGGACAACGCTGGCGCGCAGCCGTGGTACTGGCCCAGATTGCAAATACGGACAAGACGACTCTGCAAGCCGCGGGAATGGATCCCATCGCCACGTTGAAAACAATGGCAGCCGAAGAGAAGCATGAGGGCGTGTTTTTCGTGTTTGTTGATCAAGTGCACAAGATCTTGGCGAATCGCACGGACATGATTGACATTTTCGCCATCGCCAAGGAATCGAAGCATCATACGGAAGCATCGCCGGGAAATCGTTTCCGAATGGCAGAGATCTTTCATTCCGTTGCGGTACGTGATAAGGACAAGACTTGGCGGTAAGAGTGGTTGCGCTCAATCTCGCAACTCCCAAGTAGTTCAACGCTTATGGAACGTGCTACAGGACGTGGGAGTGTTCTGGGAGTGGAACGATGACGCCAATCGTCAACAGATGGCACTCGGGCACGAAGAACTGGCCGAGGTGATCACTGCCTGGCCGCTGCTCTCAGCCGATCTCAGGCGGGCCATCCTGGCGATTGTTCGCTCAGCGGACGCGATGGCCGAAGCTTCGTTGGCTAGGCATGAGTGACCACCAATTCCCCACGCCGCTCAAGACGGTTCGGATCTGGCGGTTACCGCCGGTGAGTTGAACGCCGGGGCTGGGGTGGGG
>CAZYAZ010000132.1:0-5534 GCA_964646205.1 uncultured Planctomycetaceae bacterium | reverse complement strand
TCAACCGGATCGACGACTACAAGAAGACCCGGAATTCGCGGATCTTCAAGGCGGAAATGGTTTCCCACCATCCCTACAACACCCTGATTCTTGGCACATCACGTGCCTACGCTTTCGACGCACAGTCGCCCTGCTGGGGCCCGGACGAGGTCTACAATGCGGGACTCAGTGGAGCCAACGTCCTGGAGATGTTCCACGTTTTCCGGCACGCGCTGAAACATGCCAACGTGCGACGTGTCTTTTTCTGCTCGGGGCCAAATTCATTTAGCAGCCAGAACCGGTACCCCGATGAATTCACTCTCTCTCGTTTCGACCCCGACCGGAACGAGATTGCTCATCATGCCGACAACCTGATCAGCCTCCGTACCACGATGATCTCACTCAAGGTGTTGGGCGATTTTGCGATCGACAATCGTGCCCAGTACGCCCACCTGGGCAATAGAAACGAGTTCGCCAAGTCCCGCCGTCACAAGACACGGGTGCTCTTCAACAAACAACTCGCTCACGATATCAGGGCCTTGTCCATCTCGCCCTACACACAGGAACGCTTCGAGTTACTGCGGCAGATGGTCGAAGACTGCCGTGCCCGGGATATCGAACTCATCGTGGTCATCCCGCCATTTCATGCCATGCACATGGAAGCCATGAGGGCAGTGGATCGCTGGGAAACATTCGAATCCTGGAAACGCGATGTCGTCGCGCTCGTCGCGGAAAAGCCATCCCACCGCGTCACCGTGTGGGATTTCAGTGGTTACAACCAGTACACCACCGAAACCGTTCCACAAAACGACGACCGCAACGCCATGCAGTGGTACTGGGAGTCGTCTCACTTCAAGCGAGCACTTGGCGACCAGGTTCTTCAGAGGGTGTTTCTTGACGAGGCCCCGAGTGCAACGACATTCGGCGTTCGGCTCACATCCGAGAACATCGATCGCCACCTGGCCCGGATCCGAACGGAGCGAAAACTTTGGCTACCGGGTCACGAACAGGACGTCGAGTTGGTACGCGACACGGCCAAGCGAGTGCTGAAACGTCACATTCGCGTGGCGACTCGTGAAACGTCCACTCACTGACAGGCCACCTCCGGATCGACCGGTATCCGGGTCAACCAACTGTCCCCGCGGCATCCCGTGGTGGAACCAGTTCAAAGCCGCGATCGGGAAGTTGGACCGAGTCCAGAAGCGACTGCACGCGTTCTTCGATGGTCCGGGTCAACTCCGAGGCCGCATCCCGCTTCTTCTCCTTGGAGACCAGGATCGGTTCTCCCAGCACCACCACCGCACGACGACGGGCCCGGACAGTCGCCGTGGGACGTTCGAGAATGTCCTCCTCGAACTTGTCGAGCGTCTCGGCCAGCCGGTCGATACTCGGTCTCTCTGCCACGTAGTCGCCCGGGTAACTGAACAACTGGGCACACAGGTAACAATCGTCCAGGTCATCAGCGCACGAACGGTACTCGTCGCTCTCCTCGGCCACATCAGTGATTGCCGTGATCGCGCGTTGCCTGCCCTGCTTGATCCGCTCGGGAATCGTCTTGCCCTCCGACGAGATCTCGTACTTCGCCTCCACCCGTTTCAAAACACCATCGGTCAGAAATGCGATGCGTTCGGGTACCGGGCCCTGCCGTGCTCCACCCAGGAATTCCAGTTCCTTCAGGCCCAGCATCCCATCGGCGACACGATAGAGCCTTTCGGCAATCGGCCGCTCGGGTGTCGGTCTCCAGAACAGGGCCTCCTCGACATCGTCCATCAACTTCAGCAGGTCCGACAACGGATCCTCAACGTAGTAGTACCTCATCCCGCACGGAACGATCACCACGTCGCGTTCGGCTTTCCGGGTCGCCATCACGGCCATCGCCGCAGGCCCATCACGGAACGGTGTCACTCGCTCGTTGCAGTGATAGACCTCTCCCTCGGGAAACACCACCAGGGGTTCCCTGCGATTCTGCAGCACGTCAACAGCCTGTTGCAGCGCCTGTCGATCAGTCCCCTCGCGATCCACACTGAAACAACCGTGCCCCCTCAGAAACGCCCGAGTGACCGGATTGGCCAGGCCCAGGACCTGCCAGGCCGCCATGAAGTACAACGCGCTGCCAAACTGGTCGGCCGCCTCGTAGAGCACCATCGGGTCACCGTGAACCGAGTGGTTCGGCGTAATCAGCACCCCGTGACCGGCATCCAGGGCCCCACGCACGTGCTCGGCACCCCGGACCTCGATATCGGTGATCCGTGGACCGGTCCGGATGATATGGCGTCTCAAACCACGAAACACTCGAACAGCCAACGGGCTCAGCAAGGGTTTCCACCAACGGGGCGGCTTCTCGAATCGTGTCCGGTCCAACGGTTTCCCCCCAACAAGTCAACAGGCCACTCTTCCCACTCACCATCCATCGGGAAGACTCCAGAATACGTTGGGCGAATACTGATTGCGAATTGCAACGCGCATTTCAGGATGAACGACTAGAACGAATACACCGTCCCGGGCAGCCCGACCTCCAGGACTGGTGACTCCAGTGCCGCGATCTCGGCCACCAATTCGTCCCGACTCGAGGGTTTCAGGTGCACTGCAATCGCCCGCACGTCCCGGCCAATTTTTGCCAGTTGCCGGACAACTTCGGTGGGCGTCAGGTGACCGGTTGTGTGAGCCAATTCAGCCTGCGAATCAGGAAAACTCGTCTCGATCAAGACACCCGCCAGATCGTCGCTCGCCGCCGCACGTTCCCAGATCAAGTGGGTATCGCGAGTGTCGGTGACCACAGCCACCGTGCAACCCGGTTCGCCGATCAGGTACCCGTAAGTTGGCACGACGTGGTCGACGGGGACCGCCACCAGGTCAATCCCTGCCACGCTGGTCGGAGAATCAGTGGGCAACTCGTGAAACTCGACCAGGCCGGGCCCGTTCTCAGAAAGCCGTTCGAGATCGGGCCAGAGACGGTCGTTGAAGAGGTCGTTGCGGACCACTTCAAGAACATCGGCCGGCGCATGAATCCGGGCCGGGGCGACCTCCGATTGCAGCCGGTTGACCGTGTACAGTGGCAACGTGGCCACGTGGTCAAGATGCGCGTGAGTCAACACGACATCGGTGACCCGGTTTTGCACGTCCAGGCCGGCCAGGCCCAGGCAACCAGCGTCAATCGCCAACCGGTCGTTGACGACATACGTGGTCGCCATCTGTAGCTGCGGGTCTCCGAAACACGATGGGAGAATCCGGATTTCCATGCCACACGGCTCGCTTGTCTCGCCTGACTCTCGATCGAGCACAAGAGCAGGAGTCGGCCTCATTACCCACTGAATAGTAGATTGACGTGATCTGATCAACGACAATCATCAGGTCAACAATTCAACCCGCAAAGCGACACCCATCACGCCATGAAGATCACCAATGTTGAAACCTTGCACCTGAGACTTCCGGACGTGGCCGAGATCGCCGACGGCACCCAGGATGTGCTGGTCATTCGAATCCACACCGATACGGGCCACACCGGGGTCGGTGAGGTCACCAGCCAGTCGTATGTCTGCCAGGCCATCTTCGAAGCCCCCCGATCTGCCGAACGGCGACACGGACTGGCCGAGATCCTGGTTGGCCAGGAAGTCGACGACGTCGATCGGCTGTGGCAGTTGATGTACTACAACACGAATCGCTACGGACGACGTGGTGCGGCAATCCATGCCATCAGTGGTGCCGACATTGCCCTCTGGGATCTGCTGGGCCAGGCACGAGGTGTACCGGTCAGTGAATTGCTCGGAGGGGCCAGGCGATCAACCGTCCGTGCCTACGCCAGCCTGTTGTTTGGGGAGACGCCCGAACAAACCGCCCGATTGGCCTCCGAGGCGGTTGACCAGGGACTGACGGCGGCCAAGTTCGGGTGGGAGGTCTTCGGCAAGGATCCCGAGACGGACGAGGCGCACACCCGTGCGGCTCGCGAAGCACTCGGCCCCGAACGCGACCTGATGATCGATGTCGGCTGCAAGTGGGACAGCGGGACCGCCCTGGAAAGAGCCCGTCTCCTGGAACCCTACCGGCTGACATGGATGGAAGAACCTCTCTCACAAGACGATCGCCGGGGCTACGCCGAGTTGTGTGCCGAATCACCGGTCCCCATCGCCGCTGGAGAAGGAGACGTGACGCTCTACGACTTCGAGGACCTGGTCGAAAGAGGACTCCACGTCGTCCAACCCGACGTGGCCTTCTGTGGCGGCTTGACCGTCTGTCGGGACATCGGAGAACTGTGTGCCACCCAGCAAAGACGTGCTGTCCCACATTGCTTCAGCACCGGTATCAATCTCGCGGCCAGCCTTCACTGGGCCGCGTCGATGGAAAACGGTGACCTGGTCGAATACTGCCTCAGGCCATCTCCGTTGATGCGGAAACTGGTTTCCAATCTTCCACCACTGGTCGACGGTCGCGTGCCCGTGCCTGACGCACCGGGACTGGGAATCGAACTCGATGAAGAGATCATCGCCGAATTCCAGGTCACCCGCCCCGGCTAAGAGTCGTCCGCGTTCAACCGACGACACAACGCCTCGTACTGCTCTGGCGTGTCCAGATCCCAGAGCACCTCGGGGCGTCCCAGTTCGATCTCTTCCACCTGGTCGCCGTAGTTGGCCACCAGCCGATTGAGACCGTCATCGGGGGGAATCGAGGCCACTTCGTCGGCCAATCGACTGGCGAAAACCGTCGGATGGCCACGGCGACCGTCACACGTGGGCACCATCACCGGAGGACGACTCTCCGACCAGCGCTCCGCCACCTGGCCAACCAGCCGGGCATCCAGCACCGGGTGATCGCCGGGCACCAGCATCCAGCCATCAACCTCGTCCCCGGGCCATCGACGACGCATCTCCTCGAGCCCATACCCCACGCTGGCCTTCATATCCGCTGGCGACTCGGGAGGCCGGACCAGCGTCGCACCGGTCGATTCCACTGCCTCCGCCAACGCACTGTCGTCGGGACGGATCACCACCAGGACACCAAGTACCGACGGATGATCAAAAGCGTCAACCAATCGGGCGATCACCGTGCGATCCCCCAGCGGCAGCAACAACTTCGGACGACCCATCCGGCGGCTGTGCCCGGCGGCCGGAACGATCACTACCAGTCTGCTTTGCGGCTCGCTCATCCACGCTCGACACTACGCTCTGGCCACCGTCATCTCAACTGATCCAGTTTCCACTTGCCTTGCTGCTCAGGTCAGACGAACAATAGAACTCTCAGCGACCATCGATCTCCATCTGGACAATCCTATGACAACGGACACGTTCTCCACCTTCCGAGCCACTCTCTCGCTGGTTCTGATTGGCACCGTTCTCAACGGCTGCAACGACCTCGATGAGGCGCTCAATACTGAACCCAACAGACGCGTGTCCGCCGTTCCGGGAATCGCTTCCACAGACGATATCCAGGATGTCCAAACAGCTGCTGGTGGAAATTCTCCCACGGCACCCGCAGCCCAACCCGCAGCCCACACCAAACCCGCACCCCGTCAAACGATAATTGGCCGAACGCCCGTCCAGCTCATTGATTACAAGCTGTAC
>CAZYAZ010000131.1:0-5870 GCA_964646205.1 uncultured Planctomycetaceae bacterium | reverse complement strand
ATTGCCAACAGTGGTGGGAAGACGAGATTGTTTGTCGGGCCCGATTGGACCGAGACGATCATCGAGAGTGATCCGGCTCACACCTGTATCCACTCGGAATTCCTCGATGTCGATCGTGACGGCGATCTCGACTGGGTTGGTGCTCGCTACCAGCCCGGCCTGGTCTACTGGTTGGAGTGTCCCAAGAAGCCATTGAAGCAGGTGTGGAAGTTTCATCTTGTCGATGACCAGGTCAATGGAATTCACGGCCTGCTCAAGGGAGATGTTGACGGTGACGGCCGTCCCGACCTGTTGGCCAACAGCGCCCAACCTGTTGGCCGATTTCCCAATTCGCTGGCCTGGTTGAAGGTTCCCCGTCGTCCAAGAAAAGCGGATCGCTGGCACCGCCACATTTTTGCCTCCGGCGACGCACCGGGACTCTCGCACTACCTGGGTTTTGGCGATGTCAACGGGGATGGGCGGCCCGACGCGGCCAGTGGGGCCAAGGGGGGACCGTCGGACAAGACAAAAATGGGCAACTGGTTTGCCTGGTGGGAGGCTCCCAAGGATCCGACCAGGGTCTGGACCAAGCACCTGCTGGCCGACAACCAGCCCGGGGCGACCAACATCATGCCCGCCGACGTCAACGGCGATGGGAAGACCGATTTTATTGCCACCCGTGGTCACGGTGTGGGAGTGTTGTGGTTCGAGGCCCCCTCGTTCCGGATTCACGAGATTCACAAGACGCTGAAGGAGCCACACTGCCTCGTGGTGACCGACATGGATGGCGACGGTGACATCGACGCGGCAACGTGTGGTTATGGCAGCAAGGAAGCGTGGTGGTTTGAAAACGACGGCAAGGGCCGGTTCACGAATCACCTGATCGGCAGCAACCAGGAGTCTTACGACATCCGGGCGGTGGACATCGATGGTGACGGTGATTTGGACATCCTGATTGCCGGCCGTGGCAGCCAGAACGTGGTGTGGTACGAGAGTCCCTTGAAGTGAGTTGCCTGTCGTGAGCCGATATGTGGGGATCACCGTGCTGGGGGATTTTATCCTCAGCGAGGGTGTCGATTCTGTGCTGGAGAACGTGACGGCGGTTGGTGCCACGGCTGTTGCCCTGAACCCGACGGTCACCGCCGAGGCAGCCGAGGGCGAGGGGAGTTTCCAACCGCCCGACGATGCCGGCAGCAGCCCGCGGTTGTTCGACCGCCCGCTCTTTGGCAAACGCTCGTTGTGGGTCCAGAGTGAAATCAGTTACCGGCCCCAGGAGAGTTGTTACGACGGATCCTCGTACAGGCCCCGGGTTGCGGGAGGATTGACCGACGCCCATGGATCGCTGATCGGGGAGTTCATCGACGCGGCCCGAGGACGTGGGCTGGACGTGTTCCTGCAGGTGCCCGCGGCACGTCCCTCGGGCCTGCGAGACGAGGACCGGCCACGGACTCCCGATGGCGAGATTCCCGCCGGGCGAATGGCCGACACGGCCAGCCTGGCCAGTCCCGCGGTGCGAGATTGGAACCGTTGCTACACGGCGGACCTGGTGCGCCAGTACCCCGCCGTGAACGGATTCCGAATCGATTGGCCCGAGTACCCCTGTTACACGTGGGGCGAGGTCTTCCAGGACTTTGGGATCCACGTCGAAAAATTTGCCGCCGACCACGGTTTCGACTTTGAAACAATCCGCTCGGACGTCTCGGCACTGAAGCGATGGCTGGAGACCGAACTCGAGGATGAGGATCTGGCCGAACTGGCCGATCGGGACCGGGGCCGATTCCGCCTGGCCCGGGAAGTGCTGTCGCGACCGGGAGTGGTCGAGTGGCTGAGATTGAAGGCGGCGCTGTCGGTCGACCTGGTCCGGGACTGGCGACAGGTCATCGACGCTGTTGACGCGGACAAGCTGTTGATGTCACACGCCTTCATGCCACCCTGGACCGTGGTGACCGGACTGGATTTTTCGGGGGTGGCCGAGTTCTCCGACGCGGTGTCTCCCAAGCTCTACACCATGCACTGGGCCCAGATGGTCACCTTCTGGGGCAACGAGTTGGTGGCTCGGCGACCGGAACTCAACGAACGGTTGCTGGTCCGGGCGTTGATCAGCCTGCTCGACATGTTTGACGGCACCCCTGAGGATCCTGGTGGTGAGTCACTGGCCGATTACCGGTACCCGGAACCCGACGAGCCGCACCCGGTCTCGGATTCGACCCAGCGTCGCAAGATCGCCCAGGCCACCGCGGCGGTCGGCGATCGGGCACAGGTCTATCCCCTGGTGCATGGGTATGGCCCGGATGACGATTTTCATCGTCGTCTGAAGATCGTCGCCGACAGCCCGGCTGCCGGCGTGTGGATCAATCGCTATGGATACCTGGGTGATCCGAAATTGGCCAGCATCGGTCAGTTGTTTGGCGCCAGCAGTGAAAGGGAGACGGAACAGTGAATCCTCAACAGGTGCGGAAGATGCTCGAGCAGACGCTCGACGATCGCCGATTGACTCGCAGTGAACGGTCAGCGATGGATCGGATCTTCGATCACATTGATCCGGATCCTCACCAACTGGCACTCTTTCGCAGCGTGGCCTTTGACCTGGCCCGTGATTCCATTGTTGATCCGGATTCCATCGAGACCATCGGGTGGCTCGAGGAAGTGATCAAGATGCTGCAGGCGGCCGATTCCAGTGGTGGACCGCCTGCGACGGCCGAAACGTATTTTGCGCCCGACAATGACTGCCCTGCAAAGATCCGTGGCCTGTTGAACCGGGCACGCAACAGTGTCGACATCTGCGTGTTCACGATCACCGATGATCGTGTCTCGGACGCAATTCTCGATGCGTGTCAACGCCGCGTGAAGGTTCGCGTTATCAGCGACGACGACAAGTCGGGCGATCGGGGGTCGGACATCGAGAGGTTGCAGGATCGGGGGGTCGAGGTGCGAATCGATCGGACTGACGATCATATGCATCACAAGTTTGCCATTTTCGATCACCATCTGTTGCTCAACGGCAGTTACAACTGGACCCGCTCGGCGGCCAACCGGAACCAGGAGAACTTCCTGGTGACCGGAGATCCACGGTTTGTTGAAGATTTCTCGAGGCAGTTTGAACGATTGTGGGAGAAGTTCGCGTGAACGAAACACGGACGGGTTTGCCGGTATTGGCTCTGCCGGATTGCACGCGGCGGAGTTTTCTCCGGTGGTCGGCGGCGACCAGCGTGCCGGTGGTCCTGGGGATTCCGGTGGCCGCCGCCGGCGAATTGTCTCGTGACGATGTGCCGGTTGGCGTGGATCTGGAGACATTGCGCGAGGACATCGACGACGGACCCGGGATCCTGGTGGCCCGGGCGGTGGCGGCTGGCTGGCGGGTTGTTGGTGACGAGACGGTGTTGAAACGGCCCGAAGCGTGGCAACAGGAACTCGTGTTGGCATTGGCCAGGCACCGAGTGGAGTTGGCGGCGATCGAGGCGGTGGTCGATCTCGGCCGGGTGACATTTGCCTCCAGGTCTCCCATCGTTCGTCGCGGCGTGGTGAGCCGATTGGATACTGCGATTCGCCAGGCACGTCGACTGCGATGCCGTCATCTTCTGGTGGTGCCGGGATTGTTGCCGGTGGGCGAACCGGTCAGCGGGGTCGGTCCACGGGTGACCGCGTTGATGGACGAGTGCCGGGCTCGTGCCGGTAACGCCGGGATGCGAATTGTCGTTGAACGGATCGAGAGACGAAGTGACCAGGTTGGCGTGGTCCTGCAGGAGTCGTGAGGTGATGCGAGTACGGAAGCGGCTGAAATTGAACCCGGGGATTCTGATCACTTGTGCGGCGCTGGGGCTGTGGGCGGAGATGGCGACACCGGTTGGTGCTGCCGAACTTGCGGATCGTCCCAACGTGTTGCTGATCCTGGTGGACGACCTGGGATATGGTGACCTGGCGTCCCAGGGGGCCCGGGACATGCGAACGCCCCACATCGACCGCCTGGCTGCCTCGGGGATGACATTCACCAACTTCTATGCCAATTGCCCGGTCTGTTCGCCGACCCGAGCAGCATTGTTGAGCGGTCGCTACCAGGACCTGGTGGGTGTCCCCGGTGTGATCCGGACCCATCAGGCCAACAGCTGGGGCTACCTGCGGCACGATGCGGTGCTGTTGCCCGTGCCATTGGCCAAGGCGGGGTATCACACGGCGATGGTGGGCAAGTGGCACCTCGGCCTGGATGCGCCCAATCTGCCCAACGACCGTGGTTTCACGCACTTCCACGGATTCCTGGGCGACATGATGGACGACTACTACAACCACCGTCGCCACGGCAACAACTACATGCGAAAGAATGCCGAAACGATCGATCCCAAGGGGCACGCCACCGACTTGTTTTCCCAGTGGGCGGTTGACTACCTGGAACTGGCCGCCCGGCGGCGGGACCGTCGTCCATTTTTTCTTTACCTGGCCTACAACGCGCCGCACACCCCGATCCAGCCACCCGAGGAATGGGTCCAGCGGGTTCTCAAGCGAGAACCGAAGATCGATCGCCGTCGGGCGAAACTGGTGGCGTTGATCGAGCACATGGATGACGGGATTGGCAAGGTGTTGAAGGCATTGGAGGCGAACGGCCAGGCCAAGAACACCCTGGTTGTCTTCACCTCCGACAACGGTGGCCAACTGAATGCCGGCGCCAACAACGGCCCGCTGCGGGACGGCAAGCAAAGCGTCTACGAGGGAGGCCTGAAGGTGCCCACGTGTGTGAGTTGGCCGGGTCGGATCAAGCCGGGCTCTCGAAGTGACCTGATGGCGTTGTCGATGGACCTGTTCCCCACCGTGTGCCAGGTGGCCGGGGCGGAGTTGCCCGGGGAGATCGAAGGGCGGAGCGTCGTGCCGACTTTGCTGGGGAAGTCGCAGCCGCCATTGAGAGATTTGTGGTTCTTCAGTCGTCGCGAGGGTGGAGCCCGTTATGCGGGCAAAACAATCGAGGCGGTCCGGAGGGGGCCCTGGAAGTTGTTGCACAACAGCCCGTTTGCTCCGTTGGAGTTGTACAACCTGGAGCGGGATCCCCGGGAGAAGATTGACCTGGCGAAAAAGAACCCCAGGGTCTTTCGCGAGATGTCCGCGGCACTGAGGAAACAACTGCAGCGGTATGGTGCGGTGCCGTGGCAGAAGCCGGAATAAGTTGGCTGGCGGCGTCACGCATCAGGCGATTCCTTTGTGTTCGGTTGACTGGCGAGCGGTTCGGTGTAGCTTGGGGCCACGAATGTCGGCCGTTGGGGGCGGCATGGAGGCTGCGGGTTTAGGCAGCGAGGGATATATGGCGACTGATTTGAATGCCGGTGCGGGCCAGGTTGACGAGCAAGACCTGAGGGCAGCCGAGCAGGCGGCCGAGGTCTACGGGAAACTGACCAAAGAGTTGGGTCGGGTGATTGTTGGCCAGGAGGAGGTGCTCAAGCAGGTGCTGATCGCACTGTTTGCCCAGGGACACTGTCTGCTCGAGGGTGTACCCGGGTTGGCCAAGACCCTGATGATCAGCTCGATTTCCGAGATGCTGTCGTTGGATTTCAGCCGGATCCAGTTCACTCCCGACTTGATGCCCAGTGACATCGTCGGCACCGAGATCCTCGAAGAGGAAGAGGGCACGGGACGCCGGCGGATGAAATTCGTCAAGGGGCCGATCTTTGGCAATATCATCCTCGGCGACGAGATCAACCGGACTCCACCAAAGACCCAGGCGGCGCTGTTGCAGGCGATGCAGGAGTACCAGGTGACGATTGCGGGTCAGACTTTCGACCTGGATCGCCCGTTCCTGGTCCTGGGGACCCAGAACCCGATCGAGCAGGAGGGCACCTACCCGCTGCCCGAGGCGCAGCTCGACCGGTTCATGTTCCGGATCCTGATCGATTACCCGACCTTCGAGGAAG
>CAZYAZ010000130.1:0-6176 GCA_964646205.1 uncultured Planctomycetaceae bacterium | reverse complement strand
GAGTTCTTCGAGACACGAATTCGGCCGGTGTTGGTCGAGCATTGTTACTCGTGTCACAACTCGGCCAAGGAAGCGGCAGGATCCCTGGCGTTGGATCATCGCAGGGGGCTGCGTCGAGGTGGTGATGGTGGCCGGATTGTCGTTCCGGGAAAGCCCGGGCAAAGCCGGTTGCTGGCGATTCTTCGGCACGAAGTCCCCGATCTGAAAATGCCTCGCGACGGCGCCAAGTTCGAAGCTGACGTTGTCGCCGATTTCAAACGCTGGATCGAGATGGGGGCACCCGACCCTCGGGACACTGCCCCTTCGGCTGACGAACTGGCGCGGGCCACCTCGTGGGACGCGACGTTCGCCAAGCGAAAAAAATGGTGGAGCTTTCAGCCGGTGGTGAGACCGATTGTTCCCGTCGTGAAGAACGTCGAGTGGTCGGATCACCCTGTTGATCGATTCCTGCTGGCCACCATGGAGGCTCGCGGAGTGGCGCCGGGTGGTGCCGCGGAAAAACGCACACTGCTGCGTCGAGTCTCGTACGTGCTGACAGGACTGCCACCGACGCCGAAGGAAATTCGTGAGTTTCTCGCTGACGAAACCGAGACCGTGTACGAGACTCTTGTCGACCGGTTGCTGGACTCGCCACGGTTCGGTGAACGCTGGGCACGGCACTGGATGGATCTTGTCCGCTATTGCGAATCCCACGGCAGTCAAGGTGATCCTCAACTGGCCAACGCATATCGTTATCGTGATTACCTGGTTCGAGCGTTCAATGATGATGTGCCTTACGACCAGTTGGTTCGTGAGCACATAGCCGGTGATCTCCTGCCGAAGCCGCGATGGAGTTCCGGGGGGCAGTTCAACGAATCGGCGATCGGTCCGGCTCATTTGAGGATGGTCGAGTTGGGGTTCGTGCCGGTCGATGCGCTGGAGGACCAGGTCAAGGTTGTCGACAACCTGATTGATGTTTATTCCAAATCATTCCTGGGCCTCACTGCGTCGTGCGCACGGTGCCACAATCACAAGTTCGACCCGATCAGCCAGGAAGATTTTTATGCGTTGTACGGCATCTTCGTGAGCGGTCGTCCGGGCCAGGTTGTGATCGATTCGCCGAAGTTGCTCGACAGGAACCGTGGCGAACTTGCGGCGTTGAAGCAAACGATTCGCGACGGGCTGGCAACCGCGTGGATCGATGCAACGGCCAATATCGAAGACCGGTTTCACTCCGAGGTGGGTCGCGCCTCGCGGGTGGCCCAATTGCGGGTCCAACTGGAAAAAGCCAAGAAGGCCATCGCCGTGATTGAAGAGCCGGCACGGGCGGCGGCACTCAAACGCCGGCCCGGTAAAGGTGCAACCGGCGACAAACAGCCAGGATCCTCGCAGGATGATTGCGGCCTGCCGTCTGCCTCGCTGCCCACGCCGTATGCTCGCTGGAGCTTCGATGGCGACGCCCGCGACAGTGTTGGCAGCCACCACGGTCAACTGTTGAACGGGGCCGTGGTCCGTGACGGGCGACTGATTCTCGACGGCAAAGCGTCCAGCATGCGGACAAGTCCGCTGCAACAAAACATTCGTGAGAAGACGCTGGAAGCGTGGGTCTCCCTGGCCAATTTTTCTCAACGTGGAATTGGCGTGATTGGGTTGGACACTCCGGGTGACCAGTTCTTTGATTCGATTGTTTTTGGCGAAATCAAGCCGAAGCACTGGATGGCTGGCAGTGACTACTTTCGTCGGACCCAGGAACCCGGTGGGATTGAAGAAACCACGCCACCGGAAAAGCTGGTCCACATGGCGATCGTGTATTCGAAGGACAATTCGATCACGCTCTACCGCAACGGGCGCCTTTATGGAAAACCTTACACCCGGGGATCAGTGCAACTGTTCGAGAAGGGAAAGTCGCGGTTTCTATTTGGCCAGCGGCTGTCGGGAGTCAACCCTCCGCTCGCCGGGGAAATCGAGGAAGCCCGAGCTTACACGCAAGCATTGACTGCTGCGGAGGTGGCGGCATCGTTTGAAGTCGGTCCCACTGGGATCTCGCTGGAAGAGTTGCTGGCGGTGCTCGATGCGGAGAAACGCAAAACACTCACCGGGTTGTACGAGTCTCGCAAGCAATTGCGAGCAGCACTGCAGAAACTCGATCCGACCGCCGGGGGAAAGCCCGATCCCTGGGCCAGTGCCTTTGAAGACGCTCGGACGAACAAGGAGAGTCCACTGCACTTGTGGTCGCACTTGTCATTGGACGCCGCTCCGGTTGCCGCCGATGAGTTGGCTGAGCGATGGCGGGAACTGGCCGGGTTCTGGAAAAACGCACTCGAGACTCGTCGCGAGTCGAACGGCTCGAAATTCACGCCAGCGTGGAGCCTGGAAAATGACGGGGATGCCCGTTGGTTTGGATACGGTGCCGCGTTTCGGGATCGACAGGCCAGGCCGACGTCAAACGGTGAATTCATGATCGAGCCGGAAGGCGATCACGTCGTCAGGGGTATCCACACGGCTGGCGTGTTTTCGCATGGTCTCAGCACGCGACACACCGGCGTGTTGATGTCCCCACGGTTTGTGATCAATTCCAACACCATCAGCGTTCGGGCACTTGGTCGAAAAGCACGTGTCCGTTTGGTGATCGAGAATTATCCGCGTGGGAACGGCGGCATTTATCCGGCGAGCGCTCTGGATCGAGACCAGTTCGGCTGGATCGCGCTGGACGCAAGATATCGCAAGGGCCAGCACGCTCACCTGGAATTCGTCACGAACCTGGCCGATCGTGCCCACTTTGCGGTCGACCAGATTGTGACCGGTGACGGTCTGCAACCACCGTTGGAAACAACCGTGCCGATCGCACACCTGTTGCAGGACAAGGCTCCCGCATCGGTCGATCAATTGGTGGCGAGATACACGCAGCGACTGCTGCAGGCGGTGCGGTCGTGGCAGTCCGGGACGGCGAGTGCCGATGAGATCGTGTACCTGGATTTCTTTGTCCGTCGCGGCCTGTTGCCAACGACCACCGACGCGCTTCCGAAACTTGCCGAGTTGATCAAGAGGTACCGGGAGTTGGAGCGACAGATACCCGTGCCCCGTCGAGCACCTGGTGTCCTGGAAACGGTTGCCTACGATCAGCCGCTGTTCGAGCGTGGCCAGCACACGCGGCCAGGGAATCCCGTTCCGCGACGGGGACTCTCGCTGTTTGATGATCGGCCGTTCAAGACGACTGACAGTGGCCGGTTGCAGTTGGCCGCACAAACCGCATCGGCCACGAATCCGCTGACAGCCCGGGTGATGGTCAACCGGTTGTGGTACCACGTGTTTGGCCAGGGACTCGTTGCGACGGTGGACAATTTTGGTCACCTGGGTCAGCGGCCGTCGCATCCGGAACTGCTGGATCACCTGGCCACGAGGTTCGTCAGTGACGGCTGGTCCACCAAGCGGATGCTGAAATACCTGGTGACCTCGCGGGCATTTCAGCAATCCTCGCGTGCCGGTGAATCGGCACGGCAGATCGATCCGACCAATCGATTCCTGTCGCACATGCCGGTGCGGCGACTCGGTGCGGACGCGATTCGAGACAGTATCCTGGCGACGTCGGGGCAGCTCGACCTGAAGATGTACGGGCCTGGCGTCAACGTGTACTACACGACCAAGACTGAAGGTGGTGGTCCGAAGGGACCGATCGACGGAGACCGCCGCCGCAGCGTGTATCTCAGCATTCGTCGCAACGCACACAATCCGTTCCTGGAGGCCTTCGACGCGCCCAAGCCGACCACCACGCGTGGGCGGCGGGATGTCACCAATGTGCCCGCGCAGTCACTGACCATGCTGAATGATCCGTTCGTTATCGGGCAGGCTGCGAAATGGTCCGAGGGGTTGGTTGGCCGTCAGCTTGAACCTGTCGAGCGGGTTCGGGAGATGTACGAGCGAGCGTTCGGACGATTGCCCACCGCGACAGAATCGCAGGCCACGCTGGAATACGTTGCGGAGCTACAGAAGGAGCATGCCGACACCGCGGACGATTCCAAGCGTCGAAAGCTTGTCTGGCAGGATGTGGCTCATGCGTTGTTCTGCCTGAAGGAGTTTATCTATGTGGAATGATGCCCGGGCACGGTTGTCTCGACGACACCTCCTGACACAGGCCTCCAACGGTTTCGGATTCGCCGCGCTGTCCGGCCTGATGGCCGACGGGACACGTGCCGAAGAATCCGTGGCACACCGTGCCAACCCGCTCGCTGCGAAGCCGGCCGATTTTCCGGCGAAGGCCAAGAGCGTGATTTTCCTGTTCATGTCCGGAGGCGTCTCTTCGGTCGACACGTTTGATCCCAAGCCTCGCCTGGCCCGGGATCATGGCAAGCCGATGCCGGTGCCTGTTCGGCCGACGATGTTCAATTCCAACGGGAACATAAAGGCCAGCCCGTGGACGTTCAGCCGGTATGGCGAGAGCGGCCTGCCTGTCAGCGAACTGTTCCCGAATGTTGCCCAATGCGCTGATGACCTGGCGGTGGTTCGCTCGATGACGTCGATCGCGAACGAGCACGCCCAGGCCAACTATTTCATCCACACCGGATTCTCCCTGGCAGGCCATCCCAGCGCCGGGGCGTGGACGGCCTATGGGCTGGGGTGCGAGTCGAAGGAACTTCCGGGTTTCGTGGTCCTGGCCTCGGGAGGATCGCCCCTGGGAGGGATCAACAATTACGGCAACGGTTACCTGCCGAGCGTGTATCACGCATCGATGCTCGACCCAACGCAGCCGGAGCCGCTGTCGAATGTCGTCCCACGCGAATCGGATCGGCGACAACGATTGCGGTTGAACTTTGTCGAACGGCTCGATCGCCAGCACCTCAAGACACTGGGGCGGGCCGAGCAGGTGGAGTCCGCGATCCGGAATTATGAAACCGCGTATCGTATGCAGTCGGCTGTGCCGGAGTTGGTGGACATCGGTGGCGAAACGCAGGCCACGCGTGCCCTGTACGGCATGGATTCGCCGGTGAATGCCACCCGCGAATATGGTCGCCAGTGTTTGCTGGCTCGCCGGCTGGTCGAACGAGGAGTTCGTTTTGTCGAGCTGACTTGTCTCCCACACGCGAATGGCAACATTCCGGGCAACCCGTGGGACCAGCATGGAGGTTTGAAGGCCGGACACGAGGAAATGGCTCGCCAGGTGGACCAGCCAATCGCCGGACTGATACGCGACCTGAAACAGCGAGGCCTGTTCGAGGAAACACTGATCGTCTGGGCCGGAGAATTCGGCCGCACGCCGTTTGCCCAGGGCACTGATGGTCGGGACCACAATCCGTTTGGATTCAGTGTCTGGCTGGCCGGTGGCGGTGTCCGGGGGGGTGTCACCTATGGTGCGACCGACGACCTGGGCTATCACGCCGTGGAAAACACATCGACAGTGTATGACCTGTGGGCGACCGTGTTGCATCAACTGGGGGTTGATCACGAGGCGCTGACCTACCGCCACGGCGGTCGTGATTTTCGCCTGACCGATGTGCACGGCAACGTGCTCCACGACATTCTCGTATGAATGCCGGTCAGTAATGTGACTCAAGGCGGGATCTGAAAATGGATCGGAACATCATGGGCCAATGTCGAGTTTCCAGAACGCTCGGGTTGATTGTCGTCATTGCATTCTCTGTCAGTGGACAGGCCACGGAGCCAATCAAAATCGGTTCCCGACGAGAATTGTTTGTGGATGATCACCTGGTCGGTCAGCTCAAGGGAACGGCTGAACTTCGGTTGCACCATCCGATCCCGCGTGAAGTGTCAATTGTTCATGACGCTCCGTGGGAAGGTACGGCGTCGGGTTCCCACACCGTGTTCCAGGACGGTGATCGGTATCGGATGTACTACCGGGGTTGGAATTTCTGGTTTGCCACCGGCATGCTCCACTTCAGCAAGCCGGTTACGTGCTACGCCGAGAGTCAGGATGGAATTCACTGGACGAAACCAGAGTTGGGGCTGGTGGAATTCAACGGCTCAAAGAAGAACAACATTATTCGAAATGGTATTGGTGGGCTGAATTTTGCCCCGTTCATCGACCACAACCCGGCGTGCCCACCTCAAGCCCGCTACAAGGCCGTCGCTGGCGTTCTTGCTGAAGGTGGCATGCACGTGTTCCAGTCGAAAGATGGTATCCGTTGGTCTCCCGTCCACCAGAAAGCCGTATTGACCAAGGGGCCATTCGATTCGGTCAACCT
>CAZYAZ010000129.1:2505-6250 GCA_964646205.1 uncultured Planctomycetaceae bacterium | reverse complement strand
CGCCTGAGGTTCTCGCAGAAGAACCGCACGACGCTCCGCGACCGGTCATTCGACCAACCGGCGATGTGAGGAGTGATCACCAGCCGGGGGGTGTCCCAGAGCGGATCATCCTCGGGCAACGGTTCGATCTTGGTCACGTCCAACCCGGCCCCGGCGATGCGTCCCTCGTTGAGACACTCGATCAACGCCGGTTCATCGATGATCCCGCCCCGCGCGATGTTGACGATGATCCCGGTCGGCTTCATCGCCGCGAGTTGTTCGGCACCGATCAGGCCTTGAGTTTCGGACGTGGCAGGGCAGGCGATCATCACCACGTCGGCCTCGGCACACAGGTCATTGAGGCGATCCAGGGACCACAACTCCTCAACCTCGTCGGGTTTCTCCGGCGCGTGCTTGTCCACGGCGATCACTCGCATGCCGAATGCCGCGGCGATCTTCGCGTAACGTCTTCCGATTCCACCCAGTCCCACCACGCCGGCCGTTCGGTCGTTGAGATCGTAGGGAGTGAACTGGTCCCAGACGTGCTTCTGCTGGCATTCGCCGAAATGCTTCAGAAATCTCGACACGGCCAGCGTCAGTGCCCAGGCGGTCTCGACCACCGGGGCGGCGTGGAGACCACTGGCGTTGGTCACCTGCAGGCCCATCTCTCGCACCTCCGGCGTCAGCATCATGTCCAGGCCGGCCGAGGTGGTCTGCATCCACTTGAGGTTCTTGGCTGCGGCAAAAACTTCCGGCGAGTGGTACCCAAAGAAGACCTCGGCGTCGGCCAACTCGGCCACCAGTTCCTCGTCTCCATCCGGGTAAACAACCGTGTCGTCTCCGGCCGCCTCGAGAATCCAGTTGTCGTGTTCTTCTTCGAATCCGAGCATGTCGGAGATGACAATTTTCATCGTGGTTGATCCAGGTAGTAGGTGGGAATTGATGACGCGGGCCACCTAGGCCAGCACGTCGTGGACAATCTTGCCATGCACGTCGGTCAGCCGGAACTGCCGGCCCTGGTACTTGAACGTCAACCGCTCGTGGTCGATGCCCATCAGGTGCAGGATGGTGGCGTGCAGGTCGTGGATGTGAACCGGGTTCTCGGCGATGTTGTAACTGAAAGGATCGGTCTGTCCGTATGTCGTCCCGCCACGGACACCGCCTCCGGCCATCCACATCGAAAAACACCGCGGATGATGGTCGCGGCCATAGTTGTTCGGCGCCAGCTTGCCCTGGCAGTAGGACGTTCGCCCGAATTCACCGCCCCAGATCACCAGGGTGTCCTCGAGCAGTCCGCGCCGCTTGAGATCACTGACCAGGGCCGCCGACGCCTGGTCGGTCTCTCGGCACTGGCCACGAATGCCACCGGGCAACCCGCCATGCTGATCCCATCCGGGGTGGTACAACTGGATAAACCGGACGCCGCGTTCGGCCAATCGCCGGGCCAACAGGCAGTTGGCCGCATAGGTCCCGGGGTTCTTGGAGTCCTTGCCGTACTCGTCAAAGATGTGCTTGGGCTCACTGCTGAAGTCGGTGGCCTCGGGAATCGACCTCTGCATCCGGTAGGCCAACTCGTATTGCGCGATGCGGGCCTCGAGCAACGGATCTCCCGTCTCCTGGCCCGATCCGCCGCCGGCCCGCTGCAACTCGCGCAGCCGATCGAGCATCAGCCGCCGTGATTTCGAATCCACGCCGTCGGGATTGGTCAGGTAGAGCACGGGGTCCTTACCCGAGCGAAACCGCACGCCCTGGTATCTGGATGGCAGGAAACCACTGCCCCACAGCCGCGACAACAGCGGCTGCCCTCCCTTGCCCTTGGTCACCAGCACGACGAAGGCGGGCAGGTCCGAGTTCTCGGTGCCCAGGCCATAATCCAGCCACGCGCCCATGCTCGGACGTCCGGGAAATTGCGATCCGGTCTGCATGTAGGTCACGCCGGGACCATGGTTGATCGCCTCGGTGTACATCGAACGGATGATGCAGATGTCGTCGGCGAGTCCGGCCAGGTGCGGCGTCAACTCGCTGATCTCGTTGCCACCGTCGCCGTGTTTCTTGAAAGAAAACGACGACCCGGCCAGGGGCAGGCTCGACTGGCTTCCGGTCATCGTTGTCAGTCGCTGCCCCTTGCGGACGCTGTCGGGCAACTCGGTCCCGTGCAACCGTTTCAGTTCCGGCTTGTGATCAAAGAGCTCGATCTGCGATGGACCGCCACTGTTGAACAGGTAGATCACCCGCTTGATCTTGCCGGGCCGATGTGTCGGCCCCAGCACACCGTCGCCGCGGGCCGCGGCCCCCCCGGTAAGATCCGACAGGGTGCTCGAGAGCGCCATGGCTCCCAACCCCATGCCGAAACGTTTCAAGAACTGCTCCCGGGTGATCCCCGTGGGATTGTCGAAACCGGTGCAGCCCCGGGGTCGGTTCGAAATTGTTTCATTCTGTGTCACGGTCATTACCTCTTCGTCACACATTCGTCGAAGTTCATCAGCGTGTTGACCACCATCGCGGCCGCGGCGATCCTGGCCGCCGGCAGTGTCTTCTCGACCGGGGCCTTTCCGGTCTTCAGGAAGACCTCGGCCCGCTTGGGATCGGCCTGGAAGTACACCAGTTGTTCAGCAAACCCGCGGACGAGAATCTCACGTTCGCGATCGGTCGGCACACGGCTGGTCAGGCGGCGAAACATCTCGACCACCATCGCGTCCACGTTCTCGCCGTGTTTCTTCAGCATCACCTGCCCCATCACCCGTGCGGCCTCGATGAACTGGGGGCCATTCAGTAGCACACAGGCCTGCAGGGGAGTCGACGTCCGTTCGCGTTTGACAACACACACGTCCCGCTTCGACGCATCCAGTGTCATCATCACCGGTGCCGGCCCGGTTCTCTTCCAGAACGTGTACAGGCTGCGGCGATACAGTCCCTCGCCCGTGTCCACCCGCACCGGCTTGAACGACACGGCCAGGTCGTAGGGCCGCGCCGGAGCTCCACCTTGTTTGTCGACCAACAACCCGCTGGCCCACAACACGTTGTCTCGGATCATCTCGGCCGGCCACTGGTACGACGGTCCCCGGGACAACAACAGGTTGTCCGGATCACGAGCCATCAGGTCCGCGGTCGCGGACGAGTCCTGGCGGTAGGTCGACGAGAGAACGATCTGTCGAAGCGTTCGCCTCAGGTCCCAACCGCCGGACACGAAATCTCCAGCCAACCAGTCGAGCAGCGCCGGGTGAGTCGGTGGCTGTCCCTGGCTCCCGAAGTCCTCGGGAGTCCGCACCAACCCGGTACCGAAGCATTGCTGCCACAACCTGTTGACGGCCACTCGTGGTGTCAGCGGATGAGCCGGATCAGTCAGCCAACGAGCCAGCCCCAGGCGGTTTCGCGGTGCATCGGCCGGAAATGCTGGCAGCGAAGCCGGAGTGCCCGGCTCGACCGGATCGGTCGGGGCATCGTAGGCTCCTCGGCTGAGCACGTACGTCTGGCGTCGACGCGTGGGATCCAGGTCGGCCATCACCATGATCTCACCCACGCCATCGTAGGATTCACACCGCGTCTTCCGTGCGGCCAGCACCGCCTTGCGCTGATCGGCGTACGGCTTGTCGACCGTCTCGAGGAAGAACTCGCGCAGTCCCACTCGCTGTGTCGCGGTCAACTGGTCACCCGGAGTCGCCATCGCGTCGTCGAGGCTGTGACCATCGTGGAGTTGTGCCACCTCGAGATCGGTCAGGCGACGATTGAAGACCGAGAACTCGTCGACGCTGCCGTTCTTGAGCCC
>CAZYAZ010000129.1:0-2405 GCA_964646205.1 uncultured Planctomycetaceae bacterium | reverse complement strand
CGTTTCTTTTCGTCGGGAGTCATCATCCACAACGACACGCTGAACGGCTGGAACCGTCGGAAATTGCCAACCCCGGTGCCGATGCCATCATCCCCGGTCAATTGAGCAGCCTTGCCGATTCGGCCCTCGACGCTGCGATTGGCTCCACCGGGCGGTTTCTCGAAGTCGTTGTGATAGACACGACCGGCCAACGGGCTGGGAGCCCCGGCGTCTGGCTTGCGAGCTGCCAGCCACGCTTCAAAAGCCCCCTGTCGCTGTCCAACCAGTTTCTGCCAGGACGCCTCGGCCTGGGACACTTTCGTCTCGGCCGCAGCCATCGCCTGTTTCTGCTTGTCGTTGGACAGCAGCAAGGTGGGCGTGGGAACCGAACTCGTGAAGTAGGAATAGACTCCCGATTCGTCGATGTTGTTGAAGAAGGCGAAGAACTGGTAGTACTCCTTCTGGGCAATCGGGTCGAACTTGTGCTGGTGACATCGGGCACATTCGAGTGTCAGACCCAGGAATGCCATCGCGAAGGTGTGGTTGCGGTCGGCAACGTACTCGACACGGAATTCCTCCAGCGTGCTGCCACCCTCGACCTTCTGAGAATGCAAACGGTTGAAAGTCGTGGCCAGCCGCGAGTCATCAGTCGGCTCGGGCACCAGGTCACCGGCCAACTGCAGGGTGACAAAACGGTCGTAGGGCATGTT
Source organism: uncultured Planctomycetaceae bacterium (assembly GCA_964646205.1). Taxonomy (GTDB): domain Bacteria; phylum Planctomycetota; class Planctomycetia; order Planctomycetales; family Planctomycetaceae; genus UBA8437. The sequence goes on along the minus strand of CAZYAZ010000129.1, from coordinate 1,716 downwards.
GGAATTGAATGCCCGGACAACCCAGTCTCGATACGGCCAGACATGGCGATCGCGATCGACCTGGTAACCGTACGAGTCGGAGTAGCGAGCAATATCGAGCCATTCGGCGGCCATTCGTTCGCCATAGGCCGGTGACGCCAGCAGGCGATCGACGACCTTCTCGAACGCCTTGTCCGGATTCTCCGACTTGTCGGCAACGAACGCATCGATCTGTTTCAGCGTCGGCGGAAGGCCCGTCAGGTCGAACGTCACACGACGAATCCATCGTTCACGTGTCGCCGCGTCGGCGGGAGCCACACCCGAAGAGTCCAGCCGGGCCAGTACGAAGCGGTCAATCGAGCCACGTGTCCAGGCAGCATTTTTGACCGCCGGCACGGGGACCTTGGCCACTGGCTGAAAGGACCAGTGTTTCTTGTAAACGGCCCCGCCTGCGATCCAGCGACGCAGGACATCGATTTCGCGTCGGGACAAAGTCCGCTTGGAGTCCGGTGGTGGCATCCGCAGATCGGGATCGGTACTGGTGATCCGCTTCAGCAGTGCGCTGGTTGCCGGTTTCCCCGGCGAGAGCACCTTGCGGGCTGTCGCCTCGAGATCCAACCGCAGCTCGCCCTGTCGAGCATTCTCGTCAGGACCGTGGCACTTGAAACACTTGTCCGAGAGAATCGGCCGCACGTCCCGGACGAAGTCAATTGGCTCCTTACCGACAGCCCTCGACGAGATGGCCAGCAGCAGAAAACAGGCAACCGTTGCATCGCGAGATAAACTCATGATCGATCCGTCACGTCGGTACAATTACAGGTCCACGAGACCACCACATTCTAACTGATCACTGCAATCGGACGGAATCGGATCGAATTGGGCTTCCAGTGAAGTGGGGGATTCGAGGATCCTGTTGGAAAGCCAACAGTCACAAATTCTGACCGGTTTCGTTGATGCACGATTTTTTTTCCGTCCTGGTCAACCTCTCCCAGAGCGTGCTGGTCTTCACGGTTGTCGTCCTGGCCGCTGAACGGATCGGTCGATTCGGTACACGCTGGCGGTTGCCCCTGATCACCGGTTACCTGGCCGCAGGTTTCCTGGCCGGTCCCGACATCCTGGGAGTCCTGGTTCGGCCGATGGTCGATCAACTGGGCTTCGTGAACCAGATTGCCCTGTCGATCATCGCATTGGCGGCCGGAAACGAGCTGGTTCTCAAGGAGTTCCGTTCCCAATTCCGCAGCATTGGCTGGGTGACTGCCTGCCTGGTCGCAGTGACCTTCGGACTGGGTGCGTTGACCATGTACATCCTCACCGGCTGGCTACCGGTCATGCAGGACCTGGAAGTATCGACCCGAATCGCGATCTCGCTACTGACCGGGGTCATCCTGGTCGCCCGGTCACCGTCGTCGGCCATCGCCATCGTCAACGAATTGCGGGCCAAGGGTCCTCTGACGAGCACCATTCTTGGTGTCACCGTGATCATGGACGCTGTGGTGATTGCGCTGTTCGCGGTGAACTCAGAAATTGCCCACTCGATCACCACGGCCGATTTCCACTTCGGGTTCCAGTTTATCGGCCTGTTACTGCTGAAATTCGCCCTGTCAATTGGCTGTGGATTCGGGCTCGGAAAACTGCTGTCGGTTTACATGCGATGGCATGTGCCACATTACCTGAAGTTTGTTCTCCTGCTCGTGACCGGGTTCGCCGTCTTCCAGTCGACCGACTGGTTCCAGGACT
>CAZYAZ010000128.1:0-6264 GCA_964646205.1 uncultured Planctomycetaceae bacterium | reverse complement strand
CTCCTGCTCGTGACCGGGTTCGCCGTCTTCCAGTCGACCGACTGGTTCCAGGACTATTCGAACACGGCGTGGGGGATCAAGATCCACGCCGAACCGTTGCTGATCTGCATGATCGCCGGACTGCTTGTCACGAACTTCAGTCCGCACCGTGCCGAGTTCTCGCGATTGCTCGAGGAAATCGGCATGCCCGTCTACCTGACGTTCTTCACGCTGACCGGGGCTTCAATCGACCTCTCGATCCTCCAACAGACCTACCTGGTTGCCGGCGGTCTTTGCCTGGTACGCCTGTGCACCGTGTTCACCGGCAGTTTTCTGGGCTCCACTATCGCGGGTGATCCTCCAAGACATCGACGGATCATCGGGCTGGGCTTCGTAACCCAGGCGGGCATCGGCATCGGGCTGGCCCGAGAAATCTCGGTACATTACGGCGAATGGGGCAATGACCTGGCCACGATCCTGATCGCAGTGATCGTGATCAACCAGATCATCGGCCCCCCGATGTTCAAGTGGGCCGTCGGGCTGGCCGGTGAAATCCGCCGGACAGCCGGTGCCGGTCTCGACGAACCCCAGACAGCATTCATCTTCGGAGACACCTCCGGCCCCTCGATGATGCTGGCCAACCAGCTGGCCACGCGGGGTTGCCAGGTCACCCTGGTGACGATCGGGGAATCATCTCCTGGACAAGACAACGAGTTGGAGGCGCAATCGGGTGCCTCGGTGCTGACGATCCCGGAGATCACCGAGTCGGCCCTGGAGAAGATCGACCTGCACACAACCGACGTACTGATCGCACTGATGAGCGACGACAACAACCTCGCCCTCTGCCAACTCAACCACGACCTGTTCGGTGTCGAGAAAGTCGTGGTGCGGTTCACCGAGAAGATCGACGAGGGACGAAAGTGGCACGAACAGGGTGCCATCGTGCTCGATCCCAAGACGTCTCTCGTCTCGCTGCTGGAACACTTCGTGACCTCACCGGCGGCCACGTCAATCCTGCTGGGCATGGATCCCGAGCAGGACGTGATCGAGGTGGTGGTCACCGACACCAAGCTGGTTGGAGTACCCATCCGTGACCTCAAGCTGCCGCTGGACGCCCTGATCCTGTCGATCACCCGAGACGGGCACACGCTGATCTCTCACGGGTACACCGAGCTGAAAATCGGCGACCAGTTGACCATGGTCGGACCACCGGAAGTACTTCCCGAGGCGACGTTGTACTTCGAGAGATGATGACGTCTAGCGCGAGCTGGGAGCCCTGCGATAATCCAGCGGCGGTTTCTGGCCCTTTTGCATCAGGGTGCGGTAGGGATCCTGCCCGACCCGTCGGCGATGCTCGGCCCGGGCGGCTGCCAGCAGATCGGGATCGGAGAAAAGATCCCAGGCCGAGGCAGCCAGCACGCGCGTGGCCAGGTCCATTCCCTTGCGAGCGATGGTGGTCCCGCCACACGCCACCGCCTGCCAACTGTGTCCGGGCGTTCCCGGAACCCAGCAGGATGTCGAGAACCCGGTGGTGGGCACAGCCCACGACACGTCACCCACATCGGTTGATCCACGTCCCACCTGGCCGTTGAGGCTGATCACCTGCTTGATCGAATCCAGCGAACGTGGCCGCGGCAGGTGCTCGCGCAGCTTCAGAGCAAACTCGGTCTCCCGGGGTGTGTACTCGAGATTCGCCAACTGCTGCAGGTTGGCGAGTGCAACGGTCGAGAGCGTGTTGTTGGGCAGGATCTGGTAGATGCCACCCTCGAACTTGATCTCGAGCTTCGTCTCGGTGGCCAGGGCACCGGCGCGGGCACACAACACCAGCCGCTGGTAAAGACCACGCACAACCTCCGCCTGCGGATGTCGGATGTAGTAGTAGACCTCCGCGAAGGGAGGCACCACGTTGGGTGCATCGCCCCCGGCGGTGATCACGTGATGAATGCGTGTCAGGTCCGGCGTGTGTTCACGCAGCAACTGTGTCGCGTGGTTGGTCAATTCCACCGCGTCCAGGGCACTGCGCCCCTGCTCGGGGGCCCCGGCTGCATGGGCGGCCTTGCCATGAAAACGGAACTTGACGGCCATCCGGGCCAACGACGAACGGTCACCGGCGGCATTGGTACTGCCCGGATGCCAGTGCAGCACCGCGTCACAGTCGCGGAACAGGCCGGCCTGCACCATGAACACCTTGCCACTGCCACCCTCCTCGGCGGGGCACCCGTAAAAACGAACCGTTCCTTTCAATCGACCAGCCTTGATCTGCTCGGCAATCGCGATCGCCGCCGACATCGAGGCGGCTCCGAAAAGGTGGTGCCCGCAACCATGCCCATAGCGAACACCCTCGCGGGGAGCCCTCGTGGGGACGGCCTGTTGAGAGAGTCCCGGCAGTGCATCGAATTCTCCCAGGATCCCGATCACCGGCTTGCCGGCACCGAAAGTCGCCGTGAACGCGGTGGGGATCTCGGCCACACCACGACGGATGTCAAAACCGGCCTGTTCGAGCATCCCGGACAACAGCGCCGAGGATTTCGTCTCCTGGTACCCCGGCTCGGCCCAGTTCCAGATCTTCATCGCGGCGTCCCAGGTCGAATCGCCGCGCGAGTCGATCGACTTGTACAACGACGACTTGTCCTGCGCCGGCAATGGAGCCGCCAGCAGGAACAGCAACAACGCCACCAGGAAACGGGTCATGCTCATCTCTCCCTCGGGCATGCTCGGCATGCCGGGCCAATCGAAAGCGGTCGTCGGTGATCGCCGACGACGCCGGACAACTACAGGCTCTCCAGCGGCCCCACCGCCGCGGTGCTGTCGGCAGCCAGGGGATACTCGGAGAGCAGTTCGACGATGTCATCAAGCGTGATACCACGCACCGTGTCCAGGTCGTCCTGGACCGAGCGATACTGGCCCAGGTAAACCCAGTTGCTGCCCAGCGCACCCAGCCGTCCCATGGGACGTTCACTGCGGAGCACGATGGACGAGGCCAGGCGGTTCTGGGCCTGCTCGAGTTCCTTGGAGGTCACCCCGTCGCGATTCACCTGTTCATAGACCGAGTGAATCCGATCGAGGTTTCCGGCGACGGCCTCGGGCGGGCAGCCCAGGTAGGTCAACCACGTGCCGGTTCCGTCGTAATCGTTGTAGCCCAAGTCGGCGCTCTCGGCGTGACCCGGATCGACCAGTTCCCAGTACAGCCGGCTGCTGGTGTGGTCACCGACGATCACACCCAGCAGGTCAGCGGCATACCGCAGCCGATGGTCAGCCGGGGGAGCGGCAGCCAGTTGCATGACATGCTGCTGCAACGACGCGGGACGGTGCACCACCTGCGTCTGCCCACCAACCGGCGGCGCGACCGTGTTTCGCCCGGTTTGCCCATCGGGAAAGCCGCCACAGTGCTCTCTCACCAACCCGCACAGTTCCTCCCAGTCACCCCGTCCGGCAACGGCCACGACCATGTTGCCGGTCCGGTAATGATCGGCATGGTACTGCCTCATGGCCTCGGAGGTCAGGGCGGACACGCTGTCGTTGGTTCCCAGGATCTTTCGGCCCAGGGGATGAGTTGGAAAGTGGGCCTGCATCGCCTGTTCGTAGACGGTGAAAGTCGGCTGGTCGTCGTACATCCCGATCTCTTCCAGGATGACCTTCTTCTCCATCTCGAAGTCATCATGGCGGAGCGATGGGTACAGTAGCGTCGAGAGCATCTCGAGAGCCTTCGGCAGATACTCGGGCAATATCGCCGCGTAGAACTGCGTGACCTCCTCGCTGGTCGACGCGTTGTAGTTGGCGCCCAGTTCGTCGAAGATCCGGTTGACGTCATCTGCGGTGTAGACGTCGTTGCCCTTGAAGGCCATGTGTTCCAGGAAGTGACTGACACCGGACACATCCTCGGTCTCGTCCCGTGACCCGATGCGGACAAACACGCCCGCCGCGACGCTCTGGGCGGCCGGATTCAACTCGGCAATCAGGGTCAGCCCGTTCTCCAGCGTGGTCTCATGAAATTCCACCGGCGACCTCCAGTGGTTCGGGTCCGATCGTGACGACAGTGAAGTTGTCAGCCGGATGGGCATGGATGTATTCGAGCACCGTGTCGACGGTCAGCGACTCGATCTTGCCACGGACTTCTTCGAGGGTGGTGACCCGCCCGAGGTGGAACCAGTCGCGGGCCACCGCACCGGCCCGGGCGATGGTCGACTCCTGTTCCATGATCAGGGCACTCTTGGCCCGGGCCTGGCAACGTTCCAGCTCACCCGGCTCGATCCCCTGGGCCACGCGTTGCATCTCGGCGAGGGTCACGTCGAGTGTTTCCTGGGCACGATCGGAAGTGGTACCGGCATAGGCCAGGACACGGGCATGTTGTGGCAGGCTGTTGAGAACGGCGGAAATGGCGTAACACAGTCCGCGACGTTCCCGGACCTCGGTGAACAGCCTCGCACTCATGCCCCCACTGAGCACGCCGACCGCAGCCCAGGCCGTGTAATAGTCCTCGTGGCAATAGGGAACCGCGTCGTAGGCAATGCCGATATGAGTCTGGGTGGAATCGTGTTCGATGTGTTCGACGACGGGCGTGTACTCACCAGTTTCAGGGACCGTGCCGGGCAGCGACTCCCAGTCGCCGAACGTCTCCTGGACGACGGCCAGTACCTCGTCGGGATCGACACCGCCGGCAACACCCAGGATCGCGGCGTCGGGGCGGACCAGTTGGCGATAATGAGCCTGCAGGGATTCGGCCGAGATGGCCGGGAGTTGTTCAAGTTGACCGTAGGTGGGGGTGCCCCACGGTTCGGGAAAACACCGGCGTCGAAGTTCCACCATCAGACGCTGCCGCGGCTCGTCCTGCATGGCGTGGAGAGTCATCTCGAGGCCATCGCGCGAGGCCTCGAACTGGTCGGAGGGCAGATGGGGGTGTTGCAGGATGTCGCCGTAAACCGAGAGGACCTCGGGCAGTCGGTCGGCAACGGTGGCCCCCGAGAAGCCCAGGTGCTGGATTCCAACCGTCTCGCCCCGCTGCAGGCCAAGATTGTCCAGGGTGGCGGTCAACTGGCGACTGTCCAGCGAACCGGCTCCTCGCAGGATAAAGTCAGAGAGGATGGCAGCGGTGCCATTTTGACCAACGGGGTCGTGCACGCTGCCGGCAGGAACCAGGAACGAAAAGGCAGCCGACCGGACATCCCGCATCGGCTCGACGATCACCGTCAGGCCATTTTCGAGCGTGTGAATCGTGGCCGTGCTGGGCATGGTGCTGGCGAACGCGAGTACGAACGGGCGATGAACCCGAGTGTATCGCGTGACCTCGAACTGCACCACGGACCGCGCGAGAGCAGAGACGAACCGATTCTAGACGCGAGCGGGCTCGACCTTCACGGCCTTGTACATGGTGCGGATCAACCGGAATCCCAACGAGTCATACAGGGACACGGCCGGAAGGTTCTCGGCGGTCACCTCCAGGTACACCCGCTCCAGGCCGGCGGAACGAAATCCCTCGAGATTCTTCAGAACCAACGACCGCCCCAGTCCCAGTCCCCGACATTCGGGCACGACACCGACATTCTGAATCGCACCCAGTGAGCCACTGTGGCCAAGTCCCTGGATGGTTCCAACATCACCGTCTGGTCCAACGATCAGCCAGGTGGTTTCCGACTTGAAGCTCCGCTGTTTTGTGATTTCCCGCATCAACTTCCGGCACCCGGAAAACTCGCCCAGGCAGGGAAAGACGCGAGAATCGATCTCGTCACGGAAGCTCTGAACCTTGACCTGGGCATGCCGCTCGAGATCGTCGGGATTCCAGGGCACAAAACGAAAGCCTTCCGGCAAAGTCGGCGTGGCCAAATCCACGGTACGAAGATCGACTTCCATCCGAAATCGTCGATAGTATGCCACACCCATGAGACCCATCCCGGCTGGCAGATACATCGGAACCGGCTGATTCTACCACCGTTTCCCGCCATGTTGCCAATCTCTAACGGGAGAATTGCCGCATTCCCTCAAACGCAGGCCGTCCGGTGTATGCCTGCTTGATCCCAAGAACTTCTCACACCCACTTCAACCGACTACAATGTCGTCCCCGAAAGGGAAATCCTGGCGGAGTAGCTCAGTTGGTTAGAGCAGCGGAATCATAATCCGCGTGTCGGGGGTTCGAGTCCCTCCTCCGCTACTTGTGCCTGCAGTCGCATCAGGCCGCACCACACCGCTCAAGTCCGCAATTGGCAGGGACTTGGGCGGTTTCGTTTGCGCTCGAGCGGGGTCTGGTTCGTCGCAACGACTCGCACGCTCGGGCAGGGTTTCGTCCCCTGC
>CAZYAZ010000127.1:0-6420 GCA_964646205.1 uncultured Planctomycetaceae bacterium | reverse complement strand
TGTCTCCTGCTGTTGGCATGCCCCCTGTCGGTCCTGGCCGCCCCCCCCGCCTCTCCATCCCGGGTGAGATTTCCCCGACCCGGCCGCAAGATCATCGTCTACGGTTGGGAACTGGGGTTTCGCGAGATTTCCGACATCCGTCGAAACGCCCAGGTCATGCAACGGCAACCGTTTGACGGCATCATGTTCAGCCTGTTCCACAAGGGACTGGCTCGTGACAAGGCTTTCATTCATTCCGCCCGACTCACCGACGCCCAGATGGCACCGGCCGTCAAGGAACTGGCGGCAATCCGCTGGACCACGTTCACCGACAACTTCCTGGTGGTCAAGGCGGGTGAGAAATTCCTCGAAAACGGCGAACCGGGCCGCATGGACTGGTTCGACGACCGTCAGTGGGAAACGATCTGCCACAACATTGGCGTGATGACCCGGGCCGCCGTCGCAACACGCTGCGTCGGGTTGGGCTTCGACCCGGAACCTTATCACTCCTCGGCCTGGAACTACGACCAGGCTGGCAGCCGCAAACCACAACCTCATCGCGACACGAAGACCTTTGCCGAGTACGTCGCAGTGGTGCGACGGCGAGGTGGCCAATACATGCAGGCGATCCAGTCGGAAATGCCCGGAGTCCGCATCTTCAACCTCTACCAGGCCATCCGCATTCCTCCCAGCGAGTTGGCCGAAACGATCTACTCTCTCTACCCCGCGTTCATCAACGGCATGCTGGATGTCGCCGGCCCAAAAGTGAAGTTCATCGATGGAAACGAATACGGTTTCAGCCTGCTCACCCGTGGCGACTACACCAACGCCTACGTCAACGTGAAAGAACGCAAGCTCGCCCTGATCGATCCGAAGAACCGCGAGACCTACCGTCACCAGGTCCAGGTTTCGGTCCCCATTTATCTCGACGACATCCTTGGCAGCCACAAGAAACGTCGCTGGATCGGGACCTACCTCACGCCCGAGAACAAGCAGAAACTCTTTGAACACAAGCTGTTCCAGGCCCTGGATGCCGTCGACGAGTACGTCTGGGTTTACGGAGAGCGCCCCGCGTGGTTCAGCAGTGCCCCTCGGGTACCCCGCTGGGCAACACAAAGCGTCAAGACGGTCAAGCAACAGGTCGAACGACTGAGACTCGAAGCTCGCCCGAAAAACACCTCACTGATCAAGCGGGTCCGCGAACAAATCGCCGTCCGTGACAAGGAATTGGCCGGCTTGAATGCGGCCCAGCGACAGACACCACGCCTGCCGGCCCGGCAGGCCATGATCCCACGCATGCCCGGTGGAGTGGCCGCACCCACGATCAACGGAACACTGGATGATCCCGCCTGGAAGCACGCCACGGTTCTAACTGGCTTTCGTCCGTTGCTGTACTTCATCCGTGATCGACGTGCCGTCGACACCACATGCCGGGCCATGTGGGATGACCGTTTCCTGTATCTTGCCTTCGAATGCCAGGAACCCCGCAACGCGGAACTTGCCAAATCGGCCACGGATCGACAACGGAACCGCAACACGCTGGTGATGTCAAAATCGGCAGCGGCCCAGTCATTCGTCCGCCTCGATGTTCCACTGGAAGGTCCGTCCAACCGCATGGCCCGCAAACCCGGCACCGGAGGCTGGGCCATCGACAAGACCGTCGGACGCCGACTCTCCAAGAGTCACCGGATTTCCGACACAATGTGGACGGCCGAATGGCGGGTGCCGTGGTCGGTACTTGGTGGCGTTCCCAAGCCCGGAGACACCCGGCACGCCACGGTCACCCGCGTCCGCAGCCCCTGGGCCGAACACGACAGTTGGGCCCCACAGATCGACCCCAACCTGATCGACGACAAGCTATTGGGAACGTGGGTTTTCGGATCGCGTTAGGCCGCCGGTTTCTCGACCGCCAGCGGACCGTGGTAGTCACGGGGTAGAAACACAATCGCGGTCACAGACAGAGCCAGCACAATCAGGCAGGCCACGATCGACAGGCCGCTGATGGCCTGCCCCAGTTCCACGCCGTGCGTGTCGCGAAGATAGCCGATGAACGGCGAGGTGAATGCAGCCGGAACAGCAATCACGTTGAACAACCCGATGGCCGTCGACCGCGCGGCGGGATCAATCACATCGAATGAGGTGGTCCAGAGGTTGGCCACGTAGAAACCGTAGCCCAGGCCAATCACGACCATGGTCGGAGCCAGCACGAATCGTGATTCTGCAATGCCCAACACGACCAGGGCGGGAATCCACAGCGTGATCCCCAGGATCTGAACCAGCATCCGTCCACGGACCCACCGCCTGGCCCAACGGTCGGCAACAAAACCACCCACCAGCAACCCCAGGAAAGCAGCTGGACGGTAGTAGATCGTCGCAAAGAAGCCGGCGTCCGCATTCGTCATCCCGAAATCCTCGACATAATGTCGCGCCAGCCAGTAGTTCTGCGCGTTGTCGACAACACAGAATCCGCCAAAGACAATCGCCAACAGTACAAACGTGCGGAGTTTCAACACCGACAACACGGTCGCCCTCAACCCCGCTCCCTGCTGGCCCAGGCCTTGACTCGATTTGCGTTCCGTTCGTTCCGGCTCGGACATCACGACAGCAATCAACAGGGACGCCAGGCCACCCGTCACTCCGAAGACAAGCAAGGCCAGCCGCCAGCCGGACAACTCACCAACCCCCAACATCTCGAACGGCAGCACCAGGTTTGGCAGGTCCGCCAGCCCGCCTCCCAGTGTTCCAACAACCACAACGGCAAGGTTGAGCGACAGGTTGTAGATACCAACCGCCGTTGACCGATTCTTCGGCGTGAAACAGTCGGCCATCACACCGGCAATGGCCGGAACGCTGGCCGACTGGCCAAATCCCAGCAGAACCCGAAGGCCGACCAGTTGCCAGAATCCGCCGACGAACCCCATGGCGAACAGGCACACCGAACTCGCCAGCAGGCTGACGGCCAACACCCGCCGACGCTGCAATCGGTCGCTCAGGTAGGCCACAAATAGTTGCGAAATTCCGTAAGGTATCAGGAATGCTGTATCCAGCATTCCCGACTCGGAGTCGGAAAGTCCCAGTTCACTGGTGAGCGGGACCTGGACGTACCCGATCACCAGGCGATGCTGGATGAGAACGAAGTAGGCCATCGCCACCAGAGACAGGAGCCTCCAGCGATTCGGCGGCCCATACCCCTGCTGCAAAGAGTCCGACGTGTCATTCATGGCATCTTCAGCAGTACCAGACTCCGCGGTGACATTCAATCAGGTCCCTCCTTCCACCCGTTCCACTTCACAAACCCAGTTTCCTTTCTGAGACAGGAACCACCTCGATGCTGCAATCCGTCACCGCGCTGACCTATTCGATCGTCCTCTGCGACGACATCGACCTCATGAAAACATTTTACCGCAACCTGCTCCCGTTCCCGGTGGCCACCGAGACCGAAACCAGCCTCTCCCTTGAGGCCGGGGGCGTGCTGCTGGGCCTGCGGTTGCGAGAGCGTGATTACGACGGGCATGGAGGCGGCACCGAATCCCCCGGCGTCCAGTTGGCATTCCTGGTTTCGCCCGAGGAAGTCGCCACCTGTCATCAACAACTGGTCGACCAGGGCATTCCCATTCTCGAACCGCCCACCGACCAACCTCGCGGGCACCGCACCGTGTATTTTTCCGACCCCGAGGGGAACGTACTGGAAGTGTTTGCCGAGGTCTGATGTGCCCTCGCGGCGTCGCTGCCCCCTCCCCCCCGTTGTGCGGCCCACCCATGACTGATCGCAAGCGAATCGCGGCCATCGTCACCGAGTACTTCGACGGTTCTCATGCCGACGTGGTTGTCACCAAGTTCCTCAAGGGGTTTCCGACCGACGCCGGATTCCAGGCCCCGCGAGTCGACCTGGTCTCCATGTACATCGACCAGTTGACCGAACGTGACATCGGCCAGGGCATGGCCGACGACCACGGGGTCCCGATCTATCCCAGCATCCTCGGCGCGTTGACACTCGGCGGCGAGGAACTGGCCGTCGACGGGGTATTGCTGATCGGTGAGCACGGCGAGTACGCCTGGAATGAGAAAGAGCAACAGCTGTTCCCTCGCAAGTACTTCCTCGAACAGATCTGCGGCGTGATGGCCACCAGCGGCCGATCCGTCCCGGTCTTCAACGACAAGCACCTCTCGTACAACTGGCACGATGCGAAATGGATGTACGATCGCATGGACGGCCTGGCGGCTCCGATGATGGCCGGCTCGTCGTTGCCCGTCTGCTGGCGGAACCCGTGGCTGGAGCACGACATTGATTCGAAAATTGACGAGGCGTTGGCGATCGGGTTTTCAGGACTGGAGATCTACGGCTTTCATACCCTGGAAGTCTTGCAGTGCATGGTGGAACGCCGCGCCGGCGGAGAAACCGGTGTCACGGCGGTGACCTGCCTGGAGGGTGATGACGTGTGGCAAGCCGCCGAGGACGGCCGATGGTCTCGAGAGTTGGCCGAGGCGGCCTGCGAGGCCATCGAAAACAAGCCGGCCGGCGCAATCGAAGACCACTGCAGCAACCCGGCCATCGCGTTGATCGAGTACCGCGACGGCCTCCGTGCCGCGGCCCTGATGCTCGATGGATATGTCGAGGATCTCGCCTACGCCGCGAGGATCGAAGACAACCAGGTCGTCGCAACGGAATTCTTTGCACAAGGACATGGGGGAGAAGACGAAGACGGTCCCTACGCTCACTTCGCCTACCTGTCGCTGAACGTGGAAGAGATGTTCGTCACGGGTGCGTCGACAGCACCGGTCGAGCGGACACTGCTGACCACCGGCGTCCTCGAGGCCATGCTCGATTCACGACACGCCGGCCACCAGCGTCTCGAAACACCCTGGCTGGACGTCACCTACCAATGCCGGGAACCGGTTCCGTGGCGTCCGGTGGCATCCCGTCCAGAAGGAGCCTGCCTCGACCCGTGGCCACCACCGGCGTGACCAACCACAAGCCAGGCATCCGACACACCCGGGATGGTACGGCACCTCGTGATCGGGTAGAGATAATGTCGATAGAGACATCATCTGCGTCAGTTTTGAGCGTGATGCTGATGACACTTTCTGAGACAATGGTCGCACCATGACGTCATTGCTTTGCCCAGGACCGATGCCGCGCCGCGAATTCATGCGGGTCGGTACGCTTGCGCTGGGCGGCATGACGCTGTCGGACCTGCTGGCCCAGCGGGCAGCCGCTGGAACCCTTTCCGCCGACACGTCGGTGATTCTCTTCTGGATGTGGGGTGGTCCCAGCCAGTTGGAGACCTACGACATGAAGCCGGACGCCCCGAGCGAATACCGGGGTCCCTTCAACCCGATCCAGTCCACCGTCAGCGGCATGGACATGGTCGAACACTTCCCACGGCAGGCCCGAATCGCCGACAAGTTCTCGGTCATCCGCACGTTGCACCACGAGATGTCGGCCCACAACGACGGCAGCATCGAGGTGTTGACTGGAAAAACCCCCGACAAGCCCGACCCGACATCCCAGGCCCGTTCCAAGCACCCCGACTTCGGCATGGTCGCCAGTCGTGTGCGCGGCCCCCGCCCTGACGGCCTGCCACAGTACTTCGGCGTTCACCGTTCGCCGTTCATGACCAAGCCCACCTACCTGGGACTCAGTCACCAGGCCTTCCATACGGGCGACCCTTCCAAGAAGAATTACGCTCCACAGAACCTGACCCTGGCCGCCGGGGTCGATGGCAAGCGACTGGACGACCGCAGGTCGCTGGTCAACCAGTTCGACCGATTCCGACAAAACCTGGACCTGGCGGGCTCGATGCAGGGCGTCGACGATTTCCGCATGGCGGCCTTCGACCTGCTGACCAGTGCGAAAATCGCCAGGGCTTTTGACCTGAGTCGCGAACCCGACGAGATTCGCAACCAATATGGCCGTCACCGCTGGGGGCAAAACTGCCTGCTGGCTCGTCGACTGGCCGAATCGGGAGCGGCCGTCATCAACGTCGACGCAACGGCCCCCTCCGACAAGAGCACGAACTTCAGTTGGGACGACCACGCCGGACCGTTCCACCTGGTCCACGCCAACCTCGAACGTTTCCCGTTGTACGACCAGGCGATCACGGCACTGATCGAGGACATCCACCAGAGAGGTCTCAGCGAGAAGATCCTGGTGGTCGCCTGTGGAGAGTTCGGTCGCACGCCCCGCCTGACACACAGGACAACTTTCCCCGGCAAGAAGGGTGGACCGTGGCTCGGTCGAGATCACTGGCCCAATGCGTTCAGCGCGTTGATTGCCGGTGGTGGATTGAGAATGGGACAGGTGGTCGGCCAGACGAACTCCAGGGCAGAACACCCCCTGAACGACCCGGTCACACCACAGGATCTGCTGGCGACAATCTATCGTCACCTGGGCATCGACCCGGAGATCGGTCTCGAGGACCACTCGGGCCGACCGATCCC
>CAZYAZ010000126.1:0-6429 GCA_964646205.1 uncultured Planctomycetaceae bacterium | reverse complement strand
AGGTCAAAATCTGCCAACCCCAACAAGACGCTGCGTTCCCCTTCGGGCCAGCGATCGCCCGGTTGGCCCCACGTTGTTCTGGCGTTGATGAGTTCGCCGTTCTTACCGCGACGCTGACCCCAGGCGACGACGGTGCCGTCGGCGTGTTCTTCCTTGGGCGAGTTGAAGTCTCCGCAGAGGATTCGCGGCTGTACCGAATTCGTCTGTGCCAAGCCCTGGTAGATTCCCTCAAAGGTCTCGATCTTGATCCAGCCGTTGCTGGACCCGGGAGGGACATACGCCGAGTGAACCTCGACTGGTCCGAATGAGCAGTGAACAAGGCACGACAGCGTCTTTTCCGGCCACGGAACGGGCAGGCTTAGCCTGGGTTCCTGTTGGAGCGGGAATCGACTGGCAATGGCCACCCCGTATTTCCGAGGACCGCTTCGTGATTCTGTGCCATCACCAGAATCAAGCGAGCAGGCGAAGTGGTTCAATCCACCCTTTGCCAGTCCGCAAGCGAGGCGAGGCTGGTCTTCGGCTCGGCCATCCACCGTGCGGCGGAATTCCACTTCCGGGAACTGCTCTCCGGAAATCCCGCTCCCGATCTCGACACGCTGCTGGACTGCTACCAGCAGGAGTGGCGTGACCGGGACGGGACACTGATCTCGTTCCCCAAGCGGGACGATGTCGATTCGCTGGGCCAGTTGGCCGAGCGGGTGCTGACGGCCTTCGGTGACAGTGATGTTGCGGATCCGCAGGGGACGATCCTGGGCGTCGAGGAGGAGCCGCGAGTTTTGCGGAGAGGAGACAGGCCAAGAGTAGGCGGCGAGATGTGGTCATGGGTTCATTTCTAGCAGATTGCTTGTGTGATCCCGAGCGAAGTGTCGGCCGTCAGTGCCACGCGGGTTTGCGGTCCTGCTCATCGAACAAGCAGACCCGTTGCGATCCTGGTCTCGGGCAGACTGTGGGGACTCGGGAAAAACCGGTGCATTGCCGTCTGAGCGAATCGGACGACCAGTTTGGCACGGCGGTTGCAGTCTGAGTCACCCTGTACACGAACCGTCCCTGGTATCCGTCGACCAGGTTTCGAGGCTCCGGTGAATTGAGTGAGTCTGGCCTGGATCCGTATCGGATCTGTCTGACCTCGCGTTCGGTCTTCTCGGAAACGGGATGCTGCTGCGCGCTGTTGGGCGATCAGGGGCCGTCGTTTGCGGCATCCATCCGAGGCGAACGATGTTCGACGAGCACAAGGCCACCACAATCCGGTTCTGGGACTTCCGCACGCCTCAGATGCGCGCGTTCCATATGTCGTGGTTCGCCTTCTTCCTGTGCTTCCTGGCCTGGTTCGGAATGGCTCCGCTGATGCCGATCGTTCGAGCCGAGTTGCATCTGAGTCGCGAGCAGGTGGGTTGGTGCCTGATTGGCTCGGTGGCGTTCACCGCCGTGGCTCGCATCGTGATGGGCTGGATTTGCGATCGGATCGGTCCCCGGTTGGCTTACACGGGGCTATTGATCCTGGGTTCGATCCCGGTCATGGGCATCGGGTTGTCCGATTCGTTTGCCACGTTCCTGATGGCTCGGATGGCGATCGGCGTCATTGGAGCGTCGTTCGTCATCACCCAGTACCACACCTCAGCCATGTTCGCCTCCAACTGTGTTGGAACGGCCAACGCGACGACTGCCGGTTGGGGCAACGTGGGTGCAGCGGCCAGCCAGTTGTTGATGCCGTTGGTGTTTGGCGGCTTCGTCACAGTATTGGGTTTCAGCGAGAGCCTGGGTTGGCGATCGGCGATGGTGTTGGCTGGTGCGATCTGTGCCGTGACCGGCGTGGCCTATTTCTTTCTGACTCAGGACACGCCCGAGGGGAATTTCCGGGCACTGCGTGCCGAGGGTCGGTTGCCATCGAGGTTGTCGGCAGGTGATTCGTTTTTGTCTGTCTGTCGAGACCATCGGGTTTGGGCGTTGGTGGTGGTTTACGGAGCGTGTTTCGGCGTCGAGTTGACGATTCACAACGTTGCGGCGTTGTACTTCCTGGACTACTTCGCGGCATTCGAGCAGATGGAGACGACTCGAGCCTTGTGGCTGGCCGGTCTGATGGCCGGTTGTTTCGGGCTGATGAACCTGTTTGCCCGCACGGTCGGCGGCCTGGTCGGTGACCGCTTCGGTCAGCGTTTCGGGTTGTCCGGACGCGTCAAGTGGCTGTTCGTGGTCGTGTTCTGTGAAGGCCTGGCGTTGATGGTGTTTTCGAGAATGAACGTGTTGGTGCTGGCGATTCCGTCGCTTGTGCTCTTCGCGTTGTTCGTCCAGATGGCCAGCGGTGCCACGTTTTCGGTTGTGCCGTTCGTGAACCGGAAGGCGATGGGCACTGTGGCGGGGATCGTCGGAGCTGGAGGCAACTTCGGGGCGGTGGCGGCGGGGTTCTTGTTCAAGTCGTCGGCTCTGTCGTGGCCCAATGCTCTGTTCCTGCTTGGAGCCGTGGTGATTTGTGTGTCGTTTGTGAGTTTCGCCGTGGTGTTCAGTTCGCACGAGGAAGCTGTGGCGCGTGAAGCGGTTGCCGAGGCGATCGGAGCCAACCGTCGACATCTCGGTGGACTTCCCGCTTGAAGCTCGGTCCACCGCGGCCAACGCCCCCCGGAAATTCAAGTCTCGAACAATCAGCCGTCGGAAGGAGAAAACTGTTCGCATGGTCAATCGCATTGAGATCTGGAAGTCCGAGAAGCACGGGTTTGATGTCTGGCCCGATGTCGAGCGTCATGCGAACTGCGGAACGCCGATGTCCGAGATCGACGTGACCGACCTGGAGCGGATGAAGTGGCACGGTTTTTTCTATCGCAAGCGCGACAACCCGGGCCGCTACATGAACCGTGTGCGGATCACTGCTGGCGAATTGAGTGCAACGCAGGCAGCCGAAATCGCTTCGATCTCGACCGAGATGGGTCATGGCATCATCGATGTCACCACGCGGGCCAACCTGCAGGTTCAGGGGCTCGAGATTTCTCACCTGCCCGCAGTGGTATCCCGACTCGAGCGTGTTGGCCTGTCGTCGCGGCAAACTGGTCACGACAACGTCCGCAACGTATTCGCTCATCCCTACAGCGGATTGATGCCCGACGAGTTGATCGACACTCGAGCACTCTGCCACGCAATCACCGACCTGTTCCTGGGCAACCGTCTTTACGCCGACCTGCCCCGCAAGCTCAATATTTCGCTCAACGGCACCGTCGAACACCCGATCCATTTCTGGACCCAGGACATCAGTTTTCTGGCAAGGCGTACCTCTGACGGTGACGTTCTGTTCGGTCTCCTGATCGCCGGCACCCAGGGCCTGAAGCCTCACCTGGCCTGGCCGTTGCCGGTCCTCGTCACGGCCGACCAGGTGGTGGAAGTCACCCGAGCGTTGCTGGATCTCTTTCGCAGCCGGGGTTCTCGAGAACAGCGCAACATGTGTCGCATGAGACACCTGGTCGAAGACATCGGTGTGGACGGGGTCATGGAGTGGTTGGGCCAGGCGTTGCCATTTGAGTTGAAGCGAAGCGTCGAGGCTCCTGGGCCCGCCGCGATCCGAGACGATTTGGTCGGTTGGTTTGTTCAGAAGGATCCCGGCCTGTGGACCATGGGCCTGTGTGTTCCGTTGGGCCGCTTGACCTGGCAGCAACTCGACGGACTGGCCCGAATCAGCCAGGCCTGCGGTGACGGGTCGTTGCGAACGACTCATGAACAGGGCATCGCGGTCGTCAACATTCCCAGCTCCAGTCGCGACGCTGCTCAGACGGCGGCCGCGGCATTGGGACTCGCTGTCGACGCCGATGCACTCGACATCGGAACCATGGCCTGCACGGGCAGCCAGTTCTGCAACATCGCGGTCACCGAGACCAAGGGGCACATGTTTCGGTTGATTGGTGACCTGCGGAGCCGCGCTCTGAAACTGCACGGGGTCCGTATCCATATGAGCGGTTGCCCATCCAGCTGTGCTCTGCATCTCACGGCCGATATCGGTCTGAAAGGAGTCCGGGTTCGGCGTTTCGCGGGGACTCGTGAGGGCTTCGACGTGTTCCTTGGCGGAGGCCTCGCAACGTCAGACGCCGCCGAGATCGAAATGGCCCAGCTGTACCGATTGGGTATCGACATCGATCAGCTTCCGACTCTGATCGAGAATGTCGTTCAGGACTACTACCAGTTTCACGAGGTGGGTGAGACTTTCAGCGTGTACTGGCGAACGAGGCTCAAGAGTGAACAGGCTGAAAAGGTTGACGAGGGCGACTATTGTCCACCCACCTGGCTGTGTGAGTCCTGTGACCGGCTGCACCTGGGCACCGATCCGCCGGTGTCGTGTCCGGGTTGTGCAGGGTTGAGACGTGACTTCGTGCGACTCGAACTGCACCAGGTCACTCAGGTCACTGAGTCCGTCGAGCGGGTTCCGACGGCAGGCCAGGGGCTTGATGTGGCGGTCACTGGCGAATGAGCGTGGCGACAGAGACGGTCAGTGATTCGAGTGGCGGCTTGCTGAAGCAGCTGCTGATGGAACAGCAGCAGCTGACAGCAGTCGATTGCTTTGTGGCGGCAGAGGCCAAGGGGGACCTGGGATCACGGTCGCGATACCACTCGATGTTGCTTCCTGCGTCGCCACCGGGCGAGGGGCAGCAGTTTGGTTTCGAGGTGGATCTGGACCGTTGTTCGGGCTGCAAGGCCTGCGTGACCGCCTGTCATTCTCAGAATGCGTTGGGCGAATCCGAGACATGGCGAGAGGTGGGGCTGTTGGTCGGGGGTTCGGCCGAGCAACCGGTGATGCAGCATGTCACGAGTGCCTGTCACCATTGCCTGGAACCGGCCTGCCAGGTCGCCTGCCCGGTCGATGCCTATCAGAAGGACCCGGTCACCGGGATTGTTGGGCACGATGCCGACGCCTGTTTTGGGTGCCAGTACTGCATCCTGGCGTGTCCTTACGAGGTGCCGAAGTTCAGCAATCGCTTGCGGATCGTCCGCAAGTGCGACATGTGCTCGGACCGGTTGGCGGTCGGCGAAGCCCCCGCCTGCGTCCAGGGTTGTCCTCATCAGGCGATCACGGTCCGGTTGGTCGATGTCCGGCAGGTGATAGAAGATTCGGAATCCGATTCGTTCCTGCCGGCCGCTCCCGATCCACATCTCACTTTGCCAACGACCACCTACAAGTCGTCTCGGCCGTTTCCTCGCAACATGCTGCCGGTCGATTACCGCTCGGTCAGCCCCGTCCATGCTCCCTGGTCGCTGATCCTGATGCTCGTTCTGACTCAACTCTCTGTCGGTGCCTTCACGGTCGGCATGTTGTTGGAGTCCTGGCTCGAGCCGCAACTACTGGGTGCATTTCGGCCGGTCCACACGACGAGTTCGGTTCTGTTCGGGCTGCTGGCGTTGGCGGCCAGCGTGTTTCACCTGGGGCGACCGCACAGGGCGTATCGGGCGATTATCGGGTTGAAACACTCGTGGCTCAGTCGCGAGATCCTGGCCTTCGGCGTGTTTGCGGGTCTGGCCTGCCTGTTCGCGATGTCGACCTGGTCGGAAGACGCGGTGATAGACCACGGGTGGTGGCTGGGCTGGAGCGTGGCGGTGACCGGAGGAGTGGGAGTGCTGTGTTCGACGATGATCTACGTCTTCACGCGACGCGACTTCTGGAACTTTGGTGCAACGGCAACTCGTTTTGGCCTGACCTCGGTCGTGTTGGGCATGGCAGCGAGTTGGCTGAGCATCCTGTTGCTGGGCCAGTTTGGTGTGTCGGCCGAGGCTGACAGGCTGGTGGGCCAAGCCGGCGGGCTGTTGGCTCGAGGCCTGTTCGTCGTGATGACGACGAAGCTGGTTTTCGAGGCCCTGGTGTTTCGGCATCTCCTGGCTTGGCAGAATACTCCATTGCAGCGGTCGGCTCGCCTGATGGTCGGCGACCTGTCGAACATCACGATGGCGCGATTCGCCTGTGGTTTCCTGGGCGGAATTGCCATGACCGGGTTCCTGCTGCTGCGTGGCGAGGAATCGAATCCGGGTTTCAGCGGCACGTCCGGTGATCCGCTGGTGCTGGTCTGCGGGACGATGCTGTTTGCCGCCTGCCTGGGGGGCGAGTTGCTTGAGAGGTTCCTGTTCTTCGCTGCCGCCTCGCCCCGGCGGATGCCTGGCAGCCTGGGTTCTGCTCGCGCGAGGGGCGTGTGATGAGTTCGACGCTCGAGGTTGTTCCGAATGCCGAGACCACGACACAGATGATCTGCGGGTACTGCTCAACCGGCTGCAGCCTGGAGGTGCGTCTGAAGGACGGCGAAGCGGTCGATCTTGCTCCCACCGTCGGGCACTCGGTCAACCGGGGCATGGCCTGTCCGAAGGGTTGGGAAGCGTTGACCGTTCTCGATGCACCCGATCGGGCGACGACCCCGCTGTTGAAGACGCCGGGAGGGAGCCTGGAACCGGCCGATTGGGATACGGCGATCA
>CAZYAZ010000125.1:0-6487 GCA_964646205.1 uncultured Planctomycetaceae bacterium | reverse complement strand
TTCTCGTCGATGCCGAACGAACACGGTTTTTCCGGACAGGTGCCGATCTGTCGCACCTTGACCAGTGTCCGGTCCTTCTGCGTCATGGCCCAGATCCGCTTCGATTCAAAGTCGGCAAAGATGAATGCCCCGTAGTACGACGAGTCCTTCTTGGCTCGATACACGTAACCGGCCGTCACCGACACACCATCCTTACGACGATAAGACAGGACCGGCGGGATGTAGGTCTCGCCCTTGCGGCGGTACCTGTCGGAGAACGCGGCGAACCCTTCGAAGACATTCCACCCGTGATTCTCGCCGTTGCGAATGATCCGGATGTTCTCGAACAGGTTCTGCCCGATATCGCCCACCCACAAATCACCCGTCTTCGCATCCCAACTGAATCGCCACGGCATCCTGAGACCGAACGCGTAGATCTCTTCACGGGCATTCTTCAGATGTGCCGCCTGAAGATTCTTCGCGTTCTTACGAGTCCGCGCGAAAGGATTGTCGGGGGGAATCGCGTAGGGTTTCTTCCCCTGTGACCGATTGATGTCGATCCGCAACAGAGACCCGGTCAACACCTCCAGGTTCTGCCCGTTACCGTCAGGGTCCTCCTGCGGCCCCGCGTCACCGGCTCCGATATAGAGATAGCCATCGGGGCCAAAGGCGAGACTGCCTCCCCAGTGAAGGTCGGTCGCCTGGGGAATCTGCAACAATCGCCGCGACTTGCCACCGGCGTCTCGCTGCAAATCGGCCGTCGCCTTCCGTTCGGCGATGATCGGCGAGAAGTGGCTGCCCTGGTTCCGCACGTGGTAGTTGACGTAGTACTTGCGGTTCTTCCTGTACCGGGGATGAAACGCCAGGCACAACACGCCTTCAAACTGCCCGGTCGAGGCCTCGTTGCTCAAGTCCACCCACAGTACTTTTTTGTCGGTACTGAAATCACCCGCCCCCTTGATCAACCGATAGATCCGTCGCGTCTTTTGCTCGACAACGAAGTACTCGCCCGCCGCCACCGGGTTGGCGATCACGCAAACCGGGTGATCAAACTTCATCGCCTGGGAGTGCAGACGCTCGAGCCGCACCGGCTTCTTGATCATTGGCATCACGTCGGGCATGCCCACCCATCGTGATTTCCCAATCGCCTGCTTCAAGGTGCCCAGGTAGGCCACCAGATCGGCAAACTGGTCGGCGGTGATCGACTTGTAAACGTCCGAGGGCATCAACGACGTCTTGTTCGGCTTTTCGAGTTCGATCTCTCCGGCCGGGATCTGAACCAACTTCCCCTCGCCATCGACCAACTGCAGTTGTTTCTTGTTCCGGGCCTGGACAACTCCGTTGATCGTCTTGCCCGCCGTCGTCACAACCGTCGTCGTGGCGTGGTCCGGGTGAATCCGGGCGCTCGGTTCGAGCACCGATCGAATCAACTGGTCACGGGTGAACTTGTCACCGATCGTCCCCAGTTTCGGACCGGCCTTCTTCTCCTGGCCCGAGAGAATATGGCACCGGGTACACGCCGCCTTCTTGGACTTGAAGACAGCCAACCCACGTTCGACATCGCCGCCCTTGAGGGCAGCGGCCTGGTACAGGCCACGGATCTTCCCGGAATCGTCCTTGGCCTTGTCCTGGGCCACCAGGAATCCAGCCGCTCCAGCAAGCAGGAGACAGGAACACACGGATGCGATGGACTTCATGAGCGGTTACCTCGTTTCAGCGACTGGTCCTTGCACAGCCCACAGGTTGCCATCGAACCAGGTTCGACCGTCACTGCCGGCGTCGCGGTTGCGGCTTCCAGTGTGAGCAATCCTCACACCGGATACCACTCGACCATCGGCCACAGGACTTCTCGGAGGAACGGTTCTGGAAACAGCATCGGCAACGGAAGAACCAGCCATGTGGTGGTCCAGGCACGAGCCAGCACGGGATGATCACGAAACACGACACCTCGTCGTTCGAGGAATGCCTCGACCTGCATCGCACATCCGTGCAAGGCGAAATAACACAGCGGGAGCCCCAGGCATTGCATCACCGGAACCGTGATCGCCAACTCGTGCAACAATCCGGAGAACACGAAACCAACAAACGTTGCAGCCGGAATGCCCAGTAGAGGCCGAAGTGGACGGTACACGCCCAGCGCCGTCATTTCCGAGAACCCAATGTTCCATCGCCGGCCCCAGAATTCTCGCAGCGAAAAACTGGCCAACGGTGCTCGAAACATTGAACGGCAGTCAGCCCCCATTCGCCGCCAGACGCCGGCCATCAGGTTGATGATGCCAAAGTGAACCACCAGGCTGAACCCGGCGAACATCAACAGGGTGATCACGACCTTCTTGACCGGAAGAGACACGCTGGAGTCCGGCAGTCGTGACACAAAAAATGCCAACAGCAGAAACCCGAGCCCGACGACCAGGCGAAGGCTCCCCTTCTTTATGTAGCCGAACCAGTCGTCCCGCCGCCCCTGGCCGAGTCCCACAAAGACCTCGACCCTCATCCCCAGCCATCCCAGGCAATAGACCAGCCAGGGAACAAACGCGAGTCTCGTTTTTTTCGACGCGTGGGATTCCACCGCGACAACAATCTTCATTCCGCACAACAACACCAGGATCAGGAAAACCATCCGGAAGCCGGCGGCCTCCTCGACACAGACCCAGTGACAGGCAGCAACCGCGGTCATTGTGACCAGCCAACCCAGCACCCGTGCCACTCTTGGGCGGCTGAGTCCTGTCACCCAGTGCCCCAACGAAACAACAATGGCCAGCAGCATCACGTTGTTCAGCAGGACGGCACTATCCGAGGGCAGAAACTGTGTCATCCGGCCGTGACCGCCGACAGGTTGTCCCAGGTCGCCGCCGAGTAAACTGCCGTGAAGAACACAAACAACGCGACCAGAACCCATTCTCCCACGGTGTACTGCAATCCCCTGGGGGCCGACGCGCGATCGAAGTAAAAGAACTGGATCATGATCCGGGCGAACCAGTACACCGTGATAAAACCGGTGACGCATGAGGCAAGAGTCGAACCATCGGTGAGGTCCCTGCTGCAAAGGATGGACAACAGGGCAAAGGCCAGGTTCGTGCAGAGGATGTAGCCGGCGTAGGTCCAGAAGATCTGGCGAATGAGGACCGAGACCTGCTGCAGTTCACCCGTCCAGTTCAGGGCCCGGGGTACTCCCATGCTGCCGATCACCACGGCAATTTGTCCCCAACCGGCGACAACAATCCAGTCTGCCGTGTTCATGATTACCCCCGGGTGGTGACAGGCCGCAACTTTTGAATGATCAACTCGTCCAGTTAGTGTTATAGTCAGATTCTTCCGACAGTGTGTCACAGTTCCAGAAACCCGGTTCGACTGCTCCAGACGCCAGGTGTCCATGCACTCGAATTCACGACGTCAGGCGATCCAGATTGGAGGCTTGGGCCTTGTCGGGCTCTCGATGTCCGATGTCGAGTTGCTCTCGGCGACGGGAACAAGCCGCCCCCAGGACAGGCCACGGTCGGTCCTGTTGATCTACCTGCCCGGTGGCCTGTCCCACATCGACACGTTCGACCCGAAGCCACGGGCATCGTCCGAGACGCGCGGTGAGTTCGACACGATTTCAACGCGTGTCTCCGGCACCCACATCTGCGAGCACTTGCCCCGACTCGCCGCCTCCAGTGATCGCTGGTCAATGGTCCGTTCCCTGGGGCATCCCACGAACGACCACACCCAGGCCCATCACTACGTGCTGTGCGGCAAGATGGAATTGCCCACTCCACTCAACCGGGCAAAACCGGTTTCGACGGATTTCCCCTCGATGGCGGCCATTGCCGGATCCAAGCTCAGCACCACCAGTCCCCTGCCCTCTGCGGTGATGCTGCCCCGACTGCTGATCAACGTGGCCAAGCAGGTTCGAGGTGGTCAGACGGCCGGCCGAATGGGCGAGCGTCACGATCCGTGGTTGTTGCATTCATCGCCCGACTGCAATCAGTACGGCTCATGTCCCGACTGCTTCATGTTTTCGAACATGAAAACCGAGAAGCACTCGTTCTTTCCTGTGCTCAAGGCCCCCAACCCCCGTCGTCCCCAGGATGTGTCAATCCAGCGGCTGGATCGACGTCGAGACCTGCTCGGCGAACTGGAACAACAACATCGCCAGCTGGACGAGTTCATCAAGGTCGAACGCTTTGGTCGTCAACGCGAGCGAGCCCTGTCGCTGCTGACCTCACAAAAAGTCCGCAATGCCCTGGATGTGGAAACCGGTTCACCCAAAACTCTCGACCGGTATGGCCGTGACCTGTTCGGCAAAACCCTGCTCCTCTCCAAGCGACTGATCGAGAACGGTGTCCGCATGGTGCAGGCACATCTCGGCCGGGGTGTCTCGTGGGACACCCACGGCGACAACTTCCCGTTGCTCAAGAACAAACTGCTGCCTCCCTTCGACAGGGCGGTCACCGCGCTCCTGGAAGACCTCGACGAAACCGGCCTGCTCGACACCACCCTGGTCATCGTCTGTAGTGAATTCGGGCGGACGCCCAAGATCTCGAGACTGGAACAGCACTACAAGTTGCCAGGCCGAGACCACTGGGGCGCGGCCCAGACAATGCTCGTGGCCGGTGGTGGCGTGGCCGGTGGCCGGGTGATCGGCCAGACCGACAGGATCGGAGCGTACCCCATCGATGCCCCACAGACCCCCCAGAACCTGGCCGCCACGATCTACCAGACGCTGGGTATTCCGCGAACGGCCGACTGGCACGATCTCGGCGGCCGCCCATACCACGTCTACGAGGCCGATCCGATCCCCGGACTGGCCTGATCTCTCCCACCACGCTGACGAATCGCCATCCTAGTACAGGCGATTCTCATACGCGTCGTCGATCGACTCGTCCAACTCCTCGGCCGTCTGCCCGGTGTCTGTCTGTTCGGCCAGCATCGTCCCAAACGACGGCAGGTCGCTTCGGGAGATCCGGTACGTGTCTTCCCACAAGCCGCTTCGCTTGACCGCTTTGCCACACTGCAGGCAGGCCTTTTCGACGGTGACCAGCATACCGGCAGGTGGCACCTGGCCATTGATCGCACAGGCATCCAGGCGAGGATCATTGTGAATCACCTCTGCTGAACCTGTCACACGCAGTGTCTCCAGCACTCCCGGGACCAGGAACAACAGGGCCAATCGTTGGCGTTCCGTGACGTTGGTCATGCTGTCCAAGCGGTTGTTGCCACGACGATCGGGCAACAGGAGTGTCGCTGGATCCAAAACAGCTACCGAACCGGGTGGATCGCCTCGCGGCGACACGTCCAGAGAACCATCCTCGTTCAGCGTGGCCACACAATAGAACGAAGAGCGAGCGATCATCGCCCGGCAATGATCGTCGAGCGTCTCCATGAATTTCTGCTGTGACAGTTGTGACGGTTCCTCGTAGAAACCTCGCAAGTCCTCAACCGTCTCCACCCGATTCACCGGCTGTTCAGTCATCTCGATTCTGCCTCACTTTCCAACGTCCCACGTTACCGTCCGCGGCCAGACGGCACCACGTCGCCGGGCCAGGCTACGCTCACCGGTCAGAACCAAACATCTCGAGCAAGATCTCCACAGCCTCCACTGCCCCATTGGTCTGAACCGGGGCGGACATCTTCGTGGCCGGCTGGGACAGGTGTTGAGAAACTCGTTCGATCATTTCCGTTTCTCCGGCCACGGTTTCCAATTCCGTCAGCCGTCTGTCCTGTTGATCGTAGCGCCGTTCCCTGGGCCAACCCACCAGTGGACATCCGAATCCCCTGGCCTCCTGGACCGTGTTGTATCCACCAGCGGCCACCAAAACGTCAACTCCGTTGAGAACATCCACCAGGGGCCATAGGCGAATTTCAGACACGTCCCGGGACACTCTTCCCAGCGGCACTCCCGGCAGTGAGGCAAATACGACCCGGGCGTCGCGACCCAGTTCCTGGTCCAGGACATCGGCCACACCGGCAAAGTGATCGATGTCCTCTCGATTGCCGGTCCCCGCCACCAGCACCACGGGCCGTTTTTCGCCAGCCAGGTGCAAACGACGTCGCGCGGCATTTCGGTCGTTGCAATCCAAAGGCAGACTCCACAACCAGGGGGCCGTTCGCCGGGCCTGCGGCAACCCGTCAAAGGCCGCTGGCTCACCGGGCACCAGCAACAGGGAAAATTCCCGGACCTGTCGCTCCAGTCCATCGGCCCAGTCCAGGTATTCCGGCGAAAGATCCCGGTGAACAAGAACGCGTTGACCGGGCCAGTCGGAAATCACATCAGCCAATTCGCCTCCCAGTCCACGGGGAAACGTGTCGACCATCAGCAGCGGACGCTGGAACCGCGATTGTTCGGCGGACAGCGATTCGCGGACCATTCTGCGCGTCGACTCGGCGTCCAGGTGTGCCGGAATCCGGGTCAACTGGTCATCACCGCCCAGGATGGTGTGCCAATCTCCGTCGGAGGCAAAAGGCGAGTTGGTCAACAGGTGAACCGAGACACTGTCACCGGAAGGGTGCCGTCTCAGTGCCGCGA
>CAZYAZ010000124.1:3199-6706 GCA_964646205.1 uncultured Planctomycetaceae bacterium | reverse complement strand
CCTGACAGCCACGGCGACCGACACCGCCGGCAACACCAGTGCTGCTTCGACGGCATTGTCGATCACTGTTGATACAACGGCGCCGACGGTGGCCGTCGACTCCCTGTTGACCGAAGACACGACGCCGGAGTTGACCGGCACCGTCAGCGACACGGCGGCCACGATTTCTGTGACAGTGGACGGTCAGATAAATCCCGCGACCAACAACGGCGACGGAACCTGGACGTTGGCCGACGGGACACTGACGGCATTGGACGAGGGGACATTCGATGTCGCAGTGACGGCAACCGACGTGGCTGGGAATGCTGCCAGTGACGGCACCAGTGACGAGTTGACCGTCAACACCGGCTTGCTGTTGATCGAGGCCGCGGTCTTCGCAGCAGCGAATGGACCGGTCCTGGTAATCCTCGACGGGACCGGGACAGTGATCCAGATAACCGACGATCAGGGCACCCAGCTCCAGGCAAGTCGGGCCGTGATCGATACCGATGCAATCGAGGCGGAGGGAAGAGACGGCGAGAATGACCGCCTGATCATCTCGGTTGCTGCTGTCGGGTCGGCCGACACGGTCCTGTTCTCCGGTGGTACCGGAGCCGACACGTTGTCGATTGGCGTTGATGACAGTGAAACCGTCTCGTTGTTCGATCTTGATCTGACCGCCATCACCGGTGGCACGATTGACGTCGGCACTGGCGACATCACGTTCTCCGAAGTCGAAACCGTGGATACGACCGGTCTCGCAAGCATCACGTCGCACGATGTGCAGTATTCGAGCAGCGATGATCAAATCGTCATCACCAACCTTGGCCTTTCGGATGGGAATTTCAGTTACACCACGGATGCTCTCGGGACGTTTGTGTTGGATTCCGGGGCGGGAGACGACAATGTTGTCGCCTCGTCGGTCACCACGCCACTCACGCTTGATGGCGGCGATGGAGACGACTTGCTTCGCGGTGGAAAGGCAGCCGATACGTTGGGGGGTGGAGGCGGTGCCGACACGCTCACCGGCATAGCGGGTGATGATTCGCTCGTGGGCGGGCCTGGAGATGATGTGCTGCAGGGAGGATCGGGAGACGATGAGTTGCTGGGAGGCGACGGCAACGACGTGCTCCGTGGTCATGGTGGAACGACGAATGTGCTCAATGGTGGTGACGGAATCGACACCGTCTTCGCCAGCGGAGACAAGGACTTCACACTGTCGAACACCAGCCTGACTCACGACTCGACGATCAACACGCTCATCGATGTCGAAGGAGGCAATCTCCGGGGCGGGGCCTCGCCGAATATCATGGATGCCAGGACCTTCACCGGCCAGGTCACGCTGGCTGGTCTGCAGGGCGCTGACTCCCTCGTGGGTACCGAGCAGGATGATCTGCTCATCGGTAAACAGGGCGAGGATACGCTGATTGGTCTCGGTGGAGATGATCGACTCGAGGGGGGTGACGGTGACGATGCCATCGACGGTGGGTCTGGCGACGACCACGTCAACGGCAACTACGGTAAAGATACCCTGCTCGGTTTCGGCGGCAATGACACGCTGTTTGGCGGTGGCGGGGCGGACGTCGTCCTCGGGGGAGATGACGATGACCGGGTCTTCGGGAACGGCAATGCCGACACGCTTGCCGGAAACGGCGGGACCAACCTCATCATCGGGGATCCCGCCGAAATCGACGAGAATTTCACGGCGAACTTCGACTGGATTGATTCTGTCTGATGCTCGCCAGGGTGGTCGCCGGCTCGTCGGAAATCAGCGGACGGAGATCTCGACCCAGTTGACCGTGACGTCTTCGGTGGCCTGGACCTCGACCAGGTTGTAACCGGGCACCAGGGCCTCGTGCGGCACCTGGAATTGCTGGCGGGGTTCGAGTCCCTCGCCCTTCCAGCCCGAGGCCTTGATGTGTTCCGGTTCGGCCATGCCCGATGACGTGCACCGGGCACCGTTGACGCGGACGCTGACGGGTTTCGTGTTCCCTGTGACCAGCAGTTCGACATGAACCTGGCGGTCCGGGTCGGGCCTGGGGCCGATGTGCAGTCGGAACTGTCCGTTTCGTCCCTTGTAGGGCAGATGACGGCTGGGACCGTCGGCGCCTGCTGACCACGGGCTGATCTCGGTGACCACATGCCGCCGTGGCCCGGCTTTCAGTGCGGCCAGGGAACCCGCATCGGCCAGCAGGCCGTCGTGGTCCTTGCGGGGCCATCGCTGGAAGGGGCCGGTGAAGAGGTTGAAGAAGTAGACGGCATCGGCACCGCGGTGCAGGGCACTGCTGAGAATGCCTCGCATCTCCTCGTGCGTCATCGTCCGGCGACGGGTCGCTCCCGAGGAGATCCCGTCCTCGAGATGGACCGAGACGGTGACTTCGGTGTCGATCAGTCGGCCCTTCCAGGTTTCGACGGGGATGTCCGAGTTGGTGGATGACCAGAACGAGCCGGCGGTGATGTGATCGATCAGCCCGGCCCGGGCCCAGGCCACCGCGTCCAGCCCATGGCGGCGGGCGATCCAGGGGGTCGAGGGGACACGGACCGAGAGCTTGACCGGATGCTTCAGCCGTCGCTCTGCCGCTCGGGTCGCCTGGCGAGCCTGCTCGATGAACCGGTTCATCAGCTTGCCGCCCTCGTGTTCCCGGCCGGGACGGAAATAGAGCCAGAAGCGGAGGAAGTCCAGTTCGAGTCCATCGAGGTCGAACTGCTCGCAGACCTCGCGGACCAGCTTCAGGTGGTGTTCACGAACCTCGGGTCGCTCGTAGTCGAGACCCTGGTTGGAGAGTCGCCACTCGGGATGGTTCTTCCAGATGGTGCTGTGATACGGATGGTTCGCGGCCGGGCGATGGGCGTCGTTCATGCGGATCGAGATCCAGGCCTTCAGTTTCCGGTGCCGTGCGGCCTGGATCATCCGGGCCGGGTAGTTGCAGCCCTCGGCGTGCAGTTTCCAGTGGCTCCTGAAGAACGTGGTCTCGAATCGACGCTTGGGATCGATGCCGGCAAAGAACGGCTGGTTGTCGTCGGCGTCGGGGTCCAGTCCGTCCCAGGCCGCGTCCCAGACCTTGCTGCGATAGTTGACCCGCTGGGCGTTGACGTTGATGAACAGGTGGCTGATGCCGGCCCTGGCGTGTTCATCGACGAACTTGTCGATCGTCTTGGGCACGACCGGCCCGAACGTGCCGACGAAGAACTCCGAGCAGTCCAGGTTGTAGATCACCGGCCGCTTTGACGTTGCGGCCTTGTCGGGGGGTGCAGCATCGGCGGTGGCCAGGGCCACGAGGATGATCGAGGCCGCAACAATTGTTCGTTTCGAGATCGTCGTCATGAAGCTGCTCTGGCTGTGCGGCTGCTGGCTGCCGGATGTGAAACTCGGGAACCGGGCAACCGGTCTCAACCGATCACGTCCCAGATTGGCTCACCGCCATGTGCCACCGGGACCGGTTTGCCATCCAGGTCGGGCACGGTCATGTGCGGGTCGATGCCCAGCAACTGGTAGATCGTGGCGACGACATCGCCGGGCGAGACCGG
>CAZYAZ010000124.1:0-3099 GCA_964646205.1 uncultured Planctomycetaceae bacterium | reverse complement strand
GGGTACATGCTCGCCTCGCCCCAGCCGGGGTAACACGGCAGGCAGACCGCTCCGGGCAGGTCGCGAGGGCCCATTCCCAGGTACTGGCAGATGGCCCCGATGTCGGGCGGGTCGCTGCGGCTGGTCGAAAGAGCCTGGGTCTTGCCGTCGGCGTAGCCGGTCATCATGGCCAGCGGGTTGTGCGAGTTGTACTTGTGAGTGATGGTGCGGATCAGGCTGGCCCGGTGCATGATCTTCGCGGTTCGCGGCAGGTGCTCGCAGATCTGCAGGCCCGGCAGCGAACTGTTGATCGGAGAGAATTCACCACGCACCTCGACCGGCGCGGCCGGTTTCATGTCGAACATGTCCATCTGGCTGGGGCCACCCAGCAGGTTGAACATGATGACCGACTTGGCCGAGCCGTTCTCGGGGCGGGATCGGCCGGAACCAGCTGCCTGCAGCAGCCGGGGTACGCTGAATCCACCCAGTCCTCCAAACAGCGACAGTCCGCCGACGCGAAGCAGTTCCCGGCGAGTGTGCTGTGGCGAGGTCATACGAGTTCCCGGATCACCTGGCCCTGTGGCAGAGCCTGGATGGGTCGATCGTCGAGCGTTCTCAGTTCGGCCCGGGGGTTCATGCCCAGGGCGTGGTAGACGGTGGCGGCGAAATCGGGAACCGAGACGGGACGGTCCTTGATGTCCGCGGCGTGGGCATCACTGGCTCCCAGCACCATGCCGGTCTTCACGCCGCCCCCGCCCAGCGTCAGGCTGAAGCAGCGGTTCCAGTGGTCGCGACCGGGTCCACGCGCGTCATCGTTCAGTCGCGGCGTGCGGCCGAATTCTCCGGCGGTGATCACCAGCGTGTTGTCCATCAGGCCCCGGTCGGCCAGGTCGTTGAGCAGTGCGGCGTAGCCCTGTTCGTAGGCCGGAACCTCTGTTCGCAGGCGCGGGAACACCTCGGGATGATGGTCCCAGCCGTAACGGATGTATCCCTTGACGGTGATGAATCTCACGCCCGCTTCGACCAGGCGACGGGCCAGCAGCAGGCCCTGTCCGACCCGGTTGCGGCCGTAGGCGGTTCGCAGCGAGTCGGGTTCCTGTGCCAGGTCGAAGGCGTTCTTGGCCTTCCGGGACGTGATCATCGAGAAGGCACGGGCCTGGAACTCGTCGTGTGTTCGGGCAAACGGCAACTGTTGTTCGGTGCGAGCCTGGAATCGGTCGACGGCTTCCAGCAGGCCACGACGACCCGACTGGCGGTCGTTGGAGACCGAGCCGGGAGGATTGAAAGCGTTGACGGCGTAGCTGCTGCTGTTCGGATCGCTCTCAACGATGAATGGATCATAGGTCCGGCCCAGGTAACCACCGTGGCCGGGGGCACCGTAACGAGGGCTGGAGATCGAGCCGACCTGGACGTAGGGAGGTGTCTGGCGGGCGCGTTGTTCCTGTTGCCAGGCCAGCATGGCCCCGAAGCCGGGTGGCACCATGTTGCCATCCAGCGGGTTGCCACTCATCAGGTGGTGATCGCCCTTGCCGTGGGTGGGCGAGTAGGAGTGCATCGAGCGGATCACCGAGAACTTGTCGGCACAGGCGGCCATGTTCGGCATCAGTTCGCCGAGTTCCAGTCCCGGGACGTTGGTGGTGATCGGGTTGAGTTCCCCTCGGATCTCCGACGGTGCCAGGGGCTTCAGGTCGTACATGTCGATGTGGCTGGGGCCACCGAGCATCCACAACAGGATGCAGTTGACCGGACCGCGGGCCGAATCGGATCCCTTTGCGGCTGCCTGCTGGGCTCGTAATGCCTCGGGCAGGCTCAGACCCAGCGCTGTCAGGCCACCAATTCGCAACAATTCCCGGCGACCCAGGTTGCTGAACGATTCGATCTGGTTGGTGGCGACGGAGAGCATCGGGAGGAGGACCGGTTCGAGGAGACTTGTCCAACTGTTCGGCTTACCGTACCGAACGACACTTCAGCCATTATTCCTCAACAGTCGACCAAGTGCGACCCCGACTTGATTCTTGTCCCGTCGGGCTAGTTGTCCCAGCGATCCGGGTGGATTCCGTCGGCCGACGTGGCCATCCCCGAGGGGCGGTTGGGCACATCAAAGTCGATGTTGCGCGTGTTCAGGCTGCCCATCAGTGCCTGCACCTCCGGTGGCATGGCTGCGACTTTTTCGGTGTCCCACTCCTCGATTTCCCCGATCGGCCCGGCCCACGTCGGGCGGTAGGCATAGGCCAGCAACCGTCGCCGCGCGTCGCTGTGGTTCGGGTAGTTGCCGTGGAACACCTTCTGGTTGATCAGTACGGCCGACCCGGCCTGGCAGTTGACCATGCGTTCGCCGTCGTGGGCCAGGTACCTGTTGTAGGGGTTGCCGTCACGGTGCAACGAGAGGTGTGAGCGAGGGATCACCTTGAACGGTGCCCGTTCGGGGGTCAGATCGTCGAGGTAGAACAACACGCGGATCAGCACCGGCGAACTGGCCTGGACGCCGAAGATCTCCGAGCCGTAGGGCTGGGCGTCGGTGTGGATGGCGATTCCCGGGTGGCCGGGCAGGCTGACGTCGTAACCGCACGAGTTGCAGATCAGTTCGTCACCGAACAGTTCTTCCAGGAATTCGGTGACGGCGGGCAAGGCCATCAGCTTGTTGGTTTCGGGGCATTCCAGCCAGGGTCCCTCGCCGTTGCCCCGGGTGAACTCGCTGTAGTCACGGGGCACGATTTCTAGCTGATCGAGTTCGTCGCCGACTGTCTGCAGGACTTCGGGTGAGAGGAGATCGGGTATGACAATAAACCCCTCGACTTCCAGCCAACGGGCCCGATCGGCGTTGGACAGGCTGTTCCAGTCGACGTCGTCATACCGACCGGCCTGCGCGATGTTCTCGAGCGTGTTGGTGAAGCTTGTGTCCATGGGGCACCCATCCAATCAATCCGGGTTGCTGGTTGTTGGCTCAGGATAGCGTGGTTGGTTCCGGCGGGCCAACCGATGGGCAACGCGGCAAAGACTGCCTGGTGGAGAAAGAAAGCTCACTTGCATCGTGTTGAAAATACGATAACATATATAGTGTACAAAACACACTAACACTGGTGAGAGACACGGTGTTGTTCGCGGTGGAACTGAACCAGG
>CAZYAZ010000123.1:6193-7472 GCA_964646205.1 uncultured Planctomycetaceae bacterium | reverse complement strand
GAGCACTCCGACAAGTTCCTGGTCAACACGCATCCGAAGAATTGGAAGCAGGCGGGCGAGGGGCCCGAGTACGAGGCCGCGTGGGCGCTGGGCGCCGACACGGGTGTTGGTGACCTGGACGCGGTGCTGAAGGCCAACTGGTTGTGCAACGACCTGGGCATGGATCCGATCTCGATGGGGTCGACCCTGGCCAGCGCGATGGAGTTGTACCAGGAGGGGCGGGTGACCGACGAGCACGTCGAGATGCCCCTGGAGTTTGGTTCGGCCGAAGCGCTGGTGAGAATGACCGAGGCGACCGCCTACCGGGAAGGCTTCGGTGACGACCTGGCCGAGGGAGCCAAGTTGATGGGTGAGAAGTGGGAGAACCCGGACGTGTTCATGGGCGTGAAGGGACAGGAGTTCCCGGCCTACGATCCGCGTGGCTTTGTCGGCATGGGGGTGGCCTACGCCACGTGCAACCGCGGGGCCTGTCACCTGAGAGCCTGGACTCCGGGGTTCGAGACTTCCGAGAGCACACCGCACACGACCGACGGCAAGAGCGAGTGGGTTGTGCACGAACAACACCGCTCGACGGCTCACGATGCCACCGGGTTGTGCCTGTTTACCGGTTTCGCCGGTGGCACGCTCGAGACGTTCGTTCCACTGGTGGCCGCGGCGACCGGCGTGGACTACACGTTGGACGACTTTGTGGCAATCGGTGAGAAGACCTGGAACCTGGAACGGTTGTGGAATCTCAAGGCCGGGCTGACCATGGCCGACGACAATCTGCCCAAGCGGCTATTGAGTGAACCCCATACCGACGGTCCATCGGCCGGTGTGACGGTTGATCTGGATGCGATGTTGCCGGTCTATTACCGCGAGCGTGGCTGGGATGAAGAGGGCGTACCAACCGAGGAGAAACTGGCCGAACTGGGCCTGGCTTCGATGTAAGAGACACCGGTGGCCGTGATGGCCATCGCGAGCAAGGAAACGACTGACCATGACTAAGCATGTCATCATCGGCGGTGGCCCGGTGGCCACCAATGCCATCGAGACGATCCGGCAGTACGGCGACGGCGAGGCGTCGATCACGTTGATCAGCGACGAGCCGGCCCATTCCCGTATGGCACTGCCCTACTGGCTCGCGGGCAAGGTGCCCCGTGAGCACACGCACACGGCTGACGACGCCGAGTTTTCCCGGCTGGGTGTGGACGCCAGGATCGGCCAGCGTGTCACCGCGATCGATACCGCCGGTCGTACGGTGACGCTGTGTGACGAGAGCACCGTCGAGTACGACAAT
>CAZYAZ010000123.1:0-6093 GCA_964646205.1 uncultured Planctomycetaceae bacterium | reverse complement strand
GTCGAATCCGACGTGGTGATCGTGGCGACCGGGATTCGTCCCAATATCGACCTCGCGTCGGCAGCCGGGATCGAGACCGACCAGGGGATCGTGGTCAACGGCCGGTGCCAGACCAGTGTCGAGGGTGTGTATGCCGGTGGTGACGTGGCCCAGGGGCCCGTTCTCGGCGGTGGTGACAACCAGATCCACTCGATTCAACCCACGGCCGTGGACCATGGCCGGATCGCCGGGGCGAACATGGTCGGGCATGATGCGGAGTACTCCGGCAGCCTGTCTCTGAATATCCTGGATGTCTGTGGACTGCAAAATGCCAGCTTCGGCAACTGGGGCGATACATCCGATGACGCCGTGACAATCTCCAACGCTGCTGACCACATCTACCGCAAGTTCATCTTCACCGGTGAACAGATGACCGGTGCGGTGTTCGTCGGCGAGGCGAATGACCTGGGAATGCTGACCGACGTTGGCATGGTCAAGGGGATGATGCAGACCCAGACCGAACTGGGGGCCTGGAAAGAGTTTCTCAAGGAGAGTCCCTTCGACGTGCGGCGGGCCTACATCGCCACGGGCGTGGCTGCCAAACTGGCTCAGACCACCCTGCTGGGCCAGAAGGCCCAGCCCCGGGGTTACCGTTTCGGTGGCCAGTCGGATCAGTCGGCCGTGGACGGTTCGCACGCCCAGTTGGTGTCTCCCAAGGCGGCTGCCATGGAGAAGGCGGCTGCGGTTGCCGCAGCGATGGCGGCTGAAGCGGCGGCGGCTGAAGCCGAGGCTGCCAATGACAACCCGGAGTCGACCGAGTCATAATGCAGATTCGTGTCAAGCTGATGGCGGCGTTGAAGGAGAAGTCGCCCGAGGGCAACGTGTTGAGTCTCGCGGATGGAGCCACGATCAACGAGGCGCTGGTGGCGTTGAAGGTGCCCGGCAACTTCGTGCACCTGGTGATGGTCAACAACCAGATGGAACGCGACCGCGGTCGCGAGTTGGCCGAGGACGATGAGTTGATGGTGATGCCGCCGGTGGGTGCCGGCTAACAGCTACGTCAACAGGCCCTCGATCGGACTGCCGTGGTAGACGGCGTGCGGCCGCTTGAGAGTGTCGGACCAGGTCGCGTGTCGGTCGATCCCCAGGGCGTCGTAAATTGTTGCCGCCATGCTCTCGGGCGTTTGCTTGCTGTCCTTGGGCTGGCCGCCATCTGCATCCGAGGATCCGATCACCTTGCCATCGCTGGCTCCGGCCCCGGCAAAGAAAACACTCTGCACCGCACCCCAGTGATCTCGGCCGGGCAACTCGTAGTACTGCGGCAGGTTGAAGACCCGGGGTGTGCGACCGAACTCGCCGGCGGCGACGATCAGCGTGTCGTCCAGAAGTCCTCGTTCGTCGAGGTCATCGATCAGTGCCGAGAGGGCCTGGTCGGTCGGGGGCAGCATGAGATTCTTGAGGTGGTCAAAGGCGTTGCCGTGTGTGTCGAAGCCACCCCGACCCAGGTTGACCTGCACCATGCTGACACCGACCTCGACCAGTCGGGAGGCCATCAGTAGCGAATAGCCGAACAGGTTGCGGCCGTAGCGGTCCAGTGCCTTGGGATCGGCATTCTCGATGTCGAACGCACGGCGAACACGACCGGAGGTCAGCAGGCTGAGTGCACCGGTGCGGTAACGGTCCAGGCTGTTGACGGTGGCGTAACCATCCAGGAACCGTTGTTGGCGTTCGATGGTTCCCAGCAACGCCTTGCGATTGTCGATGCGTCCCTGGGACAGGCCATCGGCCAGGCTGAGGTTGGGGGCACGGAAGACCGGGTAGCCGGTGTGCCGCGCCTCGGGACGCCGCTGATGGTCCCAGCAGTTGGGACAGGCCCCCGACCACTTGCAGTCGCTGGCCGCCTTGAGCATCCAGGGGTCAAACCGTGGTCCCATCCGACCGGCCAGCGTGCCGGGTGACGTGATCGGGTACGGGAGCACGGCCGAACCGGGCAGTCCATTTCGTCCCGGCGACATCCGGCCGGCCATCGCCGCGATGCCGGGGAAATCGGTGGGCCTGGGGCTGTTGCCGAAGCTGGGCGGAAGCCCACTACGGCCGGTCAGCATCAGGCAGGTGCCCTGGCTGTGTTCGTTCCAGGAGTGTGAGACGCTGCGGCACAGGGCCCACTTGTCACTGCGGGCTGCCAGCAAGGGAAGGTGCTCGCAGATCTGCAGTCCGGGTGTGCGAGTCGGGATCGGGCTGAACTCGCCACGGACGTTTGCGGTCGCGTTTGGCTTGGGGTCGAAACTCTCGTGTTGAGCCAGTCCACCGGTCAGAAAGACATAAATCACGGCCCGGGGACGGCGTGGTGAGGGCGAATCGGCCCGAATCCGGTCGACGTCGGCCATCGACAGGCCCATCATTCCCAATGTGCCAGCCTGCAGGATTTCGCGGCGAGACCATCCGCCGTGGTGCATGGTGGAGGGAGGTGTTGGAAGCATGGTGTTGGCCTTTCGCAGGAGACCTCTTTCGCAGTCAGTATTCTACCACGTTATAATGTGGCCAGCCAACTTTGATGTGAGAGTCCTGTTTCGGATGGCCTGTGAAATGAATCGCCTGACGCTGGTCCTGGTCTTTTTAATCGCCTCCTCCACCGCGGTGGCCCAGAAGCCGAAACCAATCGAATTCAATGGCCACACCAACAGTGTTTCCCAGGTGGCGTTTGCGCCGGGAGGAAAGCAACTGGCCAGTGGCAGTTGGGATGAGACTGTCCGGCTGTGGGATCCCGCGGGCGGACCACCTCGACAGACCCTGACCGAGCACACCGACTGGGTGCTGGCGATCCAGTTCACCGCCGATGGCAAGTTGTTGTTGACTGCCAGCCAGCGGAGCGTGAAGGCCTGGGATCCAGCGAGTGGTCAACTGGTGAAGTCCTGGGACGGGCTGCTTGGCCAACGAATCAGCATGGTGACGATTTCTCGTGACGGTCGACAATTGGCCTGCGGTTTGCGTGATGGGGGAGTGCAGTTGCACCGCCTGGACAAGGCCAAGGATGGAAAACTGACGTCGCCGCGGCAGTGGGTCGGACACAAGAGCTGGATCGATACACTGGTGTTTGATCACGGTGGAACCCGACTGGCAACAGGTTGCCGGACCGGTGAGATCACGATCTGGGACACCGGGACGACCAAATCGGTCTCGAAGCCGGCCGGACATGGTGGTCAACACGTCTCGGCTCTGGTCTTCTCGCCCAAGGGGAACCGGCTGGCCTCAGGAGGCTTCGACACCGCGGTGAGGATCTGGTCGGTTGATGACGGGAAACCGCAGGGAGTCTTGAAGGGACACAGGGGTTTGATTCAGTCCTTGTGCTACACCCCCGATGGCCTCCTGTTGGCTTCCGGAGAACGCCATGGACCAATCAAGCTCTGGTCGACCGTCGACGGATCGCTGAAGACCACGCTGCCGGGACACTCCGGTGGCCAACTGGGCTTCAGCGTTCACTCGCTCGATTTTTCGAGCGATGGGAAACGCCTGGCATCGGCCGGCCGAGACAAGAAGGTCCGGGTGTGGCAGGTGCCCGAGTGATTCTTCGCTCACTCGCCGTCTGAGTCTTCTGACTCGGATTCGTCGAGCGGATTTCCCTGCTTGATTGTCATCAACTCGTTGAGTCGCGTGATGGTGAGGACGTCGTTGACGTCGTCGGACGGATTGTAGACCTCGACGCTGACATTGTGTTCGCGGAGTGACGCCAGAAGGCCGAGCATTCCACTGGGGACAAGCGCGATTCCGGTCAGGTCGAAAGCGACGGTTTCGATGTCGTGTTCCTCGATCAACGACACCAGGTGGTCGCGGTAGACACTGACGTTGAGTTGCGAGAGGATTTCCTGTCCACCAAAACCCAGTACAGTCCGTTTGCCCACGGCGAAGACTTTCAACTGGTCGTCAGCAGATGACATGATCTCACTCCTTGTCATGCAAACAGCATCGTGTTGCGGAGGGCGCAAGGCACCGCCGTCACCACCGACTGTAACGAGCCGGTCGTGTCGCATCCAACGCGGAGTGTGAGCACTGGCCGGGGGAAACTGTCTCTCGGATCCTGCGGCTGGTCTGTGACGGAGTGGGCGAGGCGATGCTGGACAAAAAAAGCTTGGTATTCGCTTGCTTCTGAGCCGTGACGCGGTTGAATGTTAGTTGCTGTATGCTCTGAACCGGTTGTGGTGCCATTGCGGGATTTTCCGCGGTTTTGGTGTGCCGCAGCTGCGGTGCTGGCTGGCTTGTGTGATCGGTTGTTTCGGTTTCTAACGCAGTTGGTTTGGGGGATGTCATGCGGTTCAATTCGTGGCTGGATGCGGTTCGTTCACGCTTCTCTCACTCGCCCCGCCGGGCCGGACAGAAACTGCGACGTCGCAGGATGCCGCGAGCCGTCGAGCCACTCGAGTCACGGACTCTTCTGAGTGTGACATCGGTCTTTGATCCAATCGCGGGTGAGTTGGACATCAGTTCCGACGCCGCCGCCGATACGATTATCGTCTCCGTCGACGAGATGACCAACGAGGTGCTGGTCAATGCAGAGACAATCGAAGACACCGCCAATGCCGACACGTTGACCGCGGATGAACTGAATGCGATCAGTATTGATGCCGGACCTGGTGATGACGTGGTGGATCTGGCGGGGCTGGACTCGTCAACCTTTCCAGACCTGATTGATACGGAAATCTCCGTCAGTGGTGGTGATGGGGCCGACAGCATCACCGGCAGTGGTCTCGCAGATTCCCTTTCCGGGGATGCTGGCGACGACACGATCAGCGGCGAGATCGGGGACGACTCGGTCTGGGGTGGCGATGGCCACGACAGCCTGCTGGGTGGTGCCGGGGACGACGTCATCAGCGGTGAACTCGACGACGACACGCTTTTGGGGGGAGAC
This sequence comes from uncultured Planctomycetaceae bacterium, assembly GCA_964646205.1. Taxonomy (GTDB): domain Bacteria; phylum Planctomycetota; class Planctomycetia; order Planctomycetales; family Planctomycetaceae; genus UBA8437. The sequence goes on along the minus strand of CAZYAZ010000123.1, from coordinate 1,211 downwards.
GGCAACGACAGCCTGCTGGGCGGTGTTGGAGATGACAACGCGAATGGTGAGCAGGGGGACGACACGTTGTCCGGAGACGCGGGCGCGGACCTGCTCAATGGCAGCGGTGGTGATGATCAGCTTGAAGGCGGCGATGGAAATGACACCGTCAACGGCGGTGGCGGAATGGACCTCGCATCCGGTGGCGAGGGCGATGACATGGTTCGTGGCCAGGGAAGTTCCGGGGATGTGATCAGCGGTGGTCCTGGCAATGACGTGGTCGACGGCGGCGCGGGACACGATCGCCTGGAAGAAACCGGTGATGCGAGCTACACGCTCAGTGATGACCAGTTGTTGACCGTCGTTGATGGCGCGACCGAGACCGACCAGGTGCTGAATATCCAGGAAGCCAACCTGACCGGTGGCAGCAGTCCCAACGAGATCGACGGCAGTGATTTCTCGGGGCGGTTGTTTGCCAATGGGAAGGGCGGGGATGACACGATCACGGGAGGTGACAACGCCGATCGCCTGCAAGGGGGATCCGGTGGGGATGTGATCAATGGTGGTGGTGGCAACGACGTCTTGCGCGGCCAGGGTGGAAGTGGCGACGTGCTTGCCGGCGGTGATGGCGATGACAAGCTCGACGGGGGAATTGGCAACGACGACCTGAACGGGGACGGTGGCGACGATCGGCTGACCGGTGGACCGGGCAACGATGACCTGGATGGAGGCATTGGGACCGACCAGGTCTTCGAACGAGGTGATGGCGATTACGACCTCGACAATGACGTATTGACCGGTGTCCAGGGGACCGATGCACTGGCGTCGATCGACGCGGCCTTCATCAAGGGCGGGAATGGAGACAACACGCTGGATGCGAGTGACTTCGATGGCAACACGACGTTGATCGGGGTCGGTGGCAACGATGAGATCATCGGGGGCACCGGTGATGATCATCTCGTGGGCCGCTCGGGTGACGACACCGTTGACGGCGGTGCTGGAAACGATTCGATCCTGGGCCTGGCCGGACAGGATTCCCTGGTCGGTGGTGATGGCAATGACACGATCAACGGTGGCGCACAGGACGACGTGATCCAGGGTGATCTGGGTGATGATTATCTCTCTGGAAGCCTGGGCGACGATGACCTCGCCGGCGGCGATGGACAGGACAACATCAACGGCGGCGACGGTGCCGACAATATCGATGGTGGCTTCGGCGATGACGAGTTGAC
>CAZYAZ010000122.1:0-7646 GCA_964646205.1 uncultured Planctomycetaceae bacterium | reverse complement strand
CTTCAATTCACCGTCTAGATGCTGCCATGACCGGCATCGCCGCAAACAACTGTTGAAAGCGTGCCCGGAGCCAGCGATCAACCCGGTGGCTCCGGCGATGGCATCAATCTCGAAAGGAATTCCCGGTTGAATTCGCCGAGAGCTGCCACGGCGTCGTCCAGGGAACGTTCAGGCGGCCGATCAACCAACTGGTAATTCCCGAACCGATCCTCACCCCGGGCCAACACGGCCAGCGGGCGTGTGTCTCCCTCCTGGCGAACGTCGGGAGTGATGTACCGCACGGTGAACCCGACCCTCCAGCCATCGGTGGTGTTCGAATCCGATCCGTGCACCAGGTTGACATGGTGCAGAGACATCTCGCCGGGTTCCAGCACGAGATCAACCACCTCGGCCTCGTCGACTTCCACCTGGATCTCCTGCCCTCGAGACAAGAGGTTGTCCTCGGCAAACGTGTCGAGGTGAGGCTGGATGGCCAGCTCCTGGGTCCCCGGCACAACCCGCATACAGCCATTCGCCGGATTGCTGACCGTCAGTGCGATCCAGGCGGTCGTCACCCGCGTGGAATCCAACCCCCAGTAAGTCCCATCCTGGTGCCAGGTGACCCGGGATGGATCGCCCGGTGGTTTGGCAAATAGCGTTGTCGCCCAGCCAATGATGTCCGGACCGAGAACCCCCTCGACTGCATCCAGGACACGAGGATTGGTGACCAGGTCGAACGCCCAGGGACAGAACAGGTGCGACTGCGACGAATCGACCGCCCGGGCCTCCGGCCCCTGGCGATCCAAGAACGCCAGTGCGTGCTCGCAGGCGGCCGCAGCCTCTGTCGGCCCGACCGCCGGCAACGGAAACAGCACGCCGTCGTCCCGATAAGCCTGCTGTTGCCCTGTATCCAGGCTGCCACCCATCAGCGGATCTCCCTGTTCTCCACTCTCACCTACCACCCCGGCCCCCCCGTGACGGCTGCCTGTCGGTCGAAACTCTCCAGTGTCGCCGACAAGCCGACCTGTCCACGATCAGACACCTGCTTGAACGACCCGTCAAGCGTGATTGCCCTCGCCGCGTTGCCCCGCCTCATTCACTTCCCCGCCGATTCGCCAGCGATCTTGATATAGAGCGGGTTTGGGCCAATCGTAACTTCAAGCATTCCCGAATCGGTCGAAACCCACCTGCCGTTGCCCATCCAGTCAAACACTTCAACCTGCCTGGCCTTCACTGCCACGGCAACCGGCTTTGCCTTCTCACTCCACAGAGCCTTGATCGTGTCTTCCTGTCCCCGGTAGGTGTACCCCCAGGCCCCGGGCCCCAGGCCGGGGATGGGGCCGGCGGTCGTGTGGCCATCGACCAGGAACGTCATGGCGGCATAGGCCGGCACCACCGGCTTGGGGCCAGCCTTCTCGGGAAAGTAGCTGCTTCCGCCGAGACTGTAATAGAAGCCGTAGCCGGGCAGGTAGGTACTGAAGGGCATGTGAAAACGATAGCCTTCTCCCAACAGGATCAGGCTCGATCGGACGTGAGCCCGGGCCGCGAGAATTTCCTGCCTTCGGTCTCCGTCGTCGTTGAAGCCCAACTCGGTGGCAAATAGTGGCAGGTCCCGACCGGTGTGCTTCCGCAGGACCGCCTTGATCGCTCGCAACCCTTCAACCAGGCCGTTCTGCTCGGGTGTCTTTGCCAGGTCTCCGGGGTTGTTAGGAAGCCTGGACAGGTAAGGATGCACGGAAAATCCATCCAGGAATTTCCCCAGCCCCTTCTTGAGTACGCGTTCGTCCCAGCCCACGCTCAGGATGGTGCTACTGCTTGCCGGCCCGATCACCAGCGCCTTGCGGTCGACTTCGTGCAGGGCCTTGTGGGCAATCTCGTAGGTGCGGATCAGCCGCTCGTCGCCTCCCGCCCCCTGTGGCTCCCAGGTGATCTGGTAAATGTTCTCCTTCCGATCGGGATACTGCGAGGTGTAAGCCCGGGCCACTTCGAGGCAATAATTCCGCCAGTGTTTTTCGGCCGCGGGCTTCAAATGGGCATGGACACCGTGGGTGGTCCCTGGAATGACAGCCCATTTCGGGGGCGAGTAAAAGAGGGTGGGAAGCGAATAGACCTTCCAGGGCTTTCTTTGACCGTCGACGAAATAAGCCGAATTGTGGACAAAGAAATTCAACGGAAACGGCGTGCCCTTGGCCCGGGCGGCTGCACGGTCCTTGGCAAACTGACCGGGATGATCCGGCTCCATCTGGCCCCAGGCATACCCAAACTGCCTCACGGCGATTGTCGATGGCTCGTACATCCAACGGAGACCCAGGTAGGGCATCACGTTCGCCTGGCGACTGAACAGGCCGTTCATTCCGAAACGGGTTGCCTTTTCGCCGTACAGCTTTCTCTTGGTCGGATCCGGCACCACCGCGTAGGTGATGTAACCCTCGCGCTGGCTGACGCCCTCCTTGGGGAGCCTGACACCGTTGGAGAGAGTGACGAAAACCCGCCAGAAGCCCATCTTCCCACAGGGAGCTGCAATCTCCCGGGACCATTGCCCCTTCCTGTCCGCCTTGACCTCCAGCACTTGCTTCTTGACCGTCCGGTCCATTTCATCAACAAAGTGCAACTTGAGTTGCAGGTCATCCTGTCCGGGCTTCATCCCGGTGGCTTCCACCGCCAGCATCACCGGACGGCCCAGCGCAAAAGTGCTGATGCTGGACGCTGGAGTTTTCGCCGACAAGATGATGCCACTGGCCGGCCCCGACTTCCCAACCCCGGCCCCGTGATCAGCAAGCGTCTCAGCCACCCGGCCGACCAACCCCACGATCATCAACAGGGCCAGAAAATATCGCATCATTCCGGGAGTCACCGCCTGCCAGTCCAACGATCGCCTCACAGTCTTACCGGGACAGGGCAGAGGTTCAAGCAATTCGACAGGCGGCACACCGCTCCACCGTCTCCGACAGACTGCAAACAAGGGACGGGAGCATGCGTGAACCCGACGCCCGGTATTGGCCGCTTTCTGCAAGTAGCGACTGTCGATCCTCGAGCAGCCATGTTGCACCCGGACGGTGACATTTGTCGAGGTTCACCCGACAGGTCAAACCGGACCCCGGAAGCCGCTCATCAAGAAATATCTCGTCCTGATCTCGGTTGTCGCCCCCTTCCCGCCGGGCAAACACTTCCTCACCGGCCGCGGCTCAGTCGGAGATCTCGACCACCACCTCGTTGCTAACAAGCGACACGGGAGTGCTCTCCTGGACACGGACCATCGCGGCCGGGTCATGCCCTTCAATGGATGGGAGTCCCGACCATTTCATCCTGGGAAGATTGCTGTAATAGAAGACAACCCGGTACGTCCCGGCAGGAGGCAATTGCGAGAAACCGATCCACTGCTTGAGATCCTTACCATCGCCGGGCTTCAAAACGAAGACCTCATGTGGCTCCAGCGTGTTGATATTGCCGCAGCGTCCAAGGACACCGTTTGCCGGATGGGGGGGATGGGATTTTCTGGAACCGACCGGAAGGAATGACCAGCCGACAACTGGGGTTCGCCAACCTGCATCGCTACCGTCCCCTGGCATCACCAACGTCACCGGTCCTTTCCCCTTGTTGAAAAGACGGAACGTAATCTGTTCGGGTTTCGTGCGATTGATTTCGGCAGGCAAGTCGAGCAAGAGATCGATCTCGATTGCCACACGGGGCGCTGCCCAACACTTCTGCGGGGTCGGCGGCCCAGCACCCCTGGTGTCTGCATCCGGCGGCCCATCACCCTCAGCGCCTGTGGTCCAACCAGCCAAAGCGACCACAAACACACCAGCCGTCACAGCAACCAGAATCCGAACAATCATCTTGTGACTCCTTGCGAGACTCATTCGACAACGCCCCATCGTGTGGCATGTGTATTGGACGTCGCGTCGCCCGCATCAGTTCCAAGGCACTTGAAAAACCTGGTCCATCAACTGTTGGACAACCCGGCCCGTGCCAGCCGGCCATCCACCATTGATGGGAAACGGGATTGCCGGGTTTTGTGCCTGGACCACCCAAAACATCAGGCAAACCAATTGGACAACGCCACTGCAACGACCGCTCCGTTTAGCGACTGGAAATGGTTGACCAGCTATGATGGTCCAGACGAGAAGTCCCCGCTCCGGCTCAGCCGACAGTACACAACGAAACCCCCGAGGTGCCGCATGAAGAAATGGCTCGTCCTGATCTCGGTTCTCATCCCGCTGGGGCTGGCATCAGTCAGCGGCCCGGCAGCCCCATCTGGCCCGCAGTTTGCCACCGGTTACGTTTTCCAGGATTCCAACGGAAACCAAAAACTGGACGCCGGCGAAAAAACGTTGGCCAGGGTCCGGGTATCCAACGGCCGCGAGATCGTCACAACCGACAAGCACGGTCAATATCGCTTGCCGATCACCGATGACACCACCCTGTTCGTGATCAAGCCGCGAGGCTGGCGGACTCCGATCGATGACCACATGCTGCCTCGCTTCTACTACATCCACAAACCCGACGGGTCACCCGCGTCCAAGTACCCCGGCGTCAAACCAACCGGACCGCTGCCCGATTCCGTCGACTTTCCGTTGTATCCACAACGCGAACCGGACACGTTCAAGGCCCTGTTGTTTGGCGACCCTCAGCCCCGGGACCAGAAAGAAATTGACTACGTGACCCACGACGTCGTCGAGGAGTTGATCGGCACCGATGCGTCGATGGGTGTCACGCTGGGCGACATCATGTTCGACGACCTCTCGTTGTTCGAGTCACAGGCGAAGGCGATCGCGCTACTGGGGATCCCCTGGTACAACGTGATCGGCAACCACGACATCAACACCGACGCGCGGAGCCGCCGGCATGTCAACGAGACCTTCGAGAACACCTTCGGCCCATCGTATTACTCGTTCGACTACGGCACGGTGCACTTCATGGTCCTGGACGACATCGACTGGCTGAAGTCCGGTCAGTCGGGAAACTGGACGTATCGTGGTGGACTGGGCAAACGGCAGATGGACTTCATCCGCAACGACCTGGCCATGATCCCCGAAAATCAACTGGTGGTTCTTCTGATGCACATTCCACTGATCGACGTGCACGATCGCACGGAACTGTACCGCCTGATCGAACAACGACCGTTCTGCATGTCCATCTCCGGACACACGCACCATCACGAACACCGGTTCATCACTCGCAAGGACGGCTGGCGCGGCCCCGAACCCCACCATCACGTGATCAACGTGACCGTCAGTGGAAGCTGGTGGTCGGGGGCTCCCGACGAGCGAGGAATTCCTCACACCACCATGGCCGACGGTGCCCCCAACGGCTACTCGATCATCAGCTTCGATGGACACAAGTACACGCTGGACTTCAAGGCAGCCGGCCGGCCGGCCAGCTACCAGATGAACATCCAGTCTCCCGAGGCTGTCACGACGGACAAGGCCGCTGAGACGGACATTTTCGTGAACGTCTTCAACGGTTCGGAAAAATCCACGGTGGAAATGCGATTCGGAGAGACTGGCAAGTGGACCAGGATGGACCGCCGGGTGATCAATGATCCCGGGTATGCATTGCTCCGAAAGGGAGAACAGGCCATCAAGGCCAGACCGTGGCGAGATCTACCGAATCCCAAGAAATGCCCACATCTTTGGCACGCAAAACTGCCGAACAAACCAACCGTCGGCGTCCACACGTTGCACGTTCGTGCCACCGACATGCACGGTCGCACCCACCACGGAAACAGGATCATCCGTATCAAGGCGGCCACCAAAACGTCTGCGGCGGCGAGAGGCAGTTCGCAGAAGCGAAAAACGGCCACGTAAAACCAACTCGAGTTGGCTGGCGATTCTCCAGTCTCCTCCCAACTGTCTTGATTTCCCACCACCTCACCAGAACAACTCCGTTTCCACCCGGCCCCCACGCATGAAACAGATCCGGAATTTCTGCATCATCGCCCATGTGGATCATGGCAAATCGACGCTGGCCGACCGTCTGATCCAGGCATGCGATGCGGTGACCCAACGCGAATTTCGCGACCAGATGCTCGATGCCATGGACATCGAGCGAGAACGTGGCATCACGATCAAGAGCAATTCCATCACGCTCTCCTACCACGCACCCGACGGGCAGGATTACCTGCTGAACCTCATTGACACGCCCGGCCACGTGGATTTTTCGCACGAAGTCCGACGATCGTTGATGGCCTGCGACGGCGCCCTGATCGTCATCGATGCCTCGCAAGGGGTCGAGGCACAGACCGTCGCCAACCTGTACCTCGCGATGGAAACCAACCTGGAACTGCTGGCGGTGATCAACAAGATTGATCTGCCCGCAGCCGACGTGGATCGTGTCCGCGAGGAGATCGACGAGGACCTTGGCCTGGACCCATTCGATGCGGTCCCGGTGTCCGCCAAAACCGGTGAGGGAATCGAAGACGTGCTCTCCGGAATCGTCGAGCACCTGCCGCCCCCCAAGGGGGACCCGGACGCACCGTTGAAAGGGCTAGTTTTCGATGCCCATTTTGACCCCTACCGCGGAGTGATTCTCCAGTGCCGGATCATGGAAGGCACGCTGAAAACCCGCGACACGATTCACTTCATGCATGCGGATCGTGACTACACGGTTGAGGAAATTGGCTACAACCAGCTGAAACTCACCCCCAGACAGCAACTCAGCGCCGGGGAAGTCGGCTACATCGTCGCCGGGGTCAAGAGCGTTCGCGACATCGAGATCGGCGACACCATCACCCTCGTGGACCGGCCGGCCGAGACACCAATCCCGGGCTACCAGGAAGCCAAGCAGGTCGTCTTCTCGTCGATTTATCCGATGAACTCCGACGAGTACAAGGACCTCACCAAGGCCCTGGACAAGTTGGCGATAAATGACGCGGCGCTCACCTACGAAAAAGACAGTTCCGCGGCACTCGGATTCGGATTCCGTTGTGGTTTTCTGGGCCTGCTCCACCTGGACGTCATCCAGGAACGGCTCCGCAGAGAATTCGACATCGGGTTGGTCATCTCGGCTCCGTCAGTCCGTTACACGGTCGGCCTGAAAGACGAGACGACGATCGACGTCGACAATCCCAGCTACTGGCCGGACCCCGCAACGATTGATTCGGTCTCGGAGCCTTTCATCAAGGCGTCTATCCTCACCCCGGAGGACTATGTCGGCCCGGTCATGGAGTTGTGCCGCGAACACCGCTCCGAGGGCCAGACGATGAACTACCTTTCGGCAGGCCGGGTGGAACTGGTGAGCGAAATGCCACTTGGCGAGGTCCTCTTTGATTTCTACGGAAAGCTCAAAACCGTCACGCGAGGCTACGGTTCATTCGACTACGTCCCGGTCGACTACCGGCCGTCCGACGTGGTGAAGGTCGACATCCTCGTCAACAAGGAACCGGTCGACACGCTCTCCTACCTGGTGCATCGCGACAAGGCACGAGCAAGAGCTCTTCACTATTGCGACCAACTCGCCGAGGCCATTCCGCGCCACCAGTTCAAGATCCCGATCCAGGGAGCGATCGGTGGCACGATCATCGCCCGATCAACGATCCAGCCCTATCGAAAGGACGTCACTGCCAAACTCTATGGCGGCGACGTGACACGCAAGAACAAGCTGCTGAAAAAGCAGAAGAAGGGCAAGGCCAAGATGAAACAGTTTGGCCAGGTCAACATCCCGCAAAA
>CAZYAZ010000121.1:0-7673 GCA_964646205.1 uncultured Planctomycetaceae bacterium | reverse complement strand
ACTCACCGGATTAGCAATCCGGCGCATTCGGCCACTCTGCCATCTCTCCTCCAGAAGCCCTCCGGTCACCGCCGCAGGCACCTCTGCCGGCCATCATACCGGTGCACCTTGCGCTTGGAAAGGGGCGAGGTCCATCGCTCACCGACGATCATCTTTGTCTATAATCGGATCCACGATGATCGATCCACGTGTGACCCAACTGACACGACGCGGCGCGGTCCAGGTCGGTGGCCTGAACGCATTGGGACTGGGACTGCCCGGATTGTTGGCCAGCCAGGCACGTGCGACCCAGGCGGCACCGGCTGCCAAGTCCTGCATCCTTTTCTACATGGAAGGCGGACCGTCTCACATCGACCTCTGGGACATGAAGCCCGAAGCCCCTGCCGAGGTGCGTGGCAAATTCCGGCCGATCGCCACGTCATTGCCCGGCATCACGTTGTGCGAACATCTGGACCAGTGGGCACCGTGGATGAACCGGCTGGCGATGATCCGTTCGGCCACCCACGACATCAACGATCACAACGCCGGCACATACTACGCATTGACCGGCCACCGCCCCCTGCAGGGCTCGCGGTTGATTGTTGCCCCGTCACCCGACAATCATCCCCCGCTGGGTTCGGTCGTCGCTCACCTTCGCCCCTCCCAGCAGCTCGTCCCCGACTTCGTGCACCTGCCGGAGGTGATGTTCAACAATGGGCACTTCATCCCCGGCCAGCAGGCTGGATTCCTGGGCGATGCCTGCGACCCGTTCGTGGCCGGCAACCCGGGATTGCCCGGCTACCGTGCTCCCGGACTGAAACGCCTGGCCACACTCGACGAGAACCGCCTGCAGAGCCGGAGGAACTTGCTGTCTCGAATCGACCGCTCCGGTCGGCTGATCGAACCGACCACCAGTGGCAAACGGCTCGACACATTCTACGACAAGGCATTTTCTCTGGTCGCTTCGCCCACGGCGAGTCGCGCTTTTGATCTCGAACAGGAACCCGAATCACTGCGTCGCCGTTACGGCCTGGGATTCCGGCCCAGGCTTTCGGTTCGCAAGGGAGGGGGGCTGCCCTGCCTGGGCCAGAGCCTGCTGCTGGCACGTCGGCTGATCGAGGCCGGGGTGCGGCTGGTGACTGTCTGCAGCGGGTTACGATACGACCAGTCCTGGGACACCCACCGATCACACTACCCGCTTCTCGAAAAGTCGTTGCTGCCGTACGCCAACCAGGCCTTTGCCACGTTACTGGATGATCTGCAGGACAGGGGGCTTTTGGAGGAGACCCTGGTGGTGGCAATGGGCGAGTTTGGCCGTACGCCCAAGCTGGGCCAGATCACTTCCGGTGCCGGAGCCGAACCTGATGGCCGGGACCACTGGCCTCACTGCTACTCGGTCTTCCTGGCCGGAGCGGGTGTCCGGGCGGGGACGGTCTACGGTTCCAGCGATCGTCACGCGGCCTACCCGGCCGACAACCCCGTCGGCCCGGCCGACATCACCGCCACCATCTACTCGCTGCTGGGAATCGATCCGGCCACCCGCATCCGCGACAGGCTCAATCGACCGCACACCGTCAGCGATGGCACACCGATCGCCGGGATCATGGCCTAGGACGAGCTGGTGCAAACCGGGACACGACCCCGTGCTAGAGCAACTCGGGAACCGGGCGACCGCCCTCGGTGACGATCGGAATCGGGCGACCACGGCGGTTGGTCCAGTGAGTGTCGAGCCCGATACCAAGATGCCGAAACGTGGTCGCGGCCAGGTCCTGCGGTCGCACCGCACCGGCCTTGACCGATGATCCGTTGCGGTCACTTTCGCCGATCACCTGCCCGGCCGGCATGCCTCCGCCGGCCACGACCATCGACATCACCTTGGTCCAGTGGTGCCGACCGGCCTTCTCGTTGATCTTCGGCGTCCGGCCAAACTCACCCATCATCATCACGAAGGTGTCGTCGAGCAGCCCACGGGTTTCCAGGTCTGTCACCAGCGTCGCCATCGCACGGTCGACCTTCGGAGACAACGGTGCCAGGCCCTTGGAGATCCCGCCCCAGCGAACGTCGTCTCCGTGGTGATCAAAGTAACCCCACGCTCCACTGACCAGAACGAACGTCACGCCATGTTCGACAAGCCGACGCGCCAACAGGGCCTTCTCGCCCACGCTGCACCGCCCATAGGCGTCACGCGTGACGGCCTCCTCGCGACTCATGTCGAAGGCCTTCTGGACCTTGCCCGAGACGACCATCTGGTACGCCCGTCGCTGATTCTGGTCGAGTCGGTCGAGCGTGTTGCGTTGATCGAGATCCCGACGAAAACGGTCGAATTCCTGGCGGAGTCCCGCTCTGTCGGCCAGCCGCGATGCCGCGATGCCCTTGGGCAAAGCAAACCGGCCGGTCAGTTCCAGTCCCTTGACCGGCTCATGCGTGGGACCCATCTCGCCGGCTCCGTACACGTCACTGGTCCAACTGTTGGCCAGTCCGACGAATCCCGGCATGTCGACATCGTTGCCGCCGCGGAACTTCGACACGATCGAACCCATCGAAGGGTAACCGCCGCCGTCCCGGCCGTCGTTGGTTCGCCGCGCCAGCGGATTGCCGGCCTGCATCGTGATCGGTGTGTGGTTGCTCGCACTACAGTCGACGGCCCGCAGGATCGAGAGCTTATCGGCCATGGCAGCCTGCATCGGCAGGTGCTCACCAAATCGCACGCCCGGAAGCGCCGTGGAAATCGTGCTGAATGGCCCACGCACTTCGCGGGGTGCGTTGGGTTTCGGGTCCCACATGTCCAGTTGGCTGGGTCCACCCGACAGCCAGAACAGGATCACCGCCTTGCGTTTGTTCGATCCCGATCCACCTCCGGCAGCCGATGCCTGTCGAGCCGCCAGCAACTCGGCCAGCGACAACCCGCCAAGTCCCGCCGCTCCTGTCTGCAGGAACCAACGCCGTGAACCCACGCGGATCGTGTCGTCAGCGGCTGGACGGAATGGAGACGCTTGCACACTGCCAGCATGATGAGCATCGTGCTCGAATCCATGACTTGTTGAAATTGACACCGGCAATCTCCTGTTCCGTGAACCTGGCTCGCGAAAACTGCTAAACGGTCTCCGCCTGTTCTTTAAAAATCGACCGTCGACCGTTGAACCTCAAATCCAGTTCGTAGATTGTATAAGCCACTGTCGATCCGAATCAATCGCGTCATTTTCCAGGACACCGGTATCAATGCTCCGCCACACGATTTCTGCAGGCATTCTGTTGACACTGATGGTCGCCTCTCTGCCGGCTGCCAAGCCACTGAAGGCACCAGACGGACTCCTCAAGGACCTCAACGATTCCAACTCCGGTGGAGCCATCCTGCTGCGGGAGACCGAGTTGTTCATCGACGCACGGCTGGTTGGGTCGCTGAAGGGAGCCAAACGAAAGCTCAACCAGCCGGTCAAGCACAAGCAAAACCCGGTGCTGGTCAAGGAGAACCCCTGGGAGGAGGGCGGGCCGGGATATGGAACGGTCCACTACGATCCCAAGAAGAAACTGTTCCGGATGTGGTATCAGACCTGGAAGAAGAAAGAGGGTGTCTCGGAGGGCAACCTGTGCCTGGCCACCTCCAAGGACGGCGTGAAGTGGACCAAGCCGGTGCTGAACAGCAAGACCGGGTCCAACCTCGTCTCGGCACCAACGGTCACCGGTTTCCAGTGTCCCGGGATCATCCATGACGTCAACGACCCGGACCCGGCCCGTCGCTACAAGATGCTTTTCAGTTGCGCTCCGGATGGGACGTCGGCCACCTGGATGACCAGCGCCGCGTTTTCCCCCGATGGCATCCACTGGAAGGCGGTCAAGCCGTTCGAGTTGATCCCCTTCAGCGACACGCAGATCTGTCCGCTCTGGGACGCCCGCAACCGCCGCTACATGGCCTTCCTGAGATTTGGACCGCCCAACGTCCGGCTGGTCGCCCGGACCGAGAGCCACGACTTCCTGCACTGGTCACCAAAGGTCACGCTGATCCGACGCACCAAACGCGACGAGGTGCAGGCGACCCAGTTCTACCAGATGGCACCCTTGCCTTATGCGGGTGGCTACATCGGCCTGATCGGCGCCTACCACAACGAATCACTCAAGCCAATCACTCCCGAGAAACCGTGGACCGACCGGACGGACCTGCAACTGGCCTACAGCCGCGACGGGGTGATCTGGTCACGAGTCGGCGGCGGTGGCACGGTGACGCACACCGAATTGATGACGAAGCGCGACTGGGGTCCTGCGGCGCGAGCCTCCGTGTTCCTGCCCTATGGGAATATGAAAAAGAAAGACTGGGACTGGGGCTACCTCACGCCGTACTTCACTCCCGAACCGATCATCGTCGGAAACCGCATCCACTTCTACTACGCGGGAGCCAACGCCAAACACTGGTGGACCTGGACCGGCGACCCTCCCAAGAAGGACCCCAACGCCAAGCCTCCCAAGAAGGGAGTCGGGCTGGCCACGCTAAGAGTCGACGGGTTCGTCTCCGTCGAAGCCGGCCCCCAGGGAGGAACGATGACCACCAGGACATTCCTGTTCCTGGGCGACACGCTGACCGTCAACGCCAACGCCCAGGGCGGTTCCCTGGCCATCGAGGCTCTCGACGCGAAGGGACAGCCCATCAAGGGCTTCGGACTCGCCGAGTCGATCCCGCTGACATCCGACGCCATCAGCCACAAGCTGGCCTGGAAGGGACACCGTGACCTGCACCAGTTGCAGGGACGCCCCATCCAACTCCGTTTCCACCTCAAGAACGCGAAACTCTATTCGATCACACCCGGCAACCGCCACACGCACTACGTCCCCTCCTACGATTGAGCGGGGGCATTTCCGAAATCGTCCGTCAATCACATCCGGCACCGCGGAATCACGCCAATGAACCACCTCTTTTCCATCCGGCTCGGCCTGCTGGCCCTGTGCTGCATCTCGCTGGTCGCTGCCGCCGAAGCCGGAGATCGCAACACGGATGCCCCGAAACGATATCGGGTGATCTTCAACAGCGATGGACACGGGGTCTTCAAGGATGCCGGGGGCAACCTCGAACAGTGGATCGAGAATCTCTTTGGCCCACTGGAGGACAGCCACGTCGATGCGTTGTTCTGGTGTGACGGGGCCGGAGGAAATACGGCCAACTACGACAGCCGCGTGCTGGAACGTTCCGGGGCTCGGGTCGGCAAAACCGACCCGAAATTGCAGGCCCTGATCGACCAGGGCAATGACCCACCACTGGTAGTCGTTCGCGAAGCTCGCAAACGAAAAATCGACGTCTTCTATTCCTTCCGCATCAACGACATCCACGACGCCTTCATCGCCGACGAACGACCAACCTTCAAGATCAAGCACCCCGAATGGTTGCTCGGAAAAAAGAAATACGGTGCGGTGACCAGCTACCCGACGGCACTCAACTTCGCTTTCAAGGAAGTTCGCGACCTGAAGTATCGGGCAATGGAAGAGATCCTCACCAGGTACGATTTTGACGGACTCGAAATCGACTTCTTGCGAGGTGCTCCCTACTTTCTGCCCGGCACCGTGCAGAAAAATGCCCCGCTGCTCACCGAACTGATCGGCCGGTACCACCGGTTGATCGTGCGACAGTCCAAGAAACGGGGTCGCCGCCTGCAACTGGCCGTCCGCGTCGACGAGTCACTGGCTGCCTGTGCCCGCGACGGATTCGAGGTCACCAAGTGGATCAAACAGGGACTGGTGGACCACGTGATTCTCGGCAGCGGTGTGATCGACATTGAAATCGAGCAGTTCCGGAAACTCGCCCGACCACGACACATCCATGTCTACCCGTGTCTCTACGGCTGGCCAAGCCGCTATTCGCCGATTCCCCGCAAGCTCGCCGCCGCCACCGCACTCAACTACTGGAACCAGGGAGCCGACGGGATCTACCTGTTCAACTGGTTCCCGCACACGCAGAACAACTCCGAACAAACTGGTCCCTGGATGGCCTCGATGCTCGACCGGATCGGCGATCCCACCCGACTGCGTGCCACCGAATCCGAGTTGCTGTTCGTGGTGGACCGCGGTCGTCCGGCAGGCGAATACCCCAGCAACTGGTTGCACTGCGTGCTGCCCACGACACTCGAAACCGGCAAACCCTTGTCACTCCGGTTGCGGGTTCGTGAAAACCTGGCGACGAAGGCCAGCTCGTTGCAACTGGGGGTCCAGGTCGACAACCTCCAGAGCGGAGACCGGATCGCGGTCACGCTCGGCGGCACAACCATCACCGAGTGGAAATCCGTTGGGAAGGACCGCCTGGAAACGAAGATCCCGGCATCACTGATTGCCCAGGGCGACAACCCGGTGAAACTCGAACTGATCCAACAATCCAAAGCGTCCGGGACCAATCGTGTGGCCCGGGCCGTCGAGTTGAACGTCCGTCGCTAACGCGCGGGAGACCGTGGTTCCAACGGCCATCGTGGGACCACCGAGGCGTTGACGATGTTCCCGGACGTCGGCCAACGACCTTCCAGCACATCGACCAGGTTGGCAACACTTCCGCTGGTGACGTCCTCGCGACTCTCGACGCTGAAGGCGGCCACGTGGGGAGTCACCACGATGTCGTCACGACCGATCAACGGACTGTCTCGTGGAGGCACCTCGTCGGGGTCGTGCACGTTGATCTGCTCGAAAACATCCAGTCCCGCCCCACGCAACCGACGATCGTCCAACGCCGCCACAAGCGCCTCCTCGCAGACGATCGCCCCCCGCGACGTGTTGATCAGGATCGCCCCGGGCTTCATTCGCTGCAGGGCCTCGGCATCGATCAGGTGATAGGTCGCCTCGGTCAGCGGAAGATGCAACGACACGTAATCGGACCGAGCGAGCAGTTCATCGAGCGAAACGAGTTCGACACCCAGTTCCGCCAGTTCCGGATCGTCCAGCTCTCGTCGTCGAGTGGCCAGCAAACGCATGTCGAAACCCCGTGCACGGCGTGCCATCGCCCTGGCAGAACGCCCAAAACCGACCAGCCCCAGCGTGCGGCCTGGCAAACGGTGATTGCGACCCGAGACCTCACGAGATCCAGTCCAGTGGCCGGCCGCCATCTCACGGTCCATCCGTTTGAGCTGTCTCTCAACGGCCAACAGCATCGCCATCGCGTGGTCGGCCTGCTCCTCAACGCAAAAATCCGCAACGTTGGTCACCAGGATCCCGCGTCGGGTCGCTTCCTGGACATCGATCCGATCGGTCCCGGCCCCCATCCTCGAGATCACCCGGCAGCGGTCCATCGCGGCGATCACCGAGGCGGGCAACTTCACGCTGACAGCGAACACCGCGTCAGCTCCAGCCACCACCGCCCGCAATTCTGCCTCTGTCTCCGCCTCGACTGGCTCGGGCTCGATCCCGTGCCGGCGACACGCTTCCTGTTCCTCACGTGAGACCGGAAACAGCTCGGCATTCAGCCGCACGATGCGACAATCGGCAAGCGACGATGGAGTTGTCATTTCCCGAACCTACCCGCGGCGGCCACCGCCGGATTCAAAACCCTCGGCCGATTCGGCCCGCATCCAGCCGGGTGTTCCTCCGGCGTTCATTGCCAGGTTGCCACCATCCATCGGTATCAACGCTCCGGTAATCCAACTGCCCGCATCCGACCCGAGTAGGAGCGAGAGGCCACGGATGTCGTCGGGGACTCCCATCCTACCGGCGGGAATCCCACCCAGGAACAT
>CAZYAZ010000120.1:0-7759 GCA_964646205.1 uncultured Planctomycetaceae bacterium | reverse complement strand
GGACCCTTCACCCGGATGATCGGCGTGCTGCCAAGACGATCCGGATACAGGGTGTTGCGGCCGCCGATGTCCTCCGGCTCCGAGACATCGCGGGTCGCTTCGCCTCGACCCGGGCCGAACTCAATCGACTCGCCGCAGGACCACAGGGATTCCTGGGCAGCTTCCAGGCCCCCGAGACCACTTACCGCCTGAAACGTGGCGACCCGATGCAACGACTGGAACAGGTCGCACCTGACGTTCCCGGGTTGATCGGGGCACTCGACCTGGATGCCGGCGCCACCGAAACGACGCGACGAATCGCCCTGGCTCGTGCCATCACCAGTCCACACAATCCACTGACCCCGCGCGTGATCGTCAATCGGATCTGGCAACATCACTTCGGCACCGGGCTCGTCGATACACCCTCGGACCTCGGTCGCAACGGCGCCCGCCCGACGCATCCCAAGCTACTCGACTGGCTGGCACTGGACCTGGTGCAACACCGCTGGTCACTGAAACACCTGCACCGTCGAATCCTGCTCTCGGCCACGTTCCGCCAGTCGTCTCGACCGCGGGCCGCGGCTCTCGCCAGCGATGGTGACACGAGGCTGCTGTGGCGTTTTCCACCTCGACGGCTCGCGGCCGAGGCACTCCGCGACTCGATCCTCGCGGCCAGCGGCCGACTCAACAACCGGATGCACGGCCAGGGTTTCGATTTCTACGACGTGCCACAGAGCAATTTTGGTGATTACGTCCCCAAGGAGGAATTCGGCCGATCCGGCTGGCGGCGGATGGTCTATGGGACCCGGATCCGCCTGATGCGGCCGGGAATCTTCGGCTCATTCGATTGTCCTGACGGCGGACAAATGGCACCAAAGCGATCGCGGTCAACGACACCCGTCCAGTCACTGGGGCTGTTCAACAGCCGGTTTGTGAACCGGCAAGCCGAATTCCTGGCCCAACGAGCGCGCAACGCAGTGGGCGGGGACACGGGGGACCAGGTCCAGGCCATGGTCAAATGGACGCTGGGTCGACGACTGGAGCCCGGGGAACAAACGGTGCTGGTTGAACTCGCCCGTCGGTTCGGACCACAGCAGGTCGGACGGGTGCTTCTGAATTCCAACGAGTTCGTGTTCCTGGAGTAACCCGCTCGCGTGTCCTCACCTCTCGTATCTCCACAGGCACTGGCCCTTCTCGACCGCCGTCGTTTTCTCGGTGACACGACGCGCGGATTGGGAGCAATGGCCCTGGCCGGGCTGCTGCAGGCAGACGGTCGACTGGCCGCAACCCCGGTGATTGACCCCACCCGCCCGGCGGCTCCACGCACCGGTCACCATGCCCCGCGAGCCAAAAACGTGATCGTGGTGTTCTGTGCCGGAGCATTCAGCCAGGTCGATTCGTTCGACCACAAGCCCGAATTGATCAAGCGCGACGGGCAACCCCTGCCGGGCAACGAGCGACTGGTCACCTTCCAGGGTGAGAACGGCAACCTGCAACGTCCGCTTTGGACATTCCGACCCCGCGGACGCTGCGGCAAGATGGTCTCGGACATGGTCCCCCACATGGGCAACCAGTCCGACCGCATCTGCTACCTGCACTCGCTGACGACCAAGACCAACACCCACGGGCCCGGCGAAAACGTGATGTCGACCGGTTTTGTCCCCGACGGCTTCCCCAGTATCGGGGCCTGGTCGAGCTACGCACTGGGCAGTGAGACCCAGGACCTGCCCTCCTTCGTAGCGATCGAGGACCCGCGGGGCAATCCCCAGGCAGGGCCCAACAACTGGACCTGTGGATTCCTGCCGGCGCAGTTCCAGGGAACGCCATTCAGCATGACCAAACCGGTCCGATATCTTCAAAAGCCCAGGAACACCACCACCGGCCAGGATCTCGCCGCACGACGCGTGCTGGGACAACTGAACCGACGCTACGCCGAACGCTTTCCCGGGGACACCCAGTTGGTTGCCCGGTTGGCCAGTTACGAACTGGCGGCACGGATGCAGTTGTCCGTACCACGGGTGACTGACCTGCGATCCGAGACCAAAGAAACGCTGGCCTTGTACGGAGCCGATGATCCCCAGAACAAGATCAAGGCCCAGTTTGCCCGAAACTGCATCCTGGCCCGACGGCTGGTCGAACAGGGAGTACGATTTGTCCAGTTGTTCAACGGTGCCTACGCGTCCGGTGGCCGACTGAACTGGGATGGCCACAACAAGCTAAAACCGCAGTACGACCACCATTCCGAAATCCTCGACCAACCCGTCGCCGGACTGCTGATTGACCTGGCACGACGGGGCATGCTCGAAGACACGCTGCTGGTCTTCTGCACCGAGTTCGGGCGACTGCCGATGTTCCAGCGCGGAACGCTGGGACGAGACCACAACCCGCGAGGATTCACCTGCTGGCTGGCCGGGGCCGGCGTCAAGGCTCCCTTCAGTTACGGAGCAACCGACGACTTCAGCTTCGCGGCCGCCGAAAACGTGCTCACCGTACACGACTTCCACGCGACGATCCTGCACCTGCTGGGCCTGGATCACGAGCAACTGACCTTCTATCACAACGGCCTGCAGCGTCGATTGACCGATGTGCATGGACACGTGGTCAAGGAGATCCTCGTGTAGGGAATCTTCAGCACGCCCCCTGGAACGTCACCAGGTCGCCCTCGGGACGCGGCTGGCGATAGAATCGACCTCATGAGATTCCCGCACCTGATCCTCGTACTGGCGATCACGGCAACAACCGTCATCGCCGCGCCTCCGCGCTTCGAACGCGACGTGTTGCCGATCCTGGCCAAGCACTGCCACGGGTGTCACGGTGCAAAGCAACCGCGGCGGAGCCTGGACCTGCGGTCGATCCAGTCCCTCGTCGACGGGGGACTCAGCGGTGTCATCGCCGTTCCGGGAAAACCCGAACAGAGCTACCTGTACCAGATGGTCCGGCGTGGCGCGATGCCACCCCGCGGCAAGACGAAGCTGTCGGAGCCCGAGGTCGAGACAATCCGGACCTGGATTGCCGACGGAATGGCGGCGACCGAGGATTACACGATCCCCCCACGGCAAGACCCGATCACCCCTCAAGACCGGGAACACTGGGCCTTTGGCAGGCTGGCAACACCCACGGTTCCCCGCCCCACGCACGCCCAACGGGTGGCCACTCCGATTGATGCTTTCATCCAAACCCGGCTCGAAGATGCCGGCTTGTCGCTGGCACGGTCGGCCCGACGCGACACGCTGTTGCGGCGGATCTCGCTTGATGTCCTGGGAATCCCACCCACCCCGGGCGACCGGGAAGACTTCCTGGCCGACCGGCGATACGACGCCTACGAACGTCTCGTCGACCGGCTGCTCGCCTCGCCCCGTTTCGGTCAACGATGGGGTCGCCACTGGCTGGACGTGGCCGGGTATGCCGACACCGTTGGCTTCGACCATGGTCCCAACCAGGTGATCATGACCGAAGGCAAGTGGCGGTACCGTGACTACGTGATCGATGCCTTCAACAACGACTATCCCTTCGACCGGTTCCTGCAAGAACAACTGGCCGGGGACGAGTTGGTCGAGTGGAAGACGGCGGCGCGGTATTCGCCCGGGACGGTCCGAAACCTGGTCGCCACCGGATTCCTGCGAACCTCCCGCGACCAGACACACGAGTCGGTCGGGGTGGTCACACCCAGCTACTACGAAGTGCTCTACGAAACGATGGATGTCGTGGCCGGCGGACTGCTGGGCCTCTCGGTCAAGTGCGCACGGTGTCACGACCACAAGTTCGATGCGATTCCCCAACGGGACTACTACCGCCTGATGGCCACGTTGATGACCTCCTACAACCCCACGGACTGGCGACCCGTGTATCCTTTCGACCAGAAAGTCAACGACCGATCACTGCTGGATGTCTCGACGAAAACCCGGCAGGAAATCGACGTCCACAATGGACAGCTGGACCGTGGCATCCTCGAGCACCAGTCGCAGATCCAGGCACTCCGGAGTGTCGCCAGGCAACGGCTCCTGGAGAAAAAATCCCGGGGTCTTCCGGCCGCGATTCGAGCCGACGTGCTGGCAGCGATCGCGCAGGACGCGAAACGGCGGACCGAGATCCAGGCCTACCTCACCGAAAAGTTCGAGAAGTCGCTGGCCATCAGCGACCCCGAGGTCACCGGCGAGTTGAACGACAAGGAAAAGAACACGATCGCGACAGAAGAAGCCGCGATCGCAACCCTGCAGTCGCAGCGACGGGCCTACGGCCGCATCCAGGCACTCTTCGACGTGGGGACGGCACCCACCACCTTCGTACTCAAACGCGGGCGGCACGAGTATCCCGGACCGCCGGTCGAACCTGGGGTGCTCGGAGTCCTCTGCGACACACCCGAGCAGGCCGTGCTGCAACCGACCCGGGCCCCCAACGGCTCGAGCGGCCGCCGCCTGGCGTTGGCCCGCTGGTTGACCTCCGCGGACACCCGCGCCTCGGCACTGGTCAGCCGGGTACTGATCAATCGCTTCTGGCAGGCACTGTTCGGGCGCGGCCTGGTGGCCTCGGCGGGTGATTTCGGCGTCCAGGGCACCGAGCCCACTCACCCACAACTGCTCGAATGGCTCTGCCGCGACTTTCAACGACACGGCTGGCGGATCAAGCCCCTGTTGCGCACCATCCTGCTTTCGCACACCTACCGACAAACCTCACGTCCCACAGATTCCCGGCAGGCGAAGCTGGCCGACCCCGACAACAGGCTGCTGTGGCGAATGTCGCTGCGACGGCTGGAATCGGAGTCCATTCGCGACAGCCTGCTGGCGGTGGCAGGCCAACTGGATTCCTCACTCGGTGGCCCCCCGGTTCCCCAGCAGGCCCTCCCCGATGGTCGGATCAGGATTCCTCTGGAAAAACTGAAACAGCCCTTCGACCACCGTCGGCGGAGCGTGTACCTCGTCACTCGCCGTGGCTACTCGCTGACACTGCTGGACGTCTTCGATCAGCCAGCCATCCTGACCACCAGCAGCCAGCGACAGACCAGTGCCGTTCCCCTTCAGTCCCTGGCGATGATCAACGGCCCCTTCGTCTACGAGCAGTCAACCGTCCTGGCCGAGCAGGCGGTGACGACGGCCGGGCAAGACGTCGATCGCCTGATCGAGACGTTATATCAACGGGCACTGTGTCGCGAACCCGTTCCTCGCGAGCGAATGTTGTGCCGTCAAGCACTGGCCGCCGACACCGAGTCGTTCCACAAGGCCGGACACGACAGGACGGCGGCTCGGCGACAGGCCGTCATCGAGTTGGCTCATACCCTGCTCAACACCAGCGAGTTCCTCTACCGGGAATAGTGTGAGTTCTTCCATGACATCACCGGCAGCAACAGGATTGACCCGCCGTGGTCTACTGCAGTGCTCGTCACTGGGCTTTGGCTGGTTGGCACTGCGGCAACTGCTGGCCGAGGAAACCACCAGCCTGCATCCACGCCGTGGTCCGCTGCCGGCGCCAGCGCACTCGATCATCATGCTCAACATGGTTGGCGGACCCAGCCAGATGGATCTCTTCGACCCCAAACCGGCGCTGGAGAAGTTCCACGGCCAGACGGCCGAAGGCACGTTCGAGACACTGCAGCCAGGCAGCGAGACCAGGACGCTGGTGGGCACGCCTTTTGACTTCCGTCCCCACGGTGAGTGCGGAATGCAGATCTCTTCGATCCTGCCACACCTGGCCGGCATCGCCGATGAGCTGTGCCTGGTCCGCTCGATGTTCAGCGCCAACAACAACCACCCCCAGGCCCAACGGTTTTTCCAGAGTGGCAAGATCGTCCCCGACTGGCCGACGTTGGGGGCCTGGATCGGTTACGCGCTGGGAACCGAGAACCAGAGCATGCCGTCCTTCGTCGTGCTCCGCGACCCGCGTGGATACACCGACGGCGGTAACAACCACTGGAAAAACGGCTGGTTGCCCGCCATCTATGGTGGCACCGAGATCCGTTCCGAGGGTGACGCGGTGCTGAACCTGAAACCCGCACGCAAGGTGCCCGAGGACGTGCGGAGCCGAAACCTCCAACTGCTGGCCACGCTGAACCGGGGCCGCCAGCAGTTCTATCTCGAAGACAGCCGGCTCGAATCACGGATCCGCAATTACGAACTGGCAGCGCGGATGCAGACCAGCGCCGAACAGTTGCTGGACATCAGCGGTGAAACAGCCGCCACCAGGACCCTCTACGGACTCGACAACGAGACAACTGCCGATTTCGGACGTCGCTGCCTGATGGCGCGGCGGATGGTCGAGTCGGGCGTCCGTTTTGTCGAACTGATGGTGCCGGTGGTCCACGGCAGCAACCCGTTCGACAGCCACACCAACCTCGAACCCGGCCTGAAGAAGATCTGCCCGATGGTCGACCAGCCTTCTGCGGCACTGATCCGGGACCTCAAGCAACGAGGGCTGCTGGACTCCACGATCGTGATCTGGTCGGGTGAATTCGGACGGCTGCCGATCTCACAAAGCGGCACGGGTCGCGATCACAACCGCCACGCCTTCAGCACCCTGCTGGCCGGCGGCGGATTCCGTAGCGGGCACGTCCACGGAGCCACCGACGAGATCGGGTACCGCTCGGTCGTCGACCCGATCAGCGTACACGACCTGCATGCCACGCTGTTGCACCAGCTGGGCGTGGATCATCACGAGTTGAGTTTTCCACACAACGGCCGGGACGAACGGCTGACCGATCCCGAGGTGACCGGAGCCCGGGTGGTTGGCGAATTGTTGAGCTAGGCTCGCCACCTGACAACCGCAGCCAATGATCTCTGTTTCATTTGACCCAGAACTCATTCACCGTCAACTACTACCTGATGGATATCGAACTGCTCTTCTCGCGGAATCCCTTCGTCAGGCAGGACGCCAGCCGGTTTGCTCACATCCGGCCCAACCACTCCGTGGCCGTGCCGCTTCCCGACGATAAGACCCGGCACGTGGTCGAGTTGCCCGCGCGGTTTCATAACCGCAACGTGCTGGTCGAGGTGCGGTGGTCAAGGAGGACGCTCCACCGAAGCGATAGGATCGTGGCCCTCCGGCGGGTCCCGGCTCAGGGCGTTGCGCTCACCAGGCGACCGTCCTCGAGCGTGAAGACCCGTGATGCCGATTCGACCAGGAGGGTGTCATGCGTCGAAACGACCAGCGTCGTCCCGCCCGCGTGGATTTCCTGGAGAATCGCTGCGAGTTCGGTGGCCGCCCGCCGATCCAGGTTCGACGTTGGCTCATCGGCAAAGATCACCTCGGGATCTCCGACCAGTGCCCGGGCCACCGCGACCCGCTGCTGCTCACCTCCGCTAAGCTCTTCGGGGGGAACGTCGGCCTTCGCCGCCAGGCCCAGCCGCGACAGGACTTCATCGGCGACCTCTCGCCGTTTCGCTGCAGGCAGTCCCCTGGGAATCTGTGGATAGGTGATGTTCTCCCAGACGGACAACCGCGGAATCAGTGAAAAGTCCTGGAAAACAAACCCCATCCGGCGGCGTTGTCGTGCCAGTTCGACGTCGGAACATTCCTCGAGATTGCGATCGCAGAACTTCACGTGACCAGATGTCGGACGGTCGAGTGCGCCCAGCAACGACATCAACGTGGTCTTGCCCGAACCCGACGGTCCCGCCAGCACGATGTAGCCGCCACCCGGGACGACCAGTGATACACCGTCGAGCGCACGGACCTCGCTGGAGGTCCCCTGGTGATAGACCCTGCTCAGTGAATCCGCCTGGAGTATCCCGCTGTTCATCTCATGGCCTCCGCGGGTGGGGTCACGGCACTGCGCCACGTCGAGTAGGCC
>CAZYAZ010000119.1:0-7866 GCA_964646205.1 uncultured Planctomycetaceae bacterium | reverse complement strand
GAGAGGCGGGGGGGGCGGCCAGGACCGACAGGGGGCATGCCAACAGCAGGAGACAAGTGAGAAGGCGTGTCATGGCTGGACGTCGTTACCCGGTGGCCAGGGACTTCAACTCGGACCAGGAGTGCCGTTCTCCGGCGGCGTAAATCAGCCGGTCGCCAGATTGGGGCTTGGTGTTTTGCCAGGACGTCAGGCTGTCCTGGCCGCGGTTGACGCACAGTACATTGATGTCCTTGTCCAGGAGTTGCCGGGCCATCTCGGTGTAATCCTCGGTGCTGCCCTCAGACACATCGGTGCTGAAGAGTGTCGTGCCTCTCGAGTTGCTGGTGATGACCTCGATCAATTGTGCGATGCCGGGGTCCTGTGCTTCCTGGGCAAGCAGGTTGCCGGTGATGCCCATGCTGAAAACGATCGAGTCGCAGTGAACCGAGTCGAACAGGGGGCGGTGGCTGGGGTTGATGCACTCGGCGACGATATGGATGTCGGGCTTGATGCTGTCGATCACAGCCACGGCCGACGCCACCACCGCGTCACTGCCGGGGTCATCGTAAGAGGTGGCCAGCACGATGGCCTTGTTGGCTTCACCAACACAGGCTCGTTCGTAGGTGTCACGGGCCAGCACCGAACCCCGAACAAACAGCACGTGAGCGTCCTGGAAGGGCAACTCGTCGATGCGGTCGCTGACGACCACGATGTCGGTGGATTGGTGGTTGGGATCGGCCTTCAGTTCGGCGATCAGTTGGTTCAGGCGATCCGTGGTGGGCGCGTTGACGATGATGATGTGATCGTGTGTCAGAATGTTTGCCATTCCTCGTCTCCTGCTTTCAACGATTCCGGCCAGGGTGTCGATCGCCATTCCAACGATCATCGAAAAGGCCCCAAGCCCGACAACGACAATGAACAAGAAGGTTGAGACGCGAGCCCCGGTGGTTGTGGCGTAAAAGTCGCCGTATCCGATCGTGGTGATCGAGATGATGCTGTACCAGATCGCATCCTCGGCGGTCAGTGGATCCGGTGGTGTTGCGGCCATCCGGCCAGGTTGCTCGAAGTAGTAGAAACTGGCCGCGTTGCCCAGGATGGCAACCGCCAGGACCGAGAGCACCGCCAGTGGGCCGATGTATCGACGGGCACGTAGCCGGCGGACAATCCGGACGATACGGAGAAGCTGCATGGCGCGGCTTGAGACTGGCAGGATGGAACAGGACAATTGAAACCGTGTCCCGTGACGGGGTCAATCGAGGAGCGTGATTTGCGTGGTGTTTGGAACTCGCTGTTGTCCACCGGTTCGTGGAACCGTCGACGATTGGGACACAGGATTCCCGTGGTGATCGGTGGATGTGCCCGGTCGGGAACGACTTTGCTTCTCTCGGCACTGTCATGCCACCGCGATTTGTGTGCGATTCCCGACGAGACCCAACTGTTGTGTCCGGGAGCCTACTGGCCGCAAGGCGGCCGGATTGCCGATCCAGACTTGCGTGGGCTGAGGCGACTCCTTGTGGCCGGTCCGCGGTGGCGGACCTGCCGGGCCTGGGTCGAAAAGACACCACGCAATGTCCACAATCTCGAACGCATCTTCTCCACCCTGGGGCGTGACACGAAATTCTTGCACATGGTCCGGGATGGACGCGATGTGACCGTCTCCCGGCATCCACAGGATCCGTCGGGATTCTGGGTGGAACCGGAACGGTGGGTGAACGATGTCACGGCGGGACTGGCCTGGGATGATCATCCAGGTGTGCTGCGGATCCGCTACGAGGATCTTGTTGGAGACTACACGCAGACAATGGCTCGAGTTGTTGAATTCCTGGGACTGGATTGGGACGACGCCGTTTTGCACTATCCGGCGACAGCGACAGTCCAGCAGACCGATTCGTGGTCCGAGCCGGCACGACCGGTGACAACCGAGTCGGTGGGCCGTTGGCGTCGGCCGCTGTTCGATACCCGTGTCGAGAGATTCCTGACCCAACCCGGTGCGACCACGCTCCTGGAGAGGCTGGGATATGAGTGATTCGACCGACGGTGGTCAGTCGCAAGCCGGACTGACCGTGATCAGTTACTCGACGCCGGATTTTCGAGGTTTTCTCGACGGATTGTCACAGGATTGTCGCCGGCTCGGATATCGATTGCATCACCACGAGTGTGACCAGGTGTTTGACAAGGTGATCGCGGCCTTTGATTACAAGATCGGTTTTATTCGCCAGGCGATCGTCGAGTGGGGTCGAGTGCTCTGGGTGGATGTCGAGTGTCGGATCGATCGGCCGATTCCCAGCACGTGGAATCCACCGTTGATCTCCTGTTACGACTCGGGTACATCGGCCGGGTTTTCTTCCGGGGTGCTGTTGCTGGACCGCGAGCAATTGTGGTTGGTGGAACTGTGGGAAAAATACGCCCGCAAATATCCCCAGTTTCCGGACGATTTCGTGCTCGATTTTCTGGCGACACAGGTCGACCTGCCCTTTGCAACGGTTCCCTTCGAGTTCTATGACCGCGACACCCTGTGCCCGATTGCTCGTGGGGAGTGGACCAATGACCACACCATCGTGCGGCATCCGACGGTGAACCGCTGGCCGCGGCCACTGGTTTACCGGCGGGCATTTCGGGGCAAACAACGCGAACGGCACGCCGAACGGGAATTGATCTCGCGGCAGCGCAAGGGGATCTTTTTCCGGAACTTTGCCGGTGACTTTGACGAGATCGAGGCGTTGTTCGGTACGACTGGCGAAACAATCGTGACACGACAGGGGTGGGTCTTCGACACCCAGATGCGCGAGTATGCCCCCGAGATGTACTGGCCGGATCTCAAGGATGACTTCACCGTCAAGCCCCGAACATTCGAAGCGTCACGGGAGCAGTTTTTCCAGGCATCCAGTCGCCGGTCGTTTCGAGAGAAGGCGATGTCGCGGATGAAACTGGATCGTGAAGACCGTCGTCGGTTCGGACAGAAAAAAGGATCTTGAAGATGACGTCTCTTCAGCCCGAATTGGGTGCTTCACCCATGCGAATCCTGATGGTCTCGGAACGTTTCTCGCCGGATCTGGGCGGGGTGGCAGTCAGCACGGCTCGGATCGCCGAGGCACTGGTGGGGATTGGCGTGGACGTGGAGGTGCTGGCCTGGTCGCGGCGACTGCCGGCCGGACAGATGGAGACGACCGGTCGTGATGATCCACTGCGACCGACCGTCCATCGGCTGGGTCGATTCGGTTCCTGGGACGCCACGTTGCAGCACACCATGATCGCGCTGGAGTGGTTGCATGGCCAGGATCCCTTTGACGCCACGTGGGGGCATTATCTGGTTCCGGCTGGATTCGCGGCGGTGCTGTTCGCCGAATCGGTGGGGATCGCCTCGACAGTCAGCGCCCGGGGTAATGACGTGGATCGATTGGCATTCCCACCCGGCGACTTCGCGCGTCTGCAATGGACCCTCCAGCGTGCCAGCGTGTTGACCGCCGTCAGTCGTGAACTGGCCGGAAAGGTCGAGGTTCTGCTTGGTGAAGATCAGTCGGTTCACGTGTTGCCCAACTCGGTGGACGGGGAGGTCTTTGTGGCTGCCCAGGAGAATGGTGTCCGGGAGCGGCTGGGAGTTCGGCCGGGCGAACTGGTTTTGGGATTCTGTGGCGAGTTGAGAGAAAAGAAGGGGATGTCATTTTTGTTGACGGCGTTCCGAGAGGTCCGACAGCGGCGCGAGGCGTGCCTGCTGGTGATCGGGGAGGTGCGCCCCAGAGAACAGAGCAAGTTGACCGAATTTGCCGTCGAGTCTCCGGATGCCGCGGAGCGAATCCTGGTGACCGAGCATCTGGAGACACCCGCGGAAGTGGCATCGTGCCTGAATGCCTGTGACATCGTGTTGCAGCCCTCGCTCTGGGACGGGATGCCCAACTCGGTTCTCGAGGCGATGGCGTGCGGCCGGGTGGTGCTGGCCAGTGACGCCGGGGGGATGCCCGAGGTGATCGACCATGACACCACCGGATTCCTGGTGCCACGGGTTCAACTGGGGGCACTGGGGGTGGCCATCGAGGAGGTCGTGGGGTTGAGTGACGCGCGACGGGCGGAGATCGGTGTCGCTGCGGCCGAGCACGTGCGGAAACACTTCAATGCCGAGGTCGAGGCCGTGGCACTCGCAGAGATCGTCGCTCTGCTACAGGCGGTCTAGTTCTCCAGGGCGAGGACCCGGCGGTAGACCGATTCGAGCGAATCGGTTCCGTCACTCCACCCGGAGGCTCGTTCGACCCGTCGTCGTCCGTTTTGACTGAGCCGGTTGGCAAGGGATGGTTCCTCCAGGAACCGCAGGACCGCGTCCTTGATCGCCTTGGCACTGTTGGGGCGTACCAGTACCGCGTCCTGGTCATGTGTTGCCAGTTCCCGGACGACAGGCAGGTCGCTGGCGACGAGCGGGATGCCTGCCGCGTGGGCTTCCAGAACCTTCAATGGTGAACAGCCCTGGACCAGGTTACGGTCGCAGGCCGTCAGCGGAGCCAGGATGATATCGGCTTGCGAATAGAACTCGGCCAACTGCGGCTTGGTCACAGGTTCATGGAAGTCGACGTGCTTTCCGATCCGGGCCTTGAATGCCAGGGTTTCGATTCGAGAACGTTGACGTCGCCGGCCGGGGCCGACCACGGTCAGTCGTGCGGGAACATCACGTCGTAACCGGGCCAGGCCCTCGATGGCGTGTCCGAGTCCCTGCCACGATGTCATCGTACCCACGTAGAGCAGTCTGACGGGGTGATCGTCGGTCGGGGGCTGCGACCAGTCGCGTGGCGGTGCGGTGGGGCAGAACATGTCCGTGTCGACACCGTTCCTGATCAACGCGATCCGTTCGGACGGGACGCCGCGGGAGAGAAGATGGTCGCGATTGACGTCGCTGACGGTGATCACCATGTCGGCTGCATCCAGGCAGACCTGCTCCTGGTGCGTCAACTTTTGCATCAACTCGCGGTCGTCCGCCACGCGAGGGTAGTGGTACTTCAGTTCGACCGACGGGAGACCGTTGACCTCGTAGATCAGTTTCCGGCAGTACTCCGGCTTGTCGCGGGAAATGGGGTAGCCCTCGAAGATCGATCGAAAGTGGACGGTGTCGGCCTTCACGCCTCTCCGGCCGAATCGCTGTCGCCACCAGTGCCAGAGGTGGCGGCGGTAGGAGGCGACCCGCTCAAAGAGGTGTTCGCCCGCAGCCGGAAGGGGGTGGTGGGTGATGCCGGCGGCCGACCAGCACGCGAGGCCTTGTTGCAGAGCGTCGGGGCCGGGAGGCAGAGTGACGAGATGGGCTTCACGGCCCAGCGACCTGGCGAATGTCCCCAGCCAACGATTGAACGCATCGATATGGGTGGCGGCCCCCTTGGGACCGGGGAATTGGTCGAACGAGAGATAGACCAGCGGGCTGGCTGTTTTCGGTTGATCGACTGTCGCGGACATGCGGTCGAGTATGGCCGACTGTATAGTGTTCGTCAGGTCTGATCGCGGCCGCAAAATTGCGATCCGATCCCGGAAGAGAAAACGGGAATCTTTGCACCGGAATTTCAGTGGCCAGGGGCAGGCAGCTATGTCGGAACAGGCGGATCCCGCGGGAACGGTGGACGAAGGTCGTCGTAAACTGATGGCCGAAGGAATGCGGGCGGGGAGAACGTACCTGGTCGAGAAGCCAGTCTCGGAGGTGCGTGCCGACCTGGACGCCATTGCGGCTCTCGATGCCGAGGCCGAGGAGAACATGGGAACCGCCGGTTGCCTGTTGGGGTGCGGCGTGTTCCTGGGGATTTTCGGGGTCATGATGCTCTTGGCGACACTGGTCGGTGTTGCCGATTCGGGCGAATCTAGTGTCGTGCCGGCTATGGTCGTCGGTGTGATCGCTCTGGCGATGCTGGTTGCCTGCGGGGTCATGTGCGTCAAGGCGAAACGCTTGAAGGTGGAGTACGCGGGCCTGGACATCGAGAATCGGCAGTACACCACCGCCCGGGAAATTCTCAGGATGGTTTCGGCTGATATGGCCAGTGACGCGACCGTGTCGGTCCGATTGGACTTGTCGCCTCACACTGCTGCCGCGAAACAGACCGATAGCGGGAAGGTCTCGTACTGGAACGTCGACTATTTCGAAGATGACTGGTGTGATCTTTCGGGCCAGTTGCTGGATGGGACCCGATTCACGATCAACTTCTTCGAGAAGCACCAGGAACGAAATCGCACGGCACGCAGTGCCAGTGGCAAGATCAAGCACAAGCACAAGACAAAAGGGAAGAGCCGGTTGACGGTGTCTCTCAAGTGCAAATCGAAACGGTACCCCCGCCTGGCCGAGGCGGCCGCCGAGGCGGAGGGGGCGGTGCGGTTGCCGTCCTGGGTCGAGTTGAAGTCAGTGGGAGTCGACGGCGACAAACTGACAATCAGTTCAACGTCCAAGGAGTACTGGGGACACGGTGAGAACTGGATTACCGAAGAGACTTTTGTTGATTACCAGGGGTGCGACTGGGTGGCGGCGAGTTTGCACAGCCTTTACCGCGTGTTGAAACAGGCCAAGTGATCACAAGCCCGCACCGGTTGGTGGAAGAAAGAGCGTCAGGAAGTTCGGTTTCGGTTGTTATGAGAATTGGTTTACAGAATTTCCGTCAGGCGATCGTGACGGGTGCCCTGGTGGCACTCGGGGCGATGGCTGGCTGTGCGGACACTGCAGATCCGGCTCAACCGAAAGCGACCGCTCCAGCACCGACTCGCAACGAGCAACCTGCTGCTGCCATCGCGACGATCGACAAGGGCGAGGCCGCCGCCACTCCGACAGCGGTCGAACGAATCGATTTCCGGGATGGGCAAGGCGAGTCGTTTGCTGTCCTGGAACGGGGTGGTACGGGGTCGCGACTGCTGGACGGCCAGGGACAGGAACTGGCTCGTTATTCCCCGCCGTCAAAAGGGCGGGTGGCTGTGCGAGACGCCGACAACATGGTTGTCGGATGGATCGTCATTCGGGACGACCGGTTGCAGGTTCGAGCTGTCGATGGTGCAACCATTCGGTTCCGGTTCCAGCGTCGAGAGAATGGCAATTGGAAACTCGAGGATGGGCAGGACAACTTGATCTGCAGAATCAACCGTCGGGTGGATGGTTGGGAAGTCAAGAATCCCAGCGGGGAGCGAATGGCCAGGGTCCGGAAGTCGGAAAATACGACCACCGTCAGCGACGGTATGGGCAAAACCCTGGCGTCGACAACCGCGGACATCGATGGGCTGGTCGTGGCGTGCCTGGAGATGGGCGGGGTCGAATCTCTGCCGCTTCGCGGTGGCGTGATGCTGGCGGTTATGAATTCATTTGGTTCACGACAAGAGACAAGGTAGGTACGCGATGGCCTGGCAAGAGGGGATCTGCAACGAGCGGTCGGGGTTCCTGTTTGATCACGATTGCGATCGGGTGCCCGCCGTTTCGTGTGGACAGTGCGGTCGACCCGTCTGCGAAGAGCATCTGCGGATGACCGACGACGGAGACCGTTGTATCACTTGTCAACGACAGGTTCCCGAGTCGCACAAGGCTCGCAAGCATTCGGTTGACGAGGACGGAGACGAATCGAACTACTATTACTACGACCCGTATTTCTACCGTTATCACTATGAGTCAGAGCGGTCTGAATACTGGGGCGAGGAATCCTACGCCGCGGCGACGGGGCCCGACGCGAATGATTTTACCGAGGGAGATGCGCACGCTTTGCAGGCGGAAGGCAACGAGGGCTTCGAAACCGACATGGGAGGCAGCTAGTTGCCCAACGCTCCTCCAGGGGTCGGTCGCTGGGTGTGCTATGCGTTAGGCGGCGGCATGGGGCACCTGGCCCGAACGCTGTCGCTGATCGCGGCACTGAGACGGCACCCTTCCGGTGACAGTGTCTCGGTTCACCTGTTGAC
>CAZYAZ010000118.1:6763-7935 GCA_964646205.1 uncultured Planctomycetaceae bacterium | reverse complement strand
TGCCAATCAACTCGCCCCATTCCCCAACCAGCGTCGGCACCAGTGCCAGGGATTCCACCAGTTGTGCCTTTCCTCGAGCTTCCCGCCCGAGCACGTCTGGGATAGGAACCTGAGAGCATTTCGCTGGGACTGGGTCAGGCCATCATCACCGGCATCGATGAGGCGAAAGGCTGGCATGACAACACCGACCAGGTCATCGGGCCCGGAGGCCGCAATCAGCAGGCAGTTTGCCGGAGTGGTCGCCTGCAATTCCGGGACATCCCGGACCTTCATGTCACCGAGTGCATACGATTCGCCGCCGGGCTCGATCACCCAGACGGGGCGAGTGGTATCACCGTAGGTGGCCACGAGGTGACCGGCATGAGTCTCGATGTGGCGCTCGGTGAGCCACCGATCGGACGACGCGGGTTCATCGTCCCGGGTATCGAACCCGGTGCTGTCCAGCACAGTCATCGACTGGTCGTTCCAGTTTTCGATCGACGAGGCCTCGACTTCTTCAGCATCTGTCGGATCGACCCCGGCAGCCCGCATCCGCTCGGCCCATTCCGAGACTGATCCGGCGTGGCGCCATCCGTTGGGCTTTTCCACCACCGGGCTCATGTCACCGCTCAAAGCGGCGTAGAGAAAACCGTCGGGATGACGATCAACGGTCAACCACCGGCAGCCCACTCGCATCCCGAAAATCTGATCGATGATCGCCACCTCGATGAACTCGTGACCGTGCTCCACGGTGATTCCCAGTTCGACCAGGTTCTTCACGAATCGTCGCATGAAGCGATGCTCGCAAAATCCCACACGGGACACGTACTCATCGCAGCAGAAGGATCGGTTCGGGCAATCCATCCAGTAGCCTCTCATCCCCCCCGGATACTTCTTCTCAATCGTCTCGTTCCGAACCACGACACTGAACGCCTCAATCAACACCGCCATACACATCACTCCCTTCAAGTCTTTTTGTCCCGGGAACGCCGAATTCCGGCACGCTCACATCGACACGTCCCCACCTCCTCTCTGAACCTGCGCGTTGGACAATCCAAGCAACCAGGGATCCGGTCAGTGCAGCTCCGCCCGACAACGGTGCCCAACCGGAAAGCGATCGGCGGCCTCGCCGTTCTTGCTGTACTCACGCAGGCACAAGCCAATCACTCACTTAGTGTATATTAAACACTTAC
>CAZYAZ010000118.1:1949-6663 GCA_964646205.1 uncultured Planctomycetaceae bacterium | reverse complement strand
TTCGCCGTCACTCTTCGTTGCAGGTCAAACCCCAGCTCCTCCCACGGTCGCGACGGGTCGGTGAAGTGTCCCAGGCGGGCCACCTCAACCAGGTCACATGCCCCGGTGTACCGATCGCCGGATCCATCCAACGACAGGTCGAACAATCCACCCCACCGTTGGGCATCCACCAGTCGACCGTCCTGATCCCGGATCGAGAACACCCGTGCCTGCTCGTCCCCGGGAAGGAACCCCAGCGTCACCACGCATTCACGAGCCGCACCGGCCAGCACGACCGCCTTGGCGATCCTCCGCGAAAAGATCCCACCCGCACGATCGGCCTTGTAGAAGTCCTTCCCCGACCAGGCCCCACCGCCGATCGGGACCCGGGGACCATAAGCGTCGACAACCAGCTTCTTCCCGCTCAAGCCGTTATCACCTTCCGGTCCCCCCGTCGCGAAGTTTCCGGCCCCGTTGACGCAAACTTCACTTGGCAATCTCCGCCGAAACCCGGGGATCGCCACCACGAAACTGTCGAGAGCTTTCTCGAGCACCTCGTGGACGGCCCGCTGCAGCACGATGTCATCACCCGTTTCGTCCTGCTGAACCGAGACACTCAGTTGCTCGAGCCAGGTCTCCTCATTCTCCCGGCCCGTCAAGACGATCAACTTGCCGTCGGGTCCCAGGGACAACTCCGGACAATCGACCGCCAGGACTGAAACCCGGCGACTCAGTTCCCAGGCCAGCCAGTGTTCAGGCGGCAGGAAATTCGTTCCCGGCAGATCCACCGCGTAGCCGGTGCTGATCGTCTGGTCATCGGCCACCCCGCGGAAGAAATCCTCGCCATCCTCGAAGTCCCGACAGCACAGGTTGACCTCGACCACGAGATCCTCGACCGACGGTCTCCAGGTCTCGTCATAGCCGGCCGAGCGGTAGACGTCTCGGACCATTCCATCGACATCGATCTCGCCAACGCCCGCCCCGGCCACCTGCCCGGTCACGTAGACGTGATCGCGATGAACGGCCACCTCGACGCCGCACAGCCCGCGCGACTCGCGCCGTCCCACCTCCTGCACCACGGCATCGGCAATCGCATCACACAACTTGTCCGGGTGCCCCGGAAACACGTACTCGGCCGTTCTCCATTCCACAGTCATTGGTCTTCTCCATCGAGTTTCACGACAAGGTCATTTCCACGTTCAACGTTGCTCAAGGATCTCCGGTGATCAGTCCACCCGTAGCGTCACCCACTCGTCGGCGACGTCAGCAAGATCACCCTCAGTCTGCATGTCGCCCACCAGCCCGACTCCCAGCCTGGTATCGCGGAGGACTTTCGCGTCGTCCCCGCATGGCGTGCCGACAAAACCATCGGTCAAGATCACCGCTCGCCGAACGCGGTGTTCCCGGATGTGACCGGCGACGCAGCCAATCGACGTCCCGCCCGTGCTTTCACAAACCCCGTGAGTCAATTGTCTCAGCGAGATGTCCTTGACCTCGGTCGAGAACAGGTGAATCCGGTCATGCACAAGCTCGAGCGAATCGAGAACCGCCCCGTAAACACTGGCAACGACGGTGTCCATGCTGCCGCTGACATCCAGGTAAACGTGGACCTTCTCGCCGTGCGGCGCCCAGTCGCGGCCCGTCACCTCGTGGCGATACAGCAGTGGCACGGCCCCCATGGCCCGCATCACCACCGACCGGCGATCAAGGGTCGGGACCGACGTGGCGACCGGTGATGGTTGCGGACTCAACTGTCTCGGGCCACCGCCACCGCGGTGGCGGCCACCAATTCGCCTGAAGATCCACCGCAGTTCCCGGCGACAACCCCGGTGCTTGCGAACCTCGAATCCCGTCTCATCGATCACGTCGGACAGCGAACGGCCCGGAATCGGCTCCGGGGGCTGAGGCCACTCCTCGACGATGCGACGAACTGCCTCGAAGAGCACCGGCGAACGCTGTTCCAGGCTTCCACAACTCGAGCCATCCCTCGGCGTGTGATCGCCCAGCAGCAGGACATCGTCCATGCGAAACCGCAACAACCCGTGGGCGAGTGCCTCGTAGAGCTCGACATACGTCGACCCGACATCCGAGTACAACTCGCGATACGCCGACGCGATCCGACGATACCGCTTCGGCTCCAGGGGACATGGAATGGGAACGATCCAGTCCGACTCGTCGTCCTCCATATTGGGGAACGGTGGTGACTGGAATCCTCTCAGTGGATCGTCATAGAACAACCCCGGCTTCCAGCCCGTGGCGGGTCTCAGCAGGCACTCGGGAAAGACATCCTCGCGGTACAGGTCGGTAAAGAACGACGTGTGGGCGGTACCGGGAAAGTCGTGGCACAGCATCGCGTTGATCACCGCGTCGAAAACCAGGTTGTCGATCGGCGTCGTGTTCCCGAAGAACGACGTGTGCCCCAGGATCACGTGATGCAGTTCGTGCAGGACCAGCATCAGCAACTTCTCGGGCGTGTTGGCATGAACCGCCACGAACTCCGGATTGATCAACATCCGCGGAACGGCCACGCATTCGACCGCGGCGGTCGGAACCTCGGTCGTCTCGACAATGTCCATCAGCCTCAGCAGGGTCCGCACGGCGCTGTTGCTACCGGTAAAACAGTCGAGAAGCTGGTATTCGAGTCGTCGGGACTGGGAACCGGGTGCTTTCGAATCAATCATGGTTTTGCTCTCTGGCCGGGACGCTTTTGATCGGGCTCGTGCAGGCGAACCCACTTCAACACCTCCTGCACCTCCTTCTCGTCACTCAGCAACAGCACGATCGGAGGCCCGATTCCGTACAGGCTTGGCTGCTTCTGCTTCAGGAAGATGTTCCCCGACGACTTGGACATCACCGCTGCCACGGTCAAGTCGCTGGCACATGCCGAATCGTGCAGCACGCTGTGTTCGGTCACCAGGCAGGCATCGGGCAACGGCATCTGCCGCACGTGATCGTCGAGGCGCTGTCGCAGCGTCTCTTCGACATCAGCCTCCTGGGCAACACTGATCCCCAGCAACCTGGCCAATCTCCGAGGATCCTCGCCCCAGTCATCCACGGAAAATCGAAAGACCAGCCCGACCCCGTGCGATCGAGTCAACGTCTCCTCGGGATGAAACACCCGGGTCCGGGGCCGGACCGACATGTTGTGAAGCAACCGGGGGACCATCATGACCGGCTCCTTGTGCTCCTGGCCCGCAATCGAGCCTGGCAACGGCGTCGCACCGACCGCCACGATTCAAAGACCTTGTCCACGTCCGACTCGACCGCCAGGTCATCGCTGACAAACAGGGCAATCAGCAGGTTGGTCAGCAGGGGCGTGTCCCGAGACTTCTCGGGCAATCCTCCCAGTTGACGCGTCACGTACTTCCAGAGATCGTGTCGCGTGCTCCGGGCGTGCACCCGCTCGTCGGCTCCCTTGGACACCAGGGCGGCCGCGGCCAGGGCCCCGCACTGTTCGGCCACGGCTGCGACCAACCGGCCGGCCACGCCGTTCTCGAGAACCCACGTGGCCAGCGCGTGCTGGCCACCGGGTGGCAGGCTGGCGATCGAGTCGGCAACGATCGATGACAGCTCGTTCTTTTCCAGTCCCTTGAGATTCGCAGCCATCCGGGTTCGACGAACCGGGTCCGCCTCGGTCGCCAGCAACCGCGAGGAATCCAGGGCGGGCAACTCGGCCAGCCGCCAGGCTTCTCGATGCGCGGTCGTCAGCTTCAACTCCGACACCACGACACCTTCCGCGCGGTGAGGAATCGAGTGACGAAGAGCCAGCCGGGCCGATTCCTCGATCTCGGGACTCTCGTCCAGGACCATCGATGCCACGTGAACGGCCACGATATTGCGAGCCAGCATGCCGGCACGACGAGGGCTCAGGGCAATTCGGTTGTCCTCGCCGGCTGCCACGCTGGTGGACCCCCGGCCAAGCCACGAGGCGGCTCGCAGGAGATCGTTGACCAGCTGGATGTAATGGGCCAACTGGGGCAGCAGTTCCTCGTACACTTGCGGGAACAGTCGCTGTCCCACTTCGACGACCCCGCGGAGGTGCTTGGTGGCCGACGGTTCCAGTGCCGCGTTGGACCGCGTCACGACCTCCCGTCGCTGTTGCTCGTCGAGATCCGCCCAGCCGGGAGTCTCGATGACAAAGGCAAACCGGTCGGCGAGGGCCGGATCCAGTGGTTGTGATCCCAGGTAGTCGCTGTCCAACGAATCGTTGTCATCGCCCGGAGGCGGGTTCATCGCGGCCCAGCGATACCTGAGCTTGGGCAACTCGATTCCCTGGACGCGTCGCTCGTGGATGATCGGGAACAGCTTGTTCTGGAGATCAATGCGACACCGCGAGATCTCGTCCAGGAACACGGCCTCGGCACCCCAGATCGATGCCGGTGTCTGGACGAACTGCAGTTTTCCGTCCTTGTCAGGCAGCGGGTACCCGACCAGGTCGTCGTAGTTCAGCAGGCTGGTGTTGTAATGACGCCACTTGATGGCCAGGGCCTGGCAGATCCTCGACAGCAGGTACGACTTGGCCGTGCCGTGTGCCCCGATCAGCAACAGCGGATCACCGCTGACCAGGGCGGCAAGCACGACCCGCTCGATCGACGCCATGCCCACCAGGCCCAGCTGCTCCAGGATCCCCTGGCCGGTCGACGACGGCTCGTCCCCTGGCACCGCGCCACCAGCAGCCCTCTTCCTGGTTTTGCCGTTCTTGGAAGCCTTGCCATTCGAGGCCGACTTCCGCCGG
>CAZYAZ010000118.1:0-1849 GCA_964646205.1 uncultured Planctomycetaceae bacterium | reverse complement strand
TTGGTCTTGGTTTTCCGGGTTCTCTTGGTCGCCATCGTCATGTTTCTCCTCGGGCGTGGAGAAACAGGCGAATGACCATGCCGATCGATCAACCCGACCACGGAGATTTTCCGATTTCCGAGGTCGCGGAAGGACTTGCGTCGCGTTTTGCATCGATCCCCGATAACCGGGGAAGGCTGTGGCACCTTGGCAGCGGTCTCCGCGTCGCGGATTCCAGCCAGGTTGCCGGGTGGTCAAAGGGCCTGTTCCCTCACACCTCTCGTGATGCCTGTGTTGTTGTGTTTCCTGTTTCCGAGTCGTTTTCATTTTCAGCCGGCGATCTGCACCGGCAGCAGCTAGATCGATTCCACGTTCACCTCGAGGTTCCTTTCACAAAGCGGTCGCCAGCCCCCGGGCCTCACCGCGCGGAATCCAGCCACAGAGCAATTGCTCGTGTTGCGATCGAGGATCCCGTTAAAGCAAAAACCGGCCATTCGTTGCTCCTTTCAGAAGCCGCGTCCCAACCCAATTGCGGGTCAGCAGGCACCTTGGCGACCGAGCCAGGTTGCCGGGTGTGACTGTCACACCACTCGTAACGCACAGACATTTCTATGCCACCCACCGAGCCAAGTCAAGTGGGCAATCCTGGTCAACGACATGACATCACGGCTCGATCAACCACCAGGTCGTTTTCGTTTCATGTCCACGACGAACTGCGATCCTGCTAATCGGTTGATCAAAACCGCCTGAAAAAATCAGGGACCCACGAACCGTCAACCACCGGAACTCGCCTCATGCACTTGTCGTCGGGAGGCTCATCGTCATCGGTCACGCCCAACGACCAGGACTGCCAGAGATCGGCAGTCCAATCGGACAACTCGGGATAAAAGTCCGACTGTACGCTCGCCATCCCGGCATATGACGCCCGGTCCGAGCCACCCCAGCCAGCGTGGTAGTTGGCCGACTCGAGAATCAAGCCACCGAAAAACTCGTCGTTCACGCCAGAATCGCCGTCGTTCAAAAGCCTGAGAAAACGCCAGAAGGTCAACGGCCTGGTGGAGGTCTTGACGACCGAACTTCCAGGATTGCCGTGATAATCGCTGATGGCGTATCGGATTCGGCCCCGCCTCCGCCTCGCCGTCACATAGACCGCGTCGGAGGAGTAAAACACCGCGGCAATCGTCGCTCCGGCATTCTCATCCTCTCGAGACCAATAGGTTGATGGCCTGAAACGGTAGTCATAACTCATATGTTCTCCTCTGCGGACAATTCACTCGGCTGCGAGACGTTCCAGGCCATTGACCACGTCCGAGCCACGAACCACGGTGCGATCGACTGCCCCGTCCTCGACCTCCCAGATCGGATCCACCCCCTCGGGCAACGGATCCAGTCGCACGTAAATCTTCGTTGGCGTGGCCTCGAAGTAATGGAACAGCGCCGGACACAACCAGCCCTCCATCACCCTGCCGTCTATCTCGCCGGAGTACCAGTTTCCGGCCGAGCGGGCCGAGTCGGAATCGATCGGCGAACCGTCGTCGGTCCTCTGCCACGTCAATTCGCTATCGTGATCGAACTCCACCGGGGAAAAGGTCAACGAGAACCCCTCGCCCGCATTCGGAATCTCCTTCTCGGCCACCATATCGGTGATCATCTCGCTCATTCCCGCAACGAATGCCTCCTCCTTCAAACCGGTCCGCGAATCATCAAACACCCAGAAACCAGGCGAAAACTCATAGGGATACAACGTCAACATGCTCGACCTCCTCCTGGTTCAGTTCCACCGCGAACAACACCGTGTCTCTCACCAGTGTTAGTGTGTCTTTTACACAATATATGTTAACGTATTTTCAACACGATGCAAGTGAGCTTT
>CAZYAZ010000117.1:7884-8196 GCA_964646205.1 uncultured Planctomycetaceae bacterium | reverse complement strand
AATCACCAGTCGATCCCTCACTGGCTTCGGTTGTACTGGCTTCGGTTGTACTGGCCGGATCGCCCCAGGCCGAGAGTGGGTCGGGGGCAACAGCGGCCGGGCCATCGCCGGTTCCTGCTTCCGGCGTTTCACTTGGGCCACGTCGCCGTCGTCGTCGTCTCCGTCTTCTCCGCTTACGACCGGTTCCCGTTTCGCCTTCACCCGTACTGCCGTCATTCGACGATGATGTTTCGTCTCCCTCGGCGGTGTCGGAAGCGGATGTCTGTGGCGGATCGGCAAGCAGGCCAGCACCGAAGGAAGAGCTAGTATCAA
>CAZYAZ010000117.1:6569-7784 GCA_964646205.1 uncultured Planctomycetaceae bacterium | reverse complement strand
CCGGTTCGGCAACCGGTTCGGCAACCGGTTCGGCAACCGGTTCGGCAACCGGTTCGGCAACCGGTTCAGCAACCGGTTCAGCAACCGGTTCAGCAACCGGTTCAGCAACCGGTTCAGCTGGGGTTGTTTTGTCTTCGAACAGCCCAACACCAAATGCTGGCCCGGAGGGTGGCTTGGGAGATGCTTGTTTGGGTACTTCTGGTGTCGACTCGGTTCGAGACCGACTGTCAGTCGCTTGTTTTCCACCACCGGGAATCCGCGGCGGTGAGGCGGCCTTCAATTTCTCGAGGCCGTTCCAATATTCATCTTGTTTTGTCGAACGCCGAGGCTGTGCTGTGTCCACGTCGGCGACGTCTTGCTGTGTTTCCTCGGCCGACGGTCCATCGGTTTCGGGGGCGTTGTCGGCCGAATCCGCAGTGGTCGATTGCGGGGCCGTGGTTTCGAGCGGCGGAGGCGGAGGCGCCGGACGTTTCAGGATAACGCCCAGCAGCGACTTCGCTTTCTGGCCAAGAGATTCCGGTTGCTCAGAGGAGCTGCCGGACGAAGAGTTGTCTGCCATGTGAGCAAAGCTAGCTGCTGATTCGAGACATTTCAAGGAGCCGCCAGCCTTGTGGTGTGGGACCCCACCGTTGGACTAGCCA
Source organism: uncultured Planctomycetaceae bacterium (assembly GCA_964646205.1). Classification (GTDB taxonomy): domain Bacteria; phylum Planctomycetota; class Planctomycetia; order Planctomycetales; family Planctomycetaceae; genus UBA8437. The sequence goes on along the minus strand of CAZYAZ010000117.1, from coordinate 7,143 downwards.
TTCTTCTTGGGAGCCGGCTTTTTTGGGGCCGACTTTTTGGGAGCCGACTTTTTGGGAGCAGCTTTCTTGGGGTCAGCCTTTGGAGTGGCCTTTGGAGTGGCCTTTGGAGTGGCCTTTGGAGTGGCCTTTGGAGTGGTAGGGGGATTCAGGCCGGGGATGTTGAGGCCAGGAATCGAAGGTGGGGAATTGGAGCCCGGCTTAGCGGCATCTCCGTCCGCCTTCTTTTCGGTAACGATGGCAGCCTTTTCAAGCCGCAACTTGGCGACGTTGTCATCGGAGATCACGTAGTACCAGGCGGCAAAACGTTGATTGAGCTTCTTGGCTTCGGCCTGGCCTTCTTCGCTCTTCTTCTCGAACGCCTTGAGGTCGGCTTCGTACTTTGTCTTGTCTGCCTCGTACTTGGCCAGGGCAGCATCGTATTCACCGACGACGTCTTTCTGCTTTGGCTGGGGGGCAGCTTTTTTGGGAGTAGCCTTCTTGTCAGCCTTCTTGTCAGCCTTCTTGTCAGCCTTCTTGTCGGCCTTCTTGTCGGCCTTCTTGTCGGCCTTCTTGTCGGCCTTCTTGTCGGCCTTCT
>CAZYAZ010000117.1:0-6469 GCA_964646205.1 uncultured Planctomycetaceae bacterium | reverse complement strand
TTCTTCTTGTCGGCCGGCTTCTTCTTGTCGGCCGGCTTCTTCTTGGTCGAGCTGGTTTGTTTTTTCGCGTCGTCGTATCCGGCGGGTTTCTTGGGGGGGACTGGCGGCGTGGGTGCTCCGGCGAGGAATTTCTTGTCGAAGCTGGCCCGGATCAACAGGTAACGGTGAGTGCTGAGTCCGTTGGTCGGGGCAGCGGTGTCTTTGTCGCTTTTTTTGTCCCCGGTTTTGTCACTCTTCTTGTCCTCAGTCTTGTCTTCGTCGCCGATCTGAATCTCGAGCTCCGAGCCGGTGAAAACTTCTCCAAACAGGAGGGTGTAAACAACCCCTTGCTTGGTGGCGGCGTTCAGTTCGCCGGAGTTGCCGTAGAGTTTCAGGGCGTCGTTCTCTCGATCCTGGACCGGGAAGAAACCTCGGCTGAAGAGGCTCCGCTGGATGTTGCCAATCTCGGCCCGAAGCGCAAGCTGGTCGTCGATTCCCTTGAGATCGACACTGAAGTCGGCGTTGAGTCGTTCGGGTTTTTTTCGAACTCCGGCGATCTTGAGATCATCGAGCGCGGAGACGAGGTCGCGAAGCTTGTCGGCATCGACTTCCTTTGTGGGATCGTCGAGACCCTCGAGTTTCCACTTGTCGGAGAAGTCTTTTCGAGAGAGTTTGTTGACCTGTTGATCGACAGCCTTTCCCTGTTGTTCATCAAAGGAGTACCGGTCGATGACCAGGTGGGTGATGTCGTCGCCCTGGACGTTGAGCAGATCGGGTTCAATCCAGTCGGAGAACTTTGCCGAGAGATCCATCTTGCATTCGGCAATGTAAACATCGTCGTCCTCGGGGTCTCTCACGTAGTACCGATCGGTGGCGTCCTCGCCACCGGCGGATTCGACCTTTTTGCCGATGATGTAGTCGACCAGTGCGGTGCCTTCGCCGTCACGGATTGTGACCCGGCTTCCGAGTCCTTCGCTGAAGCTGGTGGCCGTGTCGGGGTCGAGCACACCGTACTTCTCGTGGTAGCTGTCGGTCCCGAGTTTGTTGCGTGGTTCGAGGTAGGCCCGCTTGATTCCGTTGAGCGAGGCGGCGGTCTTGGCCAGGCGGTCCTTGGCGTCGGCCTCGTAGTTGTGGTGAGTCGGAATCACGTACCGTCGGGTGGTCTGATCCTGCACGACCCGGAACTTGCTGGGTGCGGTCTGCCCCTTGGTGAAGACGATCACTTCCAGTTCTCGCGCGTCATTGACCGCGTCGAAGTCATCGTAGAAGGGTGTGCCCAGGTTCTTGGCCTGTTGGCCGGCGGGTACTCCTCCGGTATTGACGGCGATGGCCAGCGCGGTGCAGACAACGGCCGCGGCGGCGAAGCAGAGCGTGTTTCGGGTTTCGGTATTCATGTTGGTATTCCTCAACCAGCGTCTGACGAGACCGTGCCGGAGCGTGATCCCGTGGTGCGGTTGCGATCGTCGGGGATATTGGTGGTTTCGTTTTTGATTCGAATGACCAGGAAGAAGATTCCCAGCAGGATGGCCGGCAATGGAGGCAACAGGATACCGAGCCATTTGTAGGTGGCTTCAATCGATCGAACCTGGCGTTCGGTTCGGTTTCGGATCTCCCGGATCTTTGCCTGTTTCTCCTGGCTGATCTCCTCGTTCTCCTGTTCCAGTTCCTCGTTTCGCTGTTCCTGGGCCATTTGCATTAGCCGGTTTCGTGTCGTGTCGTCAATCGACTTGTCATCCCGAATGCGATTGACATCCTCATCGAGTTGTTGCTGCTTCTTTTCAACCCGTTCCTTGAACTCGGTCTCGGCGTCCTCGAGTTCTTTGATCTGTGCCGAGAGCGACGTCTTCTTTTCCGCCTCGACGGTTTCGAGTGTTCGCAGTTCGGCTCGCCGGGTCCGCAACGGGATCAATTCGGTATCACCCACGAGCACGTCGATACAGTTCAGGGCAAAGGTGACGTTGTCGAATTCGATCGGTTCACCGTCCTGGCTGGGCCTGAGCCCCTGGGCCCTGAGGACGAACATCTGGTCGGAGATCACATCGGTGTCGGCGACGTAGATGCAGTTGATCTTTTCGGTGACCGTCTGTGGTGTCGGGGGGCTGTCCTTGGTGAGTCCCGGGGGCAGCGGTGGCGCGGCAACGTCGCGTTTTCCCTGCACGTGATAGGCGATCACCTGTGCGTAATCGTCCATTTTTCTCGGCGGGTCGCGTCGCAACTGGCTCTGCCCCATGAAGCCACTCTCCATGATGTCGTCGAACTTCAACGTGCCTGAATCGGTGGACGTCAACAGGAGTTGCTCGTAGCTGATTCCCGCCGGCTTGTCGTCGGACGATGGGGCACGGACACAACCGGAATAGAAGAGCACCAGTTCATTCAGTCCGTTGGTGATCGGGTTGTCCGTGTTGAATGAGTCGGCGTTGCCGTCACCCCGGCTGGAACTGACGAACACGATCTCGGGAGCCAGTTGGCTGAATTGGGGATGTGGGTTGTACCTGTCCCAGATGATTTCCTCGTAGTCCCATTCCAGTCCCAGCGCTGTCAGCAGGGTGGTGGCTCGGCCTCCCGAAGCTTTCGGTTGGGCTGGCTGTCTGCCCATTCCCATCATGCCGCCTCCCGGAGCGGGCTTGGGTTGTCGGGGAGCACCACCGGGCACTGTCATCGGCAACGGGTCGTCGAAAATCAGGACGCTTTGTCCACTCTTGACGTAGTCGACCAGGTTGGCCATTTGCGGTGCGGTCAACGAACTCGGCATCACGGCCAGTACGAGATCAAATCGTTTTCGATCGATCGGCGTGTCGGCCGAGAGTTGCTGGACGTCGAACTGTTTTTCGAGTTCGTTGATGATCTGCCACTTGGGAGTCCGCCTGGGGGCTCCTCCGGCGAAGGAGAAATTGCCATACAGTTGGGCGTCGGTGGTCAGCACGCCGATACGGCGTCGCTTGGTGTCTTCCTGGGCCGCCGTGCGAATCGATCGTGTCAATTCGTATTCGAGTGGCAATCCCACATCACAGAAGGGGATCACGACCTCGTCGGCACCATTGATGACCAGCCCCAGGAAGATGTCCTCGCCACTGACTTTTCCGCCACGGACCTCCTGGACCTGGCGTGACCGGATTCCCTTTTGCTCGGCCTCTTCCGCCTGGACGCTGAAGGGTTCAATGTCGACAACCCGCACCGTCACCTGGCTGCCGCCGATCTGGTCGACCTGTCGCAGCAGGCCGATGAGTTTTTTGCGGACCGGCACGTATTGCCTGGGAATGTCAGTGCTGAGAAAAGCACTGATGCTGACCGAACCATCCTCGGGGATCGAGTTGATCACCTCCCGGGTGGAATTGCTGAGCGTGTAAAGGCCCTCGGCAGTCAGGTCGATCGTGGTGTCGTTGCGGGTGGTGAAGAGATTGAAGCTGATCAAGGCGACGGCCAGGCAGGCGATGCGGGTGAGATAGTGCCACCCCATGTTGGTTGCCCGTTGTGCCGACCAGTGCCGGCGACTGATCAGGATCTTGTTGACGTAGAGCATGAAGCACACCAGCGAGACGAAATAGGTCAGCGAGGCGAGCGAGATCAGCCCGTTGGTGAAACTGAACAGCTGTTCGGCAACACTCAACTGCCGCAACACCTGGTATTCGCTCGAAACGGCTCCAATGCCGACTGGCAGCAGGCAGATCACCACGGTCAACACGAAAGCGACAGTGGTGCTGCCGGTCAGGGCCGAGGCGACAAGTCCGGCAGCCAGCAGGGCTGCCCCGGAGAGCCAGTAGCCAAAGTAGGTCGTCAGCAGGACGCCCCAGTCGGGGTTGCCCAGTGCTGCGAGCACGAACGCATGAGTCATCGAAAATACGAGAGCCACGGTGTAGATGGACAGGACCGCCAGGAACTTGCCCAGCAGGATTTCGGTGTCGCGAGCCGGAAGTGTGAACAGCAACTCGTCTGTTCCCATCTTCTTCTCGTCCGCCCACGAGCTCATCGTGATCGCCGGCACGATGAACAACAGCAACATGGGGAACCAGAGGCTCAGTTGGTCGAGGTTGGCCAGGTTGTTGGTGAAGAATTCGTCCCGGTAGGCATAGAACCCACTCAGGGTGACGAAGGCAAAAATGAACAGGTACCCCCTGGTACTTGAGAAGTAGCTCACCACGTTGCGGCGGCACACGGCACGGATGATCGCGCTGCTGTAGCCGATCCAGCCAATGCCGCCGGCGATGATCAAAATCAGGAGGACAGCCGAGAGGTAGTTCATCGTGAGGTCCGTTTCGAGAGTCTGGTCCAACTGTGTGGAACGGTTGGCTCTGTGGTGTTAGTCGTCGGACGTGGTCAGGTCGCGGAACTGTGATTCCATCGCGTCGGAGTTGCCTCCCAGGTCATCGACCGGGCCGTCGAAGACAATCCGTCCGGAATTGATCAGGATCACGCGGTCACAGATCGCCTGGACCTCGCGAAGAATGTGTGTCGAGAGCAGGATCGTCTTGTTCTGGGACAGGTCCTGGATCAGGTCACGCACCTGGGCCACCTGGTTGGGATCGAGTCCGCTGGTTGGTTCGTCGAGAATCAGCACCTCGGGATCGTGCAGCAGGGCCTGGGCCATTCCGACACGTTGCTTGTAGCCGCGGGAGAGTTTTCCGATGGCCTTGCCCCAGACACTCGTCAGGGAACACTTGTCGACCACGTACTCGGTCCGTTCGGCGAGTTCGGTCTTCGAAAGTCCCCGGGCAGCTCCGGCGTAGTTCAGCAACCCCTGTGGAGTCATCTCGTAATAGAGCGGTCCACCCTCGGGCATGTAGCCGATCAGGCGGCTGGCGGCCAGACGCTCTTCAGCAACATCGTGTCCGCCGATGCGAGCCCGGCCTTCGCTGGGGGCCAGATACCCGGTCAGGAGTTTCATCGTGGTCGATTTGCCAGCACCGTTGGGTCCGAGGAAGGCGGCGACCTGGCCACCGGGGACAGAGAAACTGACCTGTTCGATTGCCACAAATTGGCCGTAGTACTTGCTGAGACCGACCGCTTCGATCATCAAGCCGTCGGATGCGGCGGTCGCTTCGTCCAGGGTGCTCGTGGCTGTGTCGTTGCTGCTCATTGGGTGAGACTTTCGCTGGTTGTCAGGGCCAGTGGCCTGTTGTGTGAACTCCAGAAGTTCCGGGTGATTCGGCGTGTCGTCAAGGCGGCACTGCCATCCGTGGGCACGTTTCCAGAGCAGGGGGGCAACCCGAGCCGGTCGCCAGCCCCATCCGCCACTCTAACCTCGAAGTTAGACGCGATGCCTGCAGTTTTCCAGTCCGCGGGGCCTGCTTTGTCGTGTCTTCAACGGGTTCCGACCGACAACACCGTGCCATCCCAGTTGTGTCGGTCCTGGAATGCCGCCAGCCAGGCGGCGAGCAAGTTTCTGGTTTCGTTTAGTCGTTGCAGCCGGAATGGCTCGCTGTTGAAAAGCGAGCCGACTTCGGCATTGAATTTACTGGGTTCAATCTCGGTCCGACTGATCACCCGGCCGACATACACCGCCGTGTGGTCGTGGTTGAATGCGATGCCAACCTCGCCGGGGGCGAGAGTCTCACAGAACACTTTCATGAACTCCTGCCCGGCGCCCTGGCCGCTTGAAGGCACTGGCAGATCGGAGATTTCGCTGATCCCTTCCCGAGTGGGGCTGAGAATTCCCGTTGGGGCGGCCGTTGGCAGCGAAGCGGCTTGCCACGAAAAATCCGCCGTGACGGCCGTCTGGATTCCTTGGAATTTCAGTTCCACATCATCACCGGCCTGCACCTGCTTGGGATCCGCTTTTTTCCCGGAATTGGTCAAGTCGGCCAGTATCTCGGCGAGCGGAGTCTCGGGCTTGGACTTCTCGATGAGTGGTTTGATTTTCTTTTCGGCATGATCTTTTGCCCGTTCGGCCGCTTTCTTCATCCGTATCGCGTCCTCGACAACACTCTCGAGAGTTTGGTCACCGACAAATTCAATGGCCGTGTAGACAGCCTTGCCCTTCTTTTCGGTTTCGGTTCGAGTGACCTCGAGATGGCGGTTGCGGACCGACTTGTTGTCCTGGCTGAGAATCTCAAACCATTCCCTGACGGTCAGCGAGTTGACCGTGCCAGGTGGTGGGACCAGCACGTCGTAGTCGTGTTCCTGGTTGATTTCATCGATCGTCTCCGTGCCGTTCCATTCCATTGGCGCAAGTTGCGGGATGTGGCCGGGAACCTCCTCGAGGACCACCCACAGAAAGTACTTCCCATCGGGTTTCATCGCCGATTGGTCGGCGTGTCGGACCAAATTCTTCGGTTCATCCTCGAGATTGTACTCGCGTGATTCGGCGGGAATCAGGGTGTTGCGGGTGTAGATCGTCGCGGTTTCTCTCGAGAAAATCTCACCGACCACCGATTGCTCTGGGAAACGCTGAAACGTGGCCGGATTGAATCCAGTCTTGATCTGCTGTTGGCGAGTCAACGCACGGTAAAATTCGGCCGCGTCCACGTCCGGATCGCCTGGGTTTGCTTCGGAT
>CAZYAZ010000116.1:0-8205 GCA_964646205.1 uncultured Planctomycetaceae bacterium | reverse complement strand
GCCGATCCGGCCGTGTTGGACCAGGAGGTGGTCTTCAGCGAACGAGCCGACCGGACCGGTGGGTCATCGTCTCGTGTCCAGGCCGGCGAGCGGCTTCCGGTTCGCGAGTTGCTCTACGGGTTGATGTTGCCTTCGGGCAACGACGCATCGGTGGCACTGGGAGAGCACTTTGGCAAACGATTTCGACCGGCCGCAGACGATTCCGCCGAACGTGCAGCTGATCCGTTGTGGCGGTTCGTGGCCGAAATGAACCGGACGGCCGCGCGGCTGGGAATGGCCGGGACACACTACGAGAACACTCATGGCCTGACAGCCGAGGGGCACCTGTCGACCGCCGGTGACCTGTTGAAGCTGGCACGAGCCGGCTGGAAGATGAAGCGTTTTCGTGATTACGTGGGGACTCGACAGCACGGGTGCCGCCTGGTGGGGCCGGGAGGGCGGCAACGGAATGTCGTGTGGCGCAACACCAACCGGCTATTGCCGACGGCTGGTTACGACGGGATCAAGACCGGGACAACCTCGGCCGCCGGAGCCTGCCTGGTGTCGACGGCCCACCGAGGAGATGACCGCCTGTTCGTGGTGGTGCTGGGTGCTGCTGCCTCAGCGGCGAGATACACCGACTCGCGGAACCTGTACCGCTGGGCCTGGCTGAAGCGAGGTCACAAGTAGCTGCAAGTCCGTGGACTTCAGCCACCAAGTTCTTCGCCGACCCGCCGGGCCAGTTCCAAGGCCTGTTCGTCTGAGACACAAAGCGGATTGACCACCAGCGTGCCCTGGGCCAGTTGGCCGTGACTGACGTAGACCGGCGGCGTGCCGTTTCGGAGTGATCGGCAGACTTCGAATGCCGTCCGTCCCACCGCCGCTTCGTCGATCGTGATCGAAAGCATCGGGGACCTCTCGGCTTCCGCGGTTCCATCGATCTCGCAGGTCACGGCTTGATCGGCCAATTGCGCGGCAATCGATTCCAGCCGTGCATGTTGGTCGTCCCAGTCGCGGTCGTAGCCGCCGGAGGCAAACAGTTCCAGCGCGGTCATCAGGGCCAGGACCTCCTCCTTGGAGACCTTCAGCGGCCGGCCGATGCCGTGACGGGGGAGCCCGTCCAACTTGTCCTGGTCGACGAGTTCCGGCGGGGGATCCCACAACTGGAGGTGGTCGTCCATGTCGAGCATCTGGATGGCCGCCGAGGAGACCAGGTCGCGGCGACCGCAAAGGATTCCGGTTGACTGGGGGCCACGGATGGCTTTTCCGCCACTGAAAGCCACCAGGTCGGCACCCAGTGTGGCGATCTCTTTCAGGTTCCGTTTCGGTGGCAATTCTCCGGCGGCATCGACCAGCACCGGCAGGTTGTGCTTGTGTGCCCGTTGGACGACCTCGGCCAGCGGCGGCTCGGTGTCACGGCCATAGCCGTAAAAGACGCCGGCGGTCTGGTCGGTGAATGCTGCCTCGTATTCCCAGGCCTCGGTTCGACGGACTCCGGCATTGGAGACGATCTCGTTGAAACCGACCTCGACGAAGCGGGCACCCGCGGCCCGGACCGCGTGGTCGTAACCGCTGCGCTGTTCCCGTGCGATGATGAACTCGCAGGGGAAATCGTCGCAGTGGGGGAGCTGTTCGATGCGTCGAAGATTGTAGCCACACAGGATCGCGGCGGTTCCCAGGGTCAGCGCCGCGGCCGATCCAGCGGTGACCAGCCCGGATTCGGTCCCGGTCAATTCGGCGATCCGTTTTCCGGCGGCAGCCTGGAGCTGTTCCAGGGGAACCCAACTGGTGGCACCATCACAAAAGGCTTCCAGCACCTTGGTGGGCATCGGGGCGCCGCCGAGACGGGTGACCGCGCCGGAGGCGTTGATGATGGGGGTCAGGCCGAGATCCTGGTAGCTGGTCATGGTTGGCGTGAACCTGTCTTGGGGGCGTTGTCCAATTGTGTCTTCAACTGGGAAAGTCGTTTGTCGTGTTCGAACAGGTAGGCCTGCTGGGCACGCCAGGCGGCGGCGCGGTTGTCGTTGGCCCGGCGGAACCCGGCATCCTTCTGAAGCGCCTTGCGACGTTGGAGGCGAGAGTCGGTGAACTGTTTGTCGGTGACGAACAACTGGGGGTAGGCCGTTTCGAGTTTCGACTGGCGTGTCGATTCGATTGCCACGAGTTTCCGGTAGTCGTCGGAATTGCGGAAACGTTGCCGCAGTGTTTCGATAACGCGGGACCGCCTGCTGGCCGGCAACTGTGCCACATCGGGCTGCTTGGAAATCAGGTACATCTCGATCGCCCGGGCGGCCTTGTGCGTGGCGGTGAGCATCGTGCGGTAGTCCTGGTCGTCCTTGTGAAGCCGACGACGTTCGTCGGCAATCGCCTTGTGGAATTCCTTGTGCGAACGGAAGACGCCGGGGAATGCCCGCTTGTTTTGTTCGTCGAGTTCATCCAATCGTTCGACCAACTGGCGATAAGCCGGGTGAGTCCGGTGGAACAACTCGTGAGCATTGCGTTTGCGAATGTCGTACTCGTCGGCGAGAGATTTCTTGACCGGATGCTGGCCCGAGGCTCGTGCAATTGTTTCGAGCCCCGCGGGCTGGTCCTTGTGCCGGGACGCGGTGAGGATTTGTACGTTGTCGAAGGCGGCCGGTGGGCCACTGACCTGGAAAGCGAAGTAGCGGCGTGTTTTGTCGAGGATCGGGTGCTGGGCATAGGCCAGATGCTGGTGATCGATGTGAGCCACCAGGCGATCGCCCTGGAATTCGACGGTCATCGTGTACCAGCGATCGCGTTGGAAGCGGAAGGCGCACTCGCCGTGCCGACGCGGGAACCAGGGGCCGGTCCTGTCGAGGGCCGTCTGGACAAAAAAATGATCCGGCCTCAGATGCACCACGGCGTTGTAGTGGCCATCGCCTCCGGTCATCAGGCGGATCTCTTTGGCCTGGCGGAACTGGAAGTCGAAACGGATCAGGACGTCGCGGTATTCGGGTTTCTTGAGAAAGACACGCGTGGGCTTGTCGGGGCCCTGGCCGAGCAGGACACCGTTGTCGGTCCACCAGTTCCGGGTGAAGTGCCACCTGGAACTGACGTGGCCCGCCGCGAAGTGATCGGCGAAATAGAGCTGACGGGGATTGGTGATCAGGGGAGGAGAGGGCCGCCGGGCCGAGACCCGTTCACGCCACGCGGCGAGCTTGGCTGCCAGCTTGTCGGCGCGGGCGGGGTCTTGTGCCGAGAGATCCTTCCGCTCGGAGGGATCGTCGGCCAGGTGAAACAGTTCCCTGCTCCCGGAATCAAAGAACTCGATCAGTTTCCAGTCTCCATCGCGAATGGCTCCGGAGGAACGGCCGCCGAGGAAATGGGGACGGTCGAGCGGGTAGTGCCAGAAAAGCGGGCGTTGGGCGGTGGGAGTCCCGGGCGTCGTCCAGGTCGAGAGCGTTGACACTCCGTCGAGTGTTTGACTGGGGTCGGGCTTGATGTTGGCGGCTGCGAGCAGCGTGGGATAGACGTCGACGTTGGTGGTGGGCTGAGCCGATTCGGTGCCCGCCGGCACATGCCCGGGCCAGCAGACGATCATCGGAACGCGAATGCCTCCCTCGTAGAGTTGGCTCTTGCCACCTCGAAGTGGTGCGTTGGAGGTGACCTTGGTTTCGCCACCATTGTCGCTGCTGAAGACGATGATCGTGTTCTCGGCCAGTCCATGTTTCTGGAGAGCCTGGCGGATCATCCCGACTCCCGTGTCGATGCTCTCGAGCATCGCGGCCAGGTGAGGATTGTGATCACCGGCCCAGTGGTTGAGCGCATCGCCCGCGTGTCCGGAGTCCTCGCACAGGTAGCATTTCTCGCGGGTGCTGGGGCCGGGGGCGTGTTTCTTGCGGTAACGGGCGACGATGTCGGGGCGACCGTTGAGAATGCTGTGGGTGGCAAAGTGACTCAGGTAGAGGAAGAAGGGCCGTTGCCGGTTGTCCTGGATGAATCGCACCGCCTCGTGGTTCATCCGGTCCACGAGATACTCGGACGGTCCGAGAGCCGGCTTGGGAAGATCGATCCAGCGGATGGGTTGCTTGCGGAAGACATAGGGCCAGAAGTTGGCCCCGTTGCCCACCCCCTTCACCTCCCGGGCGACATCCCAGGCGAACCCGTGGTCGCGCGGAGTGATCTCGTGTTCGGCACCGTGATGAGCGTAGCCAGTCAGATGCCACTTTCCGATCAAGCCGGTGCTGTACCCGTGTCGGCCGAGCATTTCCGGAAGCGTGACGTGGGAGGTGGCCAGGGCGTTGGCGGAGTTGGGCCGGAGATAATCCAGGATGCCCAGGCGGGCGGGGTATTGTCCGGTCAGCAGGGCGGCCCGGTACGGCGAGCAGACCGGAGCGGCCGCGTAAGCGTTGGTCAGTCGCAGGCCGTCACATGCCAGGCGGTCCAGGTAGGGCGTCTGGTTGAAATGGTTGCCGTAGCATCCCAGTTCGGCCCAGCCCAGATCGTCGGCAAGAACGAAGATGATATTGGGAGGGCGGGTTGCGGTGGGGGCGGCCGCTCGGGCCGACGCTGTCCACAACAGGACCACCATGAGTGTCGTCAAGAGGTTCCGCCCAGATCTCATGCCAGCAGTCCGTCGATAACGGAACCGGGCGAGAGAGGGATCGGTTGGCCACGGCGGTTCTGGATGTGCTGGTCGGGTTGGATTCCCAGGCAATGGAACATCGTGGCACCCAGGTCCCAGGGGCCGACGGGGTACAGGACCGGATAGGACGCGTGACGGCTCGAGGCACCAAAAACCGTACCCGGCTTCATGCCGCCACCGGCGGTGACCACCGAGTAGCAATCTGGCCAGTGGTCACGACCGGCGTCCTTGTTGATCCAGGGCGTGCGGCCGAATTCACCGACACAGACGACCAGGGTGCTGTCGAGCAGGCCCCGGTTCTTGAGATCGGACAGGAAGGTCGAGAGACCACGATCGAAGGGTGGCAAAAGAGTGTCCTTCAGCCGTGGATAGTTCTTGGCGTGAGTGTCCCACTGGTCACGATTCTGCTTCGCCCAGTTGACGGTGATCAGTGGCACACCGACCTCGACCAGTCGACGCGTGAGCAGCAGTGTCTGGCCGAAGCGGTGACGACCGTATCGGTCTCGCAGCGAGTCGGATTCGGTGTCGATCTGGAACGCGGCCCGGGTCCGGGCTGATCCGAGCAGGCCGAAGGCACGCTGGTAGAGGTTGTCGACACCGGTCACCTGGCGGACCGGTTCGACCGGGTGTTGGCCCCGATCGAAGGACTGGAGCAACTGGTGACGACGTCGCAGGCGATCGGTTGGAAGTTCGGCGGGCGAGGTGAGACTGTCGACCCGGAAGCCGGCCGCACCCGGGTCGGCGGCGATACGGAACGGTTCGTAGTTCAGTCCCAGGAAGCCGGCGTTTTGTCCCGCGATCGGGGGGCGATTTCCCTGGTGCATGACCGGACCGAGCACGACCGAGTCGGGGACGGGGTTGGGATTCTGGCCGAGTCGTGAAACGAGCGCCCCGTAGGTGGGGAAATCGTCCGGCCGAACCGGCGTGTTGGTTCCCGGCAACGGGTGGGCGTGGCCGGTCAGGGCGGCGTAGGCGGCCGAGCCGTGTTCGAAATCCCGGTGGGTCATGCTGCGGACGATTGTCAACATGTCGGTGACACCGGCCATGTGTGGCAGGTGTTCGCCGATGTTGATGCCGGGCACTCGGGTGGCGATCGGTTGGAATTCGCTCCGCAGCGACGACGGTGCGTCGGGCTTCATGTCCCAGGTGTCCTGCTGCGAGGGACCACCCCAGAGGAAGATCAACACGCAACTCTTGGCCTGTCCGAATCCTGCCGCATCACTGGCTGGCGAACTTCCCTCCGCGGCGAGCAGTTCGGGCCACGAGAGTCCCAGCAGGCTGCAGCCACCGATCTCCAGCAATCCCCGCCGCCTCGAGATCGGGCGCCCGTCGTGCAGGGATTCGGGAAGTGAGTCAAAACAGATCATGAGGCCACCGGAGGGCGATTCTACCATGGATCCGGGGCGAAGACAGCGGGAGAAGCGGCCCGCAGCAGCAAGAAGAAATGACCTGGAGTTCCCCGGATGCCTTACGTTCCGGAGCTAGCGGAGCGGTTCACCGGGAACTGATCCGCGCGAGGCGAGCAGGAGGACAATCAGCCGCCGCCGGCGGCGCGTCCTCCGTAGGTCTTTTGTTGGGTAGGTGGAGTTTTGGTGAAATCTGCACCGATTCGCTTGCGAAGGACGGTGTGACGTATCCCGGGGCGAAACGCCCAGGGAGGTCTCGTGGAGTCAAAATAGACGCCAAACGAAACCAAAGTAGCTAAGGTTCCGGGGGGAACCCCAGGTCAATCGTATTGGTTGGTCGTCGAGGGTCTCCCAGTTGACGTGTCAGTCTATCGTGGTTGCGAAGACGGTTCCAGATTCCACTTTGCAAGAAGTTGGTTCCGGGTGGATGGCTTGCCGGATCAGTCCCGAGAGGTCACGACAGGCTTGCTCGTAACCGCCGGGGTCGATCAGCCGCGCCAGCGCCAGGTGTCCCTGTGCGACTTGCAGTTGACGCAGGTCGAGGGCCTCGGGGCCGGACGTTTCGAGCCGATGCAGCATCGCTCGCAGGATCCGCCGTCGTGGTTTGGGCAGCGACACCCGCTGGTTGACGACAAGCCCGGTGACGGTTTGACGCTGGTGGTGGGGCATCACATGTGTCTTGTCGTCGGCGAGTTGGAAGTGCTCGTCGGTGACAATTCGCTTGATGATCCCGAGCAGTTCCTGGGGAGGCAGCAGATCGCGACGGGAATCGGGCGCATCGGGCGAGCCGGCCGAAAATGTCAGGTCATCCGCGTAACGGGTGTAGGTCCAGCCATGCGATTGGGCAAGGCCGGCGAGCCGCAGGTCCAACGTACGGGCGACGAGGTTGGCCAGGTGCGGGCTGGTGGGAGCTCCCTGCGGGAGTCGTCCCCGTCGGGTGACGAGTTGGACGACGGTCCGTCGGTCCTCAGTGTCGAGATCGAGTTCGGCGAGGCAGTCGTTCACCCGGGACGCGGTGATTGTCGGAAAGAAATTGCGAATGTCGGTTGTCACCACCCAGCGTCGGCCAACATGGTGCGAGGCGTTGGTGAGGATCGAACGACCGGGAACGAATCCATGAGCAAAACTGGTGGGGGCCAGGTGGTACAGCCGGTTGTCGAGCAACCAGCGTTGGGCTGCCTTGAGCTCCGTGTCAGGAGCCTCGATCCAACGCGTCTTCTTCACCCGCTTGCCCGAGACGAGTGGGTAGACGTGATATTTCGACCCGGCTTCGGCCGCCAACGGCCGCAGGGAATCGGGCAGGGTCGGTGGTGTGAGAGCGGTGGGCATGATTGGTGTTGGTCGAGATCGACGATCGGGTCAAAACTCGCTGAAAGCGATTCCGAAGACACATGCGAGAAAGAAGATAAAGCAGACGATCGCCAAGCACCCGAATTTGACCAGCGCGTTGGCGGTCGACTGTGTGGACCCTCTGCCTCGTCGATGACCGGTTTGCCGACCCGACCGCGGGTTACGCCCACGGTCGGAGGACTTTTGGGGTGCTGGCAGGGGGGGCAGACGATCCCGCAGTCGCTTGTAGGTTCGGAAGTCGTAGTGGCTGGTATCGGACGGGGAATTGCCCCGTAGCACTCCACGCCGGGCCCAGCGGATTTCGGTTTGACCAGCGACCATGATGTCCGTGATTGTCTGGACGAGATCCCAGAGGATCAGGAACGTGGTGCGGAGGTCCAGGCCGGTCTCTTCGGCGATGGCGACCGACAGCCGTCGTTTCAGTGACAGGCCTTTTGTTCGACCGGGACTGGCTGGATGCCGCTCCCAATGATCGATCCAACTGGTGCTGGGGCTCTGTCTGCCGGAAGACTCGCGGTGCTGTCGGAGTTCGTCGAGGTTCTTCGAAGTGAAATGCAACTCGGTTTCGCCGTCGCGGTTGCGGATCAATCGGAACGTGCCGAAGTGAGGCATGTTGAGCTTGCGACGGCCCAGCTTGTAGTGCTGTGGTCTCAGCAGGTGATCCCA
The DNA here is from genome assembly GCA_964646205.1 of uncultured Planctomycetaceae bacterium. Classification (GTDB taxonomy): domain Bacteria; phylum Planctomycetota; class Planctomycetia; order Planctomycetales; family Planctomycetaceae; genus UBA8437. The sequence continues at coordinate 198 of CAZYAZ010000116.1, read as the reverse complement.
GAAACCATCCACCACTCCGGCGGCCTCTGCAAACCCGACCTGGTGCCGGGCTGCGAGCGATTCGATGATCCGGGCACTTTCGATCGGCTTGTCCGACTGGACAATTTCATCGAGCGAGAGTGCTGGGGTGGGGGGAGCAGTGGAAGGTGCGGCGGAGGCCGGTTCCGGGGCTGTCGAGGACTCGGTGGTTGGAGGTGA
>CAZYAZ010000115.1:0-8283 GCA_964646205.1 uncultured Planctomycetaceae bacterium | reverse complement strand
CCTGGGATCTGCCACCGGGCTGGCAGATGGTGCTCGACGAACGCCTGGCTACCGCGCTGCCCGATCCCACCGGCGAACCGATCACCTACCGCATGGAACAGGCTCCCGACCGGGTGATCAATGAACGTGGCCAGGAGATGACCGAACGCATCCGTGGAGTCGATCACCGGGCGGCGGATGTTGGCCGCCTGGATCACCGGTTCCTGGGTCGCCTGGCTGGCGAGCACGTCCTGGTGATGGAATTCGCCGAGCCGCTGGATACGGGGCCGGGCGAGCCGGTGTTGCTGGCCAACGGTTGGGTCGAGTTCCCGTATTCCCAGACGGCCTACTCGGCGTGGCAGGCCAAGGCGGCATTCGAGCCGCCGACACTGGAGGCTCGCGATGCCGACGGGAACTGGGTCGTTTTGGCCGAGGCCTTCGGGTACCCCGGCGGGATGCCCCGCCAGATGGCATTGCCGTTGCCGAAACAGAAGTTGCCGGCAGAAACCAGGGCGTTGCGGCTGAGGACCAATCTTGAGGTGTACTGGGACCGGCTGACGGTGATTCGCAGCGAGGCGTGCCCGGCACTGGTCAGACGCGAACTGAAACTGGCCGCCGCGGACCTGCGAGAGAGCGGTTTCATGGTACGACAGGTCCGGGACCAGTTCCGTCCGCACTTCGACTACACGACGCGCGAGCCGATGCCCGAGATCCCTGATCCGGTTGGGTTCTACACCCGGTTTGGTGATGTCAACGAGTTGGTCGGCACCGCCGACGACGCGGTGGCGATCTTTGGTCCCGGCGAGGAGATCCACGTCGAGTTCGAGGCTCTCCAGCAGAAGATCCCGAGGGGCTGGACTCGGCGGCTGGTGCTCGAGACGGTCGGCTGGTGCAAGGACATGGATCTCTACACCGGCGACGGCAGCACGGTGGGGCCGCTGCCGACGACGGGGCGACCGGCGAAGCCCCGCGAGCGACTGCACCGAAAATACAACACCCGGTACCAGCGAGGTTGGTGACGTGGTGGTGTTGGGCTAGTGTCCGCCGCCGCCACCAAACCCAAAGACGGACGAAAACCGTTCGATCAGAATGCAGCCCATGATGGCCGCAGCGGTGGCGATCAGAAGCAACGACGTGACTGTCGACATCCGCAGTCGCTTGTCGGTCTGGTAGGCCAGGTAGAGCACGCCGATCATCAGCAACGGAGTGTTGAAAACACCGTTGACCCATTGGCCCAGGATGACCAGTTCTGCGGGATTCGCACCAAACACCGACGAGTAAATTGTGAGGCCAAGGAATGCGGCCAGGTAGATGTTCTGGAAGATGCGGTTGTACTTACGGCGAGCCGTGGGATTCTCGTACTCGAAAGTTCCCATGCTCGAAAGCAGATCGGTCCACATGCGTCCCGAGGCGGCCACGACAACGACGATGGTCGAAAACAGCGTGCAGAAGCCTCCGAACATGAAGACTCCGTAGCTCCAGGCACCGTAGGTTTCGGTGTAGATCTGTGAGAGTTGCTCGACGACTTTCATGCCCGAGGGCACCTCGCCCTTCTTGTGGAGGATGGCGCAACCGACCAGGAAGTAGGCGGCGGTGATGACGCCGGCCAGCAACGTGGCGACGCCGGCGTCGAGTTGGAGCACCTTGATCCAGCCCTTGGCCCGGTCGACCCAGCCCTCGTCGTCGGGACTGCCGAGGTTGTCGCCGTAGCCCTTCTCGAGAATCCAGTACGGATACATGAACATCTCGTTGGCCGTCGTGCCCAGGGCTCCCAGCAGGCTGATCACGGCAAAGAGAATCGCCCCGCGTTGAGCGGGTTCACCCAGTGAGAAGGTCATCCCGCTGGTCACGTCAGCCATCGTCAGTGGATATTCTGGATTGGGACTGAAGATCAGCAGCAACAGGGCGACGACGACCGAGAGGCTGAAGCCGCAGACCAAAAAGGCGATCAACTTTTCCAGCGCGCCGTACAGGCTGAACCAGAGGACCCCGCCAACAATGACGAAGATGATCAGGCCCCAGCCGATGGTCGAGGTGTTGGCGTCACTGCCCAGGGGCATCACGCTGGTGAACAGTCCGGCCGTGGCGGCCATGATGCCGCCGACGGTGACCACCGAGATCGTGTAGCCGAATATGTAGAGGATGCCAATCCAGCCTGTTCCACGGAACTTCGGGCCGGGAACCTGATTGAGTGCCTGGATCGTGGTGCGGTTGTGCACCAGGCAGTACCGGCCGAGTTCGACCTGCAGGAAGTACTTGATCAGGCAACTGAGAATCACAGCCCAGAACAGCACGAAGCCAAACTTGGCCGCCTGAATCGGCACGTTGATCAACTCGCCCGACCCGATCACCGAACCACTGACGACGATTGCCGGGCCGATGGCCATCAGCATGCCGCCCCAGGTTTTGGGTGGAGTTTTGTAGGTCGGGGTCACCACGTCGGGAGTGTCCTGGGGGGCATCGGAGGCCATGGCGTGGATCTCGAGGGAGTCACTGGGGGATGAAGAATCGCTGAATCACGAGCAGCTCGCCCGGCTGCTGGGCCGGCCACGGTATCAGAGGTTCTCGTTCGACGACAAGGCCACGCGAGTGCTGACGGGTTGAGCCAGCGTGTTGCCCATCATATCAACCAAGTTTTACTCGATAAAATACACACAAAACACGAATCAGGGGGTTGACTTTATGGGAGAAACAGGCTGAGAATGATTTGCTTCAACGATTTGAGTACCGAGAGACAAAAAATACCCCCTGAGACTTGCGGGATCCTCTTCACCAGGTGATTCCGTCCTGCCAAACAGTCAACCGTGGCTCCTGATTTCCCACCCCCCGCGACCTCCTTTGTCGCACCTGCCGCGGTGATGCTTGTCTCTGGCGAGCCATGGTCGTTGCACGTGGAAGACCGCGTGATCTGCATAGCTGCTGCATTCGTCAACTCAAAACGGTTGACGGGTGTCCAACCGCGAGCCACCACGTTCGAGAGGAGAAATTGACTCGGTTCAACAACCGGATGACCACGACACGAACAGGAACTGGTTGTTGTTTCGAGAAGAGGACGGGTTGGTTTGTGGCCTGTCAACGAAAGTTTCTCACCGATGGGGGCGCATCTTAACCAGAGCGTGCGAGCCGGATCATCGGAGAGGAGGATTGACAGACCGGGCCAATCTGGCCGTGGAACTTGCTGACCCGGGCCCTGATGGAGTGTAGAAGAGAGTGAGGACGCAGCTTACGAGTCACAACAGAAGTACAAGTACAGGACGCCCGGGTCAGTCCCGGGTGTCAAGAGACAGGAAGACAGAAGGAAAACCAGAAATGACGGTTGGACGGGATGGAGAGTTGAACGTGACGGACCAGGATCGGACACAAGCGGGCCCCCGCGTGGAATCGACCGACGGGCCCTGGATCGGGCGGCCGTGCGATGTGGTGGAATTGGACCCCGGAACCCCGACGGTTGCGGCTCCGGGTTCGATGGAAAAGGTCATGATGTTGCAGGCCCGTTACGCGGCGGGTGTGCCGCTTTGGGATGAGCGTGACAGCTATGACCACAGCAAGGCGGCGGCCACCCAGGCGGTGCTGACGGCCGCCTCGACGCTTTCCAAGTCCGCGGCTGGAGTTGCCGGGGACGTGGTCGAGGAACAAGGCGAGCCCCTGGCTATCTGAGCCAGTGGCCCGAAAGGGACTCGACCCATGAAGTTTTCGGAATTCGTTTGCCAGGACGCAGTGACGACCTCGCTCTCGGCCACTGACCGTGACGGGATCATCGCTGAACTGGTCGACACATTGGTTGCCGCCGGAGGCCTGTCGGCCGATCACCGTGACAGTATTGTCGCGGCGACGATCGCCCGAGAGGAACTCGGGACGACCGGGATTGGCAACGGGGTTGCCATTCCGCACGCCAAGCACCCGGCCGTTGCCCGGGTGGTGGCGACGGTGGGGGTAGGCGAGGCGGGAGTGGATTTTGGCAGTCTCGACGGCCGGTCGACGCGGGTCTTTTTCTTACTCGTGTCCCCTCCTGATGCACCCCAGGATCACCTGCAGGCGTTGGAGACGGTTTCGAGACATCTGCAGGAAGAATTCTTCCGGCAATTCCTCTCCCAGGCGCAAACACCTTCGGCCATCCTCGACGTATTGAGCGAGGCGGACGCATCGACTGCGGTTTGAGTCGTCGGGTGTGACAGTGGTCGGCAAGAGACAAGAAGAAAAACAGTTATAAAAAAGAAGAAGATTGAGGACAGAGACGTGTACGGATTTGACAAGAAACTCGACGAATTGGTCATCTCGGCTACGGCTGACGAGGGCGTGGATTTCATTGACGTTTGCGGTTACCTGCCGGACAAGGCCGCGACGAGTGAGAAACTGGACTTGTTGCTCGAGGCACTCGCCGAACGTGGCTTGAGAGTTCGCGCGAACCGGTCGGCCTGCGGGGACATTGCCCAGTCACTGGCTCCCAAACCACAGCGGGCCGAGCGAGGCGGCGATGGCGAGGGAAGCGAACAGGGTGTGACGGCTGACTCGATCCGCATGTATCTGCGGCAGATGGGCCGCCTGCCGATGCTCGATCGCAATCAGGAAATCTCGGTCGCCAAGCGGATCGATATCACCCGCAAGCAGTTTCGTCGGCTGATCCTGGGATCGATGTTCATTTTCGATCGCGCCGTGGACATGCTCGCGAAGGTCTACGCCGGTCAACTGCCGTTCGACCGGACGATCGAGGTCTGCGTGACCGAGGGTCGCGAGAAGACCCAGGTCCAGGGACGGTTGGGGCCGAACCTGGCCACCATTGGCCGGTTGCGGACCGAGTTGGCCGAAGATTTCGTGTTGATCAACCGTTCGCGAACGACCCAGAAGGTCCGGCGTGTGGCGACCGAGCGGATGGAAACGACTCGCCGCCGTATGGTCCGGCTGCTCGAGGAACTCGGCCTGCGTGAACAGAAGCTGACGCCGATTTTTCAGCAGTACGAACAGATCGCGGCCCGGATGACCGAGTTGGATGCGATTCTCAAGCGTGCCAAGAACGAACGAGCCGCCAAGGCGCGGGCCGAGTTGAAGCAGCTCAAGGAACTGACGCTCGAGACGCCCCAGACGATCACCGAACGGCTGGGTCGGATTGGCGTGGCCGACGATGATTACGAACAGGCCAAGCAGGACCTGGCAAACGGCAACCTGCGACTGGTCGTTTCGATTGCCAAGAAATACCGCAAGCGTGGCTTGAGTTTCCTGGACCTGATCCAGGAAGGGAACTCGGGGCTGATGCGTGCTGTCGAGAAGTACGAGTACCTCCGGGGTCACAAGTTCTCGACCTACGCCACCTGGTGGGTTCGCCAGGCGATTACAAGGGCGATCGCCGATGCCGGTCGTACCATCCGGTTGCCGGTGCACATGACCTCCGCCATGTGGGCACTCAACCAGGCCCGCAACACGTTCCTGCACGAGAACTACCGCGAGCCGACGACCGAGGAACTGGCCGAGGCGGCCGGGGTGCCGCTGGAAGAGGCCCGGGCCATGCTGGCGGTGGCTCGCTCGCCGGCCAGTCTTGACCGGCCGATCTCGGACACCGATGAGACTGACCTGGGTGACTTTGTCGAGGACAACGGGTCCTCGCGGCCGGCCGAGGTGGCTGCCAACAAGATGCTCAGCAAGGAAGTCAACCAGGTCCTGGAGACACTGACCTACCGCGAGCGGGAGATCCTGAAGCTGCGATACGGAATCGGCGACGGGTACCCCTACACGCTCGAGCAGGTTGGCCTGATCTTTGGTGTCACTCGTGAGCGAGTCCGCCAGATCGAGGCCAAGGCATTCGACAAGTTGCAGGATCCCCGTCGCCGGGCCAGGCTGGCTGGGTTCCTGGCGCAGGGCCAGGGTCAACAACTCACCGGGTTGGCTCACTAGCCGCGTGCCACAAACAAGACCAAGTCGCTGGGTCAGGCGACCGGGTTGAAACGAAACAGGGAGTCGGAACCGCTGGGGTCCGGCTCCCTGTTTCTTATTGAACAGCAGACTGCTGCTACTTGAAGCAGTAGAGGTGTCCGTTGGTGCGGAGGTAGATCCGTCCATCGACGATGGCCGGGGTCGCGTAGGTCTCCTCGCCAAACTGCGCCCGGTGCAACACCTTCCACTTTCCCTCGCCGCTGATGACGCTCAGACGACCCTTCTGATCCAGCAGGTACACCTTGCCATCCCCGGCGACCGGGGAACTGTAATAGTTGCCTGCTCCGGGCACCCGCTTGGTCTGCAAGGCCTTTCCGCTGCGTGCGTCGAGGCTGGTCAGGATGCCACCGTCCTTGACGGTGAAGACGGTCTGATTGAAGAACAGTGGTGAGGCACAAAACGGGATGTGTCGACGGTATTCCCAGGCCACGTGTGTCTTGGTGGCATCACCCGTGGCACCCGGCTTGATTGCCAGCACCACGTTGCGGGCGACGTCGAAGAGAGTCCTGTAGTACTCGTATTCCTTGCGAGTGATGGAACCGGTCTTGTCCCGGTCCACCTGCGGAAACCGTCTTTCGATCGCGTGTCCCTTTTCCAGTTCGGGACGTTCCAGTGTCCCGTTCTTGTTCTTGTCCAGGGTGGCAATCATCTTCGCAAATGGTTCGACACTGATTCGCTCATCGATGTCTCCCCCCCGTGCCCAGCCGGCCACGTACAGCTTGCCGTCACCTCCGACCACCGGCGTGTTGCAGACAGCCCGCGAGAGGCCGCGGACAGTCCACAGTTCCTTTCCCGTTGCCAGGTCATACCCCACCACTCGCAGCGTGGCCGCCACCACCACCTGTTTTTTTCCGGCGACGGTCCAGATGACAGGCGAGCAGTAGTTCCTGGGGAATTCGCTGCGGTCGGTCTTCCAGGCCAGCTCACCGGTTCGCTTGTTGTAGGCGGCCAGGAAGCTGTTGGTGTCGTGGTCCTGGACGGTGAGCACCAGGTCGTCGACGATCACCGGCGAGGTGCCGGCTCCGAAGTCGTTGTTGAAAGGCCCCATCTTCCTGGTCCACAGCAACTTGCCATCGACGGAGTGGCAGTACAGTCCACTGGACCCAAACAGGCTGACGACCAGCTTGCCATCGGTGGCCGGGCTGGGTTGTGCGTGGCTGCCGATGGAGTGGATTTCCTCGAGCGACTTGTAGGGTGCCTCGCGTTCCCAGACTAGTTTTCCGTTGGTCCGGTCGACCGCGATCGTGACGAGGGCCTTGTCGCGGACCGCGGTCAGGAACAGGCGATCGCCATACAGCACCGGGGAGGAGTGACCCGGAGGGAAGGCGACCTTCCAGGCGATGTGTTTCGAGTTCGGGCCGATTTCGGTCGGAAGTGGCTGAGACGATTCGGCCAGTCCATTTCCACCGACGCCTCGGAACTGGGGCCAGTTGGCCGCGGGGACGGATCCAGCCGTGACGGCCAGGACAAGCAGCAGGCAGAGGGGAAAACGCATCGATCGGGTCCTTGAAGGGATCGGGATTCCAGGACGTGTCAGCAACAGGCTCATGGATTCGTCAGACGCAGGATGGGTCGGCGATGATATCACGATCGTTGGTCGCTTGCGTTGCAACCGGGTGACCCCATGGGGAGAATCGGCGACCGCTGTCTGCCACGATTCTGCTCGTTCAATTGCTGGGAGTTCCATCCAGATGACGCCATCAGAGACATTTGACATGACCGACCGTGTGGCGATGGTCTCGGGGGCCGGTCGAGGTATGGGCCGGGCGATGGCGTTGGCATTCGCCGGCGCCGGTGCCGACGTGGTTGTGGTCGACCTCGACGAGGAATCCAACCAGCAGACCGCAACGGAGATCGAGGGACTGGGCCGCCGCGCCCTGCCGGTTTCGTGCGACGTTTCGGATTGCGAAGCGATCGAGGAACTGTACCGCACGATCGATGCAGAATTTGGCCGGATTGATGTGGCCGGTAACGTGGCCGGCGAGGGGGTGTTGGCCGAACCGACCGAGATGACTCGCGAACAGTTGCTCGAGGCATTCAACGGCCTGGTGATCGGGCGGTACGTGTCGTGCCGAGAGGCGGGCAAGCGGATGCTGGCCGCGGGCTGTGGGAGCATCATCAATATCGGATCGCTGGCGAGCATCAGTGCCCTGGGACGTCGCCATCTCTCGTACTCGATGGCCATGGGTGCCGTGGTCCAGATGACCCGAGAGCTGTCGACCGAATGGTCGGGCCTGGGGGTGAGGGTCAATGCGATCCTGCCCGCCCAGGTGATCAACCCGGGACTGACTCAACGGATGGAGGCCGATCCTCATCTGGAGCGAATGTTCCTGGGTGGGATTCCCGCCGGTAGGATGGGAGTCCCCGACGACATCCGTG
>CAZYAZ010000114.1:0-9342 GCA_964646205.1 uncultured Planctomycetaceae bacterium | reverse complement strand
AGACTTGACGAGGTCCTGAACCCCCAGCGGACGAGCTCCCGTGAGCAACTCGCCTGCCTGGAAACCAGCGATCGCTCCGTGAAGTGCTGCGCGGCCTTCCACAAGGCGAAAGACACGGTCTTTTTCCGGGGGAAATTGAGTCTTGTAGGCTCGAATCGACTGCAATTTTAGCTCGAGTGTCTCGGAAATATCCATGACAAACCGGGCTGGATCGGTCGGAGCCTCCAGCGAGGCGAACGCCAGCGAGTACCAGGCCTGCTGCTCGATGGTGTGCGGTGGCAGTTCACCGAACGTTTCATCCCATTTCGTCAATCTCGAGTAGAAAACGGCGGCGTCGATGATCCGGGCGGCTTCGGCGTGGTCGGGGGAGGCCATTGGAGTTGGTCCTCCCAGTCCGATGACGATTCGCGGGCGAAAGCGTCGAAAAACCTTGGCCAGTTCAACCCGGACTTCAAAGCCGTCGAACAGTCGGCGATTGGGAAAGGGCAGCACCAACCGGTGAACGCCCAGGATTCTGGCCGCCTCGGCAGCTTCGGCCAAACGCACATCCGGAGAAGGGCTGCCAGGTGTCGGTTCTCCGTCGGTCAGATCAACAATGCCGACGTCGTAACCCTGCTGGACCAGCCGCGCCAGGGTGCCGCCACAGCCAATCTCGACATCATCCGGATGTGCTCCGACGGCGATCACGTCGAGCGATTCAGGAGCATCGCCGGATACGTCTGTAAAATCTGCCGGGGAGGTGTTCTCGGTGGACATGCTGGTCAACTGCCGGGGGATGGCATCGGCGGAAGCCGATTCGAGTTCGACTCGTGGAGAAACGTTCTCACCAGTTTTGCCAGTCGGTGAGGGTGGGTCAAGCAGCCCAGAGGTCCACATCCCGCGAGAGGTTCGACACTGGCTGTCGACACGTGTGACAGGATTTCCTGCACCGCCGTGCTGCGGCTGGGGAGTGATTCGTCATGGACTGATTCGGGGACGATCAACAAAACCGGAGGGCAGGGTTGGTCGCCGGTGGCCAACCGGTCGAGGCAGCCTCCCAGGTCGAGTTGATCGAGTCGCCGGGCTCGCCGGGCGGCGATTCGCAGGGGCAGGCTGCCGGTGTTGTCGACGGCAAACGCCAGCCGTGACTGGTCAAAGGGAGGGAACCAGGGCTGGTGATTGTGGACCATCAGGCTGCGAAAACCGGGCAGATGAGACAGCCGGCCAGGCAGGTGGCTTCCGATTCGAGTGAGACATCTTTCCGGTGCCGTCAGTCGAGTTTCCACCAGCGGGCCTTGCAGGACGGTTGCGGCGATCCGGTTGTCGTGTTCGGCCAGAGCTGCCAGTCCCACTGCACTGCCCAGGCCGGTTCCGACCAGGACCACCGGCCCATCACAACATTGTTCGCAGACGTGCCACAGATCTGCGACGAGATCGTCGACGGTGCCCGGAGCGATCCGGGGACGCGGTTCGAGCAGGCTGGAATCGTCAAAGAGTGTGCACCGAAACTCGTCTCGCAAAAGCCAGGCCGCCAACGCCATCATCTGCCAGTTGCCCAGCAGTGGGTTGAGAAATACCAGGGCGGGGCCGGACCCGATCGACCGGCCCTGGATCTGTCCCCGGGCTCCGCTGATTTCCCACGTTTCCGATTGGTCCTCGACGGAAGTCAGCACCTGCTGCCAGGACAGGGGGGTTGGACAGTCGGATGGAGTGGGGGCAGTCGGAATGGACATGGCAGTCACCGCGGCCATGCTAGCCGTCGCTCACACGACTGTCGACCAGTAGCGGCAGTGGGGCAATTTCCAATTCATCCCGGGACGGGCCGGGGGCCTGTCGTGTTTCCCTGGGCCGGTGACGGCACGGAGGCGAAGTGCCGGATCGGTCGAGTGATCACTCGGCCGCGGTGGACAACCGGGGTAGAAGCGACTCGAATTGTTCGCGGGCACGGCGAAGCAATTCCAGGTAATCCTCGTTCCAGGTGTCGTCGGACCACACCTGCAGGTCGAAATGTCCCTGGTAACCGCCGCGAATCAGGCTCTCGAAAATCCCGGCGAGAGGGATGACCCCGTCCCCAGGTACCAGACGATCCTGCCGAGACCGGGTTGGTTCTCGCCAGTCCGAGACCTGCACGATCCCCAGCAGGGGGACCAGTTCGGGCAGACGGGTTAGCAGGTCGGGTTCCTGCCAGAGGTGATAGGTGTCGAAGGCCAATTTGACTCGCTGGTGGCCGGTCATTGCCAGGATGTCGACCGCTTCGTCAAGACTCTTGAGGAAGGTCCAGTCGGAGGCAAACATCGGGTGCATTGGCTGCAAGGCCAGGTCGACCCCGGCAGCCTCGGCGTCATCCGCGAGTTCCCGGAGAGCCTCGAGCAACAGTCGACGGGCGTGGTTGAGCGTGTGGGAACCTCGGCTGCCACTGAGGACCACCACGGACTCGGCTCCCACTCTCCCTGCAAAGCGAATGGCTTCTTTGGCGTCCCAGATCGAGTCGCGGAAACCGTGACCGTTGGTGCCGGTGAAACCGCCGATCCAGGAGACTGACGAGACATCCAGCGAAGCGTCATTGAGCAACTCAATTGCTCGCTCTTCACCGAACTCCAGGACCTTAGGACGCCACAGTCCGATGGAGTTGATTCCCAGGTCGTGGCATCCTCCGACGTCCTGCAACAGGTCCCAATGGAGTGTGGTCAGTCCGTTGGCTGAGAAGCGGACGGGGGCCATCTCGGTTTGCCCCGGTGTCGAATCCGACTCGACTGTCGTGGGCAGGTTGGCTGGCGTCAGCCGCTGGGAGGTTTTCCAGGAGAGAGTGGTCCGGCGTGACACCTGGCGTCTCGACTCGAAGGCGACCTCGACAGGTCGCGGTGATGTGGGCAATTGATGACGGGCGATATCCTATGTTGGCGTGGTCGCTTTGGCAAACCGAATGCCCACCGTCTTTTGGCCAGCCGGTTGGATTGGTTTCCGGGCGACCGCTCCAGGTGGTCCGCATCAGCCGACTTGTGTCGCCACGAGGGTGTCGACTGTGCTGGCGACGGGTGGCCACCGGGGGTGGTGGCCTAGAAAATTCCCAGTTTGTCCCGGGCGTCGTCTGTCATTCGCTCGGGCGTCCAGGGTGGCGTCATCACCAGGTTGATGTTCGCCTCGGCGATTCCCTCGAGCCGTTCCAGCGCCATCTTGGATTGCTGGACCAGTTGTGGCCCAGCGGGACAGGCGGGGCTCGTCAGTGTCATGTCGACCGAAACCACGTCATCCTCGTCCTGTCGGACGTCATAGATCAGGCCCAGGTCGACGATGTTGACCATCAACTCCGGGTCGATGACTTCCCGCAACGCCTCGAGCATTGCGGACGCCTGGACGCCATCGTCACCGGTGGTGGACGAGTCGACGTCCGGTTCGGGGGAATCTGCCGTTGGAGCCGGTGTGGCGTTGTCGGTGGTGTCGGCATCGTCGTCGGTTTTGGCAGGTGGGGGATCGTCGCTGGCGGTGGCCACGTCATCGGTGCCGCCCAGTCGAGCCTGAACCTGGCCATCGGCGACTCGGACCGCGTAGGTGGCAACTGGTTCGGTGGCGGGCATGCACAGGGCATCACCGGTGGCCAGGCTGAAGCGGGCTCCGTGCCGTGAACAGGTGATGTCTTCCCCGGTGATGGGGCCGTCGCCCAGCGGTTGCCCGTCGTGAGAACAGGCGTCGGCGATGCAGAAGTAATTGTCATCGATCCGAACCAGCAACACTGGCTCATCATCGATGAAGTCAGCCTTGCGATCACCGGGTTGCAATTCGTCGGTCGACGCGAGCGTGGTCCAGTCGGGCATCGGGAGGTTCCGTGATTCAATCGTGCAGGCTGGTCGGGTCAATCACCGATGCCGAGTTTCCGTTCGACGGCACTGTCTAGCGTGTCGCGAACCAGTTCGACAGGAATGCGGTCCGAGACAACCTGGAAAAATCCGTGCACGATCATGTGCATCGCCTCGTACCTGGAGAGCCCACGGCACATCAGGTAAAAAATCTGCTCGGCGTCAACCTGTCCGGCGGTGGCTCCATGAGTGCATCGCACGTCGTCGGCTTCGATTTCGAGTCCCGGAATCGCGTCAATCCGGGCGTCGGGCGAGAGCATGAGTGCGTCGTTGCGCTGGTACCCGTCGGTGCGTTGTGCTTCGACATCAACGCCGATCATTCCTCGCCAGACGACTCGAGACGTGTCTCTGAGGACATTGCGGTACAACAGGTCACTGGTGGTGTCGGGAGCGTGATGGGCCTGCTGGGTGTAGTAACTCATTCGCTGTTTTCCGGTCGCGAAGGTGAGCCCGTTGACTTCGGCATGGGCCCCTCGACCATCGAGTCGGACATCCTGGTGGATATGGGCCAGGCGGCCGCCGAGTCCTCCGACGGTCCATTGCAACTGGGCGTCGGATTCGACGCGTCCGACCTGGTGTGCGATGTGCCAGGTCGATTCGTTCCAATTCTGCAACTGGACGTATTGCAGCCCGGCGCCACGTCCCAGCAGCAACTCGACCGCACCGACATGTGCTCCGCGGTGGGTCGGGGCTGCCGAGGTGGTTTCTTCCAGCAGCGTGGCGTGCGCGCCGTCTTCGAGTACGACAAGCGTGTGGCTGAAATCGGCGGCGCCGTCGGTGGCCAGGCCAATCAGGCTGTAGAGCGGGATGGAAATTTCGACTCCGGACGGGACATAAAGCACCGTGCCCCCGGTCCAAAAGGCCGAATGCCAGGCCGAGAATCGGTCGGTGGCAGGTGCGACGCCACGAGTCAACAGGTGTGGCTCGAGCAAGTCGGGTTCCTCACGAACCAGCCGAGCCAGGTCTCCGAATCGGACGCCCTGTGCGGCGAGATTCTCATCGAGAGTTTCGTCGGTGGCGTGTCCGTCGACACGGACGACCGCCCCGGCAAACTCAGCCCGGTCTTGCATGAGCGTTGTCAGAGCCGGGGGTTGTTCGCCCGGAGGTTGCAACGTGAACGTGTCGGGACGAAATGCCCGCAACTCGACTCGTTTCCATTCCTCCTCGTCCAACGGCACCGAGAGCATCTCGGTGTAGGCGGCAAACGCCTCGCGTCGCCTGGTACTGACCCACGAGGGTTCATCTCGCGTGGCGAGAAAGGCTTCGAAGGCGTCCTGGTCAAAAGACGCGGCCGGGGACGCGGTGGAGGAGGAGGGTGTGCTCATCGGATCGTGATCATCGTGTCTTGGAGGCCGCTCGTCGCCGGTCCGCCTCAGCCAACCGACCCCTCCATCTGCAATTCGATCAGCCGGTTCATTTCGACCGCATACTCCATCGGCAATTCCTTGACCAATGGCTCGATGAATCCCGTGACGATCATCGATGACGCTTCGGCCTCAGACATCCCACGGCTCATCAGGTAGAACAACTGCTCTTCAGCGATCTTGGACACGCTCGCCTCGTGTTCGATCACGACGTCGTCTTCATCGATCTCGATGTACGGGTAGGTGTCGCTGCGGCTTTCCGGGTCAAGGATCAGGGCGTCGCAGATGACGTTGCTCTTGCAGCCGGTGGCGTTGTTGTTGACTTTCACGAGTCCCCGGTAACTCGAACGGCCCCCGGCCTTGGAGATGCTCTTGGAGATGATCCGGCTGGACGTGTTCGGCGCACAGTGGACCATCTTGGCCCCGGCGTCCTGGTGCTGGCCGTCACCGGCGAATGCGATCGAGAGCGTCTCGCCGCGAGCACCAGGCTCCATCAGGTACACGGCCGGATACTTCATGGTCAACTTCGAACCCAGGTTGCCATCGACCCATTCCATCAGCGCGTCGCCGTAGGCCATCGCTCGCTTGGTGACCAGGTTGTAGACGTTGTTGGACCAGTTCTGGATCGTGGTGTAACGACACCGGCCGCCCCGCTTGACGACGATTTCGACCACGGCCGAATGCAGGCTTTCGCTGGAATATGTCGGAGCTGTGCAGCCCTCGACATAGTGAACGTTGGCTCCCTCGTCGACGATGATCAACGTCCGTTCGAACTGGCCCATGTTCTCGGAGTTGATCCGGAAGTAGGCCTGGAGGGGGAACTCGATGTTCACGCCCGGCGGGATGTAGATGAACGATCCGCCCGACCAGACGGCCGAATTGAGTGCCGCGAACTTGTTGTCCGACGGCGGAATGATCGACGCGAAATACTCGCGGAACAACTCGGGGTGCTCCTGGAGTGCCGTGTCCGTGTCCGTGAAGATCACGCCCTGGTCTGCCAGGTCCTCCTGCAGGCTGCCGTACACCACTTCCGATTCATACTGTGCTTTTACACCCGCCAGATACTTCTTCTCGGCCTCGGGGATGCCCAGGCGGTCGTAGGTCTTGCGGATGTCGTCGGGCACGTCATCCCAACTTTTTTCCTGGCCCTCGGATGCGCGGACGTAGTAAAAAATGTCCTGGAAATCCAACTCGTGCAACGCTCCACCCCAGTCGGGCATCGGCTTGGAGTCAAACACAGCCAGCGAATCGAGCCGGAACTGGCGCATCCAGTCCGGCTCCTTCTTCATCTCTGAGATCTGGGCAACGATCTCGGCGTCGAGGCCCTTGCGAGAGGTGAAAACATATTCGTCGGTTGGATCGTGAAACCCGTACTGGTAATCACCGATCGCGACGTGTGACTTGGCGTCAGTGGCCATGGATATCTCGTTCGTACGAGTTGATTTCAGTTGAGTGACGTCGGGAGGATCAGGAATTGGTCGCCGTGGCCTGAGTCTCCTCGTGTTCTTCAAGAGCCGCCATTTCCGGATGCCGTTCTCGAACAGTGGCGTATCCGTTTGCGTGCAGATCGTGAGCCAGAGTGGCGTCGCCGGTTTCGGCGATGCGGCCGGCCAGCATCACGTGGGTGTAGTGTGGCTGGTTGAACTCCAGCAGTCGTTCGTGATGAGTGATGATCAACACGCCCATTTCGGGACCGGCCAGCCGTGCCAGTCCCTCGCTGACGATTCTCACCGCATCACTGTCGAGCCCACTGTCGGTTTCATCCAGCAGGGCGAAGCGGGGTTTGAGCATGGCCAGTTGCAGGATTTCCATTCGCTTCTTCTCACCGCCGGAAAACCCGTCGTTGAGGTAGCGGCGAGCGAATTCCGGATCGAGTCCCAGTTCGTCCATTTGGTCTCGCAGTTCCGTGCGAAACTCTCGCATCGGGATCAACCCCTCGCCCTCCTTGCGGTCGGGGTTGCGGACGTTGGAGACCGCGTGACGGAGGAAGTCGGCAACCTTCACGCCAGGGATTGTGACCGGGTACTGGAAGGCCAGGAACACACCTCGTCGGGCACGTTGATTGGCGTCCATTTCCAACAGGTCGTCGCCGTCGATCGTCGCCTGTCCACCGGTGATCTGGTACAGCGGATGGCCGGCCAGGGCATACGCCAGGGTGCTTTTGCCCGAACCGTTGGGGCCCATCAATGCATGGATTTCGCCCGAGGAGATCTCGAGGTTCACACCCTGGAGGATCGGGGTTTCGCCGACTGAGACGTGCAGATCAGTGATCGATAGAACGCTGGACATTGTCGGATATCTTTAGAGGAGGTTAGACCTGGAGAGGTTCGGGTTCGGCTGCGTAGCCGGTGTGGTGTGGAATCGGCAATTCGTCGCTGATTTTGTCGCCCGTGCGGAACAGTCCCGAGGTGCCCGATTGCTTGGCCAGGCGACGGCTCTTGATCTTGTCCTGGATTCGCATCACACCCTCGAGCAGAGCCTCGGGCCGCGGAGGACAACCGGGCACGTACACATCGACGGGCACGACCAGGTCAACACCCTTGACGACGTGATAGCCCCACTTGAAGTACGGGCCGCCACCGACGGTGCAGGCCCCCATGGCGATCACGTACTTGGGGTCGGGCATCTGTTCGTAGAGACGACGGACACGGCTGGCCATCTTGAATGTCACCGTGCCGGCAACAATCATCAGGTCGGCCTGGCGGGGGCTGGCGCGGAAGGCGCCGGCTCCGAACCGGTCCAGGTCGTAACGGCTGGCCCCGGTTGCCATCATCTCGATTGCACAACAGGCCAAGCCGAAGGTCATCGGCCAGATGCTGGACTCCTTGGCCCAGTTCATCGCCTGTTCGAGCGACGAGACAACAACGTTCTCTTCGAAACGTCCTTCAATCCACGTCATCGGTCTCTTTGCCTCATCTCGCTTTGAATTGTTTGTCAGTCAGGTCTGAATGGGAAAACTCAATCTCTACCTGAAGCCGCTCACTTTAGCAGGACCTCGCCGGCTTGCAATTGCCCCGCTCGTGGCTCGAATTCGCAGCAGTTCTCACCGTCACGCCAGCACGTGGTCAATTCCAGCGGTGTTCCGAGCACCTCGGAAAAGACATCCTGTTCGAGACTGCAAATTTCTGGGTCGCAACTGGCCAGGTCGGGATACGGACAGTTCTTCTCGCGGAGAATCGGGAGCCCGTTTCTCTCATCCAGTTCAACGTCATAGCCACCATCGAACATCGACTGGGCCAGGCGAGTGAATTTCTCGGTGATGCTTCCGTCCCCGACTTGCGCCGAGTAATGGGTGACCAGTGCCGATCGGATGCCCGAGATGACCTGTTGCCTGGCCGCATCGTTGTCGATTTGCTTCACCTCGTTCCAGAGGATTCGAGCCAGGTCGCCGTAGTTGTTGCCCAGGTCCTTCAGGCCGTTTTCAGTGATCCGGTAGACGTGACGTGGCCGACCGCGTCCCTCGGGTGGCACCGCCGTGCGAGTGATCAAGCCCTGGTCCATCAGCCGCGTCAGTCGCTGGCGGATTGCCGTTGTCGTGACGGAAAAATCCTTGCAGAGTTCGCGGATCGACCCATTCTCATGGCGCCGCAGCCAGTCCAGGCATTCGCGGTCCTGGGTGTCCAAGCGGTTCTGCATTGATTTGATTCCTCGAACGGGCCGTACGAGCCAGCCCATTGCACCACGCGATTCTAGGACGATTGAATATTAAAAACAACAAAGGGTGTTATAAATGTCGCGTGGAGGGAATCGGTTTTTTGGCTACAGCCAGGCTGTTGGCAGAAGCCTGTTCGGCAACTGCCGATGTGGTTGGCGTCGGCCTTGCCAGGGGGGGGCTGAACACGATGCGAGGAGGAACCGGAAAAACGCGGTTGGGTTGTTGTGGTCGTTCGGGGTATAGTCTGCGACCGATTCGGCCTGAAGAGACAAGGGAGACCGCATGGCGAGGCGAATTTCTGCATTGGATCTGGAGAGGCCGGAGCGGGCAGCCACTGGTCGTTGGCTGAGGTTTGCAGTGCTGGCGATGGCCCTGGTCGCCGTCAACGCGACGCTTTCGGCCGCGCAATCTGAAAAGGAACCGGCCCGGAATCCCGTTGCCGAGCCAGTTGCCGAGCCAGTTGCCGAGCCAGTTGCCGAGCCAGTTGCCG
>CAZYAZ010000113.1:0-9361 GCA_964646205.1 uncultured Planctomycetaceae bacterium | reverse complement strand
AGAACCGGCCGAGCCTGGGAGCCTGGACACTTTATGGGCTGGGTTCGGAGAACCGGGATCTGCCGGGATTCATCACCCTGACCCCGTCGATTTACCATGGTGGGACGCAGAACTTCGGCTCGGCCTTCCTGGCGGCCAGTTTCCAGGGGACCAGCATCGGTGATGGCAACGCCGAGTTTCCCAGGACGGCCGCGGTGTCCAATGTCGAGCCCGCTCGTCCCCGTGATGTCCAGAGACGTCAACTGGACCTGCTGGCCGCGGCCAATCGTGATCACCTGTTGGAAACCGGAGCCGACGCGAGGTTGGAGGCGCGAATCCGGGCCTTCGAGACCGCGTTCCGGATGCAAACAGCCATCCCGGAAGTGTTTGACCTGTCGCGGGAGTCGAAGGAGACGCTGGCCCTGTACGGGATTGGTGGTGGGCCGACCGACGAATACGGCCGCGAGTGTCTCCTGGCGCGTCGGCTGGCCGAAACGGGTGTCCGGTTCATCCAGGTCAACCACAGTTATCCTCGCAATTACTGGGACGCACATGGTGGCCTGAGAGCCAACCACGGCAAGAACGCGATGAAAATCGACCAGCCCATCGCGGGGTTGATCACCGACCTGAAACGCCGGGGGCTCTTCGACGACACGCTTGTGGTGCTTGGGACCGAGTTTGGGCGTACACCGGCCGCCCAGGGCAACGACGGTCGAGATCATCACCCACATGCCTTCAGCATGTTGTTGGCCGGGGGCGGGGTGCGTGGGGGAATGCGGTACGGCAGGACCGACGACTTCGGTTACTACGTGGCCGAGAACAAGGTCTCGATTCCGGATCTCCACGCCACCATCCTGCACCTGCTGGGGCTGGATCACGAGCGGCTGACATTTCGTCACGCCGGTCGTGACTTCCGCCTGACCGATGTCGAGGGCGAGGTTGTTCGCGAGATCCTGGCCTAGCGGCATGGTGGGCAGTTTGCGGCGACAGCGGAGACCATTATTGTCCGCCGTTTCCCGGTTTGGCCCAGTTGCGTCGAGGGGCTGGCAATTGAGCGGTTGGCTGTCGGCACTATCATGAATTCCGTACAACTCGATGCCGGGCAGACCAACGACAACAGTGAAAAGCAACAAGAGGTCATGATGAGCAGTGAACGCGTTGAGGTGGGAGGCCTGAAGGTCGACCTGGGTTTGTATGAACTGGTCCGCGATGAGATCTCGCCGGGGACCGGTGTCGGTGCCGACGACTTCTGGAACTCACTGGGACAGATCGTGTCGGACCTGGAGCCCAACAATCGCAAGTTGCTGGACCGTCGTGACGAGTTGCAGCAGCAGATTGATGGCTGGCACGCCGAGCGGGCGGGGACCGGATTCAGCGGCGAGGAGGCTCGAGATTTCCTGGCCGAGATCGGGTACCTGGTTGAGGACGACGGCGATTTCGAGATTGAAACGACCAATGTCGATCCCGAGATTGCTCGGATCGCCGGCCCACAACTGGTCGTTCCCGTCGACAACGCCCGGTATTGTCTCAACGCTGCCAATGCCCGTTGGGGGAGCCTCTACGACGCCCTGTATGGCACCGACGTGACGCCGTGGGAAGAGGGAGAATCGACGACGGGTTACGATCCGGCCCGGGGAGCCCGCGTGATCGCGGCCGCCGAAGCGCTGCTGGATCAGCACGTTCCACTGGCCGAAGGCAGCCACTCCGATTCGGTCGGTTACCGGCTGGAACTGTCCGGGGAACGGCAGCAACTGGTTGTCGAACTCCAGGACGGGGCAACCACCGGACTGGCCGATCCCGCGGGACTGGCCGGATACAACGGTCCGCCCGACTCGCCCTCGTGTGTGCTGCTGGTTCACAACGGGTTGCATATCGAGATCGCGATCGATCGTGACAACCCGGTCGGTGCGGCTCATCCGGCCGGCGTGATGGACGTGGTGCTGGAATCGGCCGTGACCACGATCCAGGACTGCGAGGATTCGGTTTCGGCCGTCGATGCCTGTGACAAGCGACTGGTCTATGCCAACTGGCTGGGGCTGATGAAGGGTGATCTCGAGGTGTCTTTCGACAAGGGCGGCCAGTCGGTCACCCGCCGGCTGAATCCCGATCGCAGCTACGATGCTCCCGATGGGGGTGTCGTAACTTTGCCGGGCCGCAGCCTGTTGCTGATACGCAACGTGGGCATCCACATGTACACCGATGCCGTGACGACGGCCGCGGGTGAGCCGATTCCGGAAGGATTTCTCGACGTGATGATCACCTCGTTGGCGGCCATCCACGACGTGAAGGGACTGGGCACGGTCACGAATTCTCGCTCCGGGAGCGTTTTCATCGTCAAGCCGAAACAGCACGGACCTGACGAGGTGTCGTCGACGGTCGAATTGTTTGGCCGTGTCGAGGAGGCGCTGTCGTTGAAACCTGACACGCTGAAGATTGGCATCATGGACGAGGAACGACGCACGACGGTCAACCTGGCCGCCTGCATCCGTGCCGCTCGAAAACGGGTCGTTTTCATCAACACCGGGTTCCTGGATCGGACCGGAGACGAGATCCACACATTGATGGAGGCGGGGCCGGTGGTGCCCAAGCCGGAGGTCAAGGATGCCGTGTGGCTGACAGCCTACGAGAACCACAATGTCGACGTCGGCCTGTCGACCGGGTTCCGTGGCACCGCCCAGATCGGCAAGGGCATGTGGGCGATGCCGGACCTGATGGCGGCGATGCTGGAGGCCAAGAGTGGTCATCCACTGGCCGGGGCCAACACCGCCTGGGTGCCCTCGCCGACGGCCGCGACCCTGCACGCCTTGCACTATCACGAGGTGGATGTGGCGGCCAGGCAGGATGAACTGGCCGATCGGCAGTCGGCCGCACTTTCCGACGTGCTGACTCCCTGCCTGCTGGGTGATCGTCGTCCCGACGCCGATGCGATCGTCCGGGAACTCGACAACAACGTCCAGGGCATTCTGGGTTATGTCGTTCGCTGGATCGACCAGGGCGTGGGGTGCTCGAAGGTTCCCGACATCAACAATGTCGGCCTGATGGAAGATCGTGCCACGCTGAGGATTTCCAGCCAGCACATTGCCAACTGGCTGCACCATGGACTGGTCACTTCTGACCAGGTGCGGTCGACGTTCGAGCGGATGGCGGCGATTGTCGACGAGCAGAATGCCGGGGACTCCGCCTACGTGCCCATGGCTCCCGGATTCGATGGACTGGCATTCCAGGCAGCACTGGCACTGGTTTTCGAGGGGCGCGAGGAACCCAATGGCTACACCGAACGGGTGTTGACGAGTTTTCGTCGACAGGCCAAGCAGGCGGGTTGATGAAGACATCGGTGACCGGTCGACATATAATCATGAGTCGATCTGAGTGTGACGTCGCGATCGATCCGAGCATTTTCGACTGATATTCGAGGATCCATCATGAGTTCCGGACGCTGGCAACATCCAGGTGTCACTCGTCGTACGGCCGTGCAGGCCGGTGCGATCGGACTGCTGGGGATGGGTGCGAATCACCTGAACGCCCTGCGAGCAGCGGGACCGGAATCCCAGGCGACTCCGGCGACTGCCAAGACGTGCATTTACATTTTCCTGTCCGGTGGCCTGTCCCAGCAGGACAGTTTTGATCTCAAGCCCGAGGCGCCCGATACGATTCGGGGCGAGTTCAATCCGATCGACACGGACACTCCGGGGATCCAGATTTGCGAGCATCTGCCGATGCTTGCCCAGCGAAGTCGCCACTGGGCCCTGGTCCGTTCGCTGACGCACCCGACCAACGGTCACACCCTGGGTCACTATTTCATGCTGACCGGTCGTTCGATCAAGTCGGCCGCATTCAAGGGCGATCGCAAGCCTCGTCCCAACGACTGGCCCTCGATCGCTTCGACCGTCGGTGATGCTGTGCCCCGGTACTCGGCCGGTTTGCCGAACAACCTGCCACCGGCCGTGATGCTACCCGAGAAACTGGTGCACTGGTCCGGGGGAACCATCCCGGGTGCTTTCGGTGGACAGATGGGATCTCACCGTGATCCCTTCATCATCGAGGCGACCCATTATGGAGATCCATTCTGGCGGGGAGCCTATCCCGAGTACACCTTTCACCAGTTGCCCATGAAGAAGGCGACTTCGACTCCGCCCAAGGTCTTCCAGGCTCCGAGCCTGAAACTGCCCGGTGAAGTCAGCGGTGGCCGTTTTGGCAATCGACTGGACCTGTTGACCACCATTGACCGCCAGCGGGAGGCTCTCGAAGAATCGGCCGCGGGCCAGTCCTATGACCTGCACCGCCAGAGTGCGATTTCGCTTTTGGCCAGCCAGGAGGTGCGTCGAGCGATCGATGTCACCACCACCGATGCGAAGTTGCAGGAACGTTATGGCCGCAACAGCTTTGGTTGGAGCCTGTTGATGGCCTTCCGGTTGGCCCAGGCGGGAGTGCCGATGGTCCAGGTCAACCTGGGAAACAACGAGGGGTGGGACACCCACGGCGAGGCTTTCTGGCGGTTGCGAGAGAAGTTGCTGCCACCAACCGATCGGGCTCTCTCGGCGTTGCTGGACGACCTGGACGACAGTGGCCTGCTCGATTCGACCATGATCGTGATGGGTGGAGAATTTGGCCGCACGCCGAAGCTCTCGACCCTGCCGGAACACTACAAGGAAGCTGGCCGGGATCACTGGGGCGCGGTTCAGACACTGTTCTTTGCCGGTGGTGGCATCCGAGGCGGCAACGTCGTCGGGTCATCCGACAAGATCGGTGGCTACCCGGCGTCGGATCCGCAGAAGCCCGAGAACATGGCGGCGACGATCTACAGTGGCCTGGGCATTCCGCGGGATGCGGTCTGGCAGGACGAGGTCGACCGCCCGCACAACATCTATTTCGGGCAGCCGATCGCCGGGCTGCTCTAGACCATGTCGCAATCCATCGGGGGCTGGCACTGGCCATCGGCCGCGTGCCGGCCCCCGTTTTCAATTCCTCTGGAACTCAGACACGGATGCCGGCGGTAAGCTGGCCGGCCAACGCACACCATGACCGACACCTCTCGCTCCATCAGCGTCGCCGTGATCGGTGGCGGCATGTTCTTTGACGACATCATTGGCCAGAGCTTCAAGGATCTGATGCGGGGTGGGATCGCCGGCACGCTGACGTCGATTGGCATGAGCCACCTGGCCGCCGACGTGGCTGACGTCGAGATCGATCTTTGTGCGGTGGGAACCCGCAGCGAATCAAGCGGGACGGCCGGGCGGATCGTCGACTGGTTCGCCGATGAGTTTTCCGATCGTCAGATCGAGGCTTGCTATGGCGAGACGGTCTGGAAAGACATCATCGACCGCCACCAGCCCGACGTGCTGTTCGTGGCCACTCCCGATCACCTGCACACCGACCCGATCATGGCGGCCCTGGAAGCGGGTTGTGATGTCATCACCGAAAAGCCACTGTGCCTGACATGTGAGGAAGCCGATCGGATCATTGCCGCGGCCCGGCAACACGACCGCATCGTCGCTGTCGATATGCACAAGCGGTATGACCCGTTCGTCCGCGACATGATGCTGAACTCCGAGGCGAAGTACGGACCGATCAACCGGGTGAGAACGGTGCTCGAGGAACCGCTGGAGGTCAGCACCGAGATTTTTGCGTGGGCCGAGCAGAGCAACCCGTTCACCTATGTGGGTTGCCACTGGCTGGACGTCGTGCACCACTACCTGGGGGTCAAACCACGCAGCGTGTTCGCCACGGGGCAAAAGAACCTGCTGGAGCATTGGGACGAGCACCATCTCGAGGTGGCCAGGCGGCTGGGGGTCGAGCCGTCGACCTTCGCACGCCAGCACGCCATCCGGACCTGGGACAGCATCGACGTGGCGGTGACCTACGACAACGGGATGCGTGGTGATTACAGCAACAACTGGATCAACCCGGCCGAGTTCGAGGGGGCGGTCAACCAGGAGATCGAGTTGTACGGAATCTATGGCCGCGGGATGGTCGACCAACAGGACCGGGGTTTCCGCGAGGCGATCATCGGGGATGGATCGCGGACACGGAATCCGTCCTTTGGTGGCCGTTTCCAGCACCAGGGTGGTGAACTCGAGATCTTCGGGTATGGCAAAGCCTCGATCGCCGCGGGGCTGCTGGCGATCATCCGTCGTCGCATACTGGGCGAATCACTCGAATCGCTCGAGGAGACTTACCCAACGGCGGCCAGCCAGCGAAACGTGGTGCAGGTGGCCGAGGCGGCTGAGGTGGTCGCCGAAAAGAACCTCGAGCACTTTGCGGCGGGCCGTGGGACGCCGGTGACGGCGCTGTTGAGCGACACGACGATCGAGATTCTCGAACCAGGGACCTAGACACTCATGACGGCATGCTGTTGGACACCGCGTGGCCCCTTCTGCCCGGTCCGGGCGGTCACCGTGACCGTTTCGGCAGCACTGGTGCTGACCGCCATTCTCGGCACGGCCGCCGCCAATGAAGACAAGACCGCACCGGCACGACTGGTTCACATCGTCACCCTGGGTGATTCGATCACCAAGGGGGTCCGGTCGGGGGTGACCGACAAGCAGACTTTTGCCGCGTTGTTGGCCGCGGGCTTGAACGAGTCCCGGAAACTGGTCCGCGTGACGAATGTCGGGATTGGTGGCGAGCGGACCGACCAGGCGTTGAAGCGGTTGTCGACTGTCCTGGCGCTCAAGCCGGATTTCGTGACCATCATGTATGGCACCAACGACAGCTTTGTGGATCGTGGCAAAACCGCAAGCCGGCTGTCTCGAAAACAGTACCGCGCCAACCTGGTGCGGTTGATCACCGAATTGCTCAGCCGGGGCATCACGCCGGTGTTGATGACCGAGCCACGATGGGCTGACGACGCAAAGCCCAACGGAGTTGGTGAGCATCCCAACGTGCGGCTCGAGAAGTACGTTGAGGCGTGTCGCGAAGTGGCCGCGAGTTGGCGAGTGCCGCTGGTCGATCACTTTGCCAATTGGACCGAAGCGAGACAGGACGGGGTGACATTGCGGGGCTGGACCACCGATGGATGTCATCCCAATCCCGTCGGTCATCGGGTCCTGGCCAAGGCGATCCTGCCAGTTCTTGCGGCACCAATTGGCCACGGTGACCGGATTCGAAAACGGATGGAACGAAGCCGACAGCCGGTTCGCGTTGTCTGTTTTGGTGACAGCGTGACGGGTGTCTATTACCACACCGGCAGCCGACGGGCCTACACGGCCATGCTCGGGCTGGCTCTCCAGGCGGCTGTGCCTGGTGTGCGGATCCAGGCCATCAATGCCGGCATCAGTGGCCACACGACTGCCAACGGGCTGGCGAGGATCGACAAGGACGTACTGGCTCACAAGCCGGACATCGTCACCGTGATGTTCGGGCTCAATGACATGACCGGTGTGTCGCTGGTCGATTATCGGAAGAACCTGGTGACGATAGTCGAGAAGTGTCGGACGATCGGCGCCGAGGTTGTCCTGGCGACTCCCAACAACGTGATCGATACCCCGCGACGTCCGACCGGTCGGCTGGTTGAATACTGTGATGTTGTCCGGTCGGTGAGCCGCGAGTTGAAAGTGCCGGTGTGCGATTGCTATCGCGGATTTGACGCGATGCGGCATCGCGATCGGGATGACTGGCGGCTGTTGATGAGTGACCAGATCCATCCGAACATGGATGGCCACCGCCGGATCGCCCGGCACCTCGCCCGGTCAATCACCGGTCGGGCTGTCGACCTGGCGGATGTCCATCCCATTCAGCCGGGGATCCCTCGCACGTTGTCACTGTTGAAGGCGGGCAAGCCGATCCGGGTGCTGGCGATGCCGCCCTACGACGTGTCGATCGTCGGCGTGCTGCAGAAGTTGCAACCGGGTGCCAGGGTCGAGGTGACGCGTTGGCCGACCCAGGGGCAGTCCTTGAAGGCGATCGAGCGGGATGCCGCGAAACGGGTCCGGCCCATGAAACCCGATCTCGTGCTGGTGGCCGTGCCTCGTTCGGCTGTCGCCAAGTCGGGCGAGGAGTTCATCTCGTCCTACTCGTGGATCATGAACTACTCGCTCAGTTACTCGTACCAGCAGTGGGACTGCGTGGTGATCCATCCGTCGGTGTCCGAACCTGGCAGCACCGACGCCGCCCGCGATGCACGGGTTCGTCGACTGGTCCGTGCACAGGACCTGCACCTGGTGGACCGTCCCCGGGACAGCCGGATCCCGGCAAAGCAGATTCTTGAGGATTGGTTTAGCCAACAGTTGATGTCAAAATCGAAGTGAAGGTCTGTCCGACGAAGCGTGTCTTCGGAGCAGCGTGGAAATGCAGCGGATTTGTTTCTGGCGACGGTTGTTTGTCCAACTGGCAGCTGTTGTGTTGCTGGTCATGGTCAACCATTTGCCGGCCAAAGCAGCTGATCGGGCGGCGGAATTGCAGCGGTTCGAGGCGAAAATTCGCCCGCTGCTGGTGAGTCGCTGTGGCAAGTGCCATTCGGGGCTGAAGCCCAAGGCCGGGCTGGACCTGTCCCGGGTTACAGGGTTGATGAATGGAGGTCGGTCGGGACCGGTTGTCGTGCCGGGGAATCCGACCGGCAGCCTGTTGATGCAGGCCATTCGTCGCCAGGGAAAGGGACGCATGCCGCCGGACGCACCACTGGATGGTGCACAGATCCTCGAGTTGGTGACCTGGATCAAAAATGGTGCGGTTGTTCCCGGTGCGGGAGACAAGGGGACCCGTGAAAACGGGAACACGATCACCAGGGATGACCGTGACTGGTGGTCGTTCCGATCGTTGGCCCCGGGGCAGGTGCCCAGCGTGCCGGGTGATCGATGGTCCCGGACACCAATCGATCGATACGTCCTGGCGCGGCTGACACAGGAGAAACTGGCTCCCTCACCGGATGCTGATCGCCGGACCTGGATCCGCCGTGCCACTTTTGACCTGTGGGGGTTGCCTCCCACGCCCGAGGCGGTACGGGCCTTCGAGGCAGATCACGCTCCCGGGGCGTTTGCCCGGGTTGTGGACCGCCTGCTGGCTTCGCCGCGTTATGGAGAGCGATGGGCCCGGCACTGGCTGGACATCGTCCGCTACGCCGACACCAACGGTGGTGGATTCGACTACGTCTACCCCAACGCCTGGCGTTATCGCGATTACGTGGTTCGCGCCTTCAATCGAGACACGCCCTACGACAGGTTCCTGGTCGAGCAAATCGCCGGTGACCTGCTGAAACCCTCGAAAGAGGACCAGCGTGAGGTCGATCGTTTGCTGGCCACGGGCATGCTGACCCTGGCGCCCAAGGGCCTGGGCGAACAGGACAAGGAACTGATGGCCATGGACGTTGTCGATGACCAGATCGACGTCCTGGGCCGCTCCTTGATGGGACTGACATTGGCCTGTGCCCGGTGTCACGACCACAAGT
>CAZYAZ010000112.1:7543-10059 GCA_964646205.1 uncultured Planctomycetaceae bacterium | reverse complement strand
GCCAGGGCGATTCCAGCCAGGGCGACGGGGCAGGCGCCTGAGCCTCCACCGATAATCGGTCGCCGCCGATTCTCATGGTCACTATACTGGCCCTATGTTCGCCGCCGCCGATCAACCGACCTGTCGACTGGTGACTCTTGGCTGCAAGGTCAACCAGTACGAGACTCAACTCGTCAAGGAAGCGCTGGTCTCGGGAGGTTATCGCGAGGCAGATGACGATGAAGCGGCCGACATCTGTGTCGTCAACACCTGTACGGTCACCTCAACCGGAGACTCCAAGGGGCGTCAGTTGATTCGCCAACTGGCCAGGCGTAACCCCGGCACACGCACCATCGTGATGGGCTGCTACGCCACCCGGGATCCCTCGACCGTGGCACGATTGCCAGGCGTCTTTGAAGTTGTCAGAGACAAGCGCGAACTCCCCGACGTGCTCGGGCGTCTCGGCATCGTGGAGCTTCCCAAGGGAATCACGCATTTCGACGGTCGCCAGCGGGCCTACGTCAAGGTACAGGATGGCTGCATCCTGCGGTGCACCTACTGCATCATCCCCCAGGTCCGTCCCGGCTTACAGAGTCGATCACCGGGGGACATCGAGGAAGAGGTGAAGAGGCTACTGGGAGCAGGCTTCCGGGAAATCGTGTTAACCGGTATCCACGTCGGGCATTTTGGTGTCGACACCACCCGCGGCCGATCGGGACGCTCTCGCTTCCGGCTTCAGCACCTCTTCCAACGGCTCGACCAGATCCCTGGCCATTGGAGGATGCGGCTTTCGAGCATTGAAGCTCGAGAAATCAACGACGAGTTCATCAAGATCGCGGCCGACTGTGAACACCTCTGCCCCCAGTTTCATCCCGCCCTGCAAAGTGGCTCGGATGCCGTACTCAAGAGAATGCGACGTCGTTACACGACCGAACAGTTTCTCGATACGATCCACGCGATGCGGGAACGGCTCGAACAGCCGTCCTTCACGACCGACGTGATTGTCGGTTTTCCTGGCGAGACCGAAGCAGAATTTGAACAGACTGTCTCGATGTGCCGCCAGGTCGGCTTCTCGAAGATCCACATCTTTCCATTCAGTCCCCGGGCCGGCACGCCCGCTGCCGAATTGCCGGACCAGGTGCCTGCGACCATTCGGAAGGACCGGGTGCACCGGCTTGATTCCGTCCAACAACAACTCGCCTCCCAATATTATTCTCGACTGATCGGTCACAACCTGGAAGTGCTCGTCGAACGTTCCGCCAAGGACCGCCCGGGCCATGTCCGTGGTACGGACCGTCGTTATGTTCCCGTGACCCTACCCGGCAACAAGGAAGAAATCGGCCAACTCGTGGAAGTCACAGCGGTCTCGCAAGACGAAACCGGCGTCGAAGGCACGCGATGATGAAACCCGAAGAATTGAACTCGCAATTCTTCCAGACCGAAGCGATCGGCCACTGCGTGGTGGTCAGGTTCCATGCCGGACCATTGAACGAGGAATCCAACATCGAGGAACTGGGGCGGTCTTTGTTCCAGTTGATCGACCACCATGGCCACCACCGGATCGCCATCGATCTGTCCCAAAGTTCATTCATCACCAGCAGCGTGCTTGGAAAACTGATTTCGTTGCACCGCCGACTCCACCGAGCTGCCGGCCGACTCGTACTCTTTGGACTGCAGGACCCGGTCGAATCGGTGATGCGACGCAGCAACCTGTACGATTATTTCCAGGTTACCGACTGCCTGGAAACCGCGATCGCCTGGCTTGATTCGACGGAGTGAGACACCCATGAGTTTTCTGGTCGCCATCGAAGGGATCGACGGTTCTGGCAAAGGCACCCAGGCGCAACAACTCGTCGACCGATTGACCAACAACGGGGTCTCCACCGCCCTGCTCAGTTTCCCCCGGTATTCCGAAACACTCTTTGGTGCCGCGATCGGCCAATTCCTCAACGGGAATTTTGGACCGCTAGAGAACGTTGCGCCCCAATTGGCCGCCACCCTCTACGCGGGTGATCGATTCGAATCGCGTGACACCCTGCTCGACGCATTAGCCAATCAACAGGTCGTTGTCTGCGATCGCTACGTCCCCTCCAATCTCGCTCACCAGGGTTCGCGTGCCGCCGACACTGAGCAAGACGAACTGATCGAGTGGATCGAACACGTGGAATACGACGTCTTCAAATTGCCTCGACCCGATGCCGTCATCTGGCTGGATATTCCACCACAAGTCAGTCGACAACTGATCCAGAAAAAGGCGCCCCGCGACTACACCGACAAGGCGGCCGACCTGCAGGAGGCCGATTTCGAATACCAGCTCGGTGTTCACCGGGTCTACCAGGCACTGGCAAGCAACCGTTCCCACTGGAACCGTATCGACGGCCTGTTGGAGGGGACTCTGCAGGTACGGCCCATCATGGACATCGCCGACGACGTGCTAGCTGCCATTTCAGAACAAATCTGAATTCGCGGACGTTATGACCACTCCTCGTCGTCCTCGTCGTCCTCGTCGTCCTCGTCGTCCTCGTCGTCCTCGTCGT
>CAZYAZ010000112.1:5461-7443 GCA_964646205.1 uncultured Planctomycetaceae bacterium | reverse complement strand
TCCTCGTCGTCCTCGTCGTCCTCGTCGTCCTCGTCGTCCTCGTCGTCCTCGTCGTACTCGTCTTCGTGGACAATGATGTCGTCGGTTTCAACGACGATCGGGGCACTCATCGCCGCCGGTGGTTTTCTCAGTAGGATCGCATTGGGCAAATCGTCGAGATCGGTCAGCCCGAACAGTTCCAGGAATCGGCGAGTGGTTTCGTAGAGATAGGGGCGGCCAAGTGAGTCTTCTTCGCCACCAATCCGGACCAGGCCACGTTCCATCAGATGTCGCAGGATGTCGGTGGACTGAACACCACGAATCGTCTCGATGTCGGCCCGTGTGATGGGTTGGCGGTAGGCAACAATCGAGAGTGTTTCCAGGGCAGGAGTCGAGAGTTTCAGTTGGACTTGCCGATTGTGCAGTCGATCCAGCCACATCGAAAACTCGGGGCGCGTCAGCAACTGGAACCCCGTGGCAACCCGTTCGATGTGAAATGCACTCTCGCCAGAATCGTAGATCCTGTTGAGTCGTTCGATCAGTTGACCGACTTCAGCGGGCGAGGCCAGAGTGGCCAATTGAGCAAGTCGGCGGGGTGACATGGCCGAGTCGGCCACCAGCAGCACTGCCTCGAGCCGGGCCAGTTTCTGGCTCCGGCGTGCCTCGACCGGGGCCTCCCCCAGGCAATCTTTCTCCACTCCGCGTTGGCGAAAGAACTGCTTGCGACGATCACCGTGTGGCCCGGACCGAAGCTGCGGGCCTCCGTGCGTCCACGATCGACTCGAATGCTGCCACATCGATTGACCTTGTCGAGTCTACCGGGCCCGTACGACCTGAGTGAGGCCGCCATTCAATTGCTCGATCTGCTTCAGGACATCTCGCGCAGCCCGTACCGGATCGGCCGCCTCGGCCTCGAACCTCCGTACCACGCGATTGCGACCCGGCACCGGTTGCACGCAACTGAAATGAACCTCACCGACCCGGCTGCCCGGCTGGATCTGGAATTGTTCGATTCCATGAGCTG
Organism: uncultured Planctomycetaceae bacterium; assembly: GCA_964646205.1. Classification (GTDB taxonomy): domain Bacteria; phylum Planctomycetota; class Planctomycetia; order Planctomycetales; family Planctomycetaceae; genus UBA8437. The sequence continues at coordinate 6,440 of CAZYAZ010000112.1, read as the reverse complement.
ACAGCGCAACGCGCAGATGCTTCCAACTGATCTCCGACGGCCGGGACACCACCTTCAGCTTGTCGCTCCGGGTGCGACGCGAGGTGGCTGGCAAAGGCCCCATCGAGGGCAAGGTTCCATCGTCGTCTTGGGAACGCAAAGCAACGGTGTCCTTGCCGGTTGTCGTGGCAACATCCGCCCGCAACGCGGACTCACCGTCACCACCCAGCCATTCTGGCAATTCCACGCGTGGAGCCATTTGCGGCACGCCGTAGTTGATCATCGCCAACATGGCCATCAACGGCCCGAGCATGATGACCGTGCCCAGGCACCGGCGTATCGAACTGACCATCCTCGCACCTCTCCAACAACGGGGCGGGAATAATACGGCAGATCTCCAGCACCAGCAATTGCAATCCGGTCGCCAACGGCCCACTCGAGCCTGAGCCGCTCGATCGAGGCTATTGACCTCACGCGTGTCCGGAATACAATCCGGCCCCCCAGTTTTTGCCGGGATCCCATGCCCAATTCCTTTCGACTCGCCACACCGTTCATCGCCACTGCGATCGTGCTGGTTTCCACATCGGCGGTCATCGCGACCGATTCACCAACATGGCACACCATCCGCCGCAGTGGCCCCTTCCTGATCCACTCAGAATTCGCTCTCGAATCACACGCCCGGGCACTTCGCTCACTCGCCAGCCTGCCAGGTCAATTCCACAAGACGCTCGACCTGCCCACCACTGGCCAACCGATTCACCTTCATCTCTTCTCGAACCGGCGCCGTTACCGGGAACATGTCCGGACCTGGATCCGCGGTGGGACGAAACGCCGCGCACTGTTTCTCAAGACCAGGGACCGTGCCTACGTCTTCGCCTATCTCCATGACAATTGGTCTGAAGATTTGCGTCACGAATGCACGCATGCGTTGATTCACAATGCGTTGCCCTTCCTCCCGCTATGGCTCGACGAGGGATTGGCCGAGTACTTCGAACAACCA
>CAZYAZ010000112.1:0-5361 GCA_964646205.1 uncultured Planctomycetaceae bacterium | reverse complement strand
TCCGGTGGGCACCCCCATCTTGGCCGACTCCGCTGGTCAATGCGGTTGGGTTGGAATCCCTCATTGACACGACTGGAATCGCGACGTCGTTTCCAATCGGTGACCTCTCGAGACTACCGGGAGGCCTGGGCCTGGGTACATTTCCTGTTGCACGGCCCGCCACCAGCAAGGCTGGCGTTGGCCGACTACCTGGCTGCAATCAAGAACAACAAACCGCCGGGCCACTTCAGCCAGTTTCTCAAAACACGATTGCCCTCAGCCGCCTCCAGGGTAAAAACACACCTCGCCAGCCTCGCTCGCTGACGGCTTCGAAAAAAACACGGTCCGGGTCACATTTCTGACTGGAGTCACTCTCCGATTGATCCGATACCAACGAGTGTGCGGGTTGTCCGGATTACACTCGTTGAACGGGTGAATCTGATTGCCACGGACGGCAACCGCCCCGCACGCAACGAGACAAGTTCTGGATCAACGGGTTGCCTGCAAGAGGAATTGGACCAATGAAACGGATTCTCCGTCGCAAGACATGGACGTGGTCCCTCACCGCACTTTCGTGCCTGGGGCTTTTGATGGGCCAACTTCCTGCCTGGGCCTTTGGCCCGGTACCAGAAGCCAACAAGCCGGCCTCCAGAACGCAACCGGCCACATCGATCTCCGACGTTTCACTCGATAAAACCGGCCATTTCTCCGGCCAGGTCGTCGATGACCAGGGCCAGGCACGCGGCGGAATCGTGGTCGTGCTCCGGCAGGGACGCCGGGAGGTCGCTCGAACACAGACCGACTCACGCGGCCACTTCGCCATGGCGAACATTCCGACTGGCCTGTACCAGGTCGACGTTGGCTCGACACGAACCGTCTACCGGATCTGGACCACCGAGTCGGCTCCTCCCGGCGCCAGTCAGCAAGCCGTGCTGGTTTCGAGTCCCGACCAGATCGTCAGAGGAAATCACATCGAATCGGCTGTTGATCAACTCGATGCCATCACTCTCGCTCTTGTCAGCACCTCGATTGCCTCCCTGGTAGTCGCCGGAGTCACGCTCGACAAGGTCAATGACCTGGTGAGCAATTCGGGATCGTCCACCGGCAGTCCGGCTAGCCCGTAAAGACGACGCCCGTTTCTTCGAACAAAAAACGTTCAAGGGCCTCACCAACCGATGGTGAGGCCCTTTTTCGTTACCGAACGGGATCGGTCGCGCGAACCGTTTTTTTCCGACCGAACTGACTGACCGGCCAACACTGGGACCGAACCGATGTCTCCGGCCGATTCTGCCCAAGCTGTCCCCATGAACGCGACGATAGACCTCTTCGCCGGGACTCTCTCTTTGTCAGCACTCCATTGCGCTGGCGTCCGTCCAGCCTTTGGAACGCGATCCCGGCAGTTGACAAAGCCAATTGGCAGGTCAACAGCGACTGAGGACTCATTGAATGTACACCATTGATGGAACCACCCGCATGATCCGCACCACCAAAACCACTTCCTGGTCGGCCTTGTGCCTGGCAGCGCTCGTTGCCACAACCCTGGCCCCGCAAACTCAAGCCAAAGACCGTGTTGCGGTCAAACCGTCCAACACCCGTGCCGGAGCACTCAAGCAGGCACTGGAGATCGCCGGCGAAAGCCGTGCCGCGCTGCAATCGGTCAAGGATTACTCGGCAACATTCTCCAAGAAGGAGATCGTTGGCAAGAAGATGATCCAGCAGACGATGAAAATCAAGCTGCGCCAACGACCGTTCTCGGTGTACCTCAAGTTTGCCACGCCACACGAAGGCCGCGAGGTGATTTATGTCGACGGCCAGAACGGCGGCAAATTGCTGGCTCACGGTACCGGCCTGCAGAAGATCGTCGGCACGCTGAAGCTGAAGCCCACCAGCAAGTTGGTCATGAAAGAAAACCGGTATCCGATCACCCAGATCGGTATCTTCAAGATGCTCGAAACCGTCATCCGCCGATGGGAGCAACAGCCCAACAACACTCAAGTGCGTTTCTTCCCCAAGGCCAAGATGGGCAAGAAGAGCGTGCGAGTGATCCAGGTGGTTCATCCCCAGGCAGGCAAGGGAACTCCTTTCCACATGACACGGCTGTACATCGACAACCAGACCCGGTTGCCGATCCGGGTCCAGCAGTATGGTTTCCCGAAGAAGTCGGGGGCCCAGCCGCCGCTGATCGAGGAGTACACCTACTCGAACGTGAGAACCAACATCGGCCTCGGCAGCCGGGACTTCGACCACGAAAACCCCGGCTACAACTACTAGGCGACCACGACGTCCAGTTCTCTCTCTGGACGAAAACGAGCTGATCAACCCGACGGCACGCCCGGCCTCATCGGCCGATCGTGCCGTCGGTCTTTGCGCCAGACAACTCACACCTCGTCAAATCGGCATCCAGACCATAGAATTTCCTCGGAACCGTGTCCGCAATGGACACGAACTCGGTTTGGCACGCACGAGGCTCGAGCGGGGCGGATGAGGACGACCGGGAGTGTCACGGAGGTTCGCGAGTTGATCGCCGAGGCGCGGCGAGAGGGACACCGTGTCGGCTGCGTGCCAACCATGGGAGCCCTGCACCGTGGCCACACCAGCCTGATCCAGGCAGCCGTGGCCGACTGCGACTTCGTCGTCGTGACACTGTTCGTCAATGGCCCGCAATTCAACGACCCTGATGATTTCCTCCGTTACCCAAGACGGCTCGAGGACGATCTCGCCACCTGCCAGGAAAAGGGAGTCAACGTCGTCTTTGCTCCCGACGAACAGACGATCTATCCCCCTGGTGGCCAAACAACCGTTGATGTGGGCCAACTGGGAACACTTTTCGAAGGTCAACACCGACCGGGTCATTTTCAGGGCGTGGCGACCGTTGTCGTCAAGATGCTCAACATCACGACCCCCGATGCGGCGTTCTTCGGCCAGAAGGATTTTCAGCAACAACTGGTCATTCGCCACCTCTGCCAGGACCTGCACCTGCCGATCGACATCGTCACCTGTCCAACGATAAGAGACGACGACGGACTGGCCCTGTCGAGTCGGAACGTGTTGCTGACCCCTGAGCAACGCGTCATCGCCACCTCGCTCTCGCGAGTTCTTCGGCACGCCCGAGAGCAATGGCAAAACGGTACCAGCGACCTACCCGCACTTCGCCAGCACTTGCGAGAGCAACTCGAAGCGACACCGGGCCTCGAGTTGGACTATGCCACCATCGTCGATGCCAACACGTTCGAGGAAACGTCCGTGAGCAATGACCCGCTGGTCGCCCTGGTCGCCGCATCGGTCGGGAACATCCGGCTGATCGACAACCTGCTGTTGAACACCACCTCCGAACCCGGATAGCTTCTACATCCCATGCGCCAAGAACTCCTGAATCTTCAACTCGATTCACTGTTCGGATACACCGAATCGGTTCGGGGCATCCCGGTCCTGGGAATCGGATGGATGGCGTTGCCCTGGACCCTGATGACTGTCTACTGGGTCTGGAGAGCGGGAGCAAACCGGGACACCGAAACCGAGAGAAAGTCTCTCTGGGTTCAGTTCGTGATCGGGCTGATCGTCCTGGCCGGTGCCACCCTGGTGACCCGGGGGGGAGCTCCCGGCCCGATCGTTCCGGTTTTTGGGTACGGCTTCCTGGTGTTCCTGGGCTGCATCGCGGCCGGGACGCTGGCGGTCCGCCACGCACGGCAAGTGGAGATCCCCGAACAACTGGTCTGGGACCTGGCGATCTGGTTGTTCGTTGCCAGTGTCGTCGGAGCCCGCGGATGGTACGTGTTGCAGTATCACCAACGACTGCTCGCGGGAAAGACCGGCCTGATGGAGAAGATCAAGGCCTGCGTCGACATCTCCTCGGGTGGACTGGTCCTCTACGGCGGAGTCGGCCTGGCACTCGTGGCCATTGTCATTTTTGCCAGACGGCACCGCCACGAAGTTTCCCCACTCAAACTGGCAGACCTGATCATTCCGTCGTTCTTCCTGGCCCTGGCCTTTGGACGACTCGGCTGCTTGATGAACGGCTGCTGCTGGGGTGACGCTTGTGACTTGCCATGGGCGATTCGTTTTCCCCATGACAGCGTCCCCTTCAACGCACTGTCGGCTCGAGGCTTCCTGCATCCGGATGCGTCGAGCACTTTTGGCGTTCACCCCAGCCAGATCTACAGTTCGTTCAACGGACTCGTCCTCTGCCTGGTCACGTCGGCGATCTTTCGCAACAGTCGCCGTCACGGGCAAACGCTGGCGATCGCGCTGGTGGCTTACCCGGTCACGAGATTCCTGCTCGAGATCCTGCGGGGCGACGAAATGGGTCAATTCGGAACGGGGCTGACGATTTCTCAGTGCTTCAGCCTGATGCTGCTGACCATCGGAATTGCGTTTTCAACCTGGCTGCTGCGACAACCCTCCCCCACCGCAGACACTGCCGCCATCCCGCCTTCAGACAAAACCACGTGAAGAACCTCGACGATCATCAACTGGTGGACTTGTGCCGCGAGGGCGACGAGACAGCTTTCGACCTGCTGGTACTCCGCCACCAGGATCGCCTGTTTCATTCGCTGGTCTCGATGTTGAAGTCGCGTGACGACGCAATGGACATCGCACAGTCGGCCCTGATGCAGGCTCACCGCAAGCTCGACACGTTCCGCGGTGAATCGGCCTTCTACAGTTGGCTGTACCGTATCGCCGTCAATCTGGCACTGAGTTGGCTGAGAAAACAAAAGACGCCAGCCGTCTCACTCGATTCGCTCCACGATGAGAGCGGTTTCGAGATTGCCGACGACAACAGCCAACCGCTGGCCTCGCTGTTGAGAGACGAACACCGGAGGCTGGTCCGTGAGACACTCGCTGAACTTCCAGCCGATTTCCGAACCGTGCTGGTAATGAAGGAATTCGACGGACTGAGCTACGAGGAGATCGCTGGCCTGACGGAAGTCCCACTGGGGACTGTCCGAAGTCGAATTCATCGCGGACGCAGCGAGTTGGCTCTGAGGCTGAAAAGAAAACTCGGCGACCAGGCCGAGGGATAGCCTGCAGCGATTACTCCAGTGACGTTCGAGGCAGCGTTCCCCAACTCGACAGATACATCCCACGAGGCACGCCGGTTTCGAGCCACTTGGCCAATTGCCGCTCGGGGTCACGCGATTCAATCTGGTCGAGCAAGAGATCGATCCAACCGGGCCTCGCCCGGTAGGTCACCACCCGGACTTTTGACAGTTTCAACGCCGATTTCAGCGATTCGATGGCATCCTCCTGGTAACCAATCTCGTCAACCAGGCCGTGCTCAAGTGCCTGGTTGGCGGTGTAGATCTCCGAGGTCTCACTATAATAAATAATCGTGCTGGTGGTCGCCGTGTCCTCCCTGGTGCGGACCCTGCGGTCCCTGCGCGA
>CAZYAZ010000111.1:0-10248 GCA_964646205.1 uncultured Planctomycetaceae bacterium | reverse complement strand
CTCTAGGGAGACTGCCGGTGTTAAACCGGAGGAAGGTGGGGATGACGTCAAGTCCTCATGGCCTTTATGACCAGGGCTGCACACGTCCTACAATGGCGCGTACAAAGGGAAGCGAACTCGCGAGAGTAAGCAAATCCCAAAAAGTGCGCCTTAGTTCGGATTGCAGGCTGAAACCCGCCTGCATGAAGTTGGAATCGCTAGTAATCGCGGGTCAGCATACCGCGGTGAATATGTTCCTGAGCCTTGTACACACCGCCCGTCAAGCCACGAAAGTGGGGGGCACCCGAAGTCGCTGAGCTTAACGGCAAGCGCCGAAGGTGAACTCCGCGATTGGGACTAAGTCGTAACAAGGTAGCCGTAGGGGAACCTGCGGCTGGATCACCTCCTTTCTAAGGATAAATTGCTTCTCGATGTGAAAGCATACGAGAAGAAAACGATCCGATGGATGCTTCGGTATCCATCACACTGATGACGTGTCCCGGAGTTCCGGTCACCAACCAAAACTGTAGCCCCGGCTCATCTTCGGATGAGCCGGGGTTTTTTGCGCGCAGCAGGGCTCCCGCTCGCATCACCGGGGAAAACAGCTGGACAGGCCGACCCGACTTATTCGACCGTCACGCTCTTGGCCAGGTTCCGTGGACGGTCCACGTTGCAGCCTCGCAACAACGCAATCTCGTAGGCCAGCAACTGCAATGGAATGCTCGTCACCAACGGCTGCAGGAACTCGGGAACATCGGGAACTGAAATCACTTCATCGGCCAGATGACCGATTCGTTCATCGTCTCGACCCGCAATGGCTATCACCGGCCCACCCCGGGCCTTGATCTCCTCCAGGTTGCTGATCACCTTCTCGTACACACCACCCCGCGGCGTGACGAACACGCTGGGGGTCTGGCGATCGACCAGCGCAATCGGACCGTGTTTCATCTCAGCTGCCGGATAGCCCTCGGCGTGGATGTAGCTGATCTCTTTCAGCTTCAATGCCCCTTCCAACGCCACCGGGAAGTTGTATTGTCGTCCGAGGTAGAGAAAGTTCTCGCAGTCAACAAAACGCATCGCCACCCGACGCACACTGTCATGACACTCCAGTGTCTCGGAAATCAGATCCGGCATCCTCTGCAATGCCTCGGCAAATGACTGTCCGGCCCGGAATGACATGTGTCTCATTCGCCCCAGGTACAGCGCCAACAACGCCAGGACGGTGACCTGCGAGGTGAATGCCTTGGTCGAGGCGACACCAATCTCCGGCCCCGCGTGCAGGTAAATCCCTCCATCAGCCTCACGGGCGATCGTCGACCCGACGGTGTTGCAGATGGCAAGAGTCTTGTGGCCCTTCCGCCGACACTCCCGCATCGCAGCCAGCGTGTCAGCCGTTTCGCCACTCTGGGTGATCGCGAACACCATCGTGGTGTCTGTCAGTGGCGAATTGCGGTACCGCAATTCGCTGGCGTATTCCACCTCGGTCGGAATCCTGGCGAATTCCTCGAGCAGGTATTCCCCCACCAGCCCGGCATGCCAACTCGTACCACAGGCCGTCAGCACGATGCGATCGATTCGACGGATTTCGGCGAGATCCGCATTCAATCCACCAAACACCGCCGTCGCATCATCCAGATTCAAACGGCCTCTCAGGGCACTGCGAATACTTTCAGGCTGTTCGTAGATCTCTTTGAGCATGTAATGGGGATAGTCGCCCAGTTCGACATCAACCGCCTCGTCCTGGATCGTCTGCACCGGGATGTCCCGGATTCCCGCATCACGATGCCGCACCTCGATCCCGTCGCTTCCCAGTCGCGCCGTGTCGTGGTCGTCCAGGTAGACAACATCACGCGTGTAGCCAATCAACGGACTGGTGTCGCTGGCCAGGAAAAATTCGTGGTCCCCCACCCCGACAACCAACGGACTGCCACAACGGGTTGTCCACAGATGACCCGGACAGTCGCGGAAAAGGACTCCCAGTCCATAGGTCCCCTTGAGTTCTCCCAGGGCAGCCTGCAGGGCATCCCAACAGGTCTCGGGGTCGTCAGCGGCCCGCCCCGATTCAATCAACTGGTCCAGTTTCCACCCGATCAACTGGGCCACCACCTCGGTGTCGGTTGTTGACTGGAATCCACGACCGGTCTTGGCCAGTTCTGATTTCAAGCGGTCGTAGTTCTCGATCACGCCGTTGTGAACAATCACAACACGACCGGTTTCATCCCGGTGCGGGTGAGAATTGATATCGGAGGCTTCTCCGTGAGTTGCCCAGCGGGTGTGACCGATACCGATCGAACCGGCCACCGGTTGCAGTTCCAGCATTTCGATCAGGCCGGCCACGCGTCCCAGGCGTTTCCTGACCTCGATCTCGCTGTCGTCGACCACCGCGATCCCGGCACTGTCATACCCGCGGTATTCCAGCCGCGAGAGACCTTCCAGCAGAAGATCCGAGGCGGGACGGTGACCGACGTAACCAACAATACCACACATAAAATCGACGCCCGGAACGAGTCCTTCGAGGAACGTCTCACCCGGAAATACCGGGGAGCGGCCGGACGATAATTCAACGTCGGCTCAAGCGTCAAGAACGACTGGCACCCGCCGCTGCTCCGGTTGTCGCCTTGGGCTTGGTGCCCTTGTTCGACTTGGGGGCCGGAGTGGGCGTGGAGGTTGGCGAGGTGGTCGCAGAAGGTTGCAAAGGCTTGTAGTTGGCCGGACGATTCTCGGCCAACCAGTCGGTGACCGGCTTGAGAGTTTCACTGGAAATCGCCTGGAAGTACTGCTTTCCATCGGCGGCCACCGTCGGCTGCACAATCACGTGGGCGACCAGCGGGACAACCTGTCGATAGGCGTCCTGAAGCCTGGCGGTGGAAACCTGGCCGAGAAGACCGGCGGGCTTTCCGGCCGGCGTCACTTCGTCCTTGTTCACCGCCTTGAAAGCAAAATACAGTTGCTGGTAACACCGCGGCCAGAACCCCGAGTTGGGGGCCTTGTTGTAAGCGGCTGCCATCTGGCCGGCCAATTCCACCAGCTGATAACTCCGCAACCCGTCGTCAAATGCAGCCAGCGGAGCACGGCCGATCGCCTTGGCCGCAGCCGTACGGGCCAGGAAATGACGATTCGGATCAGCCATCACACCCGCCAGTTCGATTTCCACGAACGGCTGAGCCTGCTTGTTGACCATGATGCCGACTCCAGCCAGCCCCTCAACCAAAACTTCCTGGTACCAGATGTGCTGGAGATGGTGATCGACTCGTTGCCTGACCGGATCCCGCTGGAATGGACGCTTCAACTGGTTCACGAAGCACTCGGCCACCCGCAGTCGCAGGTCATACGGGGCATCCGGCTGCCCGGTCTGCATCAGGCGAACCAGTCCACGTACCGCCACAACCTTGATCGCGTCGAGTTGCCGCGGTTCGTTGATCACGTCACACAACGGGTAGGCCGCATCGGTGTAACGGGCGGCTGGTATCCCCTTGGCCGGGTCACCTTTTCGAACAACCAACTCACCCAGCAGGTAAGCGACGTTCAGCCGGACATGGAAGTTCTGCAGTCCACCCTGGCCACCAAAAATTGAGCGTGTCGAATAGCGCTCGAAGAACCGTACCGCTTCGCCAGCTCCCTTGACGTCTCGCAGCCCCTCAAGCGTGTCAGCCTTGAAGCTCTGGGACACCGTCTTGCCGGTCTTCGTGTCAGGCCGAGTGATCACGACAACGATCTGTCGACCATTGTTGTGAGTGATTTTGAAGTGGGCGGTTTCAAGCAGTTCCGAGAGTGCCAGCTTCAATTCCAACAACACGAAACTGCGGACCTGCGGAGACTTGGCCTGCAACTGAACCAACTGCCGGGTCTCGCGACGACGAACCGGCAGGGATTCGCGGTTCTTGGGCATTGTCATGCGTGCCACCCACCAGCGAATCCCGGCCTGGATGTCTTTCTGGGCTTTGGATCCGAGCCCGGGAGAACGAACAGCCTTCATGAAGGCCGAGTATCCTGAGCGGCGAAAAGCCAATTCGTCTTTTGCATTCAACAGGGAGTTGTTGAGTCCCATGACCTGTGGCAACGGCGGAGGTGGCACAAATCCCAACGGCAAAGGCGGTCCGGAAGGACGAGCCGGCTTCTTGGCTGCCGGGGCCGATTTCTTGGGTGCCGAAGCTGGCTTCTTGGCCGCCGGGGCCGATTTCTTGGGTGCCGTAGCTGGCTTCTTGGCCGCTTTTTTATCGGTACCCTGGGCGTAGACCGACATGCCGGTCAGCACCAGGCCGACACAAGCAGCGGCACAAGCAACCAATCCGCCGAGACGGATCGATTCGCAATTCGCACCCGAATGTCTCAAAACCAACTGTCCCTTCCATCACGCAACAAGAACCGATGAGCGGAGGAGATCAAACTGACCACCACCGGACAACGGATCCGCTGACTCTCAAATTAGCGTCAACAATGGGGATTTACCACCGGTCCCAACCCGACCTCATAACTCTGTTGTACCTCGTGCCCTTCCCAAACGCCCCCTCCGGCTATCACGCCACCAGGGTCGAGTGAATCGGGACTACGTCGTGTTGAGTTGTGGAGTTTCGGAAACCGAAAAGATGTGATGCCACTGGAATACGGTGAGAAGGGATGAGTCGAAAAAGGACCGTTCCCAGTGAACTACACTTGGTTATCACCCCGAAATTCACGGGTGTCAAGCCGATTCGTCCCACCCGGACACTCGTTTCGTGTCATGAGTCCCGTTAGAGCCAAACAGGATGCTCTGTCCGGTCGTGTCCCCTCCGGGTCGGAGGATTGTGACGATTGTGCGGCGATGAGTTCGCGACACGGCCGACCGGTTCAGTCACCACGCGCGAACTCGAAAACTCGAGTCGGACAGGCCAACCGGAAGTAATCGGGAACCGGCAGAATGATTGAATCAGTCAGTGAACCGGCATTAAACGCGATCCGCTCGTTCTCTTCCACCGCCGAATCCACGTAAAGCGGAAACGCCAGGATCGGCTCGCCAAAGGGCGGCACGCTGCCCGGAACAAGCCCCGGTCGCCCGTCCGCGGCGGTCAACTCGCTCAATTCCTCGGCGGTCGCAAATCTCAGTTTCCGGACGCCCAGGGTTTTTCGGATCGTTCCCGAATGGGCACGACGGTCGGCCGGCAACACGAACACGGCAAACTTGTCATCCAGTTTCATGACCAGTGCCTTGCCGCCGTTCTTCAGTTCCTCACCGCGCACGCGAGCCGAGTCCTCGGATGTCCGCGTCGGCTCGTGATGCACCTCACGAAACGACACGCCATCCTCGGTCAGCCACTGACGAATGGACTCCAGTACTGTGGTCATGATTGCGGAGCATATCGAAACTGATCGGGTTTGACAGCCCACGGGGATTCTTCGACGATGCTCCGGTTCACCGTCCAACCAGAGATCTCCACGCATGTCATTCCCGGATTCTCGGCCGGCCGCCCCTGTCACCTCATCACACCAGTCGAATCGACCGGACGGTCCACCGACGACGACGGCCGACGAATCCGCATGTGTCACCCCGGCCTGCCCGGTGTGTGGTGGCCAGTTGATTGAAATCCGTCACAAGCTGACCTGCAGCCGTTGTCACGCGATCTGCGAAACCTGCTGCGAAGGTGGCCGGGGCTAGCCGGCATGGCCACCGAAAGGACCAGCGGATGAGCGTTCGCGAATTCGCCGAGCGGGTGCTGTTGAGCCAGTCGCTGGACGAGAAGTTGTCTCCCCCTCCCGGGGAACTCGACGACACCGACCCCGGCCTGGCTGTCTTTCCACTCCAGCCGGGACGTCCGGAGGAACTGGTCATCGCTCCGCGACGGTCGACTCCCCAGATGCCCGCCCCGGGCGCAATGGAGCGGATCGAATCGCGAGCCATCGCCCACCACATCATGGCCAATCACGAACTGCAGGCGCTGGAGGTGATGGGACTGGTGCTGTGCGCTTTCCCCGAGGCGCCGGCGGAATTCCGGACAGGCCTGGTCGAGGTCATGGCAGACGAGCAGCGTCACACCCGCATGCACATCGAACGCGCCGCAGCCTGCGGGCTGACTTTCGGTGACCTCCCGGTGAATGGCTACATCTGGAAGAAATCCCAGGACTTCACCTGTCCCCTGGACTACCTGGCCGGTTTGCCGTTGGTCTTCGAGGGAGCCAACCTGGATCACACGCTGGCTTTCGCTGCGGTGTTCGACCAGGCAGGCGACACGAGAGGAGCGGCTGTCCTCAGGACGATTCACAAGGACGAAATCCGACACGTGCGGTTCGGTATCGAGTGGCTCAGGCAAATGAAGCCGCCGGGAGACAGTGACTGGGATACGTTCGCGCGTCACCTGCACTGGCCACTGCGACCATCCAAGGCCCGCGGCGAGGCATTCCAGCGAGACGCTCGGCTGCAGGCCGGGCTCGAAGCCGACTTCGTCGATCGGCTCGAATCACTCGAGATGGGTGAGTGAACCTTGATGATTCACCTGTCCAGCACCGCCTGGCTCAACTCATCCTCCAGGTAGCTCATGCGGTCCTCGGCCAGCGAGTGATTGCGGTTCCACGGTTGAGGAAACAGGATCGCCCGTCCACCACGTTCCCGGAACCTGTCGACGTTGGTGTCGTTGTCGTCGATCAACAATTGGTCGGGTCGGGCACAGACCCACTTGGGAGGGCCAATCAGGAACCTGCGAAAACCGCGGCCGAAGCGTCTTTGCAACCAGGTGATCTTGCCCGCGGCACAGAACGGGTCGCCGCTGGGACTGGTCAGGATACACCACGGACCAGTCGACTCGACCAGTTCGAACAGGTCATCGCACCATGGGTAAGGCTCGAGCGTCGCCCAGAAATCCGCTCCGGCCTCGGCAATCGGCCCCCAGAACTCCGGGCCGCTGATCCCCATCACCTCGGACATGTCCCACTCGCCAGCTGGCCAGTCCTGGAGGACCTCGAGCCGGTCGTGCAGGCGGAGGGCTGCGGTGACAAAGTCGACCAGCACGCCATCCATGTCGACCAGCAGGCCCAGTGCAGTTGAATCCTCAGAATTTGTCACGATGTCGCAAACCTCGTACAAACGGCTAAACTGGTCAGTAGGCCGGTCGAGAATACCGGTCGGGATTCAAAAGGAAAACCAATGATTCGCTCGCACCGCCTGATACTGCTCACGCTCGGACTCCTTGCCATGCTGACGGCCCGGTCCGAGGCACACTTTCTGTTCATCCGAATCGGAGGGCAAGCCGAGGCCGGACGCCAGGTCGACGTGTTCTTCAGCGAGATCGCCCGGGCCGGCGACCCGCTGTTCGTCCCCCGGGTCGCCCACACGAAGCTCTGGATGCAGACCACCCCCGGCAAGTTCCAGCCACTGGTGGTTCGCCCGTTGCCCGACCGCCTGCGGTCCCGGCTGCCGGCCCGCGGCGCGGTGTTTGTCAGCGGCGAATGCACCTGGGGCGTGCTGACCCGGGATGTGCCGTTCCTGTTGAGATATTTCCCCGGTGCCATTCATGGAGACGCCAAGACACTCAACTCGCTCAAGCCCCGGCCCAAGGTTCCACTGCAGATCATCCCCACGGTCCACAAGGACCGGATCGAAATGGTCGTGCTCGCTGACGGAAAACCACTCCCCGGTGCCCAGTTCACCACCGTCGACGACGACCTGGTCAACGAGGAACTGAAGGCCGACAAGAACGGTCGCGTGGTCTTCCGGCCGGACACCGAGGGGCATTTTTGCGTCTACACCAAGCGTGTGACCCCCGGTAAGGGAACCCACGGTGGCAAGAAGTACACCGAGACGCGGGACTTCGCGACACTGGCTTTCCAGTGGCCGTTGATCTCCAGCGGTGGCGACGAGGACGCGATCACCCTGTTCGAGAACGCACTGGCCAAGCGGGCCAACTGGGCCGGTTTCCCGGGCTTCACGGCCGCCGTCGGTGGCCACGTCGACGGACGGGCATTCGGTGGAACTGCCAGGGTGTCGGCCGACGGCACCGTGTCGCTGGACATCGACGAGAAGCACGCCGTCGAGTGGGTCGAGGACCAATTGGGATCCATGGCACTTCATCGTCGTGCCCCGACAAAAAAACGAGCCCGTCCAGTGCTGCGATTCGCCGATCAGGATGAGGAACACCCCCTCGGTCGATTGTTGACGTTCGTCGGTGGTGCGATGGCCTCCAGTTACCGCGTCCGGGACGGCGAAATCACCGTGGTCAATCGCGCGATCGGCCCCCAGCACATGACCATCACCGTGTTGGGCAACCAGCCGAACGCCGAAGGCAAGTCGCTGCCACAGTCCTACTCGGTGCAGTACTGGGACGGGAAGACCGGCAAGTTGCTCAGGACCCAGAGCATCCAGAACCGCTGGACCCGCGTCGGGCGGTTCGACCTGCCCACCCGGTTGACCGTCACCACGGCGTCACAAACCGGACTGAACGTCCGCAGCCTGAAACTGGCCAAGCACAAGTTGCTGGTGAAGGCCGCACCGTAGCGGGTTCCGGGTCAGCCAGGCCGTTTGCCAACGGTCGGAGGACGCTACTCACCGGCCGTATCATCCATCCTCGAACGTTTCGTCGACGATCGCCGCTCCCACCGCATCACCGAAGGTGTTGGTCGCCGTGCGGAAACGGTCGAGCAACCAGTCGACCGAGAGAATCAGTGACACGTATTCCAGTGGCAGGCCGACGGCGTTGAGCACGATCATCATCGTCACCAGTCCGGCCTCGGGGATTCCTGCCGCGCCGATCGCTGCCAGCGTGGCGGTGACCGCAATGATCAGCATCTTGCCCAATGTCAGGTCGAATGCATCCGGTGTGCCCTGGGTGACACCGGCATAAACCTGGGCAATGAAGATCGCCGCGGCCGCTTCGTAAAGTGCCGTTCCGTCCATGTTGATCGTGGCACCCAACGGCAACACGAAATCCACAGATCGCTTCGACACCCCGGCCTGCTGAGTGGCACATTCCATGGTCACCGGCAGAGTTGCCGACGAACTGGCTGTCGAGAATGCCGTCAGCAGTGCCCGCGACATGTTCCTCATGAAGTGGTACGGGTTCTTTCGCTTGAAGATCCAGTACAGCAGCGGGAGTGTGCCAAAGAGATGGATGCCCAGCCCGATCAGGACCGTCAACACGAACGAACCGGTCTGAGACAACGTCTGGATGAACTCGCCCTTGGCCTGGGCCTCGCCGAATCGTGAAGCCACCAGGCAGAAAATGCCGACCGGAGCGAGGTTCATCAGCAACATGACGAATGACATCAATGCCGTATTCGCTTCGGAGATCAGCTCGGTCATGTCGTCCACCTTGCTGCCCAAGGTGGTCAACATGGCGGCGAAGACGATCGAGAAGACGATCAGTGGCAGCAACTGCGTTTCGGCTGCCGCGGCGAAGAGGTTGTCGGTGAAGAGCATCAACAGCAGGTTGGAAAAGATCGTTCCCAGCGATGGTCCTTCCTCATCCGCCTCCTCTTTCTCCTTGGCAAGCTGAGGAAAGATCTTCTGGATCTTGTTCTTGTCGAGTCCCGACTCTCGAGACATGGCACCAACCATCTTCTTTCGGTCGGCCTCTTCGACGTTGACGTTGTTTCCCTTGAACTCCTCGAGCCTCAGTCCACCATCCTCATCGGTGTCACGAAGGAAAAACTGGCGTTTGCTGTTGGTCTTCTCGTACTCGCCAAACTCCGCCTGGAACTCAACGAGATCGAGTTTTTCATCCGAATTCGAATCGAGTTGTTTGAACCTCTTGGTGTCACTCTCAAAACTCTCTCCTGGCTCAATCACGTTCACCACGACCAGCCCCACGGCGACTGCCAGAATCGTGGTCGAGAAGTAGTAGAGGACCGCTACCAGCCCGGGCCGCCCCAACTTGCGGACATCCCCCATCCCCAGAATGCCGCTCATCACGCTGGCCACGACCAGTGGCACAACCAGCATCGTCAGCGCCCGCAGGAAAACCTCCCCACCGATTCCGATTGCCTCGAACAATGCCACGGTGGATTCTTCGGAAGGCTGCTCATCACGCAGGTCGGCAATCTGTTTCTGGTAGTGCTTAACCTTCTTCTCGAGTCCATCAATCTCCGTCCGCACCTTATCGGCATCGTCCTTGGATAGCTTTTCCTCTTTCTTCAGCGAGTCTTTCAGGACGGTGATCCTTGCCTCGTCGCGCGCCATTTCCTGCTCAATATCCCAGATCTCACTCTCGATCTTCTCGGCCGCTGCGCGATCCGCATCGGTGAACATCATCGGAGGAATGATGAGCGAAGAGGCAATCGCCAGGATGATCGAGGCGACGATCATGA
>CAZYAZ010000110.1:0-10494 GCA_964646205.1 uncultured Planctomycetaceae bacterium | reverse complement strand
TGTTTACCCGCGGGGAGTGAGGTGCCGAGCCAGGCGTCTCCTCCCCGTCTTTCTTTGCGGCCACTCCAGCCCCGGCGGTCAACTCAGGGGCGGTAACCGCCAGACTCCAGTGTCGCACAATTCTTGACGCGCATTGTTACACTCCACCGTCGTCGGGTAATCGACAACTTTACGAACCCAAGAGGCTTCGGAAAAAACGGTCGGCTACGAACCCAGCTAATTCCGAAAACTCTGCTGAGGAAAAACACAATGGCAGCCTACATCAAGTTCGAGGGAATCGATGGAGAATCCAAGGAGATCGCTCACGAAAAGTGGAGCGACCTGTTCTCTTTTACCCAGGTCATCAGCAAACCTGGGTCAGGCACCGGTGCCACTCGACGACGCGGGGATGTGGTTCTGGACGATCTGATGTGCACCAAGCCAATCGACATGGCCAGCCCAATAATCGCGAAATCGGTTTGCAATGGCAAAGTCTTTGGAACGGTGAAGATCCATGTCACGGCGTCTTACACAAACAATGCCCGGGAAACATATTTTTCTTACGAGCTAAAAAACGTCCAGGTCGTCAAGTACACCCTCAGTGGGAACGGCCAGTCCGAAGAGGTCCCGGTCGAGGAATTTCAGTTGAATTTCGAAGAAATCACCGTTGTCTATTCCAAAACCGACGCGGGGGGCAGTCGGAAAGGCAACATCGAATACTCTTGGAGGGTTGAGGAAGGACTCTGAGCCGGCTGACCCAATTGATCTGAAGCAGCGACCAACGGCCGATTTTGATTCAGATCAACCGGGCGGAATGATCGAGACCAACCAGTCGTTGGCCGAGTGGGTCGACGCGGTGCAGGCGTTCAACCCGGTGGATCCTTTCTATGGACTCGGATGGCAGGGCAGGGGAGTGGTTTCGAAAACGGTAACCGCAACGGTGAGCGCGCAGGACGCGAAACCCCGCTTTTGCCTGCGACGGGGTGCGAGCAGCCGCAGTGCGCAACAAAAAACGTGGATGATCCCAAGTCCAAGGAATCACACGCGTTAGACGCCCTGGTGCCACATGATGCGACCGGGTGCGATGAGAGGCGCCGCCGGGATTCGAACCCGGGATGGCGGATTTGCAATCCGATGTAGACCCTCATGGCCCTCCGGATGACCTGCGATAGCCTGCAAACACCGGGTTTGAGAGTGCGCCAAACCCCGAGAAAACACGGGCAGAGCAGGGGGGAGGTAACACTTTGGGTAACACGTGGGTGGTAACCGCCAGATCCGACCTACACACGTTTCGATTTTCAACAGGCTGTTAGATCAATTCCGGCATGGGTTGGTGGCGGTCAACCACGTAATGCGGGCGGCCGGAAAGATCGGCGACAGTGGATTGGTTCGGATTGATGCCCATGTTGTGATAGAGGGTCGCGTGCACTTCACCAAAATGCACGGGGCGATTGGCAATCGCGGCGCCTAGTCGATCGGTGGCTCCAATCACCTGTCCCGTCTTGAGACCGCCGCCGGCAAGCAGACCGCCACCAACCCGCGGCCAATGGTCACGGCCGGCATTCTTATTGATACGCGGCGTGCGGCCAAACTCGCCCCAGGCAACCACCGACACGTCATCCGCCAAGCCGCGCTCGTGCAAATCCTCGATTAATGCCGATAGTCCTCGATCAAACCAGGGCAGGTGCGTGTTCTTCACCTCGTGGAAGTTGTTGCAATGGAAGTCCCAATGACCGAAGTTTAATGTGACCACCCGGGCACCAGCTTCGATCAGGCGCCGTGCCAGAAGAAAGTGTTGGGGATTGCGCGGAGCACCGTCACCAGCACGGGGAAGGAAGTAGTTCTTTGGATCTCCCTGTCCGTATCGTTGCAATACTTTGGGATCCTCTTTCGACAGATCCAGCGCATTGGCGAGACGGCTGGATGTGAGAATACCCAGCGCCTGTTCGGTGATCGCGTCCAACCCTTCGTACGACCGGTCCTTGTCAACACGCTTCCGGAATGTGTCAAAGCGTTTCAAGAGTTCCCGACGATCACTGAGCCGGTCGACGCTCACGCCATTGAGCACCATGTTCTTGCTGGCCGGACCGGATGGGCGAAACGCAGCGTGGCCGACACCCAGGAATCCCGGTAAGCCGGGAGATCCATAGGGGGCATGCTTGACATCCGGGGAAAGCCCAATGAACGGGGGTATGCCAGCCCGCGTCGGCCCGAGGAGTTTCGAAACGATCGACCCGATAGATGGCCACCCTCCCTGCGGTCCGTTCCGCTGGTCGCGAGCGGTGTAGCAGATGTACGAATCGTGCAAACCACTGGGGGAGCCATAAACCGAACGAAGCGGAACACACTTATCCATGATCCTGGCGATGCCGGGCATGAATTCGCAGATCTGAACCCCCGGCACATTGGTCGCTATCGGTTGGCATTCGCCCCGGATTTCCGCAGGGGCGTCCAGTTTAAGGTCGTACATGTCCTGATGCGGTGGTGCCCCAGCCATATAGATCATGATGACCGCTTTGTGTGAATGCCGGGTGCCAGCCTGCGCTTCCGCATGGAGCAACTGTGGCAGAGTTAATCCGCCCATAGCCAGCCCGCCAATGCGCAGAAAACCACGCCGTGAGAGGCCGTCACAACGACGATCCTCCCGATGACTCGCAAAGGTCAGCATGAATCACCTCCGCAACGATTGAAGGCGAACTGGAATTCGACAGTCACTTTCGATTCCCCGAGCTCGAACACGGAGTCCCCAGTCTCCCAACCCCATCGCCGGGCGGTGGTGAAGAGGGACCGCCAGGCCCAGTCCCCGGTTCAACGGGAGATCACTGGTT
The DNA here is from genome assembly GCA_964646205.1 of uncultured Planctomycetaceae bacterium. Taxonomy (GTDB): domain Bacteria; phylum Planctomycetota; class Planctomycetia; order Planctomycetales; family Planctomycetaceae; genus UBA8437. The sequence continues at coordinate 7,687 of CAZYAZ010000110.1, read as the reverse complement.
ACTTGTTTGTCTTCTTCTTCATCGTGATCGCCCAGATCTTACCTTTACTGATCAGCTTGATCTTGGTGACTTTCCAACCGGGGTACTTCTTTTCGGCCCCGATCACAGCTGCTGCCGATGTCGGAAAACTGTTCTTGGTCAGTCGAACTGTCTTCTGGCTGCCCAGAAAACTGGCGTTGGTTTTCAACGGGGCGGCATTCAGCGAGAAGATCACGGGTGACGTGAAGACAAAGACGAAGCAGAGCAACAGGCGTGACATAGTTTCCCCAATTCGTTGAATGACCGATTTCACCAAACCAGCGAGCCCACGCATCGTAGCGGTGCCCGGGAGTGAACGACAACTGCCGTTGAGGGTTCTTTCCTGAGATTCCTATCGGGGTGCACCCCAGTCTCCCCACCCCAGCCCCGGCGTTCAACTCACCGGCGGTAACCGCCAGATCCGAACTATGGACTCGGACGGCAGAGCAGAGGAGTGGCCTCAAACACATCGTATTGTCCGGAAACTCACTTACTGCGGAACCAGTCAATCGGGATGATCTTGAGACGGATGGAATACAGTTCGCGTTTGGAGAGCGCGTAAGGCTGCGTGTTGTAAGTCAGCAGTGCCTTTTTGTCGACGAACGTAACGGCCGGCGTCGAACTGGCCCCCGGATTCCGGTCCTCGATGGTCTTGATGTTCCGCCAGGTCCGGCCATCGTCAAAGGAGATGGCCGAAGTCAAGGGATTCCGTGGACCGTGACCGTTCTGAAAATCTGGATGCTTTGGGTCGAAGATGTTGTTCCAGACAAGAAGCAGGTCACCGGAGCCGGGAATCCGTTTGAGCAGCGGTGTCGAAGCCGGCGCGGCTAATCCGGTCGAAACCGGCCTGGTCCACGTCGTGCCCTTGTCATTGGAATACGACTTGTACACGGCCCCCAGGGATGTTCGGAGCACGGCCAGCAACTTGCCGTTCTCCAGACGAACGATCGAGGGTTCCTGGGCACCATGGCCGCGGAGTGTCATCCTGGTTTTGCTGGCTCGCCATGTCCGCCCGGCATCGTCCGAGTAGTAGCAGAACGCGTCGAACGGAAACCACGCGTCCGATTGGAATGTCGGCAGCAAGATCCGTCCGCCGGGTAACTGCAACACGCGATCGGCCATCAGAAAATGCGTGCCCCCCAAAGTGGAGATCTGCACGGGCTTACTCCACGACTCGCATTCATTCGTCGACTGCTTCATAAAAATGCGGATGTCCCCCCCCTTGCCGCCATCCACTCGGCGACTCGTAAAAAACATGAGGATCTTGTTCGGGTCCGACGACAGTCGCAGCAGGTTGGGGTGTTTGACGTTCAGTCTCGCGGTGTTTTCCTGCAGCGTGAACGTATCGCTCCACGTGCGTCCCTTGTCGGTGGAAATCTTGGCCGAGATGCGACAAGCGGCCGGGTCCGTGTAGTTGCTTTTTCTCCTGTTGATCACTTGCTCGGGACTGGTCGCGTAGTATTCGCACCACGCGAGCATCAGCCGGCCTTGCTTCAACGGAAAGACCAGCGACCAGTCGTTACGGAAGTGTGCTCGCGTACTGGGACAGATGTCGATTGTCACGATGTCGCTTGACGGCTTCGCCGCCTGCGCCACCCCAGTGAGCAGAATGCCAACAACGACCATCACGATCTTTGACGGAATGCATTTTCGGTTTGCGGCGTTTGATTCCATGATCTTCAATCTCAATTTCGGGCCTGGTCCCAATCCCCGACACATCGCATCTCACGAACCCGGTGCCCCAGTCTCCCCACCCCAGCCCCGGCGTTCAACTCACCGGCGGTAACCGCCAGATCCGAACCACGGTACCGCCCCTCGCTTGCCGCGTGACTCCGGTGATCGCGTGGACGGGCAGTGGGCCTCGTAGCCAGACCGTTCAGCCACCTTCCCCTTGTCAGGACAGGGTGGGCACGCGAAAGTACTGACCTCGATGCTCCATAGCCCCCACACACGAGTCGAACTATGAGCAAAACCGACAATGTTGCGAACGATCGAACTGCGAGGGTTCGACCTTTCATCCTGCTCACGATTTCATTTGCCTTTTGCATCATCCTCTCGAATCGTGAGCCCGTTGTATTTGCGGCAGACCGTGGGGCTGGCACGGCGAGACTGAGCCGCGACGACACCAATCGGTTGACGGGGCTGTGCGTACAAATTGGCGGAAGCTTGGAATTGACCAGGCAATTGGCTGCCAACCCGCAACTCCTCCTCCATCGGCTCGATGTCGATCGCGATTTGGTGAAACAGGCACAGGGCTTCCTTACGGAACACCGCAAAGGAGCCACGTTGCTGACCGAGCACTGGACACGCACCGAACTTCCGTATGCCAACAACCTGGTCAACGTTGTCATTGCCTCGAAAGACACAGAGATTCCCCGATCCGAAATCCTGCGAGTGCTGTGTCCCGGAGGGGTTGCTTTCTTCGCAGACGACACTGGTCACACGCGGATTGAAAAATCGAAACCGAAAGGACTCGACACGTGGACGCACCAATGGCACGGTGCCGATGGCGGACTCGTCACCGAAGACACGCATGTCGGTGTCCCTCAGGGCTTGCAATGGGTGACCGGGCCGTTGTTCGCCATGGCTGGCCGCAAGTCGAGTACTCAAAGTCTCGTCTCCGCCGGAGGTCGTAATTTCTACGTCACGCAGAATGTCGTGAAGAACGTTGGCCGTGACCAGATGCACCAATTCTTGGTGGCTCGCGATGCCTTCAATGGCCTGCTCCTGTGGCAACGACAGTGGACGGGCCCCTTTGTCACCGGCAGTGGGGAAACCAATCCGCGACTGGTCGCCTCAGGCAAGTACGTGTATATCGTCGACGACGGTCACGTCCTGGCACTCGATGCACAAACGGGTATGACACGATTTCGCTGGGAGACAGCCGAAGATCCTGACAAGCTGATCCATGTGGGTCACACGATATTGGTGCAATGGCCTGGCGGACTTACGGCTTTGGACGATCGTCTGAAGGAGGTGATCTGGACGTTTCGTGGCAAGACGACGCATGGTACGGCTAGCGTCGATGACCAGGTCTTTTGCCTCGTTTCCGGGCGCTCGAAGGATGGCAACTTCAAGCACGAACTCGTGGGCATCAATCTTTCCGACGGAGAGATCGCCTGGCGGGTCAATACGCAGCCGCAAACGACTGCCAGGCGGGTGCGCATCAACTTCGCTCGTGATGGATTCGTCGCCTTGCAGTCACATGGTTCACTCCACCTGTTTTCCGCCAAGTCCGGCGATCATCTGTGGACTCGCAAGACCGACGCAAAGCCTGGCAAGTCGTACGTCGATGAACGGTTTGTGGGTCACTTTCTTCGGCATGGGCTCGTGTGGATGCTGAAGCAAAACTCGGAACGCAATTCGTCGGGGCAGAACGAGTGGCTGGGACTGGACCCGCTGACCGGTGAGCAACGGCGAGTGTTGCAGACAACCGGAGATTGGCCGAAGACGGCCACACCCGGCAAGATGGGTTGTCAATTACTCGTCGCTTCGGACCGCTTCATCATGATCCCCCGGCAAGCCACGTTCATCGACTTCGAAACCGGCGAAAAGCGGCCTTTTAAATTCACTCGCGGGGGCTGCGGTCTGGGATTCGTCCCGGCCAACGGTCTGGTCTATTCCCATCCACATGCTTGTGGCTGCTTCTCCGAGGTTGTCCGTGGATTTATGGGAATGCATTCACAGAAAGCCGTTCGCTTTGAGTCGCCCGGAACGGAACGCGTCGAACGAGGTCCGGCATTCAAGAAGGTGAAAGGGCCGCCCACTGTACCTGAAGACTGGCCGGTCTACCGCTACGACGGCAGTCGCCGAGCAAGTTCACCAACGCAACTGGACGACAGCCTGTCGCTGCTTTGGTCGAAACAGATCGTGCCTCATCGCGAGACTCGTTCCAACATCGCCTGGACTCTGCGAACAGGCAATCGGCTGACGGCACCGACCATCTATGACCAGTCGGTGTTCGTGGCGGATGTCGACTCTGGACAACTACATGCATTGGATGCCGCCTCAGGACATCCGCGTTGGACGTTCTCGGCCGCGGGCAGAATCGATAGCCCACCCACGCTTCACAACGGTCTGTGCCTCTTCGGCAGCCACAATGGATATGTCTATTGCGTGAGGGCCTCCGACGGCCGATTGGCATGGCGCTTTCGGGCGTCACCGATGGACCACCGGATTGTGGCGTTTGGCAATGTCGAATCGCGGTGGCCGGTTAGCGGCACGGTCTTGGTTCGGGATGACACAGCGTTTGTCGCCGCCGGTCGTGCACCAGATGCCGATGGGGGCATCCAGGTGCATGCTCTCGATCTCCAATCCGGAAACCCGCGGTGGTCTGCTCAACTCAACAGCACCGAATTGGTTGGACTGTGCGATTTTCTGGTCTCGGGAGAAGAAGGCGTGTTCCTTTCCAACTGGCGGTTCGACCCGCAAACCGGAGAACATGCAAGAGCCAGCAGCAACTCGCATTTACGTGGAGGAAAGGTCGGGCTGTTAGAAGCATCCTGGTTAAAACACGATCTTGCCCTACGGAAAAACATCCAAACCTGGACGGCAAAGGATGTCGCTGGCCAATTATTGGCATTTTCAAGAGACGAAACGGTCCGTTACGAAGCCGTGTCGCGCACTTTGACCTTTAAGGGCCAAACGACATGGAATCACTCGGTCCCCAAGCCGGCCCAGATCACAAGCTTGATTTTGACCAAATCACACGTCGTTGCCGCTGGCAGCCGCGATCGCCAAACGCAGTTGGCTGAGGGCATCCTGTGGTTGTTGGACGAACAGGACGGTGCGGTCAAGAAGGCCATAGAGTTGCCGGCGGAGGTCGTATTCGATGGTCTTGCGGCTTCACGAAACCAAGTGTTCGTCAGTTCCCAGAACGGCCATCTCTACTGCTTCGGTAGCAAGAAGCGTATATCAACAACTAGCCCTGAATGAGATTTTTCCTGCGACGGGGTGCGAGCAGCCGCAATGCGCAACAAAAAACGCGGATGATCCCAAGTCCAAGGAATCACACGCGTTAGACACCCTGATGCCGCATGATGCGACGGGGTGCAGCGAGAGGCGCCGCCGGACACCCGCACAGCGATCCTGGCCATCGTTGAGGCCGCTCAGGGGCGGTAACCGCCAGATCCGAACCAGTCCCTCCGGCGTGGGGCGGCTAATCTCCAAACAGGTTGCCGATCTGCCCCAGAACCGAACCTTCGCCCTTGCTGGATCCGCCGCCTGAAGGAGCCTGAGCCAGGATGCGATCGGCCAACCGTGAAAACGGCAGGCTCTGCAATAACACGGTGCCAGTCCCACTGAGTGTGGCCAGGAACATGCCCTCGCCGCCGAAGAACATCGACTTCAGGCCTCCCGATCGTTCGATGTCGTAGTTGATGCCGGTGGAGAATGCCGCCAGGCAGCCGGTATCCACGCGGAGGGTCGAGTTATTCAGTTCCTTCTTTATGACAGTGCCACCAACATGAATGAAGGCCTTCCCGTCCCCGGAGAGTTTCTGCAGGATGAAACCTTCACCGCCAAAGAACCCTACACCCAGTGATTTTTGGAAGGCGATACTGATCTCTGTACCGAGAGCGGCGCAGAGAAAGGCGTCCTTCTGGCAGATGAGTTCCCCCCCCACGTCGGCCAGGTCGATCGGGATGATTTTTCCGGGATACGGTGCGGCGAAGGCCACGCGACGCTTGGCCTGACCGTGGTTGGTGAAGTGCGTCATGAAGATCGATTCACCGGTAATCATCCGTTTCCCCGCACTGAACATCTTTCCCATGAAACCCTGGTCGGGAACGGACCCGTCACCCATCTTCGCTTCAAACTGGATGTCGTCCTCCATGTAGTTCATGGCCCCGGCTTCAGCGACCACCGTTTCCTGGGGATCAAGTTCCACCTCGACAATCTGCATATCGTCGCCAAAGATTTCGTGGTCAATTTCATGGCTCGGCATCGATGGTTCCTTCGAACAACAGGACACTCGTAACGGACGGGCTTTCAGCCGCGTATCATGGGCGTGTGGCGGTGCGCAATTCGGTGCAGTTGACCGCGACACGAGAAGCTAACAGGATTCTGGCAATATTGGTTCAATCCAAAATGAAGTGCTCGACCTCGACTGTGGACTCGTCGCCGTTGATGAACCCCTCAGCAAATCGCACAAATTCCGGATCGGATTCTCCGCATCGCTGACGAAGGTCACTGAGAAGTCGCTCGAGATGTCGTCGATTGCCTTCGCAGAGCGGATAGCACCCCCGCTCGCAGTCAACCAGCGGGTTGTGAGTATGTCGCTCTCGAAACTTCAGTGACAGCCGAAACGTCCAGTAAAAGGCCAGCAGGAATGCAAGTTTAAGGGTCAAGCCCGGAAAATCCCAAGGGATCGTGAAGATCGTTCCGTACCACAGCGACACGATCGAAACACCCAGTGCCGTGCGGAAGATGATCTTGGCCAGCCGGGCCTGCCAGAAGGGCTGGATCATCGCTGGAGCGTAGAGTAGGACTCCAATGGTCCAGGCGCCCCAGGTGGTCTGCAGTACCTCGGGGATCTTCGAGACCAGGTGAAGAGCTAGCAAAGCCGTGATTGTAGCGACGATCCCAGAAGCCAAGCAGAAACACCCCAGACAAAATGCGCGGCCCCCGAAACGAATCAGGTGGTCGTCAAAGCACTCACAGACTGGATGATGAGCGAGTTTTGGGTACTTGCCCAGCCGCCGAAAGAACCAGTCCGTGTCGTTTTGTATCCGGAAATGTGGCCACATTGTCGTCGATCCCAATGCGTGGCTAACTCTCTCGGGCGAAGACCAGGATGGCCCCCGTCTCTGCTTGCTGGTTGCAGCTCCCCATACTAACCGACGCGGTTTGTTGGTAGGCAGTCACCAGAATGAAACCCTGGGAGGTCATACGGTTGCAGGCTGACTCAATTTCACCGGCAATCGGCGTCGTCGAACAACAACTCGTTTTCTGGTGAACCAGCAGTACCTTGTATTGCATTGGTATTCCTCACGAAATGGCTTATGCGAGCATCTGGCAATAGGGACATTGCCTAGCCTGACGGTGCGATTGGCGGCAGTACCAGCAAGTTCCGGCACTGGTCGGGTTAGGGGAGGTCAGTAAGTGCCCCGCCAATTCAGCAGGGGCCGCCGCCGCCGCCCGTCGAGCGGCTTCCTGCCGGGCCCTTTCGGCGGCAACTCGTTGTCGTTCGGCGGCGGCCAGTTCTTGTTTTTCGTTGCGTTCGGCCAAGTTTTGCCTGGTCAGAGCGATGTTTTCTTCAAGTCGTGTCGAGAACTTATCTTCAACACCACGTCTTTGCCCCAACAGCACAGCCAGCAACACTCCGCTGCTCAGTGCAGCGAACCCTCCGGCGGTAATGATGTTTATGATTCCGGACGTACCGCCGAGAATGGCTACAGGGAGTGCAATCCCGGCCGTCGCGATGGCGTAGAGACTCACCAAGAACACAGGGCTCATTTCCTGCGACATTTCCAGACGCACCAGCTCCCGAGTCAACCAGATTTGACCCAGGCGAGATTTGCCGGCAATGAGCTTCAGGAAGGTGCTTGGGCAGATCGCAAAAACACGTGTCGCAGCGACGACGATCGTGGCCGTCGCAATCATGAACAAGGGGGACAAAGCGGTGACCAGAGCGATCACCACAAACACGATCATTGCGGCGGGGCTGGCC
>CAZYAZ010000109.1:6110-10513 GCA_964646205.1 uncultured Planctomycetaceae bacterium | reverse complement strand
TGCAGTCTCTTCTGCAGTCTCTTCTGCAGTCTCTTCTGCAGTCTCTTCTGCAGTCTCTTCTGCAGTCGTCTTTGCAGTCTCTTCGCCCGTGCTGATTGCAGCTACGAGACGGTCCCACATGATCTCGGGGTGCCTGATGACGATATGCCTCAGTACAAGATCGGAGAGCCGTACCTGGCGAGAGATTTCTGTGTTGGCGTTTCCGTCGCCCTGGAAGTAGACCAGGAAGTGGACACCGCGCCGTCGGCCGTCGATGGGATACGCGAGTTTCCCGTCGAGCCAGACTCTGTCCGAACGAATGGTGGCACCGGTCTTGGTGAGTAGTTCACGGACGTGGGTCATCACACCGTCCGGATCGTTGGCGAATTTTCCGCTGTCGACCAGGAACATGCCTTCATAGTGATTCTGCGCCACGGGTATTGTTCCTTGGTCTGGTGCCAGAGAGAGTCGGAACTGCCGAACTGTCTGGAGAGAAAATAGGAGTGGAAGTAAATTCGTCTGGGTGCCGCTGGTTGCGATTTGCGTTGCAACTGGCAACTGCGGAGCTACCCAACCGGACCACCCAGGTGGTGGACGGGTTTTCCGTTCACTCCGTTGTATCGTCTCCCCAGCGATTTGCAACTTTGAAGTGCGGCGAGAGGGCTCACTCGTTTTCGGTTTCTTCTGGTTTTTGTGGGTTCACAGCATTGTCGTTTGCCGGAGTGGGATTGAGACGATTCATGGCTGCAGCCGGCCCCTGCAGAGCCCAGATCAAGCTGCCGTCTGTAGCAGTTTCCACGGCGGTATCGATAATCGTCTGTTCCTCGGCCAAAAAACGACCAAGTACGAAGTCTGTGGCCTCGAAGCGAGGTGGGGGTTGGCCGATTCCGATCCTCAGTCGAGAGACTTCGGGGGTGCCAAGTCTCGAAAGAATATTTGCGAGCCCTTTCTGGCCTCCGGCTGATCCGCGTTCACGCAACCGCAATCGCCCCAAGGGGAGGTTGAGGTCATCGCAGACAACCAGGACTTGTGCGGGGTCAAGCTTGTAGAAATCGACAAGTTGTCCAACGGCCTGGCCACTTTTGTTCATAAAGGTCTGTGGAGCCACCAACAGCAGTCGTGTCTCTTCGACATCCAATTCGCCGATCTCAGCGTTGAATCGGTTTCGGGTCTGGACTCCGCCGAAGCGTCGGCCGAGTTCCTCGAGAACCTCAAAGCCGACATTGTGACGCGTACGTCTGTAGCGGGGGCCCGGGTTGCCGAGCCCCACAATGACCTTCATGTCCGGTTACTCGTCTTCGTCGCTGTCGTCTTCGTCGGCCGCACGACCAATGACTTCAGGTTCGATCGGTCCCGATTCGAACTCACCGTCCTCGAGGACTTCGTCTTCCTCCTCCTCGCGGATTTCCACGACCCGGACGACTATCGCGTCGGGTTCGAGCAGCAAGTTCGCATCGCTGTCGATTTCGATTTCACCGGCGGTTACCGAATCACCGATTTCCAGGTGATTGATTCGCACGGTCAGTTTTTCGGGAACCTCAACGGCCAAGCAGTCGATCCGAATGGAGTGCAGGGGCTGCTCGAGGGCTCCACCGCTGTTGGTGCCCGGCGCGGTTCCACGAAGTTCAACCGGGATTTCGATTTCGATTCTTTGCTTGGCGTCAATTCGCAGCAGGTCGAAGTGGTTGAGGGTGATCCCAAAAGTGTCCCACTGCAATTCACGGAACATCGCCTTTTGCGTCTGCCCGTTCATCGCAATGTCCATCACGCGGATACCACGGTCGACCAGGGCCTTCAACTGGCTGGTGTCGACTTTTACCGAGACGGTATCGTCCTGGTTTCCATAGAGGACCCCGGGCGTTTGTCCGACATCACGAAGCCGCTGACAGGCCAGTGTTCCGGATTCTTCGTCGGTGCGGTCAGTCAGGTCAAGTTGCAGGCTGGTGGACATGGCTGGAAAACCGTGTGCGATTTTTGGGAAAGTTGTGGCGTTAGAGCGGCTGATGCCCCCAGGGCCATCCGACCGATGTCATGGCGAATGTCGTCATGACATCAATATTAATTGATCGGTTGGTTTGGGGAATCATCGTTTGCTCGTTACCATGCAAACGCCTCAAAGTAGCTGCTGGAAGCAGAAATTTCAACGGTCACTGGTGACGGGCGAGAAGCAGACGGGACGCGGGCGAGAGGGATGCCGGGTCACAATTGGACCGAAAACGAGATCGAACTACTGCGAGATCTCCTGGCGCAAGGGTTTTCGGCCAGTGAGATGCAGATCGGGCTGCGGACTCCTGCAGCGATCCAGAACAAGGCTGCGCGGCTGGATTTTGTGGGCGATGGGATTCCCCGGAAACGGTGGACCGAAGATACAGAGAAGTTGCTCAAGCGGTTGATTCGTGAGGGGCTGACTGCGGCGGAAATTTCAGCTGATCCGGACCTGTTGGCTGGATATTCTCGAAACGCGATCCAGAAGAAGCTGGGACGACTGAAGCTGATTGATGGCGGTCGTTCTCGTCGGGCTCGCGACGCAGTCCGTCTCAGTTCGTTAGAACTGGAGCGATTCCACACATTCCTGTTGGCGCACGCTTCGCGTTGCACACCCGAGCAGATTGCCTTGTTGTGGAACCGCGAGAACACCCCGGTGATTTCTCGACGTCGTGTCGTCTACCATCTCCAGAAATTGGGGATCAAGCGGACCTGGGCCGAGGTGATGCGGATGCCGTATTCCAAGGCGAAGCAGCGACAGGTGTCCAAGAAGGCTGCCCAGGCCAGCCAGCGTCGCTGGGAGGGTTACCGGGAGCGTCAGGAAGCTGAGCTGCGTGAGGTGGCTCGGCAGCAGCGGCGTCGTGCTCGTTCTCGCGATCGGTCACTTGGTGAACGAGTCTGCCGGGACTGCCGACGGCGTTGGCCGGCGTCGGAGCCGTTCTTCGTGTTGTACGAGAAGCAGACCACCGCGGGAGTTCGGCGTCGGTATCTGGGACGGATCTGTCGCCTGTGCCGTAACACACGACGTCGCGAGAGCAAGTACCGTCGCCGCAAGGGGCCGGCTGTCAGCTAGTGGGTTGCTAGTTCAGTTGGTCAGCCCAGTCGGTGAAGATCACCGCACAGCGATCGATCTGGTCGACGTTGTCGACCAGCAAGTCGTCGTCTTCGCTGCACAGCGAATCATCTCCCGACTGCCCGTAGACCCGGTCGGTTCCCGCGTTGCCGGTGGCGTGATCGTTGCCGCTGCCGCCACGAATCACGTCATCCCCGTCACCACCTTGCAGTGAATCGTCACCGGCTTCGCCGTTGAGCGTGTCGCGGCCGGGGCCACCGACAATCGAGTCTGCGTCGTCCTGGCCCCGCAGGAAATCATCCCCATGGCCTCCGTCGAGATGGTCCAATCCGCGCCCACCGAAGATCCGGTCGTTGCCGGCGAGTCCCTCAATCGTGTCATTGCCATCTTGTCCGACGAGTCGGTCAATGGCGGAACCACCCACAAGCCGGTCATTGCCGGGGCCTCCGAAGAGAGCGACAGTGCCGGGGAATTGTGAGGCATCGATCAGGTTGTCTCCGACACCTCCCTCGATTCGTCCGCGTTCAATATCGACGAGAGTGTCGGTTCCCTGTCCGGTCAGTTGTGTGCTCAGCAATGTGAAGTCGATGTTGCCGATCTCGTAGACCTGGTCGGATCCAGGGCCACCGTTGAGCAGGTCGTTGCTGCCACCCCCGTGGAGAGTGTCAGTGCTTCCCTGTCCGAATAGCCTGTCTCCGCCGGCTCCTCCGCTGAGCCAGTCACGGCCACTGCCTCCCCGGATGACGTCGTTGCCGTCACCACCATGGGCGGTGTCGTTGCCGCCACTGCCATTGATCTGGTCGTGGCCGTCGTTTCCATTCAGTCGATCGTCGCCGGAGTCACCAAAGAGCTTGTCGTTGGCGGCTCCGCCATTGATCGTGTCGTGGCCAGTGTCACCATGCATGGTGTCTTCTCCACCCTGTCCGGAGAGGTAATCGTTGCCGGAGCCTCCGGCGAGGACGTCACGGCCTCCACCTCCAAAGAGCCTGTCGTTGCCGTTGCCTGCTGAAAGAACGTCGTCGTCACCTCCTCCGTTGAGGATGTCTGCAGCAAAGCCGCCGGTGAGCGTGTCCTGGCCGCTTGCGCCGAGAAGCCGGACGGGATGAAGGCTGCCAGAGGCATCGATCCGGTCGTCGCCGGCTCCGGCGACCACCCGGATTTCACCGGTGATGTCGGACACTGGCACTGCGACGCGGTGTGGGTCGAGGGATGATCCGACTGTGGCTGACAGGACGTGCCCGGGGGCCTCGATCACGATCGTGTCATCGACTGTCCGGATCAGCATCACGTCATCCTGGCCCTCGGCCGTCGTGTCGGTCACGACCAGGTTTCCATTGTGATCGAGGTCTACGGCGATCGTGGCTGT
>CAZYAZ010000109.1:0-6010 GCA_964646205.1 uncultured Planctomycetaceae bacterium | reverse complement strand
TGAAACGCCTTGGGAAGCGTGGAATTGTCTCCAGCCCAATCAGAAGCCGCGTCACCGTCCGGGGCATCCACCAGTAGGTCGTAGCCCGCGACGGCCATGGCCGAGGGCGAGTCGACATGAACCAGGTACGTCCCTGCGGCCAGCCCGTGGAGGCTGACCTGCTGCGGGCCGGGGCCGTTCGAGGCTGTCTGCAGTGGCGTGGATCCGGTGGAGTCATACAACTCCAGTCGAATCGTTTCGGTCGCGTCTCCGGAGGGTGTGACGGTGACCTTGTCCGACGAGCCTCCCTCGGACGTGATCGCCAGTCGGAACCAGTCGGAGTCGTCGTTGGTGTGCAGATTCAATGACGAGAAGACGTGTCCACTGCCGACGAGCGAATTGAGGTCGTGGGCAGCGGCGGCGACGTCATTTTGTTCACTCCAGTCCGGCCCGGTGATCGATCGTCCGCCACTGTTGCCGGCATTGCTACGGCCGTTGCCGCCCATCGTGTCGATCAGGCTGCTCCACCCCGTGGACTCGTCGAAGGAGGAGTAGGGAGTGGTGTACCACGATCCCGCGGTGGTGGCGTTGTCTGGCAGAAAGATCGAGATGCCCGAACTGTCGCGTTTGTCGTCAGAGCGGGCCAGGGTCATGGCATCGATCGCGTCCTCGACGGCCACGGCGGCCTCGCGGAGTGCGGCGGATGCGTCGTCACTGTCGGCAACCGGACCAACAAAACTGCCCAGGTCGCGGAGGAAGGCAATGTCGTAGGGGATCGCGTCATCGCGGGCGTCACGGAGCACGTCGATGTCATCACCGTTGCCGGCCAGTCCCACGTCGACGAAGTCACCCAGGGTCTCCAGCAGCAGGCTGTAACCGTCGGTGGAAATGGCGCTGTGTGTGTCCCAGCCCCAGAAATCGCCCTCGTACTGGTCCTGGTAGCTGTCGACAAATCCGGTGGCCAGGGCCTCGGCCCCAATTGTCTCGGGATCCTCCTCGAGCACTTCAAAGAGTGTCGTGTAGTCGTGCCCATTGGCACCGACGACTTCCTGTGACGCGACAAACACGCCGGTGTGTTCGGCCAGACTGAAACCGACTTCGGCCATCGCCATCAGGCAGGCGTCGAATGCGAGCACGTCCAGGTGCGGTCGCTGGGGAGCAGCGAGCACGTCGACCAACTCGGGGGTGGTCAGATGGTCGCTGGCCGTCCCGTCCAGGTCGTCGTAGTTGAAGCCCTGCAAGCCACTGCCGTGATCCCACATCACCAGTGCGTAGTGGTCGGCGGGAGCCTGGTCGACCGACCAGTCGATGAAGTCGGCCAGTGTCTGCGGGTCTCCAGTGTTGAGTTCACCGAGCAACTCGAACTCGGTTGCGATCACCGTGGGATTGGAATCGGGGGAGATGAAGGCCCGTCCGGCATCACCCCAGGCCGATTGTGAGCCACCACCGGTTGCGAAGGTCGCGCCGGCAGCGCTCTGGTCCCAGAGCACCGACAGGTTGACCGAACCGGGGAGCGACGCCACAGCGATTTCCATCTCATTGATGTCCGAGTGCGCGAAGCTCTCGAGATTGCTTGCCGTGATGTAGACCATCACGGTCCAGGCGTCGGAATCGCCCTCTCCACCCCCCGGGTTCTCGGGGTTCTCCAGACGAGGTGCGTCGAATTCGATGTCGTAGTAGTTTGTGTCGCCTTCGAACCCCGTGACCCGCGCGTACCAGCTGTCGGCGGCCAAACCGTCCAGCGAGACATCCGCGTATCCGTTGTGACCGGTCGTCGTGGCGACCTGGAGTCCCTCGGAGTCGAGCACATCCAGCACCAGGTCGCCGTCGCCGTGTCGGTACGCGATCGTGATCCGGTGGGCACTGGTCGCATCGGCAATGGTGGTGAAGGCGAACAGGTCGACATCGTTGTCGGAGTGAACCGAGAGTCCTTCGAGCGAGACATCTCCGGTGAGCGTCCCGGTGGCGGCGTCGCTGCGAACGGCTGTGGCTGTCGCCAGGGTGTCGTTCTCCTCGAATCGGTCCGGGTCCGGGTCACGGTCGAGAGGAGCTTCGATCGACAAGTTGTACTCGGGGTTGGTCTCGCCGGAGTATTCAAAAATTTCGATCCAGTAGGTGTCGGGAACCAGTCCCTGGAGGCTAATGGCCTCGAAGTCGTCGACCGAGTCGGAGGTGTCAATCAGGCCGTCGTCGTTGTACAGGGCCATATCGAGATCACCGAGTTCGTGCTCGAAGTCGATTTCTACCCAGTGGCCTTCGGTTGCGGTCGCGGTGATCGTGAACTCGAACCAGTCGATGTCGTCCTGGCTGTGAATCGAGAGATTCTGAAGGTGGACGTGGCCCTCGATGGTCCTGAGGTCGAACGCCTCCTCCTGCGAGTCGTTGTGTTCGTGAGTGTCGGGAGGAAAATTGCCGTCGAACTCGTTTTCGTTCCAATCGGGGCCATCGATCATCAGGGCGTATTCGGGATTGGTCGCCCCCTGGAAACCGAAGACCTCGAGGAAATATTCACCGGCGGGCCAGCCGGCCAGCGAGATTTCCTCGAAGTTCGCCACTCCGGTCGACTCGGACAGCAGTGTGCCCTGGGAGTCGAAGAACGCCAGGTCGAGATCACCCTCGAGGTGATCAAAGTCGATCGCCACGTGGTGGTGGGTCGTTCCTTCGGCGAGCAACTCGAATGAGAACCAGTCGACGTCGGCCTCGTCGTGGATCGAGAGACCATCCCAGGTGGTGTGGCCGACGATCTCTCGCAGCGACGTGGCCTGGGTGAGCGAATTGTTCACCTCGGACCAATCGGGTTCAAATTCATTCTCCGCCCCACCGTGGTGTTCGTGAGGAGCCTCGATCCAGATCGCGTAATGGGGCACCGTGGCCCCGTCGTAACCGGTCACCTCCAGGTGGTAGGTCCCCTGCTCGAGGCCATGCAGTGAGATCTCCTCGCCGTCATCGATTCCTGATGAGTCGGAGATCAGTTCACCGCTGCTGTCATACAGCGAGATGTCGAGGTCGCCGGCGGCGTGGAAGAACTCGACACCCACCGCATGCGACGCGTTGGCGTCGGCAACCAGGTCAAATGCAAACCAGTCGACATCGGTTGCGTCGTGGATCGAGAAGTCGTGCCAGATCGAAAATCCGCTTGCGTCGCGGAGTTCGAAAGCGGTTTGTTGAGAGTTGTTCTCTTCGGCGAAATCGGGCTCCAGTGGTTTCGGGGCGGTGATGCCCAGCACGTACTCCGGGTGGACGGCGCCGTCGAAACCGGTGACCTGGATCTGGTAGGTTCCCGCGGGCAATCCCTCGAGAGAGATGTGTTCGAAATCCCAGATGCTCTCGGATGTTTCCAGCAGGTTGCCCTGGGCATCGAACAGCGACAGGTCGAGATCCCCCAGTTCGTGGTCGAATTCGATTCCGATCCCATCGGTGATGGCTCCCGGAGCGAGAGTGGTGAACGTGAACCAGTCTTCATCGGTGGGCTCGTGGATCGACAGGTCGTCCCAGAAGCTGTCGTGTTCAATGACACGGAGATCGTAGGCGGTTTCCGGGGAGTTGTTCGGTTCGGCGAAGTCGGCCGTCCCACCCCCGGTGCTGTCGGATTCTTCGGGCGCGATGATCGTGAGTAGGTATTCCGGGTTGGTGTCGTCCTCGAAGCCCCAGACCGAGGCGTAGTATTCGCCGGCGGGAAGTCCGTCGAGGTGGACTTGTTCAAATCCATCGACACCCTCGGAACTTTCGATCAATTCGCCCTCGGTGTTGTAGAGAGCGAGATCGAGGTCGCCGGCCTCGTGGAAGAAGGCGATCGAGACACTGTGCCAGTCGGTGGCCGTTTCGAGCATTTCAAAACGGAACCAGTCCACGTCACCTCCGACGTGGATGGAGAGTCCGTCGATGGTCTCGATTCCGGCGACGTCGCGAAGGTTGTAGGCGTCCTGAAACGTGTCGTTGGATTCAGCGAAGTCGCTTTCGATCGGCTCGGGCGCGTTGAGCGTCAGCCAGTAATCCGGGTTGGTCGCGTCCTCGAAGCCGTTGACTCTCAAGTAATACTCGCCCTCGGGCAGGCCTTCCATTGAGATGTATTCGAGGTCATTGATTCCGCCGGTGTTGGCGATCATCTCGCCCTGGGCGTCGAAGAGGGCCAGGTCGATGTCTCCCTCTTCGTGCCAGAAGTCGATCGCGGCACCGTCCCATGACGTGGCGGCGGCGGTCGTCTCGAAATGGAACCAGTCCTCGTCGCCGGGTTCGTGAATTGAAAGAGGACCGATTTCCTGGAACCCGGACACCTGGCCGAGATCCCAGGCCGTCTCGATCGAGTCGTTTGGTTCCTTCTCGTCGGGATCGAATGTTCCGTTGACATGGTCGGTCGCATGTGGGGCTTCGATCACCATCGTGTAATCGGGATTCTCGTCCCCGGCGAATCCGTACACCTCCAGGTAGTACGTTCCGGCCTCAAGTCCCTCGAGCCAGATCATCTCGAAGTCGTGGGTGCCGGCCGAAGCATCCACCTCGTCACCGTCGGCGTCGTAGAGCACCAGGTCCAGGTCGCCCTGGTCGTGGTTGAACATGATCGCGGCGAAATGAACCCATTCGGCGTCTTCGGTTAAATCGAAGACGTACCAGTCGTCGTTTCCGGATTCGTGGATTGAAAGATCTTGCCAGAAATTGAAACCTTCGAGCGTGCCAAAGTCGTGGGCTGTCTCGATCGAATTGTTGGATTCCGCAAAGTCCCCGTCGGTCGTGGGGGCGTTGTAGTGCACCTGGTATTCGGGGTTGGAGTCTCCGTCGTACCCAAAGACCCGCAGCGAGTATTCGCCGGCCAACAGGCCCTCGCCGGTGATTTCCTCGGTGTCGTCCACGCCGGCCGACCACGCCACCAATTCCCCCTCGTGGTCGAAGAGTTCCAGGTCGAGGTCACCTTCCTCGTGGTCGAACTCAATGCCCACGAAATGGCCGGGACCACTGGCGGCGGCCAATTCGAAGTTGTACCAGTCCTCGTCGCCAGTCTCGTGGATCGAGAGGGCGACGTTGTCGATGGTTCCATGACCAACAACAACCCCCAGCTGGGTGGCTTCGGCAAGCGTGTTGTTGGGCTCGAGAGGGTCCGGGGCACTGAGAAGAGTCCGGTCTTCGAGTTTTTCGACGACCACGGCGCTGTCGTGGTGCAACGAACGGCGACGGTGCATGTTGCGAGGTCGGGATCGGGTGACACTCCGTTGAAGAGTCCTGCGGATCGCCCGTCGCCAAAAAAGTCGCGAATCAAGCAGCATCGTCGTCATCTCCTGGATTACCGAATTGCTGGTGCATCCTCGGACACATCCTGGTGTTTTGTCCGGCCCGGCCGGTGACCAGAAAACTGAAGGACGGAAGATCGATGTGGTCAATCACCTCGAACTGCAACACCAGTATCCAGATGGCTGGACACGGGAGTGGTGAAGTGAGAGGGCGATCGACCATCGAAGCCTCCCGTCCTGGAGGACTCCTCAAGGGGAATCAACAGTACGCTCTTCGATCGACGGTGATCCTGAGCCTGCAACTCCCTAACCCTTGTGGCCCGCCTTTTTCCTGCAACAGCAGCCTGAGAGTACACAGACAAAATCAGATTGAGGAGTCCATTTCCGGAGTTTTTTTGAATTCTCCATTTCACCACATTGGAATTGATCGGTGACTTGGATTGGGGAGGGTGTGTCGACTGAAACTTGTCGCCAAACGGGTGTGCGATCCAGGCTCAGAAACTCAATTTTGTTCGCGCTCAGCCGGTAGGACCACCTGTTCTTGGCGGTTATACTGGAGCCAATGATCCCTCCAGTGCTTCAGCGTTCCATACGAATTTGTTTCAGCATGGCCAATTTCCTCCTCCTTGGGCGGCTTGCTGCTCTGTCCGCTTTTTTGATTGCGGCTCAGATCGGCGTGTTTTCCTCTCAGGTTGCAGCCCAACCGCCCGCGACCAAGAAGGCTGCGACCAAGAAGGCTGCGACCAAGAAGGCTGCCTCATCGAAGAAGGATCAGGAACTCAAGAAGGCGGCTGATGCGGTTGAAGGTT
>CAZYAZ010000108.1:5182-10658 GCA_964646205.1 uncultured Planctomycetaceae bacterium | reverse complement strand
ACTGCACCGAGTCGGCTGCATGAACCCTCGGTTGGTCCTGATGGAAACATGTGGACCAGCCCTCTGGATGGCAGTCTGTGGCGGTACCATTGTCCCAGTGGGGATGTCGAGAAGATCGATCTGAAGACCCTCACCGGGCGATCCTGGAGTGGCCAGCACCTGTGGCCGGTGGCCCACGGCCAGCAAGTCCTGCTGTGCACCCCGGGTTTGCCGCAGCTCTGGGTCTGGCACCGTGACACCGGACGGGTCAGTCAGCATCGATTTCCCCACGAACGGCCCTCCGTCTATGGCGGACACGTACTCCCGGGAAGCAACACGATTCTGTTGTACGACACGCGTCATTCGGCGGTTCTGCTGTGGGACGCCGACCGACACACCGGAGAACTCTTCCCGTGTCCTTACAAGCTGCGTGGCAAACTCTACATGATGTTTGCCGATCCCAAGCATCCCACGTACTGGGGATCGACATGGAATGGGAACGACATTGTCCGCTTTGATTTGAAATTGAGGCGCTGGACTGGCCACTTTCGCCACCCGTCAGCCACCGCCTCGACCATCGTTGGCGGCCGGTTGTTTGACGACAAGACGCTCTACGTCAGCAGCATGTTCCAGGGACAGGTTGTTCCGCTCGATACGCACACCGGCCAGTGGGGCCAGCCGATCTCCGTGCCGGGATTCGGCAAGTGGTTTGGTTATCTCAGTGGGGGTTTTCTCTTCAAGGATCATCTCTACTTCGACCATTCAACATGGACGGGTGGCAATGGGTCGATCGATGGAAAACCACACCATTTCATCGGCAGTTGGACGGTCTTGGATCCCGCAACCCGGAAGTTCTCCCGGCTCGATTTTCCCACTCGACCCGGTGAAAAACTCTCCGACCTGCAATCGGATTACGCCGTCACGTACCGGGACGATCTGTTCCTGGTCGCCGTCAACCGCCAGGTTCCACGCACGGCCATCGTGCTCAGGAGCACTCCGTTACCGACCGCCTAGACCGCCTCAGAACTTGATGGAAATCGTCGTTTTGTCGTTCCGGGCGACCGGAGCCAACGACCTGGTCCGGTACGATGTCGGGCGATCGGGGCCGGCGTTCAGTGTGAATGGACCGGGCGAGTAGACGGGGGGGCGGAAGCGGTTGGAGCCAGTCCGCACCGTGTAGAGTGTCTCTCCGGTTTTTTCGTCGACCACCTGGACCACGGCCGATTTGGTCGTGGGGAAATGCAATTCGGGCAGCCAGCCGGTTGGCTTACGACCATCGTTGTCCTGCATGGCAAAGGTCAATGGCCAGCCCGGGAACTGGCCCTTGTCTCCCATGCGGGCATCGACAAACCGTGGCCAACATTCCAAGGTCACGGTGCGTTTCGTCTTGTTGAAACGAACGATTCCGTACCCATCGGCCCGCTTCAGTTCGTCGGTGCGGTCTGTCGGGTTGGCGTAGGCCAGCATACGGATCTGGTTGCCGAGTCCGTCGAGGAACTCACCGGTCCATGGCAACGGGCTGTCGGGGAGAGGATTGATGCCGGCTTGTTGTGGTTGTGGTTGCCACCATCGTCCGTAAATGGTGTTGACGATCGCCGGTGTGGTGAAGCTGTAGGGGCCGTCGGAGGGTTGGGAGATCCCGTGCTTGACGACAACGGCCAGGTGCTGATCGCCACAGATGTGTGGCGCCCACGCGCGACGGATAGCTTCCAGGGCCGCTTTTCGGCCCGCCTGAGGCCAACCGTTACAATCCAGGTCGGCCAACAACCGGTTTTTCGGACTGCCGTGCAGATGCACGGCACCGCAGAATGCCGTTTGTGACAGCACGCATTTCATCCGGGTGTCGGTCCAGTCCTGGCTCCAGTTGTCCAGGAATGTCAACTGCCGTTGGCCGAGGAGTTTCAGGCCCCGCAGATTGATCGCCGCCCGGTCGTATTTTGGGTCGTTGATGTGATCGGGTCGTGGCCCCAACTTCGGGATCTTGCCCCTGGGACCACTCTTGAACTTGCGGTCTTCGAGGATGGCAAAGTCGATGCCGCCGACTCGCAGGTTGGTGTAATAGACGCCGATGTTGCGGAGGATCGGGGTGGGGTCGAACGCATCCGGCAGGTGCCAGGTCTGGCAGCGTTGCACCATGTTCACGTAACGGGCCGGATAGAAATACCCACCGCCGGATCCGGCCGCTGTTGCAGCCTGCTTGCCATTCTCACCCCAGATGTTGCCCTGGCCGACATCGTGGTCATCGGGGATCGTGATGACCGGTCGATCACGCAGGATGTCGCGAAACTGCATTCCCCATTCGATCCATCCGAATGTGTGTTGCGTGTGGTGATAGGACTGGTCACCGGCAAAGAACAACAGGTCGGGGTCCTGGTGTTTCAGGTTGGCAACAATCTGAGCACGGGGTCCGGGTGTGCGACGTGAATTGCACGAGAGTGTGCCGACGACGATCACGTCCTTGTGACTGGGATCACGACGCACCAACCCTTCGAAACTGGCCCGGGGTCCAAAACGGACGCGGTATGGCACGTCTCGAGTGTTGTCCCAATTCTCGATGCGAAAATGTGCACTCCAACCCAGGTCGTGGACCTTGGCCCTCGCCGCCTCTTTCCAGGTTTCGCCCTCGCGGAACTCCAGCCGAACTGTCCTTGGTTCGTCGGGCATCAACGGGAACAACTGGGCTGTCAATTTCAGGACACCGCGGTGGTGGGTGTAAACGGCAAAGGCCACCACCTGGTCACGAGGAACCAGGAGCCGGGCCTTCATTTTTCCCCGGGGCTGCCACCATTGCCCGGTGGCGTGAGAGTCCAGGCGTGGAAACCGGGGTCCAAACGGTTGCTTCTCGGCTGCCAGCCCCACGTGGCACAACAACACAATCGTTCCGAATTGAACCAGGACTGTCGCAATGCTCCTACTGCAGTCTCCGAAGAGAAATTTCATTCGTGTGGCCTGGTGACTTGGTGACATGATTTTGGTTTTCCGCGCATGGTGGATTCGGTTATGCATTGAAGCGTTCGCCACAAAATGAGCTATTCAATTCTAGCGACATGACTATCATCCCCGCTGTCGATGAGTGGTTCGATGACACGATTCAGGCGGTTTTGACGCAACGGATATTATGAGCAGTCCGACGAGAGTCGTTGCCAACGATGATTCACACTCGCTGGCGGCTGGCAGTTTTGCGACGACGATCTCGATACCGATTTCTGTCCGCCAGTTGATCGGTGTGATCTGTTGTGTTGCGGCTTGTGATGTGACGATCTACCGCGGCGAGGGCTTCGGGGGCCTGGCCCTGCTGTTCCTGTTCGCCCCGCTGTTGTTGTGGCTGAGTTCGCAACGTCTTCATCGGCCCCGGGGACTTGTCCTGATGGGAATGATGTGTGTCCCGGTGGCGGTCAAGACAGCCTGGAGCGGGTCGGATGGGTTGGCCACGATTGGTTTCGCGTTGATCATTCCTTACGGGATGATGCTGGCCGGTTGGCAGACCAACATCCGAAATATTGCGAGATTTGTCGGACGTGTCCCACTGGGGGGCTGGCAGGGCCTGCTCCAATGTGGTCGGCAATTCCGGTTCAGCCTGCTGCTGCCCCGGGCCACCTGGATCAAGGTGGTGTTGCCACTGGTTGCGGTGATTGTGTTTGGCGGGGTCTTTGTCCAGGCAAATCCGCGGATGCTGACATGGCTGTCGGCAGCCATCGCGTTGGTGGTCGAGACCATGTGGAACCAGGTTGAACTGGTCAGTCCAGTCCTGCTGGAAGTCAGTTTCTGCCTGGTCGTGGCCATGGCCGTCCTGGGGTTGGTTCGTCCGTCAATTGTCCGGAGAAGGAACAAACCTGTCCCGGAACGCGCGGTGGAAATCGCCGATCCCACCGACACGGTGTCATGGCATGTTTATGCGTCAGCCCGGAACACGCTGGTGACGGTGATAGTGCTGTTTTCCGGATACTTGCTGTACGAATTCATGACCCTGTGGAACCGGGAGTTCGAGAAGGGATTTCACTATTCCGGTTACGCCCATAAGGGTGCCGCCTGGCTGACAGTCGCCCTGGCCCTGGCAACACTGGTGTTGGGCGTTGTGTTTCGCGGGCGGATGTTGATGGATCGTCGAGTTCGCTCACTCAAGCGTCTTGCCTGGGCCTGGTCTCTCTTGAACCTGCTCCTGGCCGTGGCGGTTTACAATCGTTTGTTGATCTACATCGATTTCAACGGTCTGACGCGAATGCGGATCGTGGGACTGTTTGGCATTTCGACGGTGGTGGTTGGATTCGTCCTGGTGGTCTGGAAGATTGCACGAGGTTGCAGTTTCGGGTGGCTGATCCATCGCCAACTGGTGGCGTTGGCTATCGCGATTTTCCTGTTTTCGATCACACCGGTTGACGAGATCTGGGTTCGCTTCAATGTCGGGCGGATTCTCGCAGGCGAGACGGCTCCGGCGGTGCAACTCAGTGTGCACCGGATTGGTCCGGGAGGTTTGCTCCAGTTGGCCCCGGCACTTGAATGCGATGACGAGATCATTCGTGAGGGTGTGCGAGCGCTATTTGCCGAACACCACAGGCGGATAACCGCGGTCGAGAAGAAGCGACGGGAACTGGGCTGGACCAGTTGGCAACTGGCCGATCGTATGGCACTCAGGTTGCTCGACGAGAATCGGGCGTCATGGAGTCGGTACGAAGATGTGCAGGCACGAGAACTGACTCGTAGACGGTTTGACGAGTACACGTACCAGTGGTACTAAGCGTTACGGTTTCCGGCCACGTGTCGTGCCCTGCCCTGGGCGCAAGAAAAACACGCAAGTGGGCATGACGCCACCACTTGCGTGAGAGCCGCCGGGGAGACTCGAACTCCCGACCTAGGCATTACGAATGCCTCGCTCTACCAACTGAGCTACAGCGGCTGAAGCGAAGTTAACCTAGCGTTGACCGGTGTTTGAGGCAAGGGGGGCTGTCGGCCGACGGAATGCCAAACCCCTATTGACCCAACTTTGGCGATCAATAGAATCCCGGCCTCTCCGCCTCACTTCTCACCACGATTTTCTTCACGTTTTGGTTGTCGGTCACGGTTTTCGTGCCGATTGGCTTGACGTCGGTTTCTCCCCCCTCTCACACCTTTCTCCGTGACACTCAAACTCCAAGCCAAACTGGTTTTCGGTTTGCTGTTGACGTTATCCGTCGACGGCAATGCGGCCCCGTTGCCGAGGGTAGGTCCTGTCGACATTGCACTTGATCAACTCGGAACCTTGGCCGGTGAAATTCACCGGGGCGATCACATTTTGGGCGGAATGTCACGAGTACAGGTCTATTGTGGCCGCCGGTTGGTGGCCGCATCTCCCGTGACAGTCAACGGCGAATTTCGGATCGAAGGACTCGACGGCGGGCTCTATTGGGTCACAGCCACATCGGGTACAGCAAGCCTGGTGCGTGCCTGGGACGCTGGAACGGCCCCACCACAGGCCCACCCGAGACTGGTCCTGACAACTGCCAGAACAGACATTCCGTCA
>CAZYAZ010000108.1:0-5082 GCA_964646205.1 uncultured Planctomycetaceae bacterium | reverse complement strand
CAGGGCCTTGTTGTTCTAGTGACCGCAACCAGCCTGCTGGGTTCCCAGGTGCTTTTGTCGGCTGCCCAGATGTCAGCATCGGCCCGGGCTGTCGACGTGGCTCTTTCCGCCACCGCCACCCTGTCCGGAGCAGTGGTCGATACCAGGGGCCACGCTCGGGGCAAGACCGCGGTCGAAGTCCGTCGTGGACGTCGCCTGGTGGCACGTGCACTGACTGACACCAATGGTCGTTATGATGTCAGCAATCTTCCGGGCGGTCTGTACCAGGTGCGGGTCGATGGGACCGAGACGCTGGTCCGGGCCTGGGCGGCGGGGACAGCTCCGCGGAGCGCCGCGAAACAACTTCCCGTGATCGCGGATGCACCGATTGTCCGCGGCCAAGACCAAGATGCTCCACCAGCGGCTGCTGCCGAACCCGCCTCCCGAGGTCTCTTTGGCGGTTCAGCCCTGGCGGATGGATTGGTCAGCGCGTTGATCGTTGGCGGCGTCGTGGGAACCATCCTGATCATCGACGCAATCGACGACCACCACCACGACGAACCTGCGCCAGCCAGCCCCTAGCTGGTTGTTTTTTGTGACGACTCATCCCTCACCGGTTGTTTTAGCGTTCCCTGTGGAGCTTTGTAGTTGATCATGACCACGCAGCCCAACCAACAACGTGCGAGCGTCCTTTCCTGTCTGGCGGTGCTGGCGATGTTGGTGCCTGGACCAGCCTGGAGTTGGACCGATGGATCGGTTGCCGTGGCCAAAAAAGCGGCAAAACAAGCTGGGCGATCCGATTCGAGTGCCACCGTGTTGAAGTCTTCTGCACAGGTGGTGGATGTCAGGCTTGGGAGCGACGGGTCGGTCGTCGGTTGGATTCGAGGTGAGCGAGGCCGTGAATTGTCCGCCGCCACGGTGGTCTTTTCGACGGCCGGAAAAGTGGTTGCCCAGGCCCGGGCTGATCACCGGGGTGAGTATCGTGTCGTGGGCCTCTCCGGTGGTGTCTACCACGTGAAGGTGGGTGAGACGGACGTGATTGCGAGATTGTGGGCGTCCGCTTCCGCTCCACCCCGGTCACAACAACGACTGGATCTGGACACGACACGTCGACCGGTTCTCGAGGCGCGAGGCCAGGACGGGGAGGTTGTCGAGACGTCCGGGCTTGATCCTGTCCATCGGTTTGGACTGGACGGGGTGGGCGGACTGGATTCATTCGAGTTGGCCATGATGGCCACCTCGATCGTCTCCCTGACTCTCGCGGCCGTCATGCTCACGAAAATGGCCGAGCTCCAGGATACAGTCGATCGTTTGCCGGCCAGCAACTAGTTACGGGTCGAGGTTGGTCTCTACGAGGGCCCGTGCCACGGCGTCTTCGAAGATGTTCCGGCCCGAGATCCACTCGACGGCGGTGTCGACGGCCCAGAGCGGAGTCTGTCGCAACCTGGCGCGTGGGATCTTGACGAGGTCCTTTCGAGTTGTCACCAGCACGTCAGCCTGGTGTTGGTCGGCCCAAACGGCCAAGCCGTCCAACTCGTGATCGGTGTAGACGTGGTGATCCGGAAACGCCCGGGTGGCGACCGTATCGAGTCCGGCCCAGAAGGCTTCGGGATTGCCGATTCCGCAAAAGGCGGCCAGCCGCGATTCGGCCAGCGATTCCAGCGGTTGGGATTCGCCGTCTGCGTTGACCAGCCTGGTCGCTGGAAACGCGACTTCGGCGATTTGGTCATGTCCGGCCCATTTCGACAACCGGGTTCTGAGCAACTGCCCATCGCCGGAGGTGATCTGGTCGACACGGGTGACCACGATCACCGCGGCGCGTTTCAGGGATGCGAGTGGTTCTCGGAGAAGTCCGCGTGGCAACAGGTGCCCAAAACCGAATGGGCATGTGGCGTCGATCAGCACAATATCGAGGTTGCGACCGAGCCGACGATGCTGGAATCCGTCGTCCAGTACCAGTACATCACAACCCTGTTGGGTGATGGCGTGTTGAGCACCGGCAACTCGATCGGGGTTCTGGACGTGAGGTGTTGCGGGGCAGAGTGCCTCGAGGAGTTTCTTCTCGTCGTTGCCATCGTCGTTTGCTTCGCTCCGGTATCCTCGGCTGAGCAATCCGACCGAGTGCCCATTTGTGACCAGGTGGTTGGCCAGCCAGGCGACCATTGGGGTTTTGCCGGTTCCACCGGTGGTCAGGTTGCCGATACTGATGACCGGGGCCTGTGCACGGTGCGTTTGGATGGCCCCGAGGCGATAGCCAAGATTTCTCGCCCAGATCGCGGCGCGATAGGGCCATTGCAACAGCCACAAGAGGCCCCTGATCCCGCCGGCGGCCGGGCCGCGGCGGTCGCCGGAAACCAGTGCACGGAAGGCCGTCTCGTTCACGCGGGGGAGATACCAGAAACGGGTGCCTGTGACCAGCGGGAACGGGCCAGTGGCGAGACAATGTGGAGCTGGGAACCAAACGGCTGGCAAACCACTGGTGAGACAGCCACAATGCGCAAGCGATGACGAGGGAAACGATGCTCACGAGATTTCTCACCAACTACATCCAGCGGCACACTCACCCGCTGAACCGCCTGTTGCACCTTTTCGGCGTGCCACTGACGTTTGTGGTCACGACGATCCTGGTGGTCGAGTCCGAGCCATGGTGGTGGGCGGTTTCCAGTTTCGTGGGCGGTTATGCGCTGCAGTTTCTCGGTCATGCGATTGAAGGAAACGATGCGGGTGAGGTGGTCCTGATCAAAAAATGGATGGGCCGCCCCTATCGGGAATTTGCGCCAGGCAAGGATCCGCAAGATCCGGTCGCCGGGGATGATGCTGGAGAGGCCTGACCGACCTGGTGTTCTCGCCACGGTTGGAGTCAAGGTTTGACGGTTATTCCGTCGATACCGTCTGTAGCGGTTATAGCGTTGATTCCTGCGCGGCTTTTGCCATGCCCCTTGTCGATGTCTCAGTAGCGGCGGTTCGCCGCCGTCCGTCGTTAGTTGTCGGCGTCGTTGTGTCGCTGTTTTTCGGCCTGTTGGCCCTGGTGTCCGGGTGCGCAGGGCCGGGTCGCGAGGTGACATGGTTGAGCGATGCGACGTTGGAGCATTATCGGGATCGCGAACTGCATATCTCGAACCCGGTAGACAGTGCGCCTGCCCAGCCTCGCAAGAGCTGGAAGCGGCCTCCCCGGACGATTACCGCGCCGACCGAGGACGAGATTCGTGATCTTTCGTTGTCCGACGCACTAAAACTGGCGTTGGAGAACAATTCGGTGATCCGCACCCGTGGTGGATTTCTGTCTCCTGGCAACACCGTACTGTCGTCACCCGATCGTGTCGCATCGATCTGGGATCCGGCCATCCAGGAATCGGGCGTGTTGTTTGGTGGCCGTGGCGTGACAGCGGCCCTGGCGGCGTTTGATCCCGAGTTCACGACCACGATGATATGGCGTCGCAACGAGACACCTCAGAACAACGCTTTCATGGCGGGTGGTATTGGCAGCGGCGGGTCGCTGGTCGGAGAAATGGGCGATTTCACGTCGATGCTCCGCAAGCAGATGGGATACGGGGCCAGTCTTTCGGTCGGACACGACTGGTCCTACTTCGGCAGCAACATTCCCAGTGGGTTCAATCTCTACAACTCGACTTACACCGGCAACGTCAATCTCAGGTACCGTCAGCCATTGCTCGCTGGATCGGGAACCGAGTTCACCCAGATTGCCGGTCCGGTCACCCAGCAGTTCCGTGGGCTCAGCGGAGTCAGCCAGGGGGTGGTGATCGCTCGGATCAACAATGACCTGACGTTGAGTCAATTTGAGCAGTCGGCCATCAACCTGGTGAAGGACGTTGAGGACCAGTACTGGGACCTCTACCTCGCCTACCGCAAGTGGGATGCTGCGGCGATGGCGCGCAACAGCGCCCAGAAGTCCTGGCGCGACACCAAGGTGATTCTGGACGGCGGTGGCAAGGAAGGTTTCACCAACTCCGATGAACCCCTGGCCCGTGATCGTTATTACCAGACCCGGGCGCAGTCGGAAGCCGCATTGGCGGAACTCTATCGCACCGAGACGGCGTTGCGACGGTTGCTGGGGCTGCCGGTCAGTGACGGAACCGTGCTCAGGCCGTCGGATGAGCCGGTGACTGCTCGTTTCGAACCGAACTGGGAGGCCAGCCTGGTCGAAGCACTCACACATCGTATCGAGTTGAGGCGGCAGCGATGGTCGTTGCAGAGCCTCTCGTTGCAGTTGAAGGCAGCCCAGAGCCTGGTCAGGCCACGGCTCGACCTGGTTGGCGGGTACCAGGTCAACGCCCTGGGTGACAACCTGTTCTCCAGCGATCGGAGTTCCCCGTATTCCAGTGGCTATCGCGGACTTTCACATGCCGACCACACCGGCTGGAATCTTGGATTCGAGTTCACGCTTCCGCTGGGTATGCGATCGGCCAACGCCCAGGTCAAGAACCTTGAATTGAGGTTGGCAAAGTCTCGTGCTGTGCTCGACGCACAGGAATCCGAAATCAGCCACGAACTCTCTGATGCCATTCAGCAACTCGCTGCCCACGAAGCCGCGACCCGGTCCAATCTCAACCGGCGAGCCGCGGCCCAGGAACGGGTCCGGCAGTTTGAGATCGAGGTGTTCAACGCGGGGACCAAGACACTGGACGACCTGTTGAGAGCGCAGGTCAGCCGGGCCGATGCCGAGGTGGCGTACTACACGAGCCTGGTGGCCTACAATCAGGCGTTGGCCAATCTTCACTTCCGCACCGGTGGGTTGCTGGCGGTCAACAACGTGCAGTTGGCCGAGAGCGAGTGGACTCCGGATGCATACCGGGATGCATTACGGCGGGCCTGGCAACGTAGCCACGGGGTGTCGGCTGATGGTCTGCTTGAAGCGCAGCCGACGCCATTTGCTGAACCCGGTCCGCTGAGCCAGCCGGAGTCGGCGATAGAGGTTCCCACCGACCAGGAACCGTCGCCACCTTCCGCAGCCAATCCCCCGGCCGAGTCGACCGAGTCGACCGAGTCGACGGTTTCCCCGGTGGATGACAGCCCGGAAATTGTTCCGTCGACCTATCAGAAACTGACTGATCGTTTTCGTACGGGAACCCGGCGACTGCGAAA
>CAZYAZ010000107.1:7966-10734 GCA_964646205.1 uncultured Planctomycetaceae bacterium | reverse complement strand
CCAGGAATTCAAAACCAGTGACATCAAGCCAGCCGATCCCGATGCTCACCACGGACATCACCATCACCATGGCGAGGAACACGAGGCCCCTCACGGCGGCACGCTGGTAGAACTCGGCGACCACCAGTACCACGCCGAAATCGTCTGGGACGAAAAGGCCAAGACGATCACAGTCTTTCTTCTCGACGGTGAAGCCAAAGCTGCCGTCCCCATCGCCGCCGCGGAACTCGTGCTGAACATCGAGACCGACGGCAAGGAAACGACGCACAAGTTGGCCGCCAAGCCACAGGATGACGACGGTGACGACGGACAGTCTTCCCGTTTTGTCACGACCGACACGGCCCTGTTCGAATCATTTCACGACAACGATTCAACCGCCGGCCAGATCAACGTGAAAATCAAGGACAAGCCTTTTGCGATTGTTGTGACTCACAAAGAGCATGATCACGACCATGACCATGGTGATCACAAGGAGCACGACCACGCCAAGGACAAAAAGGGCGAAGGCAAGTAACTTCGCCCCGAAAAGGTCAGCCCGGATCGCCAGCGGTCGAACCGGTTTTCTTGTCGTCATCCCGAGTTTCAACCGGGATCGGTTGCCTTGTGCCGTCCTCGCGAAAGTGACCGTGCCTAAGGTACCGCCTGGTCCACTCGATCACCTCCGGCTTGAACATCAGGAACGAGTGACCGCCGCGAATCGAGACGAAATCGGTCGCACCGGGCAACCGGGTGCTCTCGACCGATACGGTGCCATCATCGTCACCGGGAACGAGTGGATTGAACCCTCTCGACGTCCCAGCCTTTCCGGCAATCACGCCAAACTCAAACTTTGGCGTCGGCAACTGCGCAATGAATCCCCCGGAATCACTGCTCAATTGCTGGCCGGCCTGTCCGTAGAGCAACTTGAACAGCAGGTTGGTCTTCAGGTGATCGGCCATCCTGGCCCCGAAATTCGGCACCCCCATCATCACCAGGCGACCGGACCGCTTGTCGCCGTAGCGACCCGACCAGGACCGCACCACCAGCCCCCCCATGCTGTGCGTCACAAAATGGATCTTCTCGATCCCTTCGAGTCGCTCAACGACCTGCTGCAGGTAGTCGGCCGACGTCTCAATCTCAGCCTTGGTGCTGGGGTAGTCGAACGGAACAATCGTGTATCCATCTTTGGCCAGGACCAACCCCAGTTTCGCGAGAGATTTTGATGAACGGATTGCCCCGTGCAGCAGGATGACCGCCGTGCCACTCATCGGAGGAAGTTTTTCAGTGCGAATCACCTCATCCAGGTGCTCCTCACACGCCTCGCGGGCGCCCCAAGCGCGACGAATCCCGCTGGGGTCCAAAACGCGATGGTGACCGGTGAACACGTTCTGCTGGATCTTCCATCCGCTGAAAAACCGGACGTCACCCCAGAACTGCGCCCCCCCAAAAGTCGGTGTCGGCAGATTGACGTTCGAAGTACCGCGTTGCTTGCCTTTTCCCGCGCCATCAACCGAACCGGGCTGCGGCGACGAACCTGGTTCTGCATTTGCCGAGTCGGTCATGATCAATCCGCTGACAAGCAAGCCGATCAGGGCACCTTGAATTTTCCGTGTCACCACGTTGTCTCGCCAGAAGAGAACAGACGCCCCCGATTCAGGCGGCACCCGCACCCAGACACAACGCTTTCGACTGGTGTCACCGCCGGAAGTCTAGCAATCCACACGACACCGGAAATAGCAATTTGCCGCTATTCCCCTCCGCCGGCAACCTGCCGACGCGCCGTCTGCCCCAGCAAACGCTGCGATTCTTTCAACAAGAACTCTGTATCCATGAACGGGTCGTAACTGATGTCTTGCCAGCGAACCAAGCCATCACCGTCGATCAGAAACGTGCCATGAAGTGTCAGGTTCTCGAAGTCGTCAAAACAGCGATATTTCTTGAAGATCTCAAATTTCGGGTCGGCCGCCAGCGGGAAGGGGAATTGCCCTTCCTTGTTGAATTTCTCGATCGATTTCGCCAGATCTTCCTGCGAGTCAGAACTGATCGCAACCAACTCGATCCCCGCCTTGCGAAACGCCTCGGCCTTGGGAGCGAATGCCTGCAATTGTTCGACACAATGCAAGCAACCGTATCCCAGGTAAAAGATCACCACGACCGGCTTGCCACGGTAATCCTTCAGGGACACGTTGCGGCCCCCGTCGGCCGGTAAGCTCCAATCCGCCGCAACCTGCGGCTTCCAGCGAAACGGACCGAGATCATCCAACTTCGGACGATCACCGGTGTCATCCCGAACCACGGCCTCGAGACGCCAATCCTTGGGAAGATCCGCCTTCTTGGCTACCGGTGCCAAACGACCAAAGACTGGAGCCGTCAGATCAATCGAACCAGAGAGTTTACGAAGTGACTTGAGTTCTTCGACCGCCTGCTTCTTGCGACCACGCTTCCAGAGCAACTCCACGAGGTGGGCGTGTGGCTGGACTTCATTAACGCGCCGCTTGACCTGATCCCGCAGCGCTTTCTCGGCACCATCGCCATCGCCGGTGGCCAACTGGACAAACGCCAGAAATGATGCGTCCATGCCACCGGCTTTTTTGAACAACGCCAGTGCCTCCTTGGCTTTCTCTTCGGAACCCTCCGCCAACACAACGTGAGCCTGCAGTTCTTGTACGGCCTTCTCGAGCGTACGAATCTTCGAATCAAACGGCTTGCGAGCAGCATCGACGGCCTTCTTCACCGCCTTCTTGTCGACTTTCTTCTTGCCCTTTGGCTTCTTGTCATCAGCCTTCTTG
>CAZYAZ010000107.1:0-7866 GCA_964646205.1 uncultured Planctomycetaceae bacterium | reverse complement strand
CGCCTTCTTGTCGACTTTCTTCTTGCCCTTTGGCTTCTTGTCATCAGCCTTCTTGGCTTCGGGCTTCTTGGCTTCAGGCTTCTTGGCTTCGGGCTTCTTGGCTTCAGGCTTCTTGGCTTTGGGCTTCTTGGCCTCAGCGGGAGTTTTTCCGGTCAATTTCAGTCGTGCTGCTTCACCGGCCTTCTCCTGGCCAGCCCGTTGATCGGCCAATTGCTTCTCAAGGGACGCCAAAAGTTCGCGGCCCTGCTTGTCCTTGCCGGAGCCGAAATAGGCACGACCCAACTGGCGGCTTCGCTTGATCTGTTCATTGAAGTCGGTGGTGGGCTCGAGATACGGCGTTGCCGACAGAGCAATCGTCTCGTCCCAGAGTTGGTAGGTGTTCAGCACCTGCAGCAACCGCATGCGGCCGTACCGGGTGCTTCCAGACCGCTTCATCGTGTTGTATTTCGGATGTCGTGGCAGTTCGAGCATATTCTTGGCCAGGCTCAGCGCGTCGCTGACTCGGCCGACATAAAGCAGGTTGCGGCACAGCCATTCGTTGTTGTGTGCGAAGTTGTGAATCTGGTCGGGGAGCACTCGATCTCGCATCATGTGGGCATGGTCGACCCGGGCGGAGGCCTCCTGCTGAAAACAGGCGTCCTCATACCGCTTCAGTTTCGAGTAGATGTGCCCCGGCATGTGCCACATGTGGGCGATCCCCGGAGCCGCTTGTCCGCACCGCGCCGCGGAATTCAGCGCGTTTTCCGCCTTCTCGTAATCCCAAAGATGGATACGAAAATGGTGGCAGGGGTGCATCGGGTTCTTCGCAAGAACCTGTTCGAGCAAGGCGTTGACGGCCAGGTAACTGTCCAACGGCAAGCCACGGCGACGGTTGCCCCACAACTGAAGCCCCAGGAAGGCCTTGGACTCGATGTCCTCGGGAAACTTGTACGATATTCGCTCCAACGCCTTGGCGTATGCCCGGCTACGGTCCTTGTTCTTCTTGGACCCGGCCTTGACGTATGCATCGACGGCCTCGATGTACATCCGTTCTCGCTCGGTCACCTTGTCCTTCAGAGCCACGGCCTTGGCAATAAATCCCTTGGCTCGTTTGTCGTTGTTGATGTTGGCCATCGCCATGCCCCAGTAGGCAGTGGCACAGGCAGGATCAATCGCCGCCGCCTGGCGAAACGACCTCTCAGCCTCAAAGAACCAGAAACCGTGCAGCTGCCCCACTCCCTGGTTGATGAACTTCTGCACGATCGGCTTCGCACAGGTGGCAGGAAACGTGACGTTTCCGGTATTCCCCATCAGGTAGGCTTTTTGCCGCGGCCCTTCATTGAAGGCTTCCCCGTGATTGGAGTGCCCGGCCGGCAACGCCTTCTCGGTTTCCGACTTCGCCTTTTCTTCTCCAGCCTTTGCCGGTTTTTTGGCATCCTGGGCCAGCAACACCGGACCTTCCGGCACCAAAACAGCCAGGCTCCAAGCCCCCAGCAACAAGACGCGAGAAACAAGTCGTGAGAACAATGTGGATCCGACAGCAAACTTCATGGGTTTCACCCTAACAGCTGGAAATGACAGCCTGGTGCGATGAGACTCTTTCAGCCCCAACACCATCGCCGGTCCGGAGACAGGCTAGCCCGTTTACTGTACCATCTGCTCCGGTCGATGTTGAGCCGTTCTGAGACAAGGAAGACGGATGCCCGCTCAACGCGGCGTTGCCCGAACCGGCCTGTTTCTGGCCAGTGTCCTGGCGTTGTGCCGAATCGCCTCCCTGGGCAAGGAAATGCTCGTCGCCGGCCGCTTTGGTGCCGGTGATACAATTGACGCCTACGCGCTGGCTCTGCTCGTTCCGGCGTTGGCCATGGCGTTGTATCTCTCGGCCATCCGGCGGGGCTTCATGGTCCAGGCGCCACGGCACCAGGCCAACGAAGACCTCACATCATTCACGAATCGTTACCTGGCACAGGTGATGATTTTCTCCGCCGTGGTGGCAGGTTTTACAGCATGGGCATTGCCGCGTGCCTGGCCGTTATTGCTGAGCCCCCAACGCTACACAGCACTCGCGGCCGAACTCGCCCAGTTGACAAGTCCCGTGTCCCTCCTGATTCTCCCGACAGCTGCGGTGTCGGCGCTGACGGCGGTACTCAACGCCCAGCACAGTTTCTCCAAGCCACAATGGACCCACGTGATCCCCACAACAGCCATCGTCATCGCCGTGCTCACCCGCGGCACCACAGACGGCGCCGCTCTGCTCGTCTGGGCTCTCCTGCTGGGCACAGCAATCCAGGCCATGCTCCTGGCCGGATTTGTTCACCGCAGTGGCCACCGGTTCCTGGCCTCGGGCAATTCCTCACTGAGTGGCGGCTTCGGTTTTGTCGCCGCCGTTTTGCCATTCTTGTGGCTCGACGTGATCGGACAAATCAACGTCCTGGTTGACCGGGCCATGGCGGTCGGATTGCCCGAGGGACATCTCAGCGTCCTCTACTGGAGTGCGATGGGCAAAGACTTCCTTTCCGGCACCCTGGTCGCGTCCATGCTCTGGGTCCTATTGCCTCGCTTTTCCGAACAGGTCGCCACTGGCGACCACGCCGGACTCCGCCACGGATGCAGCCAGGTGATCCGTTTTGCCGCAGTACTGCTACTGCCCATTTCCAGTCTCGTGCTGCTTGCCGGCCACACCCTGCTACCGGAGCTTTCCCTTCAGGCGCTCGACAGCAATTCCTGCCAGCGACTCGGATGGACACTGGGCGGTTACGCCTGGGGCCTGTTCCCCGAAATGGCCGGACTGGCACTGGTGCAAGCCGTTCTGGTTCTCGGTCGTTGGAAACACCTTGCGGCCATCGGCCTGCTGGGACTCTTGATCCCCAACCTGCTACTCAACCTATTGCTTATCGAACCTCTGCAGGAGGTTGGGCTGGCCATCTCCACCTCGATCACCGCCTGGTTGCTACTGGGGGTTGCCACGTGGGCCATCTGGAACACGATCGGATTCGACGACCCCACAGCACTGGTTCGCGGGGTCCTTCTCGCCGCCAGTTACAGCCTCATCGCTGGCTTGGCGGGCTGGAGTCTGGCCGCATGGCTGGGCACCGGGTGGCCCAGCGGCATTGCCTCGGTCATCACGGCCACGGCGCTCTATCTCGGACTGGCCCTGGGCTGGCCTGGACATTCCGACGTCCGACTGGCGTTCACCGGTTGGCTCGAACGTTCGGCCGAAACTCACGAGGGGAATTGAACAACCTCTGTGCGATCGTCGCGCTGGGTGGTTATAATCAGGATCCCAGCCAACGGCCTCCCGGCCCATCACACCTCCCTCCTGTTGCAACCCCGGAGTCGCACGTGCCGACTCGAAATCGTCGTCCCGGCAGCACTCCGCGACCTGCCTGGCATCGGCACCTGGCGGCGGCCATCGGGACTGGAATTGCGGCCCTGCTGGCCTCCTGGTTCCTGACGGCTCCCATCGACCGCGCAACCTCCACTGCTCCAGCTTTGCTGGCAGCCACCACCGCACCAACTCCCGCAGCCCGGACCACCACGTCTACAAAACAACCCGTCACAACACCCGCACCACCCGATCCGTTCAAAGAGACGGTCGCCCCCTTCCTCAAGACTTACTGCCACGAGTGCCACGGCCCGGAAACCGACAATGGCGGCTTGCGGCTCGACAAGTTCTCCTCCACCAAGGATGTCCAGGCGGACCGCAAGACCTGGACCAAGACCCTTCAGTACCTGGAACTGGGGGCGATGCCACCGCCGGATCACGACGCACAGCCCGATTCCAAGCAACGACAGGCCGTCGTCGGATACCTCGACAAAACACTCTTTGACATCGACTGCGACCTGGTCCGGGACCCCGGTCGCGTGACGATCCGTCGACTCAACCGCGCCGAGTACGACAACACGATCCGTGACTTGCTTGGCGTCGACTTCCATCCAGCCAAGAACTTCCCGAGTGATGATGTCGGGGAAGGTTTCGACAACATCGGCGACGTACTCAGCGTTTCCCCGCTGCTGATCGAAAAATACCTCGATGCAGCAGAACAGGTGGCCCACAAGGCGATCGTTCCGGTCGACCCGTTCACATCCCGCAATCGCAAACTCAAAGGCAATCAACTCAACCAGAACTCCGGAGCGAGATCGACCGGTTCGAGTTTCATCATGGCCTCCCGGGGACACGTCGGTGCCGTTGTGAAATTCCCGGCCCAGGGAGAATACGTCCTCCGGGTCATCGCCTCCGCAGACCAGGCTGGCCCCGACCCCGCCCGCGTCACGCTCTCGGTCGACAACACACCGATCAAAACACACGACATCAAGAGCAAGAACCGCACGGACCGTCAGCCGCTCGACCACAAGTTGTCGATCGCCCGGGGACCACACCCCATCCGGGTCGCCTTCATCAACGATTACTACCAGCCTGATGAAACCAACCCCAAACTCCGTGGCGACCGCAACGCCTACATTCACGCGATCGAGGTGATTGGCCCCCTGGAGGTCAAACCCGAAGACCTGCCCAAATCTCACCGGCAACTGGTTCACTTCCGCCCCGACAAGGACCGCACGGCCCTCGAGGCGGCCCGAGCCAACCTCACCCCATTGATGCGACGAGCGTTCCGACGGCCGGTAACCGCCGCCGAGGTCAACCCGATTGCCAGTTTCGTCGCCACCGCCGCACAGGCCGACGACGAGACGTTCGAATCCGCAATGCAAATTGGGTTGCAGGCCGTCCTTGTCTCGCCCCATTTTCTGTTCCGAGTCGAACACGGAAAACAGGGCACCGACGAGAACAATCAGGCACTGACCGATTTCGAACTCGCAACACGCCTCAGCTACTTCCTGTGGAGCAGCCTGCCAGACGATGAACTGTTCCGGCTCGCCGAACAAAACCGGCTCAACCAACCCGATGTGCTGGGCCAACAGGTCCGTCGCATGCTCGCTGACTCACGATCCGGCTCACTGGTCGACAACTTTGCCAGCCAGTGGCTGAATCTCCGCATTCTTGATGAACTGACGCCCGATCCGAAAAAGTTCCCGGAATTCAATGACGAACTCCGCAAGGCGATGCAGCAGGAAACCGGACTCTTCTTTGCCGAGATCCTGAACAAGAACCTGCCGATCACCCAGTTCCTCGACGGGCGGTTCACCTTCGTCAATGCGCCCCTTGCCAAGCTGTATGGAATCCCCGGCATCGAGGGAAACCAGATGCGCCGGATCGAGCTGTCCGACAATCACCGAGCCGGCGTCCTGACCCAGGCCAGCATCCTCACACTCACTTCCAACCCGGACCGCACATCACCGGTCAAACGCGGAAAGTGGATCATGGAGAACATTCTCGACAGTCCGCCACCACCGCCTCCGCCCAACGTTCCGGAACTGGAACAGGCCACCAAGGCGGCTCCGGACGCCTCGTTGCGAAAACAACTGGAACTGCATCGGCAAAAAGCCACTTGTGCCATCTGCCACCGGCAAATGGACGCACTGGGATTTGGCTTCGAGAACTTCGACGCCATCGGCCGATGGCGCGACGCCGATGGGAAGCACAAGATTGACTCATCGGGCAAGCTTCCCGGCAATGACTCCTTTTCAACTCCGCTTGAATTGATCGAAATCCTCAAAAAGCGACAGGACCGATTCTGCCGATCTTTAACCAGGAAGCTACTGGTCTTTGCACTGGGGCGAGGACTGGAGTTCAACGACCGTTGTGCTGTTGATAGAATCGTGACAGCCAGTCGCAACAAGGGATTCCGGTTCCAGTCAGTGATCACGGGCGTGGTCCTGAGCGAACCGTTCCGAATGCGTCGAGGAGAAAAGGAATAGGCCATGAGTGGTTTCAAGACAATCCCACGGCGACGTTTCCTCCAGGGACTGGGGGCTGCGATGGCCCTGCCAATGCTCGACGGCATGGCCCCGGCCCGGGCGGCCACCGCCGCCACTCCACCAGTGCGGGCCGCATTCGTTTTCTTCCCCAACGGGGCCATCATGCCGTCGTGGAAGCCAACCGGCACCGGCACCGACTTCGAGCTCAGCCAGACACTCAAGCCACTGGAACCGTTTCGCAGCGAACTGAACGTCTTCACCGGCCTGGCCCAGGACAACGGTCGTGCCAAGGGTGATGGCCCAGGCGATCACGCCCGCTGTGCTGCGAGCTACCTGACCGGCGCACACCCGGTCAAGACATCCGGCTCAAACATCAAGGTGGGGGTGTCGGTTGACCAGGTGGCCGCACAACAAATCGGAAAGAGAACCCGGCTGCCCTCACTGGAAATCGGGATCGAACGCGGCCGCAACGCGGGCAACTGTGATTCCGGTTACAGCTGCGCCTACTCCTCCAATGTCGCCTGGAGAACTTCCACCACACCCGTCGCCAAGGAGATCAATCCCAGGGCGGTCTTCAACCGATTGTTCGGAAGCACCGAGGACGCACAGGTCCGAAAACGTCGAAGCCGGATTCGCAAGAGCATTCTCGACCTCGTGGCTGCCGATGCCCAGCGACTGCAAAAGACCCTCGGCAAAAACGACAAGGCCAAGCTGGATGAGTACTTCACCAGTGTCCGGGAGATCGAACAGAGGATTTCCCGCGCCGAACAGGACGCCGAACAACGCCGCCCCCGTGACTTCAAGGTTCCGGACCAAACACCGCGAAACCTGACCGAGCATGTCAACTTGATGTACGACCTGCTGACCCTGGCCTTCCAGACCGACACGACCCGTGTCTCGACATACATGCTGGGCAACGCCGGGAGCAACCGCACCTATCCCATGGTCGGAGTCAACTCGGGCTGGCACAGCCTCTCACACCATCGCGATGAAAAAGCCAAGGTCGACCAGCTCCAAAAAATCGACCAGTGGCACGTCGAACAGTTTGCCAGGTTCCTTGGCAAGCTCAGGGGAATCACCGAGGGTGACAGGACGCTGCTGGACAATTGCATGATCATGTACGGCAGCGGACTTTCCGATGGCAACAAGCACTGGCACCATGACCTGCCGGTTGTTGTTGCGGGGCGAGGTGGCCGGACGCTGAAAACCGGCCATCACATCCTCGCCAAGGACGAGAGACCTCTCAACGACCTGTTCCTCTCGATGCTCGACCGCCTCGACGCTGATGTCGAGTCAATCGGCGACAGCAAGCAACGGCTGACCGAGATCGACGCCTGATCGATCCAGGAACTCGAGATTGCGGTTGTGACAGATCCTCGCGTCAGGGCAACCGCGACTCGCCCATCAGGAACCCGTCGCACTCTCTTGCGGCGCCTCGCCCCTCGTTGATCGCCCAGACGACCAGGCTTTGACCACGGCGGCAGTCGCCAGCAGAGAAGACTCCCTCGAGAGATGTGGTGAACCTTCCATAGTCGGCCTGGAAATTCGAACGCGCGTCCGTTTCCAACCCCAGTTCCTCGACAATGAATTGCTCGGGGCCCAGAAAGCCCATGGCCAGGAAAACCAGGTCGGCTTCCCATAAACGTTCGCTGCCCTCGACACGGCTAAAGGGAGGTCCATTCTCCTGGGGACGACTCCAATCCACCTCGACAGTCTTCAGCCCAGTCAATGCGCCATTTTCATTCCCCAGAAACTCCACTGTCTCGATGCAGAATTGCCGAGGATCGTCACCGAAAGCCGCTGCCGCTTCCGCGTGCCCATAGTCGACACGGAAAATCTTCGGCCACTGTGGCCAAGGATTGTTCTCCGCACGTTCCTCTGGCGGCCTCGGCACAATCTCGAAGTTGACCAGATTGCTACATCCATGTCGCATCGACGTACCAATGCAGTCGGTGCCGGTGTCTCCGCCACCGATCACGATCACATTTTTGCCCCGCGCGTCGATGAAGTTGCCGTCGCCGTGTTCCGAATCCAGCAGGCTCCGCGTGTTGGCATGCAAGAACTCCATCG
>CAZYAZ010000106.1:9652-10797 GCA_964646205.1 uncultured Planctomycetaceae bacterium | reverse complement strand
AAAATGGCAACACCTTGCTGGCTTGTGGAACGCAGGCTCGTTTGCTGGAAGTGGATCGTTCCGGAAAGGTCGTCTGGGAATTCACCGGGAAAGGTCATCCCGAACTCAACTTCACCAATGCCTGCAGTCTCCAACAACTCAGAGACGGCTCGATTGTGGTCACCAATTTTCTCCGTGGTAATTCAGGCCGCGGAGCACATGCCTTCATCCTGTCGAAAGAGAAGGAGATCACCTGGACGCTGACTGACCACAAGAACTTCACTGCCGCCAGTCAAGTGTGGGCGATTGAGCCAAGGGCCAAGCCGGGACACAAGTAGCCGGCCTCTCCCCTGCCCCTTCGCCCGACGCCGTGACGCGTGTTCTGGATCTGGCGGGCTGAATAGCGGGGCTGTGGTCTGGAGACGCGGATGCCATGGTCGATCCCGGGGCGAAATGATTCGAATTCTGCTGGTGTTGCCGTTGGTCGTGGGGCTGTTTGGATGTGGTGGCACGGCCGGACCATCCACGACAACCGCAAAGGCCGTCGCTCACCAGGCTCGTGTCAAACCGGAACAGCCAGCGCCATCCGGTGCGGAGCCTGGTGGCAATCTTCGATTGTGCGAAGTTGTTACGTCAAAGCGGTCGCCCGGTAGGACTGCGATCGACGTGTTTCTGGTCAACCAGGGCAAAGAGCCAGTTGCGGTCTACCGGGCGCCGGGGCTACCTCACATCGACCTGGCCGTCCAGATCAAGCACCCCGACGGCCAGGTGTTCCGGTTGATTGATGCCTATCCGAGAATGGACATTGCTCGTGTTGCGAAGCATTTTGTGCGACTCGGTCCCGGCGAGGAATTGAAGTTCTGTTCGTTTGAAATCGGGTCGGCCACGAAATTCCGCGGCACCTGGATGGGCGATCGAGGTGATGGCACTGCGAACCTGTCGTTTGCCACAAAAGGGAAATATCAGCTTTGGTTTGCCTATGGAGGAGGATCGCCGTTCGTCTACACCAGGGCGTCCAGGGGAGAGTTCGCCAATCTCAAACATTGTCAGCAGTTTGGACCGGTGACGATTGAGGTCGAGTTGAGATGACCACCGTGACAACGGGAGGACGAGGTCAGGCAAAGCCTCAAGTGGACCGGTTTGCGGAAATCTGGGATACTCGTACG
>CAZYAZ010000106.1:0-9552 GCA_964646205.1 uncultured Planctomycetaceae bacterium | reverse complement strand
GTAGTGAGCGAAACAACGATGCTCTCAATCGTCGATCACCAGCACACGATGGATCGTCGCGCGATGATGAGGGTTGGTGGCCTGGGCCTGGGGGGGCTTTCGCTCGCGGACTTGCTTCGCACGCAGGCCACCGCCGGTGGCCGAGCGAAACCTGTCAGGACCGGCAAGTCGGTTGTGTTTTTGCTTCAGCATGGCGGGCCGACCCAGTTCGAGACCTTCGATCCGAAACTCGATGTCCCGGACCGCATCCGCACGGTCGGTGGTGTGGTCCAGACCAGCCTTCCCGGTGTCACGTTCGGATCGACGATGAGCCGGCTGGCAAAGTGGGCGCACCGGATGGCGATCGTGCGGTCGTACACGACCGGCAGCGCGAGCCACAGTCTTCGGCCGTTGATCGGCAAAGCCTCTCGCAAGGCCAATATCGGCACGCTGTTTTCTCGCCTGGCCGGAGCCAACGATCCCAGGACGGGGTTGCCCTCGAACGTGACCTTGTTTCCGAACACGATTGACCCCGGGGCACTGGGGCCCGATGAACGATTCGGCAAGTTCAACCAGACAGGCGAGATCAACAGTGCATACGGGGCATTCACTCCCGGTGGTGGTTCGACACTCCAGGAGAACATGAAGCTGAGATTGCCGGTGAACCGTTTCGACGATCGTGCGGCGTTGTTGAAGTCACTTGATGGTCTTCGCCGGGGGATCGAGAAAAGCGGCGCTGCTGAGGGTTTCGACAAGTATCGCCAGCAGGCCCTCGAGATCGTGCTGCGTGGTGTTGCCGGCGCCTTTGACCTTTCCAGCGAGGACCCGAGAACGATTGCACGGTACGACACGGCCGGCTTCGTTGATGAAGACCGCTACAGCGGTGTCAACAATGGCAGTTCCGGTCGCCGCTGGTACCAGAACAATGCACAGACCCTTGGCAAGGAGTTGTTGTTGGCCCGGCGGTTGTGCGAGGCGGGTTGCGGTTTCGTCACGGTTGCCACGCGGTTCGTGTGGGATATGCACGCCGATCGGAACAACCTTGACGTCACTCGCGGCATGGCAGCCGTGGGGCAGCCATTTGATCACGCCGTTTCGGCCTTCATCGAAGATTGTGAAGAACGGGGATTGAGTGACGATATCCTGCTCGTCTGCGTTGGCGAAATGGGCCGGACGCCACGGATCAACAAGAACGGGGGGCGAGATCACTGGGCCGGCCTGGCTCCACTGATGCTCTATGGCGGTGGCATCACGGATGGGCAGGTCATCGGCCAGTCGACCCGCGACGGTGGCGAGCCATTGGCCGACCGGACTGATTCGGACAATCTCGTTGCCACGATCCTGCACACGCTGTTGGACATTTCGGAGTTGCGGCTGAGGTCTGAATTGCCGACCACTCTCGTCGACTTCGCATCGTCGGGGACACCAATTCGCCACCTGGCATAGGCAGCCGGTTTCGGCCTGGTGCTTGCCGGTTCCTGATGGTCTCTCGTACCGTTCGTCATCTTGGTGGTCGCCATGACTAACGAGCGGCGGATGGCGTCGTTTTGAGCACGACACTTGTTGACCCGGGTGCGACCAGCATCACTCGTTCGATCGGCGGTCTTGTTTCGGTTGCTTGGGAGGTGTCATCACTCCAAAGCGGACGACTTTGTCGCCGTACAGTGGGTCGTAGTAGTGGCCGCCTTCACGGTAATCTGCATTCCACCGGCGGGAGCCATCTTTTTTTGTCCGGTAGACAAAGGGCGAGAGGTGCAGTCGCTCCCGGTGCCAACGCCCGGCCTTGCCCGATGGAATTTCTGTGCCACGTCCGTAGATCATCAAACCGCCCTCGCCCCGGACTTCGAATTGTGGGCCGATCTTCCGATGCTCGTGGCTCACATTGATGAGCTTGTGTCCCAGTTCGTGAGCGATCGTTCGGCCCCCCTTTCCTCGCTGCCGGCATATGGTGATGACGCCGCGAATGCGACGTGGGATTCGCGTTTCGAACAAATAGGCGGGCAGTGACAGGCCTCCGGTCGGGATGACTTTGATTTGTGGACGGTCCTTCACGGTGCGGTCGTAGTAGGCCATGCGGACTTGTTTCAGGTAGAGCAGGTAGATCGTGCGATGGTTTTCGGCATGACGCTCGATGATGCCACCAAAGGCCCGGTTTGCTTCCTTTGTCAAACGCCAGCCGGGGGAGCGGTATCCCACGTACGTGTTGATTTCGGGGGGGGCCGGAAATCCTGTCACGTCGTTGGCCTGGACGGCTAGCCACGATGCGGGAACAACGGCTCGCTTGACCCACTGCAATTTCAGTTGGACACCAGCGGTGGCAAAAATTGCTTTGGCACGCTTGAAGGAATCGACCAACTCGTCGGGCGAGGCCACGTAACCATGCGGTTTGCCGTCTGTTTCCCCCAGGTAAATGGCAACATCCACCGTGGGAACGGCAACTTTCAGATCCTTGTTGATCGCGGCCAGATCAATCGTATCCAGGGAGCGGTGGACGACGCTGCGGCCGGTCGCAATCGCGGCATCATCAGCAAGAGCCGGGGGTGTTAGCGAAGGCCAACACGCTGTGGCAATCACTGCCAGGAAACAGCCACGGGTGGTCACGAGGTGCACGACGGAGACCTTTTCACGGTCGAGGGATCGGGCAGGAAATTGTTTCAGCGTTTCAGCGTCTTCATGGGAAACTCGTAGCCACGGAACCAGCCGGGGGGTGGCGTCCATTTCGTGACGGCCTTGGGATCCTTGAGTTCGATCGTCCCGGACACGCGAAAGAGTACTGTCCGGGGACCACTTGTCCCGGTCGCCTTCCTCAAGCTCCCCTTGATCGGTGCCTCGGTCTCCGGGTCGTAATCGTCGAGTGTGGTCACCAGCAGCACCCGGCCGTACCGTCCGCCGGAGGTGTATTTTGCGTAACCCTCGGCACCCGGAAACGCCGGGGCGTGCTTGAATCCCTCTTTGGCCGGAAATGCCTTCGGCACAGTCGACGGCTCACCCGCTGTCACCACGGACGCCAATGACAGTGCCAGGACGGTTGTCGCACTCAGGAAGCTGGACATGGTTCAACTCGTTTGTCTTTCAATGGACGGTTTTCTCTGGCGACGTGTCGTGTTGGTTCTGACTGGGCGACACGGTGTTACGACGGGGGAGAATGCTGGCGATGCCCCGGCCAGACATCAGTGATTCTCTCTCTCGAATGTGGTCGTCCCAGGATGATGCCGTGCAGGGCATGAGTATAGAGGCTGCTCTTCACGCAAGTGTGGTCAACCACTGAATTCTGTTTGGCCTGTTACGCGACGCCTGGTGAACTCCTGGTCGCATTTGATAGCCGTGGCCATGTTCCTCCAGCCAGCGGCGGTCGTGTCGGGGCGTCGTGTCAGTTGAATCTGGAAGACCGTGGAGGGAGAATTGGCCGTCAGGGACGTCGGCTTCGCTGACCAAATTGACCATTGATTCACCTACTTCGTTTTCCACCGGGAGAATTTTCATGTATCGGCTCGTCGTTTTGCTCTTGGTTCTGACAACCACCAACGGATACTCCCAGGAAACGGCCAGGAAACGCGACCAGGGAGAGATTCACACGGAACAGATCAGCAAGGAATTGGATGTCGCACTCCAGCAATGGGAGAAGGCCTTCAATGCCAAGGACGCGGCCGCTGTGGCCCAGTTGTATGCCAAGAAGACGGACGTCATTTACGAGGACAACGTCCATCACAAGACCAGGAAGTCGATCAAGAAACGCTTTGAGACACAATTCAAGAAAGAGCCTCAATTGCGTGCCATTATCACGGACGTCGAACGATTGATTGTCTCGCCCACGGTGGTGATAGAAACGGGAATTTGGGCCAACACCGGTGCGATCGATAGCTCGCGACCAACTCGCGGCAGGTACTCGTGCACTCTGCAAAAGTCAGAGGGACAATGGCTCATTATCCAGGATCGTTCCTGGGCCATGCCCCGAGCTGTCGGACGGTCGGACCTGCGGACAAGGGATCCACTCTCAAAGAAAGCCCGCGAATTCTTCAAGGCCTTCGCCGCTGACGACAAGAAGTTCCTGAACGAGATTTTTGCCGACGATGTTGAGGTCTGGATCAACGACGTCAAGGTCACCGGAAAAACGGCCTACCTGGCACGAGCTCAGCACATCAACAACGACCTGTTCAAGAAGCTCAGTTTCGACACGTTGCACGTCCACACGAACTACTTCAGCCCCAAGGCCCTGGCATCGGACGGAAAGACAGTTGGTGAGATCCAGGACGGTCCCGTGGTCTGGACGAATGCCTGGTTTGAACTTGGTGCCACTGGTCGAACCACGGGGCGGAAACTTGTCATC
Source organism: uncultured Planctomycetaceae bacterium (assembly GCA_964646205.1). Lineage (GTDB taxonomy): Bacteria > Planctomycetota > Planctomycetia > Planctomycetales > Planctomycetaceae > UBA8437. The sequence goes on along the minus strand of CAZYAZ010000106.1, from coordinate 5,246 downwards.
CGTGATCACGTGGACCTGCGTTGGGCGGACGGAAAAATCGCCGAGATGCTCGTCTACGGCAACCCGTCCTTCATGGAACAGGAAGAAGAGGCACTCCAGGCAAGTCGCGAGGGGGGCAGCGTGACTCGCAAAGACTTCAAGACGTTTTGCGAGGTTCAACTGGGGTCGTGGGCTGGCGAGGTGACATCGGTCATCAGTGAAACCGATGTCGGCAAAAAAGGAAAGAAGTCCACCTACAAATGGGAGGCTCGACTGTCGGACGATGGCAAGGCGATGACAATGACGGGCGTTGGCCCAGGCACATCCGGCCGAGCCCTGTTGTTCTTCGATGCCGCAGCCAAGGTGATTCGAGCCTCTGGTGTCAGTTCAGAGGGCGTGGTCAATCAGCAGACGTTTCGGGTTGCCGGCAAGAACAAGTGGACTCGACGCACCCACCAGACGGCCGCAGATGGAACGACGAGTGAATTCCGGTCCGTGCTCACCCTGTCGGACAAGGGAAATCAACTCACGATCGTGATCCACGGCAAGAACGCCGATGGAGGCGACACGAAGCAGACAAACGTCTGGCGACGTGTCAGCAAATAGTCGGTCGGTGGCAATCCCAGCGACAGGGCAGGATCCGGTTGAAAACGGCAGTTGCACAACATCACGGTTAATCCGACCATGGTGATTTGCGATTCAGTCGTGATGAATTCAACGGGTGCCTGGAAGACCATGAAGACCGCGTCCACGGCTGTCATCACAGTTGCTTTGATCCTTGGCCTGACAGTGACGTCAGTTGCCGATGATTCTCCGGCCATGCTGCAATCGACATTCCAGGCGCATTGTGTCAAGTGCCATGGCAAAGGTGGGAAGGTCGCCGGAAAGATCAACCTGCTGTCCTTGAAAACGGGTGATGACTTTCGGACTCGGCCCCGGTTGCTCGAGCGGCTGATCACGGTTCTTGAGGATCGAGAGATGCCTCCGGACGGTGAGCCACCTCTTTCCCAGGTGAAGCGGAAGGAGACGATCACGCGGCTGGAGGCGGTGCTCCGGCGGGCATTGCAGGCCTATCCGTTTGTTCCCACGCCGCTCCGGCGAATGAACCGGTTCCAGTACAACAATGCCGTGGTCGATCTCCTGGAACTGGACCGGGACATTTTTCGCCTCAACGAGCGACTGCTGCGGCGCCGGTCCGACTACTTCCGGCCGGAAACCAGGAAGATGCCTCCGACAGTCCGCGTCTCAAGCCGCCCGCTTGCCAAGGATCTCGACAACCAGCGGCCCGAGGGTTTCAAGGGAGTGGCGGCTTTTCCACAGGACAAGCGGGCCGAGCACGGTTTCGACAACCGTGCCGACCACCTGACACTCTCGCCACTGTTGATGGAGTCTTTTCTTCGATTGAGCCAGACGATCGTTGAGAGTCCCGACCTCAATCCCAGGGAATGCCGCAGTTGGAATCGCCTGTTTGCACCACCAGGGAAACCGGTTCTTGGTCCTGTCAACGGGCGATACGAGGCGGAGGTTGGACGCCTCGTGAAAGCCCGGGCGACTTCAAGCAGGCAAGCCTCTCGCCAGGACATGCGAGAATTTGGCAAACAGTGGAGTGGGAACGCACAGTTGTTCTGGGGGTGCCCCAATGTAGCCCAGGAGTTGGCAGTTTCCTTTGATGTGACCGGGGCTGGTAGCGGCCTGCGATTTGGGTTCACGAAAGCGCCCGACTATGGCCTGTTCGAGGTTTCCCTGGACGGCAAGACGATTGGAGACAACGTCGATCTCTACGATCCGAAAGTCATCCACGCCGTGCAGGATGTTGGAGGACTGAAGCTCACGGCTGGTCGGCACACATTGAGATTCAAGTGCGTTGGCAAGAACGATCGGTCCATACGGTACTACTTCGGGTTGGACTACATTGAGGTCAGCGGGCTCAAGCCGGTCTCGAAGCCGAAGCCCGTTGCCGACAAGGTGGCGATCAGGTCGCGGCTCAAGAACTTGCTACGTCGAGCGTTTCGTCGTCCTGTCGATCGCGAGACGTTTGAACGATTCATGACGTTTGCGGAGGGGCAGCTTGCGTCGGGGGCCTCATTTGAGGCCACGATGCGGACCATGGTCGGGGCTGTTCTGGGTATGCCCGACTTCCTCTACTTCTACGAATCGCCTGATGGGAAGGTCGCGAAATCCGAGAGTCCGGGGCGTCAGCGTGTGAGCGACTTTGAACTGGCCTCGCGACTGGCTCGATTCTTCTGGAGTAGCATTCCCGATGATACGTTGCTCGACCTGGCTGAGTCGGGACAACTGAGCGATCCCAAAACTCTTGGCCACCAGGTCGAGCGGATGATGAACGATCGGCGGTCGAGTCGATTCTGCGACAACTTTCCCGGCCAGTGGTTGCAACTGGAGCGACTGGTCACGTCGATTCCCGACCAGAAGAAGTTTCCCTACTTCTATTACGCCGGCTACCGGAGCAGCATCCATATGCTGCCCGAGCCACTGTTGCTGTTCGAGACGGTGTTTGTCGAAGACCGCTCGATCGTGGACCTGCTCGATCCGAAGTTCACCTGGCAAAGCCAGATGTTGAAGGCGAATTACGAGGGCCATCGCAAGGCACCCATTGAAGTTATCATCCAGCAGTTTCGACGCGTTCCAGTGAACGACCCGCGTCGAGGTGGAGTGATCACCAACGCCGCAATCATGACCATGACTTCCACTCCCACCCGGACACAGCCGATAACAAGAGGGGCCTGGGTCAATTCGGTGATCTTCAACGATCCACCGGAACCGCCCCCGGCAGATGTCCCACCTCTGCCCGAGGTCGACAAGGAGGAACTGGCAAAACTCACCATTCGCGAACGACTCGCCGTGCACCGCAAACGGGCCGACTGCGCCGGCTGCCACAACAGGATTGATCCGTTTGGCTTTGCGCTGGAAAATTATGGTCCCACGGGAGTCTGGCGAGACAAGTACGAGAACGGTCGGGACGTGGACGTCGGCGGTGTGCTGTTCAACCAGCACGAATTCAAGACCGTGGTGGAGTTCAAGCGTTTGATTCTCCAGGAGAAACACCGGTTCATCCGCGGGTTCATCTCACACCTGATGACCTACGCGCTGGGCCGCGAACTCGGACCTGCGGACTCCCTCGCGCTGAACGACATGACCGCCAAGGCGGTGGCCGGCCAGGACCAGATGCGAGTCGTACTCAAGATGATCGCGATGAGTGCTCCCTTCCTTCACAAGAACACACGAGTTCCGGCGCCGGCAAAACGAACCCGGGCCGGCTCCCGTCGATCGGAATAAAAGGCGAACCACATGATCCAGCAGGACACTGTTCACTCTGTTTCCCGACGGCGATTTCTGACGGGTGCCGGTGGGGCTGCTCTGAGCCTGCCCTGGCTCGAGAGTTTCACCAACCAGTGCCGAGCCGAGAACGGTGGCAAAATTCCTGCTCCAGCCAAGCGATTGGCTTTCTTCTATCTGCCGAATGGGATCACGCGTCGAGGTTTCTTCCCGGGTGAGGGTGACCGGGCGCTACCAAAATTCGCCGGTCAAAATAATGTCTGGCGTTTCGAAGGCAAGACGGTCCCCGTGGGCAACCATCCCCTGACGTTCACTCCGACACTGGCTCCGCTGCACACGGTGCGGGAAAAGATTTCTCTGGTCACCGGACTGGATCGCATCTTCCAGCACGGGACCGACTCTCATGCCCAGTGCGCCTCGTGTTTCCTGACCAGTGTTGCACCATTCGCTGTCAAGAATTCGGCCTACCCGCTTTCCCGTACGCTGGATCACATTGCGGCCGATGGCATCGGACAGGCAACTCCCTATTCCACCCTGGAACTCAGCTGCAACGACCACAAGAACAACATCGAGTCGATCTACTTCGACAACATGTCGTGGTACGACACCGGTCATGTCGCTCCTTCGATGAGAAACCCTCGGAAGATCTACGACCGGCTATTCGGCACCAGGGCCAACACGAACTTCCGGAACATCACCGACCTGGCCCTGGGCAATGCCCGTCGGTTGCAACCCCGTCTGAGCACCAGTGACCGACACAAGTTTGCCGAGTACTTCGACGCGATACGGACCATCGAGAAACGCATGGACCGCATCGACGCCATGAAATCCGAACTGGCCGCAGCATCGATCAAGCGTCCGGCCGAGCATTTGCCACGCAACGAGTACATTCACCTGATGGGTGATCTGCTGGTCACCGCGTTGCAGATTGGTGTCACCAACGTTGGCACCCTGATGGTGGGGCCGGAACGTTGGACGACTCCGACAAACTGGGAAGGGATTCTCGACAAACCACACAGTCATCACGGGATGACACACGCTCCGCAAAACCATCTCGAGGACCTGCTCAAGCTGGATCGTTTCCACGTCTCAGCGTACGCGAGATTGCTCGAGCGGATGGATGGTATCGAGGAGGCGGGAGGGACAACGCTGCTGGACAACACCATCTTCACTCTCGGAGCCGGCATGGGCGATGGGACCACTCATCAGTACAACGACCTGCCACTGGTGGTCGCTGGCGGCGGAGGGGGGACGTTGAAGTTGGGCAAGCACGTCCACTGCAAGACCGGCACCCCGCTGGCCAATCTCTGGCTGACCCAGTTGCAGTGCCTTGGCATCAAACGCGAGTCGTATGCCGATAGTACCGGCGCGGTCACGGGGATCCTGGCCTGACGGTGGGCTTGTGGCCCTCCCCTGCCCTGGTCGCCGAGAGTTTCCGGCACGAGCAGGACAGCGGATCGGTTACGCAGTGAATTGGCTTTTCGCTGGTTGGCGTGATTGCCCGGAGCGTTGACTGCGACTGCCTGGGACGTGACGTGCGAGGTTGAACGCCAGATCAGTTCAGTTCTCGCGGAATGGAAACCGACCAGTCTTTTTCGAAGTACACCGTGCCGTCGCGGGTGATGCGGACACGGACGGAGTGATGGAACGACTCGGTGTCGCTGTGAGTTCGTTCGTCAGAATGAATTTCAATGTCGAACTGATCACGCCGTAGCCGGAATCTGCCCTCGGCTTCGATCACGGCCTGGGCTGGTTCCCGGTCGTTGACTGTAAAAGCCGACTGCAATTCCAGGTGATTGTTGGCGTCGCCGGACTCCACGCCCATGCGTGCCGTTACGGCTTGTTCAATCATGTCCCTGGTGACCGAGTATTCCGTTGGTGTTAACAACTTCTCGGGATCGGCCGGCGGAAGTTGTTGCAGATTGCAGGGCGGCAATGGATTGGCTGGCCGCGGGATGATCGGCAACACGATG
>CAZYAZ010000105.1:0-10961 GCA_964646205.1 uncultured Planctomycetaceae bacterium | reverse complement strand
ACACCATCACCGAATCATGCAAGTACACTTCAAAGGCACTGTCGCGTTTTTTGTCGCCCGGCTTCCTCGGCAATCGATACCAGCCAAACAGTGGGTGATACTGGCCTTTGGCGTGCTTCTCGACACGGAACCACAACTCGGCGGTTCCACGCCGGGGATCGAAATTTCCCGCAGCCGCATAGGTGCAGTTGGCACTGCTGCGGGTGATGTCCAACGCCCGTCCAAAACGCCCACCATCCCTGGTCCCCACCACCGCGTAGTCATTGGTCGGCACTGGACGAGCAGTCGGCATGCCCCTGGAAAAATCCGCATCTGCCGTGTTGCCGTCAGCGTGCACCAGGAACAGGACCCGCGCGTGAACTGGAGTCAGCCACACGGAGATCCATGTGAGAGCCACGAACATTACTAGAGTCACACGGTTCCACCGACGCGTCTCACCGTTTTCTCGACATTTGCAGATGGCAATCATGGGGTGTCTCGGGGGTGCGAACATGACTTCATTTTGCAACTAGTCTACAGTCGGTGTCTGGCGGTCGCACTTGATGTGGCATGACAGGCCAACTCCAACAACACGATGTCCATCTTCGTTGGACACAGCGAGCCGGTTCGATGTCAGTCACACAACGGTGTTCGACCACAACCGGCACCATCGCCCTGGCGGTCTTGTCGATTGCTGCGACCACCGTGGTTGCAGCGGCGCCTCCTCTGATTTCCGGCACGCAGTTGTTTATCGATGACCACGTCATCGACACCGTAGCAGGGCTGACCAAGGCCCTGAACCAACCGATCAAGCACCCTCGCAATCCATTGGTCGTCCCGGACCTGCCGTGGGAAGAACATGCTTTCTACGCCAACGGCACGGTCATCTATGACCACCAGGACCGGCTCTTCAAGGCCTGGGTGCACCTCTGGAAACACAAGGGCAAGGAACTGGCCGCCACGACGGGACTTTATGCCTACCTGACCTCGACAAACGGAGTGACCTGGAAGAAACCGATCATCAATAGCACAGAACGGAACAACAGGATCCTCCCACCACGGGGAACCGTTGGTTTTTCGGGACAGGGTGTCATGAAGGACCTGCGAACCGGGAACCCTCGCCGCCGGTACAAGATGCTCTACAACAGCGAACCGACGGGAGACTCTAGCAGTCTGCAAATGGGTGCCGCCTTCTCGCCTGATGGCATCACCTGGACCGCCGAGACAACCAATCCGTTGATTCCTTTCGGAGACACCCAGAGCGCGCCTGTCTGGGATCCCCAACGCGAGAGTTACCTTGGATTCGTCAGGACGGGGCCACCCAACATCCGGGGCATCGCGAGGATCGAAAGCCGAGATTTTGTGCACTGGTCTCCGAAAGTCACTGTTTTCGGCCCTGGAGACACCAAGCTCGACTTGCCCTTCCGAAGTGCACCCTACGGCATGAAGGTCCTGTCGTATGCCGGTTGCTTCATTGGGCTCATCAACATGTACAACTGGGAGACCCTGGGCCCCATCCCGAAGGACAAGTTGTTCCAGGACAAGGTCAACGTCCAACTGGCGTTCAGCCGCAATGGTCTCACCTGGAACCGCGTCGGGGCCAACGGGGTGATTCCGTATGCCGATCTCTCGAAAGACCTGGACTGGGAAGCCATCGCCAGAAACCAGGTGTTTCTGCCATACGGAGAACACAAGAAGGAGTGGGATTGGGGACAGGTCTACTCTTACCACGCCCCCGTGGTTTTCGATGACAAGATCTGGATCTACTACACCGGGCTGGGCAGTCGCCACTGGGCAAATTATCACGGTGATGACCGGCCACCCAAAAGCGGTATCGGCCTGGCCACGCTGAGGCTGGATGGCTTCGTTTCGGTACAGCCCCGGTCATCCCAACGACCCGGTGTCCTGACCACTCGGCCGTTTATTTTCCTGGGTGACCAGATCCTGGCCAACGTCGATTCGCGCAAAGGATCACTGCGAGTCGAGGTGCTCGATTCCGACAAGAATCCGATTGACGGTTTCACGCTCGCCGACTGCCAACCGTTCCGGGGCGACGACGTACGCCACCCGCTGCGGTGGAATGGCCGCAGCGACTGTCGCCTGATCCAGGGACGAGCGATCCGACTGCGGTTCCACCTCGATCGGTCGAGGCTGTTCTCGTTCACGCCCTCGGTTCGTCGAGAACGATGACGTCTTTGGCAGACTGCGGTTCTAACGTGGAATCCGAGCCGGCTGATGCCCTTCGACAAGCATCAACTCCCTGTCGACGGGAACCTGCTTGAAGATGTCGACCCGTCCCGAGGGCCACCGCACCTCCAGCGGCCCCACCGTGGTGGAACTGCCGGTCCCAAAGATCAACTGTCGCTGGTTGCTGGCCATGAATCCATCGCCGGCAGTCTGCTGCCGATACAGGCGGCGATCTCCCACTCGAAGAGTCAACTGCGTGCCGATGGCATCACGAGCAGTCGCGGTGGCACGCAAGCGTATCGCGACAAAGTGTCCGTGGCTGGGCGAGGTGCAGGTCAACAACGCAACCGGTGCATCCATGTGAGAGATCACCACATCGTCGAGCCCATCCCGGTTCCAGTCCAGCCGCGCCATCCCGCGGCCCAGCACATGCTTGTCGAAAAACTCGCCAACCCGGTCGGCCGACAACTCCACGAACCGGCCTCCTCCGGTGTTGTGCAGATACTGGGCGGGCATCTCGTAGAGTTCCCGGCTGTTGGAAGACGCCTCGACATGACCGTTGGTCACCACCAGGTCGAGTTCTCCATCCAGATCCGGATCGATGAACTGGGTTCCCCAGCCCAGGCGACTGATACTGCCCTCGTGCAATCCACTCCGCTGGGTCATGTCCGAGAAGAACTCCCTCTGGGGCAATTTCCGGTAGAGGGTGTTGGATTGGTTGAGGAAATTCGTGACATAGAGATCCAGCCGCCCATCGCCGTCCGCATCACCGGTGGCCACTCCCATGCAGGCCTCCGCACGCCCTTCCTGGTTGACCGCCAGCCCCAGTGGCATCGCTCGTTCACGAAACCTCGGCAACCCCGCATCACTGTTGCCCTGGTGAACAAAGTAGAAGTTGGGAACCGAGTCGTTGGCCAGGAACAGGCTCAGACGCCCGACACCGGAAAAATCCGCCGCAACGATCCCCAGTCCATTTCCTCGAGGCACCTGGATCCCCGACTCGGAAGTGATGTCCCGGAACCGTCCGTCGCCGAGATTGAGAAACAACTGATCCTGTGCTGATGGAAAATCCAGTGGGCTACAAACACCCGCCCGCATTGTTCCGGATTGCCCACGAGCTTCCTTGGCCGGGTCCTCGGCCTGGTCGGGTGACCGGATCTGGTTGCACTCCCGGGTGTACACGTCGTCTCCGGACAGGAAATTCACAGCGTAGAGATCCGGCAGCCCGTCGGAGTTCAAATCGACCAGCAAGCAACTACTGGTCCAGCGACTGCCCGCAACACCGGCCTGCCGCGACAAGTCGCTGAAGGTGCCATCGCCATTGTTGACCCACAACTGGTTGCCGCCAATGTTGGCGACAACGATGTCGGGAAACCCGTCTCCATTGAAGTCACCCACGGTGGCTCCCTGGCCGAACCCGTTTCCACGGAATCCCGCCTGGACGGTGACATCTTCGAATCCGGATCCGGCGTTCCGGAACAACCTGTCGACATCCCGCTGTTGTGCCGCGCGTTGATCGAAGACTCCCCCCTGGGGAAGAAAGAGATCTGGCCAGCCGTCCTGGTCGAAATCGACCGCGGCAACCCCGCCTCCGGTCATCTCGAACATGCGACTCGCACCGGCCTGTTCCGGATCCCCCCCGTTGAGGTACCGGAAGCGAATACCGGCAGTGGTCGCCCGGTCCTGGAACTTGACGTCGACACCGGCAATCTCGCCTCCGGCCGGCCGGCCGGCCGGCCCGTCACTCCAGTCCGGAAGTGGCATGTTGGACAGATCAACCCGGGCGACCGGATTCGACTCGTCGAGCGTCCGGACGAGATCGAGTGAAGCCAGCCGTGGAGCCAAACGACGAACCGTCTCAATCGCCCATTCGTGTGGCTCAGACGCCTCGACTCCTTTTTCGCGGGCCCACAGTGACCAGCCATAAGCCTCCCAGACCAGGCCGAGTTCTTCGGCCACTTCCGCCACGATCTTCAACTCACCCAGCCGCTCCGACGCCCACGCGGTCGTGACACCGGTGGTGTAGCGGTTGATCTGGCGAGACCGTTTCAGAAACGGCTCGGCGTCCTTGTCGCGGCCCAACCGTGTCAGAAGCTGTCCCAACTGGTAATTGGCCTGGTGATGATTGGGATCTCGTTTGACGGCCTCCCAGAAACAACGGCAGGCGATTTGGGGCTGGTTGAATCCCGAGGCGAATCGCCCCATGGCGGTCCAGACTCCGGGATGCTTCCGCGAGTCCTCGGGAAGTTGGGTGTACCACTCCAGGAATCCTTTGTCGTCGCCGGCCTGCACCAGGACACTGCCGAGCATCGATTGCGATTCGGCCAGTTCGGGACGCAGCGACACGGCATTCCGCAGAATCTCCTCGGCCAGTTGAAGATCCTGGTCACCCAAAGCCATCCAGGCCTTCGAGAGAAGCGGCGACGGGTCGTCCGGATCTCCGTCGTGAAATCTCTGGACGATCTCCGGTTGGACAAAACTGCCTTCCCCGACGGCGAGAATTTTCAGGTGCAGTGGATTGAAATTGTCTTGCCGGCAGATGGTGATGCGTGGCGAAATGGCCTCCCACCGCCTGGAAGCCACTGACAGCAGGTAAGCCAGTCGGTCATTGGCAACGCGATGTTCCGGGACATGCGCAAGCACACGCCGAAACTGGGCCTCCGCCGCCGACAACCGATGATGCCTCCGCATCAACAGGTCCCCGGATTCGCAGCGTGCGGCCAAAGCACCGGATGTGTTGACGTCGGGAATCTGTTCCAGGAGTTCGAGGGCACGATCAGTATCCTGGAGCCCCGCGGCAGCACGGGCCGCCAGAAGAATGCCGTCGGGCCAATCCGGGTCGCGGCCCAGAATGGATCGCGCCCACTCATCCGCGTCGTGAAACTCCAGGTCCTCCAGGGCGACCTGGCCAAAGTGAAGTTCCAGGTGAGAACGAAGCGGGCCGGCGGCCAATGCTCCGACGCCCAGCAACAGGGAACAGGCCAGGAGGAGTATGGCCCGTTTGGGCCCTGGTTTCTGTTCGGCCATAACGGCGCCCGCAACAAGGGGAACACGCAACAAGAGAATCGCCACGTCGCGTCCTTGCCATCTTAACCGGCTGGTTTGAGCCGAAACAACCGGCTGTGTTTGGACAGCACCACCGGATTCTTCCAGCCCCGACAAGGTGTGCAAAAGATCCAGCAGGACAAGGACCTTGATCCGATCCGGGAGCGAATCGAATTGCAACAGTTGCTGCAGAACCTGAAAGGCAATTCGCAGCCGAGTGGCCGGTTGTCATGTCCCCACCACTCACATGGTTTTGCGAGGGGGGCCGACCGACACTCAACCCGTTTTCTTCACGTGGATCGGTCGGAAATCAGGAACCGGGCCGATCACTCCGGTCGCACTTCGCCGCTTCACCGTCGCGGGCCGGCTTCCGAGAAGTTTCCCAAGAGGCTGCCCGTTACAGATATGGATTGGCCGATCCGTACGGTCCCGCATCGTGGCATTGTGACCAATGCCCAGCAGGTGGAAAATTGTCGCACAGAGTTCCTGCGGCAGCACACGTCCCGTCTTCGGATACGCTCCACTGGCGTCGCTCGAACCATACACCTGCCCACCGGAAATGCCGGCTCCGGCCAGGGCACAACTGAATACCGGTCCCCAGTGATCGCGTCCTCCGTTGGCATTGAACTTCGGCGTCCGCCCGAATTCGCCAACCGCCACGACCAGCGTTTCTTCCAGCAATCCTCGCACCTGGAGATCCTCGAGCAGTGCGCTGAAACCAACGTCAAATTGCGGACAAAGAACGTCCTTCACCCGGTTGTTGTTGTCAGCGTGCGTGTCCCACACCGGACGGCTCGAGGTCAGGTCGCCGGGCTCCCGTGGCCACTGGACATGGACAAACCGAACCCCCGCCTCGACCAACCGCCGCGCCAGCAGGACACTTTGCCCCCACTTGCCACGACCATAACGATCTCGAAGTTTTGCCGGCTCCCGGTCAATCGCAAATGCTGAACGGGCTTTTCCGTTCGTCAGAATCCCAAAGGCCTCGCGACGGTGCCTGTCGAATTCACGGCATCCGTCAGAACTCTCCAGCTTGTCGAAGTGTCGATCGATCTGGGCCAGCAGGGAAGAACGCCCCGACAATCGCAGCGGCGACACATCGTTGGGCAACTCGAATTCCTTGATTGCAAAACCCGGAGTCTGCGGATCACAGGTGAACCTCTCGGGATTTGTGTGCGGTCCAAGAAACCCCCCGGATTGTCCGGAAATCAACACACCCGGATTGGCGACGATTGGTTCAGGCAACCACGCAAAACTGAACGGAATGCCCTCGCTGGGCTTCAGCAATTTCACAACCGACCCGAGGTTCGGCCAATCCGTCGGCTGCAACGTCCTCGCATTGGTGCCACGATACGGAAAACCCGTCAGCACCCAGTACCCACTGGTCGAATGGGTGTTGTCGTTTGTCGACATGGCTCGACAGACCGCCAGCTTGTCAGCCATCCCCGCCGTACGAGGAAGCAACTCCGAAAACTGAATCCCGGGAATGTTCGTGTGGATGGGCTCGAAGGCTCCGCGAACCTCTTTTGGTGCCCCCGGCTTCGGATCGAAAGTCTCGTGCTGAGGCGGACCACCGCTCAGGTAGAGATAGATCACGTTCTTGGCTCGACCGAACGTGGGATCGGCCGAATCACCGACTGACCCGTCACCCTGTGCGGCCATCAACTCCGGTAACGAAAGTGCCAACGAGTTGAGCCCGCCGATTCGAAGCCATTCTCGACGCCCCATCCTGGGCCGGGCCGGTTCGAAGATCGACAGCATCCAACACCTCTGGATCACAACATGCCTGGATAGCCTGCGGCGAGGCCAAATTGCCAAGCTTCATCCACAGCGAGCATCCTAGTCGCTTCCACAATCCTGCCGCCAGCCAAAATTTCGAGAGGACCGACAATCGCAGCGGCCCTTCATTTCCATCACTGCAACTGCGACCGGACTCCGACAATCGCCTGGGCCATCCGTTCCCGCAACTCGAGATACCAGGCGTCGTTCAAGGTCCATTCCACAGTGCCGGGAAACAGGCGACGGATGTCATCCAAAACCCGCCTCGCGACAGTCACGTCGACTCCCTGCTTGCGTCCCCGCGAAACGAGGTCTTCCAGGATCCTGGCGTACTCGTAGTCGTCCACGCTTTCGCGAAACGTCATCACTCGCAACGAGGGAGTGATCGTGAAATCGGGAGTGGCCGAAAGGCCCTTCCTCCGTGGTGGATAAAAATAGCTCAGGCCACCATTGGCCAACCGGGTGAACGGCTCCACCCACGGGTTTCGGTCATCGTCGGCATCCCTGTACGGATGATGCCACATGATCGTGTCCCAGATCACATAACCGCTGCCACCGATATTGAACAATTCCAGCCCCACCTCCCGGTTCGTCACTCCCGGGACATTGATTCCCAGGCGACTGCTGTATGCGGCGTAACTCCACAACCGGTCCCGGTCCCGGGGCACCTCGTAATCGTCCCAGAAATAATCTTCCCAGCGGTAGTAGTTCTCGTCGATTTGCGGCACGTGAGTCAGCAGCTTGCTGAAGGCAAACTTCCCGTTCTCCTTGTGCCGCAGGCTCTCGAATCCCTGCAGACAGTGAGCGAATCGAATGGCCGATGTTTCCGGATCACTCTTCAACAGGCGAACCAGGTGCAAGATTTTTTCGGTCCCGGCCGTCTCGTCAACAAAGTAGTAGAACTTGTCGAGCCAACCGTGTTTCTTGAGGTTGCGAACCATCGCCCGGTAATAATCCAGCACCAACCGGTCCCATTGGTCCCGGGTCACCACCACGCTGGTGTCGAACCACGGATCACCCGCCTGTTTCTGGTACGTCACCTGTGTCATCTTGCGAAACGTCTGCCAGCCCATCGTCACGTGGCCCGGATCCGGGTTCCAGATCTTCGCCGGCTTTCCCGGGAGGTGCTTGAAAATGTGACTGACACTCGGATTCGTGTGAGTCAGGCACACGGAATTCACTTTCAGCCGATCGATGAAATGCTCCATGAGCTGGTTGAACTCGGTGAAATCCCATTCGGTCAGTTCGAAGAAATTTCCCGGGGCCGCCACGTTGTACCCTCGCGGCGGCGGCTTCCACTTCAGTCCAATCTCGGTGAACAACGCCACATTCTTCGGGTAAAACTTCTCACGTGCCATCGCCTCGTAATACTTCAACGCCAACTTCTTGAGTTCGCCCTTCGACTTCAGGCCGTGATAGGCCATGACGGGATTCACTCCCGGGTCACTCCCTTTTTTGGCCAGGTACTGTCCGCCCATGTTGCTACGGAACGACGAGAACTCGGGCAGCTCGAAATCATGGACCGTCACCGCCAGGGGAAACTCCATCGACGCGCCCCGGCCGCCCACAATCGAAAGAGTCCCGGTATAGGTTCCGGCAGCAGTTTTCGCTGGAGTCCGCAGCGTGACCCAGAAGGCCAGATTGCCGGACCCGGCTTTCACCTGGCGCGACGCCACGGCCACCAACGGATCACCAATCGAATCGAAGAACGACACCTGATTGACCCGGGCTCTCTTGGTGACTTTCACATACTCGACCTGGTGAAACTCGACCTTGGTCGCAGCCAGCCGATGTTCGCCACTGGCCAGGGAGGAGACGCGGATGTCTCGAAATTCAAAGTCAGCTTTCGGCGAAAGGACCAGTTGAAAGGATTGAGATTCATTGGCGGCCGTGCTGATACGAATCGTGTCACGAACTCCATTCGGGCAGGGGGTCCCCGGTGTCAGCTTGACCGTGGAATCAGCAAACCACGCCTGAAAAGTCGCTGTGGCCCCGAGTCCATAACGGGTGTTGCCCAGCCGTTTCTCCGCCGTCCCCTTGGCAATCACGCTTGCCGTCCGAGGCGACGTCGTCGGTGAACGGAGTTTTGGAACCTTGAGATAATGGGCCCCGAGAGGTTGATAATAGATCATGAGTTTCCGGCGGCCGGCCGTCTTGAACTCCGCCTGAAACACGATCTGGGCCCGGCACACCGAAATGTCCTGGGCGACGGTGGTCGGACCAATGGCCAACTTCAAATCTGTCCCGTCGGACTGCAGCAGACACTCGTGCCGTGTCCTGGCCCTGGGCAACAGGCGTGGCACGTAGGAACTCATGTAGGCATGCGTTCGCGGAGGTTCCCCAACGGGAAACACCTGTTCATAGCCAACGGTAGGTGGAAACCTGCCCCCTTCACTCGTGAAGCGAACAAGGTAGTAGCCTCCCTTGCTGGTCGGAATCGGCAATGACGGATCCTGCTTGACCAATTCAGACGGGTCGACGACCAGGTGAAACCCTGCTTTCGGCAGGGGAGTGTGCGGCCGCCCCGTTGCTCCAAGCTCGCAGACACGAACGTGGTTGTAGGCCAGGAATGTCGGGTCGAACGAATATTCCTCGAGTTGGCCAATCGCCTGGCAAATGTCTCTTTCAGACAGTGGGATCACAGTCCAACCTGGCCGCGGAATGTCCACATCAACCACAAAGCGGTACTGGCAATAGCGAAGTGCCCACTCCGCAACCACGGCAGCAACGGTTGTGGTGATCGTGGACATCACCCACACAACCACTGACAGGGTATAGACAGGTTGCATCAATCTCAGTTCCTAGAAACATCACGCCATAAAAAAATTGACCACCAGGACTGTGCTACGCCGGTCACCAGAAGGAAAGACGTGGCGCAGATCACGGCCGCCGGAATTCGTCCAGGTAACGGCGTTCCTTGACCGTTGACACAAATGGTTGCAAGTAGGACCAGGTGAACACCGACACACCAGTCACCCGGACTCGCCTGGCTGCCCTCAAGTAGTCCGCGACCTCCCTGGCCTCGACGATGCTGCCATGGCTCGTTCGGACACCAAGAGCAAAGGTGATCTCGACAGGCGGGTCGAGTTGTTCACTGATGGCGACGGCTCCCGCCAGGCGCTTTTGAAACACCTTGAGAAATTGCTCTCCGTAGTTCTTCCGGTAGCAATAGCCCGAGATGTTGACCATGTCGATGTAGCCGCGGCTCGCCCACGTTTCCCAGTCCTGGGCGACTCGATGGCCACTCACAACATGAGGGCCCCACGAATAAATCGCCAGGGGCAACCCGGGTTTGATCCGACGGACGTCCTGGCTGATGCGGCCCATCAGGCGAGTGAGCGATGCCTCTTTGAACTCCTGGATCTGGGCCGGAGCCAGCTTCGAATATTTCACCCGGAACCGTTTTTCCAGGAGGGTGACCGAATGTGGATCGAGTCTCATGGGCCGATTGTTGAACCGCATGTAATCCAGCAACAAGCCATCGGGGCGATACCGGGCCACGATCTCCTTCATCACCGACACGACCCAGGCTCTCGCACCGGGATGTCCCGGACTGATGTGTCCCAACAGACGACCGTCGGGTTTGCGAAGTGCCCATTCCGGGTGCTTCACCAGGATCCCGGCCGGCTTGTCCTTTCCACAGGCAAGAACACATGGAACGGGATACACCCGCAACCCACGAACAGCCGCCTCCTTCATGATCAGTCGCAACGGGTCCCAATCCGAATACACCCGGGTCGGGACAATATCGCTGGGATAAAGAGCAGTTCCGGATGTGGTCGTGGCATAGGGCATGACCACGTCGATCCCGCTCGCCTTGATGCGATCCAGGTGTTTCAGGACCGCCTGTTCCCTGGCCGACACCGGGTCGTCAGCCTCGCACAAGTGGTTGATGTTCACATAGGTGCCCAGAAAGGGCTTCCCCGCACCGCGAGCCAGTGGCGTGCAAGCCAGAAACACGCACGCGATCA
>CAZYAZ010000104.1:0-12065 GCA_964646205.1 uncultured Planctomycetaceae bacterium | reverse complement strand
GACAAACGAAATGAAGCAATGAAGACGAGCCATGGGTTGCCGAGCGTCTGCCGGCTGATCATTGTCACCGTGTGTTATGTCGCTGGAGCCGATGTTGGCTACGCCGCCGATCAAACACTGAGTGGCCACACGGGTTCGACAACCGGACTGGACTGGCATCCCAACGGGAAAGTGTTGGCCTGCGGATGTTTCGACAAAACAATCGGCATCTGGGATGTCAAAACCGGAAAGCGACAGCGAACACTCTCCGGGCATACTCATTATGTCTATTGCGTTGCGTGGAACCGGGATGGCACAAAACTCGCCAGTGCAAGTTATGATCAAACCGTAAGGGTCTGGGACGCGAAAACCGGTCGCGAAATTCACAAGTTCGTCGGACACACCGCTCCGGTGCTGGGCGTCGCCTGGAGCCCCGATGGCTCGAAATTGGCCAGCGGAAGCCTGGACAAGTCGGTCCGTGTTTGGGACACCGCCAATGGTCGCAATCTCCGCGTACTCTCAGGGCACACGCATTTCGTGATCAGTGTCGACTGGAGCCCCGACGGCAAACGGCTGGCCAGTGGTGGATTTGACAACACTGTCAAGCTGTGGGATCCAGACACCGGCAAAGAGACTCGGACCCTGAAGGGACACACCGGAGCCATTGAAATGGTGAAATGGAGTCGCGACGGAACACGACTGGCAAGCGGCGGCCGCGATCTCACGACGATTGTGTGGGCGATACCTGAGGGGAAGCAACTGCGTGTGCTCAGGGGCCACACGCGTCGGATCGAAAGCGTGTCGTGGAGACGGGGCGACTTGCAGTTGGCAACTGGCAGCCAGGACGGAACAGTAAAAGTGTGGGACGTGGCAACCGCAAAAACGCTCCACACACTGAGCGGCCACAAGAAACCAGTCCGCGGAGTCACCTGGGCCCCCGACGGAAAATTGTTGGCGAGCGGGAGCGACGATCACGCCATCAAATTATGGGACATCTCTCGTCGCGAGCAGGACCAGTAACCTGGTGTCCAAGGGTCACCATTTCAGTGCGGTGGGCCACCTCTTCAACAGCACCAGTCCCGGGGTGTGGCCCGGAGAGCGGTGATCGATCTTTCGCCGGACTTGTCGAATCCACATAATCAGTTTCCAGCGTGACCACACCGATGGAACCGTAACCGTGCTGACCATTCCCGGCCCCTCTCTGGCTGGCTTCTGTGATGGCCTGTCACGCCGCAGTTTTCTGCGTGCCGGGTCACTGGGCGTAGCCGGAATCACATTGCCGCGGATTCTTGAAGCGGCAGACACATCGACCGCAATAAGTCTCCCGCGGTCGGTCGTGATGATCTACCTGTGCGGCGGCCCCACTCAGCACGAAACTTTCGACCCCAAGCCCGATTCTCCGAAGGAGATCCGCGGTTCGTTCTCACCAATCTCAACGGCAATTCCCGGTGTCCAGTTCTGTGAACTGCTTCCCCAACTCTCCTTGTCCGCTCGCCGCTTTTCGGTGGTCCGCACGCTGACGGGGATGCAGAATCGTCACGAGTCGTTCCAGTGTTACAGCGGTCGGCCGGGTGGCCGCAACGGCGACAACGAACCCGCCGGCGGCTGGCCGACTTTCGGTTCGGTCGCTTCGCTGGTCCAGGGTCCCGGTCCCGGCGGGATGCTGCCCTATGTCGACGCGTCGCCGCAAATCAGTTACGGCCCCTACCGCAACCGTGGATTGCACGACGCTTCAGGCCGAGAATCCTGGCCCGGCTTCACGGGCCTGGAGCACATTCCTTTCGCTTCGGAAGGAGACATCAAGAAAGACCTGGTTCTCAACGGGGCAAATAAACAACGGCTGGGAAGTCGCCGATCGCTGCTCGAGACGCTCCGTCGACATCGTGACCGCAAGACCGCCGACAACCTCGATGCCTTCCAGGACCGGGCCTTCGGCCTGCTGACCAGCAACCGCCTGGTCAAGGCCATGGAACTCGAGAACGAACCCCGGTCGACCCGGGACCGCTATGGAAAGCTCCAGCCAACTCACTCCAGTTTCGGAGGCGCACCACAGGACCCCCAGAGACTGCTGCTGGCACGGCGACTGATCGAAGCGGGCGTTCGTTGCGTGACCGTCGGTTTCGGAGCCTGGGACTGGCACTCGAACCGGGAAGGTTCGATCGAGTTTCTTTCCAAGAAGTACCTCCCGGTCTTTGATCACTCCGTGTCGGTCTTCCTGCAGGACATGGAGGAACGCGGGCTGCTGGAAACGACCACCGTGATCGTCTGGGGTGAATTCGGCCGTACACCCCGGATCAACGGCAAGGGGGGACGAGACCATTGGCCGGGAACCCAGTCGGTGCTGGTGGCTGGAGGCGGCGTCCAGGGTGGACGAATCGTCGGCGAGAGTGACCGGGTCGGCGGAGTCCCCGCCTCGAGACCGGTTCACGTGCAGGAGATCTTTGCCACGCTCTACCGGAACCTGGGAATCGACACCAACTCGACCAAGGTCTCCGACTTCAATGGCCGTCCACGGTACCTGGTCGAGAACAATCGACAGCCTGTTGGCGAACTGTTCTAGTCTCCCCGACGTGGCAGCCGAGCATCGGGTGCCCACCAGCGACGCTCATCAGGACGATGACCTAGAGCGTCCATCCCTTGCGGTAAGTCTTGTGGACGAACTGGTTGAGTTCGGGAACGTTGCGCACCTTCATATTTGGTGCGTCCCATTCCAGTCTTCGCCCGGGGGCGCGTTGTGCCAGCACACCAAGCAAAACCGTCTCGGTCAACGGCCCGGAATAACTGAAGTTCGAGACGGCAGTGCCGTTGCCGCCACACGCCTGGAGCCACTCGAGATAATGTCCGGGCGAGCGGGGCATCGTTTTCTTGACCGCCTTCGCCGCATCCACCAGGTCACCAGGAAGCAACTGCGGCATCCCGCCGTGTGACCCGTGATACAGCTTCCCCTTCGAACCCACATACAGCACCCCGTTGCCGGGCAACGACTGGCCGGCTGGCATCTCCGACGGAGTGGGAGGCATCAGCCCTCCCTCGTACCAGGTCATCTTCACGGCCGGTCGTTTTCCCCGGGCGGGAAACTCGTAGTAGATCGTCGCCGCGATCGGATAGGTCTCGAAATTCGGCTTCCCGTTGATCTCCAGGCCGTCGTGTGTGCAAACGGCTTCCACGGCGACAGGGCTGCCCAACTCCAGCGCCCAGATCGGGTGATCAACAATGTGACAACCCATGTCACCCATGGCACCGGTCCCGAAGTCCCACCAGCCCCGCCACATTTTCGGACAATAGACGGGGTGATAGGGTCGCGGCCGGGCGGGTCCCAGCCAAAGATCCCAGTCCAGGGTCGCCGGGATTGACGGACGGCCGGTTGGACGACCGATCCCCTGCTTCCAGTATTTGCCAGCCCGATCGGTCCAGACGTGCACCTCGGCAACATCGCCGATCACCCCCGCCCGGATCCACTCGTTGGTCAATCGGGCCCCTTCGGTGGCATGGCCCTGGTTGCCCATCTGTGTGGCCACACCGTGTTTGGCCGCGGCGAGAGTCAGTTGACGGGCCTCAAAGATCGTGTGCGTCAACGGTTTTTCGCAGAAGACGTGCTTGCCTCGCCGCATCGCCGCCATCGACGCCACCGCGTGAACATGATCAGGAGTCCCCACGGTGACCCCGTCAATATGCTTGGCCTCCTTGTCGAACATCCTGCGAAAGTCCCGGTAAACCCGGGCCCTGGGAAACCGCTTGATGGTCGCAGCGGCACGAACCTGATCCACATCGACCAGCGCAACGACGTTGGCCCCGTGCGACGCCATCTGGTTGATGTCACCGCCTCCCTGGCCTCCCGCTCCGATTGCCGCCAGGTCGACTCGTTCACTGGGGGCCTGGTGGCCAGCCCCGCCAAGCACATGACGCGGCACAATGTTGAAAACGGTAGCTGCGGTGGTGGCCGACGCGGCAAACTGACGGCGAGTGATTCCATGAGGACGTTGATGATCGGTCATCGATAATTCATCCGGCAGTGTGAATGCTGACAAGCGTCAGTATGTGCAATCCTGTCCCGACTTCCACAGCAATCGCAACCAGTCATCGTTTCCTTTTGGATCTGTGAGCCCCGGTGACTGCCGCGGAATCCGAGATGGGAGTGTTTTTTCCGAAGAATGGGTGGACCGGATTACCAAACCAGAGATGATTGTCCATGCAATCACGGATTCACTGAAAGACAAGCATGATCCTGCATGTCGACATGGACGCCTTCTACGCATCCGTTGAAGAACGTGAACGTCCAGAATTGCGAGGTCAGCCAGTCATTGTCGGAGGATCGCCCGAGCGACGAGGAGTGGTTGCGGCGGCCAACTACCTGGCCCGAAAAAATGGTGTCCACAGCGCCATGCCGGCGTCCCGGGCACAAAAGCTGTGCCCGCAGGCCGTCTTTCTTCCATCGCGACTGGATCACTATGCCAAGGTGTCTCGGCAGATCCGGGACATCTTCCACCGGTACACACCGCTGGTCGAACCACTGTCGCTGGACGAGGCGTTCCTGGATGTGACCGGCAGCGAAACGTTGTTTGGATCGCCGGTTGAGATTGGTCGCCAGATCAAAAAGGCGATCTTCGAGGAATTGCAACTTGTGGCCTCGGTCGGCATCGCAGCGACAAAGTTTGTGGCCAAGGTTGCCAGCGACCTGGAAAAGCCAGATGGGTTCGTGGTCGTTGAATCGGGGCAAGACCAGCAGTTTCTCGATCCGCTGCCGGTCGGGAGAATCTGGGGCGTCGGTCGCGTGACGGGCCAGGTCTTCGAGCGACTCGGAGTGCGGACGATTCGCGACCTTCGTGGTTTGCCTCAGGAAACGCTGAGACAGCAATTTGGTGATCACGGCCAGCATCTTTGGGAATTGGCACACGGCATTGACGACCGGCGTGTGACCCCGGATCGCGAAGCCAAATCGATTTCCCACGAAACGACATTCTCCGAGGACATCGAAGACCCGGACGCGCTTCGCGCGTGGATCCTGGAATTGACCGAGCAGGTTGTTCGGCGACTACGCCGCCACAAGTTGCTCGGTCGCACCGTACATTTGAAGGTCCGCTTCTGTGACTTCCGAACGATCACACGATCGATAACCTTGCCACGTCCCACCAACGTGACCCAGGAAATCTGGAAGGCGGCCGGGGAATTGTTTTCGAACCGCCTGCCGGCCCAACACCAGGCTGTCCGGTTGCTTGGCGTGGGGATCAGTGGCCTGGACAACCCGGAGCAAATTCAGCGTTCCCTTTTCGGCGACGAGGATCATGCGGCTCAAACCAACCTGGACCATGCAGCCGATCAGATCCGTGACAAGTTTGGCTCGACATCCATCGGACGGGCCAGTGGCCTGCTTCATTCAGCCAAGCATGTGCCAAAACCCGATTCCGGCGACCCGGTTCCCGGGATCGCGGATCTGAAATCCGACGAAGACCTTGATCGACCTTCCGATGACCTGCGATAGCCGACAAACCCTGGGAAAACATCGGCAGAGCAGGGGGGGCCAACTCGCGGCCGCGTGTATTTTTCGTCGGTTTCTACACACCCGGTGGTGACCAACAGCCTCTATATTGGTAGCACCGCAGGAATCGAGCGCAGATGACTACTGGTACGCCCGGTGCAACACTCCAAAACACAACCGACGCCAACACAATGAATTCAATCCGTGCCGCCGTCGTCCAGGCCAGTCCTCGTCCTTTCGATCGTGAGCGTTCCCTGGAACGGGTTGCCGAATTGACGCGTGAAGCGGCCAATGATGGCTCGCAACTTGTTGTTTTTCCCGAAGCGTTTATTTCCGCGTATCCATGGGGCGCGTCTTTTGGCGCCACCCTTGGCCAACGAACCCCAGAGGGACGCGAGGACTTTCGCCGCTACTGGGACAGTGCTGTGGAAGTGCCGGGCCCCGCCGTTGACCGCCTGGCGGAGATCGCCGGCGAGAATCAGGCCCACCTTGTTATTGGTGTGATCGAACGAGACCAGGGGACCCTGTACTGCACCGTGTTGTTTTTCGCCGCGGACGGAAGTTATCTCGGCAAACATCGCAAACTCATGCCCACCGCTTCGGAACGACTGGTGTGGGGCTTTGGCGACGGGTCGACGCTGCCCGTGTTCGAGACTCCGCTGGGAAAAATCGGCGCGGTGATCTGCTGGGAAAATTATATGCCGCTGCTGCGAATGGCCATGTACTCCAAGGGCATTCAACTCTACTGCGCGCCAACCGCCGACAGCCGCGACACCTGGCTGTCGACCATGCAACACGTGGCCCTGGAAGGACGCTGCTTTGTCCTCTCCGCTTGTCAGTTCGTTCGACGGAAGGACTTCCCCGACGATTTTGACAGCAGTTTTGGCAACGACCCGGAAACCGTCCTCAGCCGAGGTGGCAGTTGTATCATCAATCCGCTGGGAGAAATCCTCGCCGGTCCAAACTACGAAGAGTCGTGTATTCTCACGGCAAACCTGGACCTGGATGACGTCGTTCGAGGGAAATTCGACTTCGACGTGTCAGGCCACTATGCCCGCCCCGACGTCTTCCGTTTGAACGTCAATGAAAGCCCGGCCCCGAGCGTCGTGACAAGTTGCAGCCCTCTCGGGCCGCTTCAAGCCGACACGGAAGACCACACCCTCGGAGAGGACTCACCACCTCCTCACGCCAGTTGACACACACCACCCACAAAGCAGTGCCACGCCCCCCCTTGCTCACGAGGCCCCTGGTGACAGGAACCTCCGATTTCCAAGAGAGCGACTGTTTTCTGGACGTCACGAGTTGACGCGAGGATCGGAGGGAGATACGACCACGGTGAACATCGTACAGATTGGAGACGGTCGTGGTGAAACAGATTGTGGTGTTCGGCCTTCTACTGACAGGGGCCGGGTGGCCGGCAATGGCCAGCGAGTCCTTCGAGGTCACGGTGGCTCATCGATTCGTTGGCCCGATCCAACTGGAGGGAGGCCGTTTGCTGGCGATCGACCGGACTCTCGAGATGATCCAGTCCATCGACAAGGGGCGAACCTGGGTCAGCATTGGGCCGTTCCGAGACGCCGCGGGCCGAGTGATCATCAAGGGCGACGTTCGCGCGTGGAACCTTCTGCGGCTGAAATCCGGAGAGATCGCTGTCACGTTCGAGACGACCCCACCTTCCCAGGGAGGAGGAGTGGGCGAGGGAACCGGAACGTTTTTCAGCCGGTCGCGTGACGAGGGAAAGACCTGGCTGGCCCCGA
This sequence comes from uncultured Planctomycetaceae bacterium, assembly GCA_964646205.1. GTDB lineage: Bacteria > Planctomycetota > Planctomycetia > Planctomycetales > Planctomycetaceae > UBA8437. The sequence continues at coordinate 4,853 of CAZYAZ010000104.1, read as the reverse complement.
TCCGTGTCAGTTGGCCTCGCTCCCCTGCCAACCCGACCTGGTTGATCCAAACCCGGAAAGGCCGACTGGTCCTGCCCAACGAGTACTGGCGAACACAACCGATGGATCGCGGCCTGGGAGTCTGCACGGCGTTTTATTCGGATGACCAGGGACGAACGTGGCAAGAATCCCGCGACAGCCTCTGGGTCTGGGAAAACGGAGGACGCCAGCAGGGAAGTTGCGAAGTCCCCACGGTTGTCGAGACATCCGACGGCCGACTGTTGATGTTTATGAGAACATCGTTTCAACGGATCGCACGCAGCGAAAGCCGTGACGGCGGGCAGACCTGGAGTCCCGTGAAGTTGACCGGCCTGCTCAGCAGCAACTCCGAGATCTTTCTGCAACAGTTGCCAGGATCCAGCGAACTGTTGTGTGTCTGGAACCAGGCGAACAAGCAGGAGATCGAAACCGGTTACTACCGCGCGAGATTGACCTCGGCGATTTCCAAAGACAATGGCAAGACCTGGAAGAACTTTCGCACCGTGGCGATGTCACCCGGACAAACCCACGTCACCAGGATCCCGGCAAGCGATCCGGTCAGCTTTCTCAAGACACCACGCCCGATTCCCAGGCAGTCCGAGATGCTCGGAGAAGAGTTCCACATGAACCGGGCCCCGCGAGTCCAAGTGATCGGCGAATCGGCCTACCTGGTCTACACGCACCGGCGTTATCGCTACGTCGGAGGGAAAGTGAAGCGAACCGTCAACCAGATGCGTTTGCGAGTGTTCCCGGTGTCGTGGTTCCACTCCGCTGAACCGACAAAGTGACCAACCTGGCTGCGACGGCCAGATCACCAACACGATGGAGACAGGAGCAACATCATGCCCCGCGTCACCGCCTGCTCCACCTTGACCTTCGCCCTCTCTTCACTGCAGACAGCCCTCGAGCACATCGCCGGTTACGGATTCGACCGTGTCGAGATCGCGGACATGCTCACCCACACGAAACACTTCTCGACCCACAGTTCCCGGACGGTCGATCCGGTCGCGGTCCGAGATCTCCTGGAGCGGAACGGGCTCACCGCGATCGCCGCCAACTGCGCGTTGGTCACGATCTACCAGGACGGGTTCGGCTTCGAGAAGTTGGCCGCGCCGAAACAGTCGGCTGCGGAACGGGAGGACGTGCGAAAGGCCAAGGAGAACGTCGTCTTCTACAAGCTGCACGAGCCACGTCAGGCCGAGGCGTACAAGGCCCAGGCACTGGCACATCTCGACAACCTGGCCGCCGTCGGCGTGCCGATGGTCTGCCTCAACGTCGGCCGCCGGGCGCAGATGCAGGACCCTGATGGGGAGTTGCAGGCGGCCGCAACAGTGATCGACGAGGTTGCCGAGAACGCCCGAAGACGGGGCATCCGGGTGGTCCTGGAGATGCCGCACGTGTGGCAACTCTACTACGACGCGGACCGTTCCCGGCAGATGTTGTCTCTCGTCAATTCCGACAACGTGGGCGTGGTGCTCGACGCCACCCACTGGCACACGAGTGGATACGACCTCGACGACTACGTGAGTTTCCTGGGAGACCGCCTGTGGAATGTGCATCTCCGCGACGCGACCGGTAAGGACTCACCCGGGGGAGACTTCCTGCTTGAAGCCACTCCGGGCAAAGGCGAGGTGGACTTCGGTCTGCTCGGACGAACCCTGGACAAGTACGACTACCGCGGCAACGTGACACTGGAGACCGAGTACAAGAACTACACGGAAGAGGCCGAGGTGGACGCCGAAAACGCGTCTGCTCTGGCTCATCTCAAAAGTGTTGGGTGGGAGGTTCCCAGGAGCCACTGACCGCGCCACCCCCGGGCGTTCAACTCGACAGATTCGAACCACGGCCCTGGCGTGATCAGAGACCTGCCAGCCGGCGGTCGCCATCCCCGAACTGTGGCAGGACCACTCCCATGCGATCCATCAGCGAGAGGTAAAGATTGCAGGCACGTCGTTCCGCCACCGGACGGTCCCTGTAATCGAGTAGCCTTCCGGGAGTCAGCGAGCCACCGCCACCTCCGGCGAGCACCATCGGCATGCGGTCGGCCTGGTGCTTGTCGCCATCAAACAGATTGGAGCAGAACAACAGCAAAGAGCTGTCCAGCAGCGTCTGATCACCCTCGTCAATTTCCTTGAGACGCCTCAGCAGGTAGGCGAACTGAGCGACGTGAAATTGGTTGGTCTTGAGGTACATGGCCTCGCGTGCAGGATCCCGGCCGTTGTGTGTCAGGTCCAGGTGCAGGCTCCCTTGCACCCCCTCCAGGAAACCGAAATTCATTTGCGACAGGTCGTTGTTCAACATGCAGGTGGCGATCCGTGTCCGATCCATGCGAAACGCCAGGACGATCAAATCCAGGATCAAACGCATATGGTCTGGCACGTTCTGAGGGATCTCGTCGGCGGGGCGAGGCATGTCCGCTTTCGTCAACGTCGGCTTCCAGCCTTCGAGGCGTTCTTCCTTCGCAGCACGGTCGATACGGCGTTCGATGTCTCGAATGGACTCCAGGTACTCGTCCAATTTGACACGATCGCGGGCCGCCAGCTTGGGGCGGAGGGATTTGGCGTCCGCCAGGACCTGGTCGAGGATCGTCCGGTCGAGACCGGCTTGACGACGGTTGCCGACAATCGCATCGAAGGCCCGTGCCGGGTAGATTTCCTTGGTGGTCGGCCGCGTCGGTGAACTCCAGGAAATGCATGATCCATAGAGCATCGAGAGGCCGTCCTCCAGCCGGAGTTCGGTCGGTTCGATACCAAGAACCAGGCTGGGGAGGGCCGTGTGTTTCCCCACGCGTTGCGCCAGCACCTGGTCCATGGTGCGGCCCACACGGAGATCGTCCTGGTCCAGGCTAACCCAGGCTCCCGAGAGCAGGTTGGGCATACGGCCCAGGTGGGCACTGGGATTGGCCACCGACTGGGCGTTGAACAACCCTTCCAGGATGCACAAGTCGTCGCGATAGGGGAGCAGGGGCTGTAGCGCACGCCCGAATTGCATGCCGCCGCGCGAGGGCTTGGCCCACCAGTGTTCCGGCTCTACCCCATTGGAAAAATAGAGGCAGCCAAATCGTCGTGGCGGTTTGGCTGGGGTGTCGGAGACCCGTTTGCCGTAGGCACTGCGTTGTGGAAGCGATGCGAGCCACGGCAAGGCGAGGGTGCCACCGGTGGAACGTAGAAACGCGCGACGCGAGAGTGCTTCGGACCAGTGTGCGGGTGGCGGTTGCATGGCATCAGCGTGATGTGGGAGCGGTACGCGCATGATAACGGAACTGGCGACTCGTCACGATAGATTCTGCCAGTTCGGCGAGGCCGGCACCATCGGCGAGCAGGGCGGTCATTTGTTTCAGTAACGCGGTGTCGCCAATCGTCTCGGGGCGTCCCAGCGCGTATCCCAGCATTTTGACGGCGAGCGTGCGATGGAACTGAGATTGCCGCGACCGGAGATAACTGTGCAACGCAGTGTCATCGGCGATTGACGTGCCGTCGCGAAGTTTGCCGGCGGTTTCGATCGGTTTTCCGTCCCGATAACGTTTCCGCCAGCGTCCCAGCGAGTCGTAGTTCTCAAGAGCAAAACCGAATGGGTCGATCCGCGCATGACAGTTCACACAGGCGACATCGCGCCGGTGTGCTGCCAGGCGTTGACGGACAGAGAGTCCATCCGCCGGCACGTCGTCTGCAGAAATGGAGCCTGCATCGGCGGGCGGTGGCGGCACAGACTCACCCAGGACCTGCCGCAGCACCCAGTCACCACGGCGGACGGGGCTGGTTCGCAAAGGAGCGGACGTCACGGTCAACACGGCTCCCAGCCGGAGCAATCCGCCACGGTGAGAGCGATGCATGTCGTTGACACGCCGCAGCACTGCCGCACCAGTCGGCTGGGGATCACCCTTGGCGGGTTCCGGAAAAGGAACACCATAATGTGACGCCAGGGGGCGATTGAGAAATGTGTAGTCGGCAAATAGTAGCTCGGCGGGAGGACGATTTCCGCGGACGATGTGGCTACACAGTGCGATGGCTTCCTGGTACATCGCCGACTGCACTGTCTCGCTCCATTCCGGGAAGCGACTTGTGTCGACCCCCCGGAATTGATCGAACCGATAGAAGCCAAACCACTGGCCGAAGAATTCGGTGGCAAATCGGGTCGCCTTCGGGTCCTTGAGCATGCGGCGGGCGTGGCGGGCGAGAACCTTTGGGTGTCGGAGTTGTTGTCGCGCGGCATCCTTGCGGAGAGCCTCGTCGGGCAGCGACGACCAGAAGAGATAACTGAGCCGCGAAGCCAACTCCCAATCTGACAAGGGAGCAGAGGACGCCTCGGCGGTGACGCGTTCTGCTCGGTAGAGATAAGCGGGAGAGACCAGGATCCGTGTCAGGAGTGACCGGATCGCGGCGGCGTGGTCAAAACGACCCTGTTTTCGTAGAGAGTCGTAAAAAGATCGCAGGCGCGTGACCTCGTCCTGGGTCAGCGGCCGACGCCAGGCACGCGTGGCAAACCGGAGGACGTCTTGCAGATGCCCCTCGTGGGCCGATTGCAGAGCCTGGCGATCGGCCTGGTACTCGAGGTGGAGTGGGACGAGGTAATCACGAGCTTCGGCCGGCAGCTGTGCAAGCCACTGCCGATCCAGATCTTTCATACGCCGGTCCCCCAGCGCAATTCCAAATATTTCGGACAACATCCTCAACCACGCGTCGTGGTATCCAAACGAAGTCCGCAGGTCGATCCAAGCTCGATCCAGTCGACGCCGCGTGGCCGTGTCCAGCATGCGTTCCACCAGGAACTGGTCGTCACGCGCGTACTTGATTTGCACATGAAATGCGTTGCGTTGCGGATTGTTGTAGGTGGCA
>CAZYAZ010000103.1:0-12152 GCA_964646205.1 uncultured Planctomycetaceae bacterium | reverse complement strand
TGAGAGGCGCCGCCGGGATTCGAACCCGGGATGGCGGATTTGCAATCCGCTGCCAAGCCCCTGAACCTCGAGGAAAACAGCCGTTTGGCCGAAGCCGCAGCGCCTGAGACCGACAACGGGACGATCACCGACGAGTTGGCCAGCGTAATCGATGCCGGGCACACGTCGTTGTCGTGGCGAGGCTGATACCAATGACGGTCAGAATTGAGAGGCGGGGGACTTGAACGACCATCATGCGAACAGTTCCATGATCGGGGTGGCACCGTCGCCAATCGTCATTGGGCGTCCGGAAGGTGAGATCGCCGGTTTCTTGGTGTTCATGCCCGCGGCGAAGGTGACACTGGCGTGAAAGGCTCCGACCGAGACCGCGTTCTCATCGACGCGGTAACCAAGGTCATCGCTCCTGCCGTAAACGAAGCCACGTTTCACACCGCCGCCGGCAAGTGCCGTTGAGAAACACACGGGGTGATGACTGCGACCGCCTCCATTGAAGTCCGGCTTCCGGCCGAATTCCGTGGCGACGACGACCAGGGTGGAGTCAAGCATTCCGCGTTGTTCCAAATCGGTGATCAGCGTGGCGAATGCCTGGTCGAAAACTGGAGCGACCTCACCCATCTCGTCAGCCAGAGCTTTGTGATGATCCCAACCGTCGTGTGTGACTTCGACAAATCGAACACCAGACGCGACAAGCCTTCTCGCCAGCAGGCATCCCTGGCCAAATGCGTTGTTGCCGTAGGCCGTGCGAATTGATTCGGTTTCGCCGGCGAGATCGAAGGCTGTCAGTTCCTTGCTCTTCATCAGTACGAGAGCATCGTCGTAGAAACCGTTGTAAGCGTTGACGCCCTTGTCTTCGAACTTCTTCCGAAAGTCGGCGTCGAGTCTGTTCAACAATGCCAGGCGTTTTCTGTTCTTACCAGCATCACCGATCGCGCGGACGTTGCTGATGCCCTGGCTGGGTTCGCCGATGGCCAGAGGTGCGTAGCTCGCGGGAAAGAAACCATTGCCCTGGTCGGAACGGCGATTAATGCAGACGCTGGACGGAAGCGTGTCGCTGCTGCGGCCGAGGTAGTGTGATCCCCAGGCTCCAAGGTTCGGATGAAGAATCGTACCGCGAGCCTCATAAGCGGTTCGCATGAAATACTGAGCCGGTTTGTGGACGCCGATCTTCGCTTCCATTGAGCGGATCACACACATTCGGTCGGCGACTGTCGCAAGCCGTGGAAAGAAACTCGTGACCTGAAAATCGGCGGCTGTTTCGATCTTGCCTGCCGGGCCCTTTGACTTGCCGTCTTTCGGATCCAGTGAGTCGATATGGCTTAGGCCACCGCCCAGCATGATCCAGATCACGCTCTTTGCTTTTCCGAACGCGGGGTGCGGCACCGGGTTGGTTTCGTCTGCCAGCAATTGTGTCGCGGGAATGACGTTGAGGCCGAATGCCGCAGCAGCGCAGTGTTCGACAAACTGCCTTCGCGTCGGTGCGTCCAATCGGTCAAGAAGTTGCTTCATGGCGTCCTCTTTTCTTCGTAGCGAAACTCTTGGCAGGTTTCTCTAAGAGACGATTTACTGGATAAAAATGAACTCTCGCGAATTCAAAAGGGCCCAGATGATGTCACCGAGTTCCAGTCCCTGGGCGAGAGCAGCAACGCACAGCTTCTTGTCCTGCTGATCCGGCTGCCGCAAGAGGAATGCCTGGTAAAGGAATTCGACCTGCTCCGCTTCCGTGCGGTTCCGGCGAGTGTCCTTCAAGACCGCCGACTTTGTCATGAGAGCCTCTGTGATCTCGCCGTTCATCATGGCCAGCGATTCGGTGATCCCCCCCTCAGTCGAGCCATCATCCGCGACTTCGCGAGCCGACTGGCCGGCGATTCGCAGGAAGTGTGTCGGCGGCATGGGCTGACGCAGTTCTGAAGCACGCAACCACGCATTCGCTCCTCGAGACTTTGGCGTCCTCAGGAAAAGTCCGCGTCCACCCCCGCCGTTCGATACCTTGCGGTCACCAAGCAGCGATCGAGCAAAGGCAAAGATCTTCTCCCGGTCCTGCACGATGGCTTTGCGGTCGTGTGTGATTTCGAACGGAAACACCAGCCGCTCCATCCGCGGTGCGTGATCTGTCCTGATTGCATCCACTTCCGGCCCTCGCAGCAGCAGCACGATGGAGTCCCACGCCTGCTCTGCCGTCATGCGACGCAGCAACGGGCCGGAAAAACGAAAAGCTTCACCTTCCGAAGGCGTCACGCTGACCTGCTGCTGATACGTTTTCGTATTCAAAATGATTCGCTGGAACTCACGCAGGTCGAAGTCGACGTCCTTCATCAATTGCGCGATCAATCCCAGCAATTCTGGATTCGTGGCGTCTGCGAGAACATCGAGATCAGTGACGGGTTCTTTGACTGCCACGCCAAAGAGTTTCTTCCACAATCGATTCGCGATGGCGGCGGCAAATCGTGGATTGTCCGGAGAGGTCATCCAGTCAGCAAACTGCTTTCGCAGACGCCGCGAATCCGAGCCTGACACGGGCATCTTCTTCTCATCGTCCCAGGCGATAAATCGCGGGATGACTTTGACTCCAGGCTTCGCGTCATCATATGCGTAGTCTTTCGGAAAGACGGTTGCACGGGTTCGATCAAAGACAACACGTTCCATGTTCGCCTGAAGCAGCGTGACGAGGTTTGCCTTCGAGAACCGCTTGTCTGCGAGTATCCTGGCAGGCTTTCGCGTGTCGACCCTGTCGAAGGCGGTCGAACCAAAGAACGCAGCCATCTCGTAGAAGTCGCGTTGAGTCCACTCGGCGAACGGATGATCGTGACACTGAGCGCACGCGACGTTGGCCCCGAGAAACGTGGTCAGCGTGTTGGAAAGGCTGTCCAGCGGCATACTCGCATCGCGCAGCAGATACGCGGTCGCGCCATTCTCACCGAGCCGTCCTTCCGCGGTCAGCATGTCGTGGACCATCTCGTCCCACGGTCGATTCTGTTCGAGTCGCTTTTTCACCCAGGTATGAAACGTGTAGGTCTTGCCAATTCGGTAGTACACATCTTTGATCCGCAGCATGTCACCCAGCCAGTTGAACATGTGCGACACATGCCCAGGAGAGGCCAGCAACTCATCGACCAACCTGGCACGCCTGTCCTTGCGAGTGTCCTGGCGAAACTTCACGAGTTCATTCACGGTCGGAATTCGACCAATGACATCGAGATAGACGCGGCGGAGGAATTGATTGTCACTCGCGGGAGCATTGGGCTGTAGATCATGACGCTGCAGGTCGCGCAGTATGAGCCCATCGATTCTTCCGGCAGTCTGATCCGAATCGGTTTCCTCTGCCGAAACGTTCCTTGGAAGCAGCGCCAGGCTGACGACGAACATCGTAACGGCGTGGTGAAAAAGACGGGACATCACTGTTCCTCAGATGGTTGCGCGTCAGACCGGGCAATCCGGCTGCAGTCCAGGCCGCGGGTACAGCGAACTGCCTCCCGAGTCTCCCCACTCCAGCCCCGGCGTTCAACTCAGGGGCGGTAACCGCCAGATCCGGTCAATGATGGTACGTGTTCATTGGCTGAAGACTGAAATGGAATCGGCGAAACGTTCTCGCCTCGCTACCGGCCTTGGCAACGGGAACCAGAAAATAGGTCGTCGCTGGGTCCAACTGAACGTCCGCCGGTTTCCCGTCATGTGAGGTCAGTTGGATTGTGCCGTTGAGCGACAGTTCGCGCGAACCCGCGTTTCCAGTCATCTTGCCATACCTCACCTTCCCATCGGCGTCTACGATGGCTACGCCGACGGCTACCTTGCCTCCCTTGAGCCATGCCGTGAACTGGATTCTGTCTGTCACACCCGGCCGATAAACGAACGCTCGAGGAGTTCCCTGGCTGTAGTCAGGGAAGCATTTCGGGTCGAACGGGTAGCCACTGCCCCACCCAGCCGTCGATGGCACTATCGCTTCGTTAATACCGCGAGAAGAGAATGCCACAAACTTCCGCTCCGGATTGCTTTCACGCGGCCGCCACAACGAACCCAAGTGGGGCGTGGTTTTGCCACTGTCGTCGCGTTTCGCCAGTCTGATCCGGCCGCGAGTTTGTACGTATTGCCCGTAGTGCTGCTTGGCAAGCATTACGTTGAACAGCCGTCCTTCGATGAGACCGTGGTACACCCTGGCGAATTGAGAGCGACTGGTGCTTTGCTCCTCGTAGCAGTTCAGGATCTTCAGACCATCGATGGCTTCCACTGAACCGTCGGCGACGATGGACCAGGCATTCTTTGAAACCGGCGGGCCGTAGTTCGCGGTGTAAAACCCGTCGATAACTAATGAGCGGCCGCCTCGTATCCACACGCCGTACCGCACGATCTCGGCCACGTCCAGCTGCGCGATCCGAATTCCACCCGATTTGCCATTGAATACAAGACCATCCCTGGCCGTGTACACGTGCAGGCGATTGAACAACGAATCATTGCATCCGGAATCGATGAGCACACATGCGCCATTGATTCTTCCCACGAGATTGTCTTCGAGGTACGCAAGTTCCGAGCCATCCAGGTGAATGCCGATCTGGTTGTCAACCAGTTCTGTCCCATAGTTGTACTTCTTGCCGTAGGTCTTGCTGTAGACATGCACCTTCTGGACGCGCACGCTGCCGCCGGTGAGCCAGATCCCCTTGGTACTGGCATTGGCCAGATTGACCTTGATCCCCTCCAGCCCCCCACTTTCCAGCTTGATCACGAACGAAGAAACATCATCTTTGTGCTGGATCGTGACACCCTGCCGTCCGGAACCCAGAACGCGTAGGCCATTCTTCACGACAAATCCGCTGGTCACATAGGTCCCATTCGGAAAAAAGAGGATCGAACCGACCGTCGCCGCTTTCATCGCGTTTTGGATAGCTGCCGAGTCATCGCTCACCCCATCCCCTTTGGCTCCGAACTGCTTCACATTGACGATAGTCGAACGTTCATCGCCCCCGAGCATCTCCAACGTGCCGACGGGGTCGGCAGCAGCAGCTTGAGCAGGCGACTCGTCAGCCTTCGGCTTTGGCTCGTCGCCCCCCGCTTTCTCGGTTTTCACGGGAGTAACAGCCAGTAAAGACAGGACCGCAACATCACCGTGTGAGTTGTCCTCACCAGCACACCCAGCGACCCCAACCAACAGCACCGCCAGCAGAACTCGCATCACATCTCCCCAGGCTCGAACACGGCACCCCAGTCTCCCCGCCCCAGCCCCGGCGTTCAACGCACCGGCGGGCCAGTTCGCGACGCTCAGACCGAAAAAAAGTGCGATCGGTAAGGGACCCACCGGCCAAATCGGCATTTGTTGGGTTGAACTGGTACAACAATCAATCGGCCGGTCACAGCCGAATGTGCGTTGGGTTCAACTGGGCGCGGAAGTTCGGCGGAGAAAATCTATGAGAGTTGGTCACTGGAGAAGTATTGCGGCATTGCTGCTTGTCGGACTTTTGGTCACGCCTGTGTGGTCGCAGGCGATCGGTCCACGCAAGAAGATCATCGCCTTCAAGGGGCCGTCACCACGTGGGTTCAACAAGGAAGTCCGCGAGTTGGAGGCTTTGCTGCCGGCGATCGACGGTATCGCCATGTATCCGACCACCTGGAAACAAGGGGTCGTGACCGAAGCGATCGGTCGTCCGTTCCGAACGGACCGTCATCGGATCGAGGACTTCCTGGAGGCAATCGAGCAGTCCCGGTCCGGCCTGGCCAAAGCGAAACGCTACAAGCACAACTTCCTGATGACCTATCTCACCACCGGTGACAAGAAGAAGGAGGTCCCCGACTGGTTCGACGACCAATTCGATGCGGTGATCAACAACTGGAAGGTCAGTGCCGAGTTTTGCCGACGAGCGGGGCTGAAGGGGTTCGTGTTTGATGATGAGGCGTATTACGGCCTGAACCTGTGGACCTACCGGGATCTGAAGTTCACGAAAACCAGGACCGCCGATCAATACGCTGACCAGGCCTTCCTGCGTGGCGCACAGATCATGCGCGCGATCAACACTGTGTTTCCCGACATACACATCATCTCGCTGCATGGTCCCAGCCAAACCCGGGGGGAGCCCGACTACGCTGCCGACAGCGGATTGCTGCGGGCTTTTTTCGATGGGTTGCTGTCGGAATGCACGGCGAGGGCGAGAATCATCGACGGGCATGAAATGGCATACGGTTACCGGGCTCCGGATACCTTTGCTCGTGCACGACACGTGATGAAGCACACGATGCGTGAACTCAGTCGCGTGCCGGTCAAGTACAACAAGCACTGCCAGGCGGCCTACTCGTTCCTGATTGGCCGGTTCGGGACGCTCGGGTTTTCCCGGGATTACAACAGCAATTATTACACGCCGAAGGAACTGGCCTGGTCGTTGCACGCGGCGTTGAAGCACAGCGACGAGTACGTCTGGTTGTACACGCCTGGCTGTGATCTCTGGTCGAAATCCGGCAAGTCGGCAATTGTCATTCCGCAGGCCTACAGGGACGCAATTGCCGCCGCGCGAAGACCTCAACCATCGATGCCCCTGGTCCGTAATCTGGATGCGCACGCGTCACCGCATCCCGGCAGCGGCTTGCCTCCTCGCAAGCTCGGGCTACCGGTTCCAGGGTTTCCCGAGTTCTTTGGCTATGACGAGCAACAGACGTTCGGTGACCTGTGGCAAAGGTATCGACAACTGGTGGAATTGAAACACTTGTGGAGATTCCGGCTCGATCCCAACAACGTGGGGGTCCAGGAGGGCTGGTACAAGCCGGGCGTGGGTGAGAGATCCTGGTTCTGGATCACAGACCTGGTCCCCTGGGACAACCATGGCTACCGAACCTATGACGGATACGGATGGTATCGCCAGCGGTTTCAATCGCCGTCATTCCCCATGAACAAGAAGGTCTACCTGGCTTTTGGTGCAGTTGCTCACGGTGCCGAGGTGTACCTGAACGGCGTGAAAGTCGGCAGCCACAACATGGACGGCTGGCCTTATTCCAAGGGGGAACCGTGGAGGAAACGTTTCCTGGTCGATGTGTCGCGACGGCTGCGTTCCGGCGAACCCAACGATGTCGCTGTCCGTGTCGTCGACTATGGTCCCTTTGGTGGAGGAATCTGGAAGCCTGTCAAGCTGATCATTCAAGACGACGGGAAGTGACCTGATCAGAAGATGTCGGCCCCGGTCCGAACCTCGCTCGCGGCGTGACTCGGGTTGTCGCGTGGGCGGGCGGTGGGCCTTCACACCGACGCTTACTTGGAGATGATACAGGCGGGCAACGCCTTCTACAGGAGGACGACGCCCGCGTCGCTGATCTTGGTGCGGTCGAGCCAGAGTTGTTCCAAATTGGTCAGCCCCCTGAGATGCACCAGGGCCGAAGCACGACCGGCATCAAGACAAGCAGACAATGTTGCAGCCTGTGCGATGCAGTTGTGGCTACTTCGCTCGAAGTATCAACCCCCTGGTCTTGTCTGCGGTGGCAGGCAAGATGCGCCCGGTACAGCCCTTCCCTTTCGTGGTCGTCCCCCGGGCAATCCAGTAAACCTGCGCTGTGCCTCGGGTAATCCCCAGTCCAGCATCGATGTCGTATTTGCCAAGCAATTGGAAATGACTGTCGGTCTTGAGCAACTTGTTCCCATAGCAGCCGAACCACCAGTGCCCGTCGATAAAGGCAGCTGTCTGGATCCCGAGCTCCGTGTAGCCAGTTTTGAGAACATGCTTCTTGAGAAACTTGAAAGACTGATCGTACTGGTAGAGGTAGTTTTCCTGCAGGGTCTCAGGCAGCCCCCCAATGACAATAAAGTTGCCGTCGTGACAGGCCATACCACCGGCACCGTAAATGAGCTCCGGTATCTTGTGTTTTCTTAACAAGGCCAGCGTGCTGGCCTTGTAAACGTAGACCCAGGAATCCGCCTTCCCATTCGGGTCGTTAAACGGACCGAAATTGACCGCCACATAGAGTTTGCCGTCCTGCTGGCACAAGTCCCCATGGTGGTTACCGACCGGGATTTGCTTGAGCACTTTTCCCTGCGGGTCGGTCTTCACGAGTGTCGTGGTGAAGGACCAGTAAATCATTCCCTTTTCATCGGTACAACAACCTTGCAGATGGTGCGGATAAATTCCTTCACAGGAAACGCCCCGGAGAGCGTCCTGGGCCTCCAAGTGCCATGGCGTCATTACTACGGTGATAAGACAGGCCAGTAAACTAAAGTGGCTCATGACAGTTGCTTGCCCAATATAGTAGAGGTCCAGGAGAAACAGCCCGTCCCAGACTGGTACGACGGGCTGATGTGATTTCGAGTCGGTGACCTTGAATCATCGTGGCCAAACGGGATCGAAAAATCGCCGGTCGCTAGACCTGCTTGGCCTTTCGGATCGCTTTGTTCAGTTGCCACAGCGGTATGACCATAGCCGGCGGAAACAAGGCAAGACTAACTCCGGGATTGTCCAGATTCGCCCAGACAATCACAGTTGCGGTGATAAAGATTCCCGCGAAAGCCATGCCTGTTTTCTGGTGTTCCTTCAGCACAAACCAGGAGGCTCCACAGACCAGGTAGGCGATCCCACAAACATATTCCCCGTGTCCGACCATGAGCGAGCCAGCAACGCTGGGAAGAATCAGCAATCCCACGCCAGCAAGTAGAAGCAGGATCGGGGCGACAATTGGAACTTTCACTATGGAAGCCATCGTGGTGCTCTCTGCAAATTCTCGCGGGCGAACCAACAGGCAAACGTACAAAACACCCTGTCGATAAGTGGATTGCCAATGACGAATGAAAGCGGACAACAATAACCGTGCCACCCGACTCCACAGCCCCCCAGTCTCCCCACCGCGGGCGTCGTTTCAGCGGAAGCGGAACGAGAACAGGTCGGCGTCCTTCAGGATAAACCGCAGCCGGATCGGTCGTGAGGCCAGGCTGGCAACCGTGTCGGTCCCCTTCCAGGCCACGACACGCTCGATCTCGTCCCCGAAGACCTCGTGACAGTCTGCACGGGTGTGGCCCTTGATCGGTCGGCCATCGGCATCCTGGATCTCGACCCAGACGCCGCCAGCGGCCGATGTCGAGTAATTGATGACCAGCTTCTCGCCGGTGAACACCAGTGGCCTGGTCACGAACTCGCCGCCGGCAAGCGGTGCCTGCATCGACACGAAGCCATCGGTGCGGATCGAGTAGCGACGCAGGTTCAGGCTCTTGCCCGTCCAGTAACTTTCAGCCGCATACAGTGACAGTTCGCGAGGTGCCCGGGGTAGGTCGGACCCGGTACTGAGCATTCCCCAGGCGATGACGTTGTCGCCGTAGACCCACGAGCCGGTCCGCGAGGGGCCAGGACGCAGGAGGGCTTCTCCCCAGCGTTTGAACGTCAGCCCGTCGCGGCTGGTCATCATCAACCCGTCGGTAACCGCGCTCCCATATCGCGGCGACACGCTGGCTCGCAGTCGCCGCAACTCGGGGTGAGGTAGCTTGCCGGTCGAATCGACCCAGCCCCGGTCGATGTATCTCATCGGAAACCCGAACAGGATGTGCGGCGCGCGGGCGTAGGGGAGGACCTGGTTGGTGTAGAGATGCTCATTGGGTGCCCCGGGGAAGACCAGCCACTTGGGTTTGCTCCACTGCAGGAAGTCCTTTGACGTGGCGGTCTTGATCCCGCGAATCCCGTCACGGAAATCCCGGAAATAGGCGCGGTATTCACCGCGGGCCGAGTCCCAGAAGGCAAGGTTCTCCGAGTCGAAGGCGCCGTCGGTAATGATCAGCCGCGTGCTCAACGGTGAGAATCGCAGACCGTCGGGCGACTTGAGTGCATACAGGCCCCGCTGCTGTCGGCTGCGAATGATCGCCTTGTATTTCGCCCCGGGCGGACACAGCGGGTTGCTGTCCTTGAAGACCGCGATGTGCCCGGGATCAACCGGGATGTCCTTGATCGTGTTTTCAGAGAGGACGATGTTGTTCTGTTTCGATCCTTCGAAAGCGACCAGTCCCAGTTGGGGCCTGGTCCAGTGAATCCCGTCGCGGCTCTCCGCGTAACAGGTGTACGGCCGGTGGGCTTCTGTCAGCTTTCCCTCGGTTGTCACGTAGTGGTAGGAACCGAAGTACATCCGGAACCGTTTCCCGTCCTGGAAGACTGACGTGTAAGTACACGCATTGCCTTCCCACGGCCGGTCGGTGACCAGGGCCACGTTGCGGCGGACGGGCTTGTGCAGTTGCAGGTGAATGCCCCCGCTGGTCGAGGCGACCAGGTGTTCGTCGATCATCAGTTCCAGCCGTGATCCGATGTCGATCGGTTCTGCAGCGTTGACGGCCTCGCACAGCAGAAGCGTGAAGACCATCGCCTGGATACGTGTCATGAACAGCTCCTACTGGTCTGGACGAGGATTGTCGTGTCAGTTCGCAACGTATCGCCTCGAGCCTGAGACAGCCAGCCAGAGTCGCTATGCGGGGGCGTCAGCGTTATCGCGGGGCGGCTCAAGTGATCACGTCGCCAACGCAGTCGTCCCGGCTCACAGCAATTCGCTGATCGGCTCGGGATTGTCGAGGATATAGCGAGGGCGGCCCGAGTGATCCGGAAATGTGCGAGTTGGGTCGATTCCCAGCACGTGATAAATCGTAGCCAACACATTCGCAGGCGTGACCGGCTGACCCAGGGCTCGCAAACCATGCCGGTCCGTTTCTCGGACCACCTGGCCCATCTTGAGTCCACCGCCAGCCATCAGAATGAAACCGGCCTCCAGCCAATGGCCTCGCCCCCCGACGAACCCGGGCGTTGTATCGACCTTCGGCGTGCGACCAAACTCTCCCCAGACCACGACAAGCACATCCTTGTCCAGTCCTCGTTGGTAAATGTCACCAATCAACGCCGACACGGCCCGGTCGTACTGCGGGAGCATGAGGCGGAGAAACTTGAAATTATGACGGTGCGTGTCCCAGTGATCCGAGGATCCACGTTCGAAATCCCCGATCGTGGCAGGGAACCGGCCAGGCAGCGTGACCACCGAGACGCCCGATTCCACCAGCCGGCGAGCCAGCAAGAAGTCGGTGGCCGGACCGTAAAGCTTCCGGACACTGTCCGGCTCCTGGCTGAGATCGAAAGCATCCCGCACCTTGTTGGAGCTAATCAGTGCGAGGGCCTGCTCGGTGTAGGATGTGACGATTTTGCTTTTTTCGAATCCGCGTTGCAGACTGTCGAACGAGCGCAACAGTGTCTTTCGCTCCTGTAGCCGATCGAGCGTCACGCCATCCGCCAGGGAAAGGTTCTCCAGCCCGGGTCCGTTCATCCGGAAGGGTTCGTGTGCACGTCCCAGGTAAGCCGCGGTTTCCGGGTCGTCATTCAGCGACGGCCTGAGCAAATGCAGGTTGTCGACGTTGACATAAGGAGGTACGTCGCCACCAGCCACGCTGCGGACCTTACTGACCACCGAACCAAACACCGGAAACGGGTTGGGGGGAAGCTTGGTCGCCGCCCGAGGATCACTGCTCAGGATTTCATACGGGTCATGTCCGTTCCCGAATGTCCTCAGCCCCTGGATGACCGTGAACTTGTCGGCGATTTCGGTATGCCGGGGCATCAGTTCACAAATGTCGATGCCCGGAACGTTGGTGCTGACAGGGTCGAACTCGCCACGAAATTCCACCGGCGCGTTCGGCTTCATGTCGTACATGTCGAGATGACTGGGGCCACCAGGCAAGTAGACCATGATGACCGACTTCTCACGTGCCTCGGACCGGATGTCTCCACTCGCTCTTAGCCGGAGCAAATCAGTGACGGACAAGCCAGCCATGCCCAGACCGCCGATCTGCAAGAAGTGACGACGAGTCATTCCATCGCAAAAATGACTTGCCTTCCCTCGCAAGAAATTCAGCATCGTGAGTCTCATGGACCACTGGTCGGTGAAGAGCCGGAAAAATAGTAGGACGTTTACCGCGAGAAGTCCACGACAGTTGAGGACCTCGCGCGGATCTGGAGACGCAACGATCAGTCGATGTCGAAACCGAGCCGTCTTCGAACACTGCGACGTGAACAGTCTTACCCTAAGTGAGGCATTGTGACCTATGCCCACGTGCTCGACGCGGGGCACTCGCTACCGCCGGATCCAAATCACGGCCTATTGCAGGGCGCGACCACTGTCGCGATTCCCCCTGCTTGACCGCGGTTTAGCAGCGTAGTCCAAACCGGGATCACACGGGCCAG
>CAZYAZ010000102.1:0-12500 GCA_964646205.1 uncultured Planctomycetaceae bacterium | reverse complement strand
AGCCTGACGCCGGGGTTCCCCGGGCGGTCGCGAAACCCAAGCCGCCGCGTCGGCCTCGCCTTCGGTCGGCTCGCGAAATTCGGGAAGCACTGAAACTGCCCATCACGCGATACATGCACCAGGGGCCGATCAAACTCCGACAAGTGTTGCGCGAGGTTGGGCAACTCGGTGGAGTGGACCTGAGAATCGACAAGAGCGTGGTCGGAGACAGCCGGCTGGAGCAGACCGTTCAGTTGGATCTGAAAAAGACCAGCGCTGGTGAAATTCTGGACGCGGCACTCGAATCCACCGGATTGACCCACCAGGTCCACGACGGCTACGTTCTGATCGTGCCGACCAGTATTGGAGCCGCTTCCCTTGGACCTCGATGACACGATCTGTTACTGCTTCCACATCCCGAAGCGGAAAATTGTCAACTTCATTCGGATCACCCAGCCGCGACGTGCGAGCCAGATCAGTGAATGCGGTGGGGCGGGTTCCGGTTGTGGCTGGTGTGTTCCGTTCCTGAAGAAGTTCTTTGCCGAGGGAAGTGGCGAGACTGTTGACGGGGCAGCCAACAAGGAACTGACTCCCCAGGAATACGCGAGGCAGCGGGGCGATTACATCAGTGACGGTGGTGGCACGCCACCTGCGGGGGCGATTCCACCGCCGACGCCCTAGTCGGCGTTGACCTGGATGCGACGAGGTTCGGGCTGTTCGGCCCGAGGCAGTTCGACTTCGAGCACGCCTCGCGAGAGGCGCGCCGTGATCCGGTCGTAATCGACCTCGTCGCTGAGAATAAAGGACCGGAGGAAGTCCCCCACTTCGAATTCCCGGTGCAGTGGCACGGCGTCTTCGGGCAACACTGTTTCGACACGGCCGAACAGTGTCAGCCGGTTGTCCTGGATCTGCAACTCGAGTGATTCGAGTGAGACGCCAGGCAGGTCAGCACGCAACATCAATCCGTCGTCTGTCTCGAAGATGTCAATCGGTGGAGTGAAGACGTACCGCTCGGTCGACGAGGCCGTCGAGTCATCAGTCTGATGGGCCATCACCAGGTGCTGAGATCGGTCTGGTTGGTCAGTCGACATGGTCAAGTCCACGGGGCATCGGGCCCGATTCAGTCAGTCACTGGTGATGGGGATTTGGCGAGGTTCTTCCTGGGGAGCCTTGGGGAGTCGGACCACCAGCACCCCGTTGTGGAAGTCGGCCGAGAGTTGATCCTCCTGGATTCGTTCCGGCAATGGCAACGACCTCTGCCACGTGCCGCGTGGTCGCTCCTGGCGGCGAAATCGTTCTTCGGGAATTTCGATTTCATCTCGCCGGTTTCCGGTCATCGTCAAGACACCGTTGGCGATCGTCAATTCCAGTTCTTCCGGAGCCGTCGCCGGCAATTCAGCTGTCAGGATGTACTCGGAGGCTGACTCGTGAACGTTCACGGCCGGGTACTTGCGGCCGGGACGGACGCCGTGGAACGTCAGGTTGACGCTCTGCAACAGCCGATCGACCTCGCGCTCGAGATCGCGGAGTGGGTCCCAACTCTGGCCCAACCGGAATACCGCCATTGTCGGTGTCCTGTCGAGGTCCCGTGTGTGTCCGATTTGCCCCTGTGGAATCTCCGTGGCTCACCTAACGAAGTGAACCGGGGTGATTCATGGCTGTGTAAGTAGATAGCAAAGGATGTTCCGAAGTGACCGTGCCAATAGACTCAATTTGGCAGGTTGTCACAACTCATTGTAATTGTGCAGCTTGCGATGTGAACCTCGCAGTGGGTGTGAATTGTTCTCTGTCTTTTTCGTGATGTTTCAGCGACGTTGGCGACATGGGCCTCAGTGACCACTGCCAGAATGGCAGAGGGCGGCTGTCCGAGGTCCGTGTCTCGTGACGGGATGCGTCAGGTCGCTATGCTGTAGGGGTGAATTGTTGCCGGTCACTGATGAAAACGGCACGTGAACCGAGTGAGATGTAAGCATGGCCGAGATGCTTGACGAAAGACACGCCGTCTACGTGGGCAGTTTCGATCCGCCGACGCTGGGGCACCGTGACATCATCACGAGGGGGGCGGGTTTGTTTCGTCGGGTGACGGTCGGAATCGGAATCAACCCCGGCAAGACTCCGTTGTTTTCATCTGACGAACGGCTGGAACTGTTGCGGGAGATTGTCTCGCCATTGGACAACGTCGAGGTGGCTTGTTTTGAGGGATTGGCGGTTGATTTTGTCAGGCAGTGTGGTGCGTCGGTGATGCTGAGAGGAATGCGTACGCTGACGGATATTGAAGCCGAGTTCACTCTGACGCTGGCCAACCGCTGCCTGGCCCCGGACATCGAGACGGTGTTCCTGATGGCCAGCGAGCAGTACACGTCCATTTCGAGCACACTGATCAAGCAGATTGCCGGAATGGGACGTGGTGAATCGACCGAACAACTGATCGAGTTTGTCCCCGAGTCGGTGGTGGAACCGCTGCTGGAGAAGTTCCGGACGTGAGCGGTTGTGGGAGTCGAGGGCGAGGCTTGCCAACACGTGGGCCGGGCAGTCTACTGGTCGGCACATTCTGAACGCTTACCGAAGAGGCTCATCCGATGGTCAAGACCGCGTCGACGATGCTGGAGTTGGGCACCCGTGCCCCGGAATTCACTCTTCCCGATTCTTCTGGAGCGGCCGTCAGCCTCTCCGATTTCAATGACGCTCCCGCATTGGTCGTTGCGTTCATCTGCAATCATTGCCCTTTCGTTGTGCACATTCGCGAGGCGTTGTCTGAATTTGGACGGGCGTACCAGGAGCAGGGAGTGGCGATTGTCGCGATCAATTCCAACGACGTTGCGACTCATCCCGATGACAGTCCCGAGAAGATGGCCGAGGAAGTGGCGTCAGCCGGATACACGTTCAATTATCTTTACGACGAGTCGCAGTCGGTGGCCCAGGCTTACCAGGCTGCCTGCACTCCCGATTTCTTTGTCTTCGATGGTGACCAGCGACTGGTTTACCGCGGCCAGTTTGACGACAGTCGTCCCGAGAGCGGAATTCCCGTGACGGGGGCGGACCTGAGAGCTGCCTGTGACGCGGTTCTTTCAGGGCAGCCGGTCACCGAGAGCCAGCGGCCCAGCCTGGGCTGCAACATCAAGTGGCGGGAGGGCAATTCGCCGGCGTATTTCACTGGCGAGCCGGCGATCTAACCGGTGACGCGGCGATTCAGTTCTGTTCGCCACGTCGCTCGGCCAATCGCCGTCTCAGGAACTTGGCTCTCGCCTCGTTCCGTTCCCGCACCTCCAGTTCGCCGTTGAAGAGTTTTTGGAGGTGGGCCGGCTGTGTGTGGATCAACAATTCGTTGACGGCTGGAATACCCAGGTCGTCGATCAATTCGAGATTGATCCCCATGCGAACGCTTGAAAGCCGTTGCATGGTTTCCTCGGAGCTGATCGTCTGAGCTGTCTGCAGGATGCCATAGGCACGTGAAATCTGGTCGTGGAGTTCCCCACGATTTTTTCTCACGAGCTCGTCCCGGACTTTTCGTTCGTACTTGATGATGTTGGGGATGACGTCCTTGAGTCCATCGATCAGTTGCTGTTCGCTTTTTCCCAGCGTGATCTGGTTGGAGATCTGGTAGAAGTCGCCCATCGCCTGGCTGCCTTCACCGTAGAGGCCTCGAACGGCGAGGTTGATTTTCTGCAACGCGTTGAAGGCCTTGTTGATTTCCTTGGTGAGCACAAGGGCCGGCAAGTGCAGCATCACGCTGACACGAATCCCGGTGCCGACGTTGGTTGGGCAAGCCGTCAGGTACCCCAGGCGTTCGTTGAAGGCGAAGGTGAGATTGGCGTCAAGCTGGTCGTCGATTTGCTGGATCAGGTCCCAGCAGCCATCGAGCGAGAGACCGCTTTGCAGCACCTGGATCCGGAGGTGGTCTTCCTCGTTGATCATCAGGCTGACATGTTCCTCGTCGCTGATGGCCACCCCGCGTGATCCCTGGCTGTCGGCGTGTTCGCGGCTGATCAACTGTCGTTCGACAAGAAACTGGCGGTCAATCGGTTCGAGATCGGCGACGTTGAGGTAATGAAACGGGGGAGCGTCGGGCAGTCCCATGACCTGTTCCCGAAGCAGGGTCTCGATTTCCTGCCGCAATTCGTCGTCGGCGCGGCTGATGAAGGGGAACCGGGCGAGGTTGCGGGCGAGCCGGATTCGACTGGAGACGACGATGTCCGCGTCGGGGCCAGTGCCCTGCAGCCACGAGCCGCTGGTGGGGATCAGGCTGTCGAGGTCCAAAACAAGGTCTCGCGTGCGGCCGGTTTCAAACGGGTTTCAAACGGGTTTCAGACCCGGCCGCGAGGAAGGAAGGTGGGTCAGTCGGGTGTCGGGTTGTCGTTGAGTCCGAGGTCAGATTCAAGTGAGACGATGGTGTCTCGCAGTTGTGCCGCTGTCTCGTAGTCTTCGGCCGCCACTGCCAGTTGCAATTCCTTGCGGAGACGAATCAGTTCGTACTGGCGGCGACTGGAATCGGCTGCTCGTGTTGGAAGTTTGCCGCAATGCTGGGTCTCGCCGTGGATGTTCTCCAGCAGTGGGAGCAGTTCGTTCTCGAATTCCGTGTAGTCATGAGGACACCCGAGTCGTCCCTGGCTGCGGAATTCGCGGAAACTGATGCCACAGTTGGGGCAGGCGGTCTGGTCGAGTTCCTCGAGAGTTTGATCGCCGGTGAGTTCGATGGCGATTTCCGGAGGCTCCGAGTCAGTCGTCGGCGGTTCCTCGGGTGTTTCGGAGTAGTCGAGGTATTCCTGGTAACAGGTTTCGCACAGGTGGAGTTCGTGTACCTCACCCTCGCGCATCTCGGTGATGTGCAACGTGGCCGGTTTCGAGCAGCGGCGACATTTCTTCATTCGACCGTTGGCCTGCCGATTTGATACGGAGAGCCAGTCTGGCTGGCGGCGCGCCGATCATTCTAGCCCTGCCCCTTGCCCCGTCAAGCGACGTGTCGGCGACAGGTCGAACCGCTAGTATGGAGGCACGTCCAACTCGTCAACGGCCGCGCTGTGATGCCGCATCTTCCTGATCTCGACACATTCGTTCAACGGACCGATTCTTCGGAATCGATTCGGCTCGTGCCCGTCTATCGGCAGCTTGTCAGTGACACGTTGACTCCGGTCAGCGCGTACTGCCGTATCGGTTCTGGAGAGAGTGCGTTTTTGTTCGAGAGCGTGGTGGGCGGGGAACGGGTTGGGCGATTCAGCTTTGTGGGAGCGGATCCGTTCTTGAGGATCGAGGCACACGGCAACAGCGTGAGGGTGACGGCTTGCGGGGATGATCCGACCGGGGCTTTGCCCGAAACGGCCAACGGTGAGACACGGGAGGTTGCCGATCCGTTGTCGGAACTCGAGTCATTGCTGGCCCGTTACCAGGCAGCACCAGTGCCCGGGTTGCCTCGATTTTGCGGAGGGGCGGTGGGGTATGCCGGTTACGACGTGATCCGCTACAGCGAAATGCTGACCCAGCCGCCGGAGGATGATCGGGGTTTGCCCGATATGTCGTTCGCCTTCTACGACCGGATGGTGGTCTTTGACCACATCAACAAGACGGCGCTGGTGGTGGCCCATGCCCGGTCGGACGCCGACGATCTGGACGCCGAGTACCGACGTGCGTGTGGGCGGGTTGATGAGTTGTGTGAGAGGCTGGGGGCATCGGCCGACGAACTGCAACTGGCGGATTTTGATGCGGCGAGAGCGAGCCACCGGGAGACGACGTCAAATTTTTCGCAGTCGGATTTTGAATCGGCTGTCGAGGCCTGCAAGAATTACATTCGTGCCGGCGACATTTTCCAGGTCGTTATCAGCCAGCGACTGTGCCTGGAGACGGCCGCGAGGCCACTGGACGTGTACCGGGCTCTGCGAGTCGTCAATCCCAGCCCGTTCATGTTCCTGCTCCGATCACCGGGTGTCGACCTTGTGGGGAGTTCGCCTGAGATCATGGTTCGAGTCGAGGACGACGAGGTCACGATTCGGCCTCTGGCCGGGACACGGATTCGCGGGGCGACCGAGGATGAGGACCGGGAACTGGCCGAGGAATTGCTGGCCGATCCGAAGGAACGGGCCGAGCACGTGATGCTGGTTGATTTGGCCCGCAACGATGTTGGGCGAGTGGCCCGTTTCGGCACCATCGAGTTGTCCGATGTGATGGTTGTTGAACGCTACAGCCACGTGATGCACATCACTTCCAACGTCCGGGGCCGTCTCACCGATGGTCACACGGCACTGGACGCGTTGCGGGCGGGACTGCCCGCGGGAACCGTCTCGGGTGCACCCAAGGTGCGTGCAATGGAGATCATCGACGAACTGGAACCTCATCGCCGTGGTCCCTACGCCGGTGCGGTTGGCTACGTCGATTTTACGGGAAATATGGACACCTGCATCGCGTTGCGGACTGTTGTCATCAAGGGCACCACCGCGCACGTACAGGCTGGTGCTGGAATTGTTGCCGACAGCGTGCCGGAGGCCGAATACCACGAAACGCTCAACAAGGCACGTGGCCTGTTGACGGCGATCGACCTGGCGGAAAAACAGCTGGCTCCTCACAGCCCTCCTGTTGAGGACGGAGCGGCGAATTGAGAATCGGATGCCGATCTGGTAGCTTGCCGCAGGATGGGTGGCCTGACACGCTTCTGACGACACGTGATGACTTGCGATGACCGTATTCCAACAGATCATCGATGGAGAGATTCCGGCAGACATCGTCTATGAAGACGACCGGTGCCTGGCTTTTCGTGACGTCAATCCCCAGGCACCTGTCCACGTGCTGGTGATCCCGCGCAAGCCAATCATTTCACTGGCTCAACTGGAGGATGAGGACGAGTCGTTGATGGGACACCTGATGGTTGTTGCCCGACGAGTCGCCCTGGACATGGGTTTGGACAACGGTTTCCGAACCATCATCAACAGCGGTGAGGATGGTGGGCAAAGTGTCGACCACCTTCACGTGCACGTCATGGGAGGCCGTGAGTTGGAGTGGCCTCCAGGTTAGAAACACGACGGTCGCCCGCTTTGCGAGGGGCCGAAACACCTCGAACAACACAGAGAAAAATCCAAGGAAACACATGATGCCCATCCGCAGACTTGCTGCAGCCACACTGGTCCTGATCGGGGTTGGCTCGCTGTTGCTGGCGAGGCCCAATACCGAGGTTCGATCCGCCGCGGCGATGACCACCGCCTGCCAGGCTTTTCTGAAGAGCCTGGACGAGAAGCAGGCCGCGAGGTGCCGTTTCGGTTTCCAGGACAAGGAACGGGTCAACTGGCACTTCATTCCCAGGGTGCGGAAGGGACTTCCAGTGAAGGACCTCGAGGGGGCCCCGCTGCGAGCGGCCCTGGCCCTGTTGCGGAGTGGTCTGTCCGAGGCGGGCTATGACCAGTCCCTGAACGTGATGAGCCTCGAGGAAGTTTTGTACCTGCTGGAAGGTGGCGATCGGGTGGCCCGTCGAAACAACCGCGATCCCGGGAAGTATTACATCAGCATTTTCGGTCAACCGGCCGCGACCGGCAGTTGGGGTTGGCGTTTCGAGGGGCATCACCTGTCGTTGAACTACACCTTTGTCGACGGCAAGTTGGCGTCGACGACGCCGGAGTTTTATGGAGCCAACCCGGGGACGATCAACGCCGGCAAGGGGCGGACGATTCGCGTTCTCGGCCCCGAGGAGGACTTGGCCCGATCGATTCTCACCGCCTGCACCCCCGCACAAGAGAAAGTCGTCTGGCGATCCAAGAAGGCTCCCGATGATCTTCGCGGCGGTGGGGTGGCTCAGCCGGAGACCACCGATCCTGTCGGGCTCCCGGTTTCAAAGATGAGCGCTGCCCAGAAGAAACTGATGCAGACGCTGCTGACGGAGTACCTGAAAAACATGCCCGGCGATGTCGAGGCGCAACGGCGTGCCGAGATCAACAAGGCGGGTGTCGCCGACATTTACTTCGCCTGGTGGGGCAGTGAGAAGAGGGACGAGCGGCATTACTATCGCGTGCAGGGCCCCACGTTCCTGATCGAATACAACAACACTCAGAACAGTGCCAACCACGTTCATTCGATCTGGCGAAACCTCGCCGGAGACTTCAATCTTCCGGCAGCTGCCGAGAAGTGATCCGGCGTGTTTTGGGTGACGACGCCACGACGACAGCAGGAGCGGTAAGATGAGTCAACTTGTGTCGCAACAGATCGAGAGCCGGTTCCGGGAGTCGTTTGGGAGTTCGGCGGCATTGTACGATCGGGCCGTCGGCCTGTTTCCCAGCGGTGTCACTCACGACAGCCGTTTCCTGAGGCCGTTTCCGATTTACGTCGATCACGCCCAGGGGTCTCGCAAGACAGACCGGGATGGAAACGAGTTGATCGATTACTGGATGGGGCACGGTGCGCTGTTGTTGGGCCACTCCCATCCCGCGGTCGTCGAAGCGGCTCGTGACCAGATTGGACGATCGACCCACCCGGGGGCCTGTCACGAGTTGGAGTTGGAGTGGGGCGAACGAGTGCAACGGATGGTGCCGTCAGCCGAACGGGTCCGCTTCACCAATAGTGGCACCGAGGCGACACTGATGGCACTCCGAGTGGCTCGGATCGTGACCGGCCAGACCAAGATCGTGAAGTTTGCCGGACACTTCCATGGCTGGCACGATCAGTTGATTCCCGCCGCGTCACCTCCACATGACGCCGATTCCGGCTACACGATGCCCGGTGTCACCGAGGGAGTCTTTGGTGACCTGGTGATCGTTCCGCCCAATGATCTCGAGGCGGCTGCCGCGGCAATCGCTGAACACAATCCGGCGTGCGTGATTCACGAAGGCAACGGAAGTCGTTGGGGTGTCGTGCCGACACGACCCGAGTTCCTGCAAGGGTTGCGACAGGTCACTGCCGAGTCGAACACGATCCTGATCCACGATGAGGTGATCACCGGGTTTCGAGTTCACGAGGGGGGATACCAGTCCCACTGTGACATCGTTCCGGATATGACGACGCTGGCCAAGGTGTTGGCGGGTGGATTGCCCGGGGGCTGCCTGGTAGGCCGAGCTGATCTGCTCGAGGTGCTCGCCTTCGACAATTCCCTGGGCACGAAAATGAAACATCCCGGAACGTTTAATGCCAACCCGTTGTCTGCGGCCGCGGGTTGTGCAGCATTGGATGTCGTCGCCACCGGTGAGCCGTCCCGGATCGCCAACCAACAGGCAGCCCGGTTGCGGAGTGGTCTGAACGACATGTTTGCGTCAAAGGGCGTGCCCTGGGTGGCCTACGGAGACTTCTCGGCCATCAAGATCATTCCCGGTTACGACGGCCCGGGGCCCGATGGAGACGACTGGGTGCCTTACGGTGGTGATTACCGTCAGCTGGATGTGAAGTTCGACGAGGCTTTAGGGCACGCCTTCCGTTGCTCCTTGCTGTTGAATGGAATCGACTGGATGGGGTGGGCCGGATCGACCTCCTCGGCACACACCGATGAGGATGTCGAGGCAACCCTGGTGGGCTTTGCTGCAGCGATTGATCTCCTGGTTGCCGATGGTCTGATCCCAGCCGCATGAGCGACGAGGTTGAGCGGATCGAGGCCACCGGGAACCCGTTGTTGTCGGGTTCGTTGAGACGGACGGTGCTGTTGTTGGCCTGGCCCGTCCTGTGTGAGCAGGTGTTGGGGTTCCTGGTCGGTCTGTACGACACCTGGTTGAGCGGGCATATCGACGGAATCAGCGAGGTGGCGACCGGCGCGGTGGGGTTGGCCGCCTATGTGGGGTGGCTGGCCTCAATGCTCTTTGCCCTGGTGGCCACGGGCACAACCGCCCTGGTGGCCCGTCATCGTGGGGCCGGCGAAACGGCCATCGCCAATCGCATCATGAATCGCTCGCTGGCCCTGGCTGGTTTGGCTGGAGGCGGCGTGTTCACGCTGATTTACCTGGCGGCCCCCTGGATGGTGCAATTGCTGGAGATGACCGGTGACGACGGCCGGATCGTGGTGCATTACCTGCGCGTGGACGGGGTGGGACATGTGGCCACCGGGATCACCCTGGCGGCGGCTGCGGCCCTGCGGGGTGGTGGCAACATGCGGACCCCGATGATTGTGCTCGGGATGGTCAGCTTGCTGAACGTCATCGTTTCAACCGTGTTGGTTTTTGGAGTCGCCGGTGATCGTCCCTGGGGGATCGAGCCCTGGGGGATCGACGGTATCGTGGCCGGGACGCTCGCGGCCCGATTCGCCGGCGGCGTGCTGATCGTGGCGGTGCTAGTTCGAGGCGTTTCGGGGTTGAGGGTTGAGCTCGGAGAATTGCGAGTGGGGGGAGAGGCGGCCCGAAGGATTCTCAAGATCGGTGGTCCCGCAGCGATTGATGGAGCTTTCACCTGGGCGGGCCAGTTCCTGTTTCTGATGATCATCGCCAGGTTCGAGGACTCGGGACGTGGGGGGGCCGTGTTTGCGGCACATATTGTGGGTGTGCGACTGGAGGGGATCACCTACCTGCCGGCAGTGGCCTGGGGAGCCGCCGCCGCGACGTTGATCGGGCAGTCCTTGGGGGCGAAGCGTCCGGAACGGGCGATTGCTGCCGGTCACGAGACTGCCAAACAATGTGGGCTGTTGTCGGTCGTGATCGGTGTCGTGTTCCTGATCGCGGCCCCATGGTTGTTCGGGTTGATGCACACGTCGGCCGCCGTGGTCGAGGCCGGCACGTTTCCTTTTCGGGTCAACGCCATGTTTCAATTGCCGCTGGCCCTGTCGATCATCTACACGTCGGCACTGAGAGGGGCCGGCGATACCAAGTTCCCGTTGGTGGCCCACATGATCGGGATCTTTGGTGTCCGGTTGCCGGTGGCCTGGTGGGCCGGGATTGTGATGGGTGGCGGATTGCTCGGTGCGTGGATTGCGATGAGCGCGGACGTGGTGGTTCGGTCGATTTTGCTGCTGTGGCGGTATCGAAAAGAAGCGTGGGTACGGACGGAGGTGTGAGCGGTGTCTTGACGCTGGGGCCGGTGAGGGGATAATCGTGACGTGGTGGCTGAGTGATTCGGGCGTCAAGCGGCGAGGCCCGAAAGGCTATCTCCAACTGCGGTGAGGCCGTGTGAACCGGGTCAGATCTTAACCGAAGCAGCCCTAAGCATTTTGGCTCTCAGGTGCACGCGGAGATAGCCTTTCGCGCCTTTCCAGTCCGTTCTTTCAGCCACCCGCCTGACCAACTCGCTCGTGCAGGATGCTCCGGGCCCCATGGACCAGCAGTCGACCCATTACACCGTTCTGGCCCGCCGCTTCCGGCCTCAAACCTTCGAGGAGGTGATTGGCCAGGAACACGTCGCTGGTGGCTTGCGAAATGCTATCAGCACCGGCCGTGTGGCCCATGCCTACCTCTTCACCGGTGCCCGCGGTGTCGGCAAGACGTCGATGGCGAGAATTCTCGCCAAGACACTCAACTGCTCCAATCCCAACGACGGGCAGCCCTGCCACGAGTGCGATGTCTGTCAGAGTATCGCGGCTGGCCAGGATGTGGATGTGCTGGAAATCGACGGGGCATCCAATCGACGGATTGATGATATCCGTGACCTGCGTCGCAACGTCGGCGTCAAAAGTATGCGGTCGCCGTACAAGATCTACATCATCGATGAGGTCCACCAGTTGACGACCGAGGCGTTCAACGCCCTGTTGAAGACCCTCGAGGAACCTCCCGAGAACGTGAAGTTCATTTTTTGTACAACCGAGCCGAGCGCACTGCCCGATACGATCGTTTCGAGATGCCAACGGTTCGACTTCGGCCTGATCGGGCTGGATCGGATCGCTGCTCGACTGACGGCGATCGCCGAAGCCGAAGGCGTTTCCGTTAGCGATGACGCGGTGGAACTGGTTGCTCGACGAGCTGGTGGGTCGATGCGAGATAGCCAGTCGTTGTTTGATCAACTGCTGGCCTTTGGGCAGGAACAGGTCGATGCCACCGATGTTCACCGGTTGCTGGGGACAGCTCCTGATGAATTGCTGCTGGCTATCATTCAGCCACTCGTGCAACGGCGTCCACACGAAGCGGTCGTGGCTTTCGAAGCTGCGCTGTCTGCTGGTGCTCAGCAGGATGAATTGCTCGGCCAACTGATCGAATGCAGCCGAGATCTGATGGTGCAGGCCACCGGAGCGGAAGGCGTGGTTGTTCGCAGCGTGGGACCGATGGCAGCACAACAGATGATCAGCCTGGCCGCAGACTGGGGGGTTGAAACCGCAATCGCTGCGATGCAGGTGTTGGCCGAGACCGTGAGTCGGTCGCGATGGACTCGGCAGTCCCGCGCACTGGCCGATCTGGCCCTGGTTCGGATTGCCACCCTGGAACAGCTCTCCGGTGTCAGTGGATGGTTGCAGCAACTGGTCGGAGGCGGTGCTGGTCCGGATCAAAAAAAAACGGTTGATTCGCTGAGCTCACCCCCTCAACGGCTCGAACCCTCCACTCCAGAAGAAATTGTCGCGACTGGCCCCGAGCGGGAAGCTGAGGTGGAAGCCGAGGTGGAAGCTGAAGTGGAAGCTGAAGTGGAAGCTGAAGTGGAAGCTGAAGTGGAAG
>CAZYAZ010000101.1:0-12587 GCA_964646205.1 uncultured Planctomycetaceae bacterium | reverse complement strand
CACCCATGCCACCACCCATGCCCCCACCCATGCCACCACCCATGCCACCACCGCCACCCATCTGCCCGGAGCTACCGCCCTGGGGAGTGGTAACCGGAATGACCAGGTCTGCGACCGGGTACACGCGAGTGCTCATCATTTCCTCGGCCTTGGTTTCGGTGGTGATTCGCATCACCTCGTCCTGGATGACATAGGTCAGCGCCAGTGGCTCCAGGATGATTTTCAGGGCGCTACGCAGGGAGATACCCGAAAGCGACATATTCACCGGCTCGTCCGGCTGAATGCCCTCATCGAGCAACGCCTGTTCATCAAGGATGATCTGAATGTTGTGCTGCTGCTTGAGGTAGTCCACGATGTCCCGCAACGGCAGGTCGACAAACTCCAACTCAGTTTCATCGTCCAGGGCGCGGACAATCCGCTCTTCAACCTTGCTGTAGTTGTGCAGATCGACACTGGCCCATTTCTTGCGTTCCTCGGTCAGCCGACGCCAGACAGCCGCGTCGGGATACCGGATCGGCGGTTCGTCGGGGAACGGCACGTGAGAGAACTCAACCTGCTCCAGGACACTCAGGAACCGGTCAGCCCGCAGGTTGCGGAGGTGATAGGCCATGTCCAACTGGTGAGCCGCCTCGGCCGAGAACCTCGCGGCCGTCGCCGCACCGTCGCCGGGACGCAATTCCACGGCTCGCTGTGCCACGTCCTCGGCCTCGGGAAACGCGTCACGGTTTCCCCGGGGGGCTTCGACATAGAGCAGGTGGGCGACTTCCTTGAGCAACCGCTTCATCCGTTCATCATCGCGTTCCAGGTCCGTCTCAATCCGCAACTGGCTCTCACGAGCCGCCACCGACTGCTGACGTTCCTGCCGTTGTCTTTCGAAGTGCTCCTCGGAAACCTCAACAAACCGCTTGAGATTGGAAAGCCGACGGAGAAGTTCGGTACGGACGGCTGGATCAATGTCAGTCGTGCCTCGCACGGTGCCCAGGCCTCGCTTGATTTGGGTCAAAGCGGCCTGGGGTTCGGTTGCTGCCCTCGCCCGAGATTCCTCGAGCAGGCGCTCCACCTGCAGTTGAAGCTTCTGGGTCCGAACCAGAATGGCTTCCTGGGCCTGCTGAATCGGATCGGTCGCTTCCGCGGTCCCCGGATCGTCGGCCGGAGCGACCGCTGGTTGATCCTGAACCGCAGCCAGCGTGGTGTCACCAATTTGTCCGCCCGACTTGGCCTGCACAGAGTCACTGGCTCCCAGCAATGCCGCGGCACGAACGTTGTTCGGGTCCAGCCCACGGACGGACAGGCCAATCCGCTCGGCTTCCTCGAAGTTTCGAATTCGCAGGGCGTTTTCGCCCTGGCGGAGCATTCCATCCAGTTGTGTGTCGAACTCGTGACGTGCCGTCTTCAACATTTCCGTACCGGCCAGTGCCACGGTGAAACCGTCGGTCGACTCGGCACCCCGGAACAGCGTTGCCAGGAACGCATTGCCCGACTCGGCAGACAGGTCACCAACACGCCATTGCAGGTCGGCGGCACCATCAACGGTGGACGACCAACCCGACACGACCGTTCCGGTCTCGAGTTGTCCACGGCCGACATAAATCGTTTCGCGATCCGCACGCAGGGGCAACGGCTGGCTGGGCAGCAACGTGATACCTTCGGGCACGGTCACCTTGACCGGGTAAGTCACCCGTCCGTGAATCGCGGTGGCGATCCGACGGCCCAGCCCGGAATCGTCGGCCTTGCGGCCCCGGTCCACCAGCACTGTTCCCCCGGTCTGCTGGGCCATCACGCCCAACACCTGGAGGTCGAGCCGTGGCCCAACTCCGTAACTGTGAATCGGCACGTGGCGATTGCGGAACCGCGTCAACATCTTCTTCATGTCGTCAGTGTCGACCAACTCCGCGCTGCTCATGCCGTCGCCGATGTAAAGCACGCTACCGGGACGTTTTCCGGCCAACGACAACGCCGCAGCGTCCAGGGCCGGAGTCAAGCGGGTCGCTCCCAACGGGGCGCGACGCTGCAGACGGGCAACCGCCTCGCGAACCATGTCCGAATCGACCAGTGACCAGTCTGCGGTCAACGCGGTCGTCTGTACGTCAACGGCAAACAACCGGACACGGTCAGTTTTGCCAAGAGACGCCAGGACACTGTTCAGTACGGCCAGTGATTGGACCCGGTGCGAACCGGTCTGGCTTGCAGACGTGTCGACCAGGATGACCACGTCGCGAGCCGGAACGGCCTGCAATGACTTGGCGTTTCCCGGTGCCACCAGCGGCAGGGCGAAATAGGTTTCGCCGTCCGGAGCCGTGTAACGCAAAACGTCGACGGACTTCACCGAAGCCGCCTGCGTCACCGACGTGGAGGAGACCAAGACCAGAGCTGCCAGAAATGCCCACAAGGCCACAGCGCTTCTCAACCGCATGCCGAAACTCCCGAGTTCAATAAAGAGACAATCTCGATGCGTGATCGACAGGGATCCAGCGAGACGCCTCAGGTAGGTCAATCGGACGGGATGGCCCGCGGGAAGCCCGGCCCACGTGCGGAACCGGATTCTCCCCAACCATTGTAACTCGTTTCTCGGACTGTCGAGTAGAAAAATCCCCGTCGCTTCCCGTGTTTCGCCCAAATCGCGCAACTGCCACGCTTCCCCTCCTTCATCCCGGAGCAATCGTTGCGTCCGGTCCTCGGGTCGTGCGCATCGTAACGACCACCGACGCCCTCTGACGACTTCCCCCGCTGAAGCGATTGATCGGTCTGTGCCGGTTGCCCGGTGACAGGCTCACCGCACATCACTCTCCAAACCGTACTCTGCGATCTTCTTGTGCAACGTGTTCCGGTTGATTCCCAGCTTTGCCGCCGCCTTGGTTTGAACCCCCTGGCAGGCGAAAAGTACCTGCCGAATGACCTGCCGTTCCACCAGCGAAACAATCCGTGGATGAACCCCCCTGGACTCCTCATCCGTGTCCTCGCGGAGCCCCAGTGAAACCAACTGGCTGCAAAGTCTCTCGATATCACCCTCCTCAGAACGACCAATCCGAGCCGGGGCCAGTCCGCGAAGGTGAGAGGGAAAATCGGCCGGCTGTAGCGACTTTCCGTCACCAAGAACCAGGGCCCTCTCGACATAATTCTCCAATTCCCGCACGTTACCGGGCCAGGAGTATCCGGCCAACAGATCCAGTGTCGCGTCGGGCACCCCGGGCAGTTCCACCCCCGAATCGACATATTCACCCAGGAAATGATCCACCAACAGTGGAATATCGTCCACCCGTTCCCGCAGCGGAGGAAGCAGGATCTCGATCACATTCAGGCGGTAATACAGGTCTTCGCGAAACCGCCCCTCGTCAATCTCCTCGAGCAAATCGCGATTCGTGGCAGCCACGATCCGGCAATCAACCCGAATTGTGCGGGTGTCACCAACTCGCTCGAATTCCTGCTCCTGCAACACTCTCAGCAATTTCACTTGCAACGTGTAGCTGACCGAATCGATTTCGTCGAGAAAAATGGTGCCACCATGGGCCGCTTCGAAACGGCCGGTGCGATTCTCATGCGCGCTGGTGAAGGCACCTTTCACATGCCCAAACAACTCGCTCTCCAGCAGGCTCTCGCTCAAAGCTCCGCAATTGACTCGAACAAAGGGCCCGGTGGCACGTTCGCTCAAGCAATGGATCGACCGAGCAACCAGTTCCTTGCCGGTGCCCGTCTCGCCGGTCAGCAACACCGTGGTCAGTCGACCGGCAACCCGATGAGTGAGACGGTACACGTCCATCATCGACCGACTGGCTCCAATCACCCCGTCCAGCCCGGTCGTCACCCGGTCGCCATCTTTCGACGTTGCGCCCGCCTGGTCACTCGCCACCGCAATCAGCCTCCTGCCACGACATGGCCGCAATCACACCGGCCGCTGAAAACGGCACTTTGCCCGCTTTCTGTTCACCAGACCAGCACCTGGCCACCAACCTGCCCACATTCTAAGCACTGTGTGCACCCGCTGAAAAGGCGACTCCGGGGCAAAACGGCTACAACCGGTAGGACCCGTCACCAACCTGCACCATGTGCCCGGCTCCGGGTCAATGGTGCACCATGAATTAGCCAGAACGGACATTTTCACCGCTCGTCTTGTGTCTCATAAGGGCAGATCACCACATCCGGCGGGCTGGAATCGAGGGCTGGACAGCGACCCGGCGATGCGGCAAAATACACATTCCAGTGTGGAGGGGCGCATAGCTCAGTTGGTTAGAGCGCAGCTCTGATAAAGCTGAGGTCCGTGGTTCGAATCCACGTGTGCCCACTGGAGCCGGCCGGGGAGGCACGGTGTCTCGACACCGCGCCTCCCCCCGGTCCGGCATCCGATTTTGCTGACGACCTGGATTGAACAGTCACGGACATTTCGGACCGCCCACGACAAGACGCCCAGGGGGACGTAGCTCAACTGGGAGAGCGCCGGCTTTGCAAGCCGGAGGTTGCCGGTTCGAGCCCGGTCGTCTCCACTCGTTTGAACCAATAAAAACCGAGGAAACAAGCGACTGACCTGCCTCCCATGGATGGGGAGCGACAGACGGTTGGGGGAAAACAAATTTCCCGCCACGCGACCACGCAAGTCGACAATCCCGAGCCAAGATTTCACCAAGTCAAACGCCGGCACCAAGCTCGCCACTGCGGTGCGTGATTATCTGCGAGAGATCAAGTTGAAGGATCTCACCCCCCTCGACCATGTGGCACTACGCCCACTCGCTGGGCGACCTGGTTCGATCGCGGGCAGTGAAGAACTACCGCACCCATCTGGCGATCGAGCGAGGTTGTGGTTTCACCCAGATCAGTCGGGCCGATGGGATCGTGCGGCGGTTCATCCGCTGGGCCGTCGAAATGGAATACGCAACCCCCGAGGTCAAATGGGTCGTTTGAGATATGAGACGCCGTCGAAGTCGAGACTCTGTCATTTCGTGGCCCGGGCCTTGTCGATGACCGACTGCAACGTCACGGGCACACCACCCTGGCGTTTGCTTTCGTGCGCGGCTTCGAGAAACGCGAAGATCTCGATCGTCTCCGACGCTTTGACGGGTGGCTTGCCGGTCTTGAAAAACTTGGCGATTTCGATGGCAACGCCTTTGTAGCCCATGTACTCGCCCTGCGGGGCGATCCAGTGTTCGCCTTTTGGGGCGAGTGCAGAAACGGCCTTTGGGGGAACCCAGTTGATTGGCACTCCGTATCCGTAGTTGCCGGTTCGGAGGATCCCCTTGTCACCGAACACGATGCCGCTGTACTTGATGGCCCCCTTGCGAATGGCTCGCCAGGTTCCAATCCGCCCGTCGTTCCAGACCCCGGTGACGAGGTCAAAATCACTGGTCGAGACGCGCGTCACCGAGACACAACCCGGCCCCATGATCGTGAACAGGGTTTCGGCGCTGTGAACGCCATGCCAAAAGAAATCCGAATGATGCGGCTCGGTCGTCAGGCCGCCGTACACGCTGCATCCCAGCACTTTGCCGACGGCCGGGTGGTTGCGCATGCCAATGAAACCGGGAACGAATCGATGCTGAGAACACGAGAAGATCGGTGTCTTGTATTGGCGAGCCCGACGAAAAATCTCGATGGCATCGTCCAGAGATGCTGCCAGTGGACGTCCGATGTAGACCGGCTTGCCAGCTTTCAAAACGGGGGTGACCTGGTCCAGATGCTTGCGGCCATCGAGGCTCATCACCAGCACGGCGTCAACGCGTTTCAGCAACATGTCTATCGAACCGACTATTTCGATTTCCAGTTTCTCGAACTGCTCGACCCATCGTGGCAAGCTGTCGACGCTCTCCTTGATGTCCGGACTGTGCAAGGGGACAGCACACACGACCTTGAGACCGGCAAGATTGTCGCCCTTCTTGGCTTGGTGGAACAGGTGTGTGAATGCGACGGCCTGGTAGTTGTCGAGTCCGATGACTCCCACCTTGATGGGTTCGGCTGCCGGCAACGGTGCTGTGGACTCGATGACGGCCAGCAACAACAGTCCGAGCAGGCTGTAACTCCGATGTGTCCATCTCATGTGGTTTTGTCCTTGTGTTGGAATCTCGAACGGGGCTGCCAGACCATGGACGACGGCGACACTTTATCAGATTTGCCGGTCCCGGAAGTCCCCCGAGACCAGCGATTCACATGGGCCGTTTGCGGTTTTGGTGTCGCAAACGGCGGCTTCTGCATTCTATGTGGTTCGTGATTGTGTAGTCTTCTGACTGGCCGATGTCTTCGGGTCTGATGAACAATGCCCTCGGCAGGGAACGCCGTTGATCGTGTGGATTCTCACGATGCGAAGATCGCGAATCATTCTGCTGCTGGTGGCCCTGATGATCATTGCCATCGCCTTGCCCGTGGCGATCCGCATCAATGAGATCCATCGCTTCAGCCAGTCTGTCACTCACGTCGCTGCCACGATCCGGTCTTTTGACTCCAGACGCCCGACGGACGTTCCGGAGGCACAATGGAAAGAGGCTGTCGAGTGGACGGCCAACGTGATCTACCAGGACTTCTTCGCTCCCAATCCCGAGAAACTCGCCGGGCTGGAAGACCTCGAAAAACAACTGGACCGGAAAGCCAGTGGCGATGTCGATCTTGGCACGCTCAGGTGGATCTGGGATGCGTGTGAAAATGCCTGTGGTGGGCCCGACAGTTACGGTATCCGTTTCCGGAGAGTGACGTTGCTGACCAAGGGGGCGATCACCGACGCGAAGTTGCCTCACGTCTGGTCGTTGCGACGTTGCACGAACCTGGATCTCAGCGAGACCGAGATCACCGACGAGTCGGTTCCGTTGCTGGCCACGCTGACACAGTTGAAACAACTCGACATCCGCGGAACTCGGATTTCCGAGAAGGGAACCCAAACGCTTGATGAGGCACTCCGAAACTGTGACATCAGAAAGTAGTGCCAATTCGCTGCAACCGAACCACGATTCTCGGTTGAAATTACTCGCCCGTGGCGCTTTCCCCGAAGAGGAGAAATGTGGTCGAATGGGCCCGGACCAGCCACTCGAGCCGGTCGAGATGACACCTCAGAAACAGGGAACATCATGCAAGCCCTCAGAGTCCTCCTTTGCCTGTGCTGCCTGGTGTCGACTGGATCCTCCGGGCTGGTCAAGAACTCGAGTTTTGAAATTGATGCCAACAACGATCGGGTGCCCGACGGTTGGACCCACGGGGCAGGGCACTACGGTCGCTGGCGTGAGAAACTGAAAAAGCAACTGGGCAAAGGAACTCTCGTGAAGGGCCCCGCCGCCAGCGGCGAGCACAGCGTGCGGATTTCGGTGCCCAAGAACAACGAGGGCAAGTACTGGAACCAGGGCTGGGAAGGCATGTCCTACCGGCAGAAGGTGCCGACCAAGCCGTTCACGACGTACACGATGTCGATGAAGGTGCTGAACAAGGATGCCCAGGGGCTGGGGGATTATGCGTTTCTTTATGCGATGGCAGGAGAACATCGACAAAGCGAGGCGTTTGCCACAATCCGCTTCGAGGAAAAACCCACCGGAAAATGGGTCAAAAAATCCCTGGTGTTTCAGACCGGCCGCCATTCGCACTACACGGTATTGAGCGTCGAGACCCGCTGGAACATCGGCACGATCCACATCGATGACGTGCAACTCGAGGAGACCGGGCGGTTGGAACTGGACCGCTGGAATCAACCGGTGTCGATGAACCGACTGCTGCCGGTCAAGCACAAGTTCAACCGCCCGGATTCCGCGGGGGTTGCAAAACGGTTCGAAGCCCATCATGTCGCCTCCGAGACACGGTATCGCGGCAACGGTGCCTGGGAGAGCCGGGACACGCTGTCCGGAAAGTCCGGCGGCGACAAGCAGCCGCCGGACCTGCGAGCCACCTACCAGCGGGTCGAGGGCTATCTCGGGGCGTACGCGCACACCGGCCGGAGGATCTACCTGCAACGTGCCACAGAAGGGGCCCAACACCTCGTCGGCGCACAGCAAGAGACCGGGATCATCGGCGATGCTTACTACAGTTCGGGCCAGGCAGGCGTGGCGCTGGTCCACGCCTGGCAGAGGACAGGGAACAAGAAGTTTCTCGAACCGGTCAAGCGGATAGCCGGCCACTTCAACACGGTCGAGTCGTCCTGGAACTACAACTACAACATGATGTTGACCGAGGCCGCCCTGGCCTGGGCCCGGTCAACGGACAATTTCGAAATCGTCTCCGACAGGCTGAAGACAGAGATGCTACAGAGCACCCTGCGCGAGCAGCGACCCTGGGGTGGCTGGGCGGGACACAATTCGCGAATCGGCTACCACTGCGCCAACATGTCGGCACTGTGCCAGTTGCACCAGACGCTGCCCAAACAAAAACAGTTCGATGACAGCAGGGCAATTCTCCGGCGTCACGTCATCGCCGCAATGAACCGGATGATCCGCGAACAGGTTCCCGCCGGAGGCTTCCCCTTCAACCATGGCCAGCCTGGCACGGCCCGGCAGAATTCCGGCATCGTCCCCGCGCTGATCCACGTGCACGAGACGTTCGGCTTCGAACAGGCCCGGCAACTGCTCTACGGACAGATGGCCTACCTGAGCACCGATGCCTGTGGCAAATACTACTGGTTGCCCAAGAACCGCAATCATCTCGAGATGTCACTGCTGCACTCGGAAGGGCTGTACCTGGAATGGGCCACCAGCGCCCCCGAATAGTGCTGGCATGACACACGCAGCAGCCCCAGCAGGCCGCCGTGCTGAAACAAGCCCTGCAAACCGCCACCAAACATCCCGTGCCCGAATACGCCAAGCGGGTCCAGTTCCTCCAGGCTGGACTGGAACACGCGCGACTCTCCGCGCGGTTTATCGGCACGCTGGACCAGGGAAAAGTGCCCACAGATCACGCCGGCTTCCTCGAGGCTCAACAGGCGGTGAAGCAACTGGCCGCATTCCGGCGGGCCAAGGAGCACCTTTTCATCTCAGATTACCTGGATGCGGCAGCGTTTCGAGAGAGGCGAACTGTCAAAGGAATCGATCGTCTTTTCGACGAAGCCAAGTAGCACACAGACGGCCTGGCCTCGCCCCCGCCGGAATCGCGTCGTCAGTTCCGAGCCAGCCGCTCTCGAAGTGCCTGCAACACCGAAAAGCCTTCGCCGAGAAATGCCTTCACCTTGGGAGCCTGTGCGTCGACCTCCTTCCAACGACGGAAGTAGACAAACAGGCCGGACAACGCCTCGAACGAGACGTCTGGCCGGGACACAAAACAGTCCAGCAACCCGTGGTCGAAGAAGTCTCTTGCTTCCTGCTCCTCCGGAGATTTCAACACGAATGCCCTGGAAAATCCCGGGTGATCGTCGAAGTCAATATCTTGCATGCCAACCAGGCTGCCCAGGGCATCCACCAGGGTCCGTTCGGGCCGCAAGTGGAACGCGGGCATTCTCAATTCCGTAGCCTGGACCGCGACGACGGTTTGACGTCGAACGCGTTTCGACTTGCCGCGACCCGTCACGTACTTGAAATCAAACAGGGCCACCTGCACTTCGGCCGTGTCGGCGACGACCAGATTGGACAGCGTCTGATTCCGGCCGATATTGAACAACGGAAGGCCGGCGAGTCGCTCGGTGAGAGCTTCGTCACCCTCGGCCAGGAACTTCAATTCGAGCTCCCCGGCGATCTCACCAAGGGCGTTGGTCCGCTTCTCCTCCCGGACACGGTTGTAGTGACGGGCGATGAGCATCCAGGCAATCGCGACCGAGATCCAAGAACCGTGAACCAGGACCAGGAACAGGACCAGGTTGTTGTCAATCCAGCCTCTCTCCCGCACCTCGTCTCGCCTGTCTTCCACGGGATCATTCTCGCCACCCCGGTCGACTGCATCCATCACCTCGACCTCACGCGGCCCTTCGCCTTCGGCCGCCTTGACATGCGAGACCACCGCCACCATCACCAGCCAGCCAACCAGCAACCGCAACAACCAGGAACCGAATCCAGACGGCATCACTTCCCTTTCGCCAGGCACACCGGAAACACGTCACCCAACCCCAAGAACCGCTCGCCAGGGACGAGTGTGGCGTGAATCACCACCCGGTTCAACAGGACGTCATCTCATCGCAGCCCCACCAGCCGGGACCACACGTCCCCGAGCAATGCGACTCAGTTTCATCACCAAGCACCCGGGAACTGAATCGCGAAGCGGTGGGTTGACGGTCTGTGGGGGATCACCTACGATGGCCCGGTCCCCGCTATTTCCGGGGCCGGATTCAGTCCGGTTTTCGAAATGGTGGTCGGCAGTTCTTTGACAATTTGGTAGATCTTCGAGTGGCATCTTGAAAGAACCTCGATGTCGTCGGAAACGGCGTCTCGGGGATGCTCTCCCTGTCGGATCACTCGATCAATGCGACCTCTATCAGTTCTCGTTTTGAGCACTGTTGGGCCGAATCGATCGAGCCGGCGAATAGGGGAGGGTGTCCAAAAGAGCCGTCGTTTTCCTGCGTGTCAGAGAGTGTTTTTGGCAAACGCTGGTATTGGGTCGAAACCAGACTGGACCATCGGGTCCGAATTGGCCAGGCGTGATACCGGCAACAGGGTTGACCAGATCTTCGGACTCGGGACCGTGATCCCGGCACCAGGCGGATTTATTCGCACGGGGCTGGAGGAGTGGTGTTCGAGCCAGAGATCATTGTGGTCAAGCGACAAAGGGCATGTGGGGGATGTCTTGGCGTCAAGAGGCGATGAAGGGCGTGGAAGGCTGCGAAAAGCCTGGGGAAGCTGTCAAACAAGCATTTGATCCCGGGATTCCCGAATTACCGTACGTTGAATATATAGGCGTACGGGGCCAACGCGGTGAACTGAAACATCTCAGTAACCGTAGGAAAGGAAAGCAATAGCGACTTCCCGAGTAGCGGCGAGCGAAACGGAAATAGCCCAAACCATCCGGCTCCGGTCGGATGGGGTTGTTGGGGCCACAAATAGTGTGAAGGCGGAAGCTAGACGAACTGACCTGGAACGGTCGGCCAGAGCGGGTGACAGCCCCGTAGTCGAAAGCGGAAACCTCGCCTGTGGTACCCCGAGTAGGTCCGGTCACGTGGAACCCGGACTGAATCTAGGAGGCCCATCTCCTAAGGCTAAGTACTCCTTGACGACCGATAGTGGACCAGTAGCGTGAGCGAAAGATGGAAAGCACCCCTTCAAGGGGAGAGAGACAGAACCTGAAACCACATGCCTACAAGCGGTCGGAGCAAACCCCTTCGGGGGGGAGTGACGGCGTGCCTTTTGCATAATGACCCGGCGAGTTACCGTCGTTGGCTGGTTAAGATCCTCCGGATTGGAGCCAAAGGGAAACCGAGTCTGAACAGGGCGAATTATAGTCAGCGGTGGTAGACGCGAAACCTGAGTGATCTACCCATGGGCAGGTTGAAGCGCGGGTAAGACTGCGTGGAGGACCGAACCCACCTAGGTTGAAAACTGGGGGGATGACCTGTGGGGAGGAGTAAAAGTCTAATCAAACCAGGAGATAGCTCGTTCTCTCCGAAATAGCTTTAGGGCTAGCCTCAAGCCACTACGTCTCGGGGGTAGAGACACTGATTTCGGATGGGGCCCTACCAGGGTACCCACCGTGACCAAACTCCGAATACCGAGACGACTATCTTGGGAGTCAGTCCATGAGGGAAAAGCTTCATGGTCGAGAGGGAAACAACCCAGATCGCCTGCTAAGGCCCCGAAGTTCTGCTCAGTCACTAAGGATGTTTTAGTACAGTGACAGCCGGGATGTTGGCTTAGAAGCAGCCATCATTTAAAAAGTGCGTAATAGCTTACCGGTCGAGTACTTCAGCACCGATAATGACCGGGAGTAAGCAGAACGCCGAAGCAGCGGGTTTCGGGTCACTTCGGTGACCCGGAGCGGTAGGAGAGCGTTCCAGTTCAGGTTACACGCTGTTCCGAAAGGAGCAGTCACGGGAACTGGAAGTGATTATGCCGGGATGAGTAACGATAAAGCAGGTGAGAATCCTGCTCGCCGAAAACCTAAGGTTTCCTGGGGAAGGTAATTCCGCCCAGGGTTAGCCGGTTCCTAAGTCGAGGCCGAAGGGCGTAGACGATGGAAAGCATGTTAATATTCATGCGCCACCAACGTGGACCGATGGGGGGACGTTGACTGAAGAGCTAGCGGCAAGTGATAGAACTCCGTTGGGGTGAACATGTGGGTCCTGGTAGGTAAATCCGCCAGGTATGGCCCTGCAGATCCTCCAAGCCGTATGGCGATGTAGCTTAGATGTCAACCAAGAAAAGCCTCTAAGGGTTGAAGCATTGGTGACCGTACTAAAACTGACACAGGTAGGTGGGGCGAGAAGCCTCAGGCGCTCGGGAGAACTCTGGTTAAGGAACTCGGCAAATTGGCCCCGTAACTTCGGGATAAGGGGTACCTACTGGTATTGCCAGAGGTCACAGAAAATCGGCTCCGGCGACTGTTTACTAAAAACACAGGACTCTGCGAACTCGTAAGAGGATGTATAGAGTCTGACGCCTGCTCGGTGCCGGTCAGTTAAGGAAGAGGGTTAGTTCCTTCGGGAACGAAGCTCACGACCGAAGCTCCGGTAAACGGCGGCCGTAACTATGACGGTCCTAAGGTAGCGAAGTTCCTTGTCG
>CAZYAZ010000100.1:0-12670 GCA_964646205.1 uncultured Planctomycetaceae bacterium | reverse complement strand
GACGGTGACGACGTCTTGCAGGGCCAGGGTGGAATTGATTCCCTGTTTGGCGAAGCGGGCAACGACCAACTGGTCTGGCGGCTTGGAGACAGTTCCGACCAGTTGGATGGTGGAGAAGACGCCGATACGGTGCTCGTGCAGGGAGACAGTCGGAACAACCAGGTTGAATTTCTGCAGAATGCGTCGTCCCAGCTGCAGGTGACCGATGGCAGTGGCACGATCACGATCGGGAACACGGTGTCCCAGGTCATTGTTGATGCCGGAGCCGGTCGCGACACGGTCACCATCGGAACCATAGCCACGATTCCGACAGTGATGCTGACCGTCAATGGCCAGGGAGGGGCCGACACGATTGACGCCGGTGGTCGGGATCTGGGAGCCACTCGGATTTATGTCGACGGCGGCGCTGGTGATGACACGATCACCGGCAGCAGCCTGGATGACGCGTTGGTTGGTGGCGACGGGGTTGATGTGATCAACGGAGAGGGGGGTGCGGACACCATCGATGGCGGAGAAGGCAGCGACCTCCTGTCTGGTGGAGGTGGAGACGATCAGTTGGCCGGTGGAGCCGGAAATGACACGCTGCAGGGCGATGATGGAAATGATCATCTCGACGGCGGAGACGGGCACGACGAATTGATCGGATCCGCTGGTGAGGACACGTTGAGTGGTTCGGCTGGAAACGATCGACTCAACGGGTCCGGTGGGGATGATCAACTGGCCGGACACGCAGGACGTGACACCCTGCTGGGTGGTGGCGGCAACGACACGCTCGACGGGGGAACCGACGACGATTACCTGGTGGGCAACGCCGGGCAAGACGTGATCCTGGCCGGACATGGCCATGACCGGGCGTATGGTGGTGGCGGCAGTGATTCGATTCTTGGTGACGATGGCAACGACACGCTCGATGGTGGCGGCGGCGACGATTTCCTGGCTGGAGGGGATGGCAGTGACTGGCTGAACGCTCGCACCGGCGACGACACCCTGCTGGGAGGCAATGGCGAGGATTCGTTGTTTGGTGGCAGCGGGAAGGACTTGCTGTTGGGAGGTGACAACGACGACTTCCTCAACGGACAGGGGGGCACGGACACGCTGGCCGGTGGCCTGGGCGCGGACAACTTCGGTGGTGGGAGTGCCGCCG
This sequence comes from uncultured Planctomycetaceae bacterium, assembly GCA_964646205.1. Lineage (GTDB taxonomy): Bacteria > Planctomycetota > Planctomycetia > Planctomycetales > Planctomycetaceae > UBA8437. Next base: position 11,526 of record CAZYAZ010000100.1, on the reverse strand, counting down.
ACGTGATCAACGAGGCCTTCAGCGAGGACCTGTTCGGTTCTCTGCTGGATGAACTGGACGCAGCCTAGTCGTCGCAATCTACAGCGACGCGGGTGCTGAAACTGGCGGTGTGCTGGTGTCCAGGTACATCCTGTGCCAGACCTCCAGGCAGACCAGGGACCACAGCCGGTAGCTGTGGTCCCAACGGTTGCTGACATGCTCATCGACGAGTTGTCGGACGGCCTCGGGGCGGAAGTAGCCACGTGAAGTTGCCGTGTGGTCCAGCAGGATGTCCTCCAGCAATGGCCGCAATTCGTTGCGGAACCAGTGGTCCAGCGGCACGCCAAATCCCATTTTTGGTCGGGACTGGATCGAGGCCGGCAGGAGGTCAGCAAACGTGTCGACCAGGATGGTCTTGCCGCGGCGTCCCTCTCGCTTCTGAGACACCGGCATCCGGGCGGCCAATTCGACGACGTGGTGGTCCAGTAGCGGACTACGGCATTCGAGGCTGTAGGCCATGCTGGCGATGTCGACCTTGTTGAGTATGTCGCACGGAAGGTAGGTCAGGACGTCGGCACAGGTGGTGCGGGTGACAAAGCCCCTGTCGGGACATTCGCCGTAGGCATCCATCAGAAAAGTGGCGGCGTTGCTCGAGCCCAGCCGTTCACGGAAATTGTCCGTCCAGAGACCGCGGCGGCGATCGGCATCAAAAATGCCCACCCAGTCGAGATATCTTTGCTCGGGTGTTTTGTCCAGGGCCGCCGCAAATCGTTTGCTGCGTCTCAGGAGCGATTTTTGTCGGGTCGAGGCCGGCAGCAATCGCCAGGCCGAGGATGTGGCGATCGTTCGAAGTGGTCCGGGCAGCCGGTCGATACGTCCCGCGAGGTTCACGGCGCGGTAGCGGTCGTACCCGGCAAACAGTTCGTCGCCACCGTCGCCCGACAGTGCCACGGTGACCTCGCCCCGGGTCATCTCCGAGAGATACATGGTGGGAATGGCCGAGGAATCGGCGAAGGGTTCGTCATAGTGCCAGGCCAGTCGTGGCAGGATTTCCAGTGCGCTGGGATCAACGACTGACTCGTGATGAATGGTCCCGAGATGTTTGGCCGCGACTCTCGCGTGCTCACGTTCGTCGAACTGTTTGACCGGAAAACCGATCGAGAAAGTGTGGATCGGTGTGTTGCTTTGTTCCTGCATCAATCCGGCGATGATCGTCGAATCAATCCCGCCCGAGAGGAACGCACCCAGCGGGACGTCGCTTCTCAAGCGGAGGCGGACGGCCTCGGTCAACGTCTCGCGCAACGCCTCCTGCCAGTCTGCCCGGCTGCGGTCACGAATCGGTTCCTCGTATCCCGGTCTCCAGTATCGCTGGACCGTCAATTGGCCGTCCTGGTAAACGGCCTTGTGGGCTGGCGGCAGTTTGCAGTAACCGGCCAGCATGGTGCGAGGGTGAGGAACGTACTGGTAGGTGAGAAATTCGTCGAGCGAGATGGGGTCGAGTTCTCGAGGAGCCCCGGGAACCTGCAGCAGCGCTTTCAGTTCGCTGGCGAACAGCAGGCGACCGGGCTCGTTGCGATAAACCAGTGGCTTTTGTCCCATCCGGTCCCGGGCCAGCAGCAACCGCCGCCGGGACACATCCCAGACGGCCAGTGCGAACATTCCTCGCAGGTGGTCCAGGCAGTCGTCGCCGTACTCCTCGTAGAGGTGCACGATGACTTCCGTGTCGGTTTGCGTGGCGAAGCGGTGACCTCGTCCCTGCAGATCGTCTCTCAACTCCCGGTAATTGTAGATCTCCCCGTTGAAAACCACCTGCACGCTGCCGGTCTCGTTGGCCAGCGGCTGCCTGCCGGAATCGAGGTCGATGATCGAGAGTCGACGGTGTCCCAGGGCGGTCCAGGCGTCGAACCACGCTCCCGATTGATCAGGACCCCGGTGGGTCAACACACCGGTCATCGAGTCGAGCGTGGCGGCATCGATCGCCTGCCCCGGGTTGGTCCAACTGGCTCCGGCAAATCCACACATGGTTTCAGTCGACTCCCCGTGCGGCCAGTTGGTGGTAGAGCTGGGCGTGGGAGTCGACGGCGGCCTGGACACTGTGCGTTTCAAGCATCCGGTTTCTCGCGGCCAGGCCGAGGGACCGGGCGTGTTCGGGATGGTCCAGCAGGCTGCGGCTGTGCCGGGCGAAGCCTGCGGCATCACCGACGGCGACCAGGTGGCCGGATTCTCCGTCGGTGACCAGCTCGGCATTGGCGGGGATGTTGCTGGCGATCACCGGCAGGCCGGCGGCCATGGCTTCCATCAGGCTGTTGGACTGCCCCTCGAAATCACTGGCCAACCAGGCCATATCGCTGGCCGCCCAGATGTCGGCGACATCATCGCGATGGCCGGCGAAATGGACACGATCCCGGCAACCGGTCTGAACAGCGAAGGTCTCGAGGTCGTTGCCTAGAGGTCCGTCGCCGACGACCAGCAGATGAGCAGCGGGGGTGTGATGGCCGAGCAATTCGATGGCCCAGATCAGGTCTTCCAACCGTTTTTGAGTCGCGAGTCGACCGACACATGTCATCAACACCGATTCTGGAGGCAGGCCCAATTCCTCGCGAAGCGTCTTCCGCCGGTCCACGGTCTCGGGGGCGTCGGACAGCCAGGCAGCCAGTGGTGTATTGCGGGCATCAATCGCGTTGGCGATCACCTCGATCTGGTCGGCCGGAATTCCCACCGACCCGTAGAACTCAGCGACGCTCTGCGAGTTGGCCAGGAACTGGTCGGTCCGTGGAATCAATCGACGGTCGAGCCACAGTTGCCAACCGCGTTTCCAACTGTCCACGCAGCGTTCCGAGACAATCACTCGTGTCCGGGGGCTGGCGGCCCGGGCCAGTCGGCCGTACGCGTTGGCGGCAAACAGCCATGTGTGCAGCAGGTCGGGGCGTGCCTGGGCCAGGTGCCGCTTGAGTCGGCGGAGTGTGGCCAGATCGAGCCGGTGTCTCTTGCCGATGATTGTCAGCGGAATGCCGTGTTCGGCGAGAGCGGACTCGAGGGGGCCGCCGCGTGTCAGCGCGATCACCTCGACCTGGAACTGGTCCGGAGACAAGCCACAGGCGAGTGTCACGAGTTGTTTCTCGGCACCCGAGCGGTCGAGTGTCGGGATCAGCAGTGAGACGGAAACGGGCTGGTGGCCGGTCATGGGCGGGTGATGTGGAGGTGTCGAAGTGTGGCGGGGAGTATACTGGAGGAACGGTACGGGGGGAGCCTCGGCCTGTTGCCAATTTGGCTGTGAGCCCAACCGTTTGGGCCCCGGAGTACATACGTCAACGATGTTGATCACGGTGGAAGACTGTTGGTTGCAGTTGGTGCAGGGAGATATCACGCTCCAGGAGGTGGATGCGATTGCCAACGCGGCCAACGAGCAACTGGCCGGTGGTGGCGGGGTCGACGGGGCGATTCATCGTGCGGCGGGTCCCACGCTGATGGAAGAGACGTCGCGGGAGTATCCCGATGGGTGTCCGACCGGCGAAGCGGTCGCGACCTCAGCCGGGTCACTGACGGCACAATTTGTCTTTCACACCGTGGGACCGGTCTGGCGAGGTGGAGCTGCCGGCGAAGAGCAACTGCTGCGGGGATGCTACCGCAGTTGCCTGGAACTGGCTGTCGACCGTGAACTGCAGAGCGTGGCATTTCCGGCAATCAGCACCGGCGTGTTTGGATACCCCATCGACCTGGCGGCCGAGGCGTCCCTGGACGAGGTTCGGCAGTTCCTGGAAACTCATCGGCGTCCTTCGCTGGTCCGGTTTGTCTTGTGGAGCGAGGGGAATTTCGGCGCCTACGCACGTGTCCTGGAAGAGATGGTGAGTTGATCCACAATGATCGAGGCGGAATACCACGAGTTTGTTGCGTCAGACGGTCGGCGATTGTCCTGGCAGAGATGGCGGCCATCGTCTCCCGTCCGAGGCTATGTCGTGGCACTGCACGGGATCCAGAGTCACGGCGGATGGTACGAGTATTCGAGTCGCCAACTGGCCGAGGCGGGGTTGGAGGTGTGTTTTCTGGATCGCCGTGGTTCGGGCCGGAACTCCGAGGCCCGGGGCGACGCCGTCCACGCCGATCGCCTGGTGAACGATGTCCGCCAGTTTCTGGTCGCGACTCGGTCCCGCCGCGATCGAGACAACCCGGCCGCTCCCGTCGTGTTGCAGGCAGTCAGTTGGGGTGGGAAACTGGCGACTATCGTCGCGTCCCGATGTCCCGACCTGGTCGATGGCCTGGCATTGCTTTATCCGGGACTCAAGGCGCGGATAAAGCCCGGCTGGTGGGCCAGGTTTCGGCTGGACCTGGCCCGACGGCTCGAGATTCGCGACAAGTTGGTCGACATTCCGCTCCAGGACCCGGCGCTATTCACCGGGGACGCGGACTGGCAACAGTTCATCCGAGACGATCCGTTGTCGCTGCGCGAGGTGACGGTGGGGTTTCTGTTGGCCAACCAGGACCTCGATCAACAGGTGGACCTGGCGGTGACCCAGGTGGAATGTCCATTGTTACTGATGTTGGCCGGAGGGGATCGGATCATCGACAATGTTGCGACACGGGAATTGTTCCAACGATTTTCTTCGACGGAGAAACGCTTGCTGGAGTACCCCGATGCAGAACACACGCTGGAATTTGAATCGTCCCGGGACGCGTTTGTTGCAGACCTGTTGAGTTGGCTGGAACAGGCGGTTGTCGATGCTTAGGCGTCTGGCGAGTGTGGCAGCGGTGTTGATAGACTGGGAGCACGACGTGGGTGGTGTTCAATTTCGTGGTCGGATTGTGGAGAGCGAGCGATGAGTCGTTGGCTGGCAGGCTTGGTTCTGGTCCTCGTACTGCAATCGACATCCACATCTGGAGAGCCGAAGCGACAGCCGCGAGTTCCGCAGCCGGTCGCTCTGAATCCCGAGAAGACGGTGTTGTTGGATCGGGCCGGTAAGCGACTGTTGTTGAAGGCGCGGGTGTGTGCCCGGGATCGGGTGCTGGAGATGCTGTGTTGCCTGAAGAAAACGAAAGAACACGAGTCGATTCTGGCGCTTGATGCTCGCGCCGCAGTCGTCCATGCGGGCCTGTTGGCACTGGGCGCCAGGCAGGGAACTCCGGTGCGTCACTACAAGGAGGTGGCTCCGGGCAAACTGGTCCCGGACTTCAAGCCTCCCACCGGACAACGGATCGATATTTTTCTGCAATGGAAGGACAAGTCCGGGAAGCCTCATCGGGTTCCGGCCCAGCGGTGGATTCGCCGGGCCACGCAACGGTACTTCAGCGCCCCACTGGCCAAGTTGCCCACCGGGGTGGTTTTGCCCAAAAAGCCGGAACTGGTCTTCGATGAGAAGAACAAGGAACTGGTCTGGTTTGGACCGATGACGGCAGTCCAGAGAGATGGTTTCTTGAAGCTGAGCCGGGATGCCGTGTTCGGCAAGGCCGTGCAGCGGTTGTTCCAGGAGAGCCAGCCGACTCAGATGCAGGCCCACTGGGTGTTTGCCGGCAGCGGGTTTTTTGTCGACATGAAGACGAAGAAGAAGCTCTACCTTGCCGAGAACGGAAACCTGGTCTGTGTCGCGAATTTTCCATCGGCGACACTCGATATCGCCCAGGCCAGCAGTGACAAGGGGTCGAACCTCCTGTACGAGGCCTTCATCGAACGGATTCCTCCGGTTGAGACGGAGGTGTTGATCGAACTGATCCCGAAAAATGATCCGGTTAGGAAGGCGTCGCCTCCGCCCCCACCCACGCCCCGCGGCTTGCCGCGGTAAGCCGTCGCTCCAGGGGTGAAACTGGATAAGAGGTGGGGACTTGACCGGTTCGCCGGGTCGCGTTGTCCTTACGACGCCGACGGTTCAGACCGAAAACCTGCATTGATTGCCATGGCGCGGTTGTTACTGACGAACACGACGGGCTGAGATTGACCCGTCGGTGGTGCCGAACTTCAGGAATGCGACTCCCGAAGATTCACACCACAGGTGTTCAAATGTCCAAGTTGGTCTCGCTGTTCAAGGCGGTCGTTGTTTCTCCATTCCGGATACTGGCAAGGCTGGTCAATTCGATCGCGAAAGCCAGTTGGAAGATGGCCTGGAAGCTGGTCGGATTGGTGTTCCATCCAGTGACCTGGGCCTTGGGCCAGCTATTCCGGCCGGTGCGGTTTGCCTACCGTGTCACGGTGTCGCAGTTTCCCAACGTGTTGGCGGCATCGATCGCCGTGATTTCTTTCCTGTTTGTCACGGCCAACTTCGGTCCGTCTATCGCGGATGCGGACCTTGTTGACGTCAGCGAGTCGGTGCCGTCGGTGGTGTTGGATCTCGGTGAGAGTGCCTTTCCCGGCGGCGATGTTGACCTGGGAGAGGATGTGGCGCTGGGCGTCGATGGTTCTCAAGGAGCCCCGGGTGACGGATCCACAGAGACCGTCGGCGGTGGTTCGTCGCGGATGGCGTTGCTGATGCAGGTCTTGATGCTGGAGAAGGCCGAGGCGGTGCTCTCGGCGTTGCCCGGTTACACAACCACGTTCAGCAAGCAGGAGGTGGTTGGGGACGAACTGACCGACGAGCAGGTCATGGAGGTCAAGATCCGCCACGAACCGTTCTCGGTCTACATGAAGTGGACAACGGGTCACAAGGGCCGCCAGGTGCTGTATGTGGACGGTGAACACAAGGGACGGATGCTGGTCAAGTTGGGCGGTTGGAAGAAGAGATTGCCCGCTTTGAAGCTGGACCCGAGTGGTTCCATGGCGATGAAGGAATCCCGTTACCCGATCACCAAGGCGGGGCTATTGGAACTGGTTCGCGAGTCCCTGGCGATTCGCCGCGGTGAGATGGCCAAGCTTCAGGGCGTGCGGTGCCAGTTGATCGAGAACCACGAATTCGACGGCCGTCCGTGCTACGCGTTCATCGTCGAGTACGCCGATCGGTCGGCCTCGGACCGTTATCGCAAGTCCGAGATGCTGTTCGACCGGGAACTGGGTGTGCCGGTGGTTGTCCGCAATTTCAGTTGGCCAGCCGAGGGAGCCGAAGGCGACGCGACGGATGAGTCCACTCTGGTCGAGTTCTACACCTACCGGAACATCAAGTTCCAACGCGAGGTTGCCGGGGGAGATTTTGATCGAGCCAACAAGGCGTACCGATTCTAGGTGCAGGTCCCGGGACTGTTGGTCTACAGCCTGAGGTGCTCAATCGCCTCGGCGGCCGGCTTGATGTAGCCGATGTAGAACGGGCCGAATTCGGCATAGCGTGCCGAGGCTTCGTCGAACCGCATCGTGTAGACGATTTCCTTGATGTGCTCGGGAGCCCGACCCCAGAGCGTCACGCCCCATTCCCAGTCATCGAACCCGGTCGAGGCGGTGATCAACTGGCTGACGCGGCCGGCGAACTGGATACCACTGGTGGCGTGCTCGGCCATCAGTTTTGACCGACTGGCAAATGGCTCGGTGTACCAGTTGGCCTGCGGGTGCCGGATCTTGTTCATCGGATAGAAGCACTGGATCGGCAATTCCGGAAAGTCGGGGTAGAGCCGTTGCTGGTTCATCGCGGGCAACCGACCGCTGTAGGCGTTCAGCTTGGCCTCGAACGTCGGGTCGTCCTCGGACAGGCCTTCTCCCTTGAGCCGTTCAGCGTATTGTTCGGCCGTGGGGACATACTCGGAGACCTCGGTGATTGAAACGAATGACCAGGCCGGTTTGAGAACCGGGCCGAAGGAGGTCGAGCGGACCGCCTGTTTGACGCGGTCGATCACGAGTGGGTCGGGGTCGAGAATCATCAGGCCCAGGTCGGCACGGTGTCCGGAGATGACCGAGACCTGGAGCCGCTGGGGTGCTCCCGGGGCATCGGGGTCGAGTGCGGCGATCAGTTCCTCGCGAGCTCGTGTCCGGGTGTCCTGATCGAGGGTGGCGAGTGCTGCAGCGTCGACCTGGTAGTAAATGTGCAGGCAATGCCACCCCTCGCTCATCTGGATGGTTGGATCGGCTAAGGATGCGGCGGCATGTGGCGGGCGATTCACGGTGCGAGATCCTGGTGGAGGGCCTGTGGGTTTTAGCCAAAGCGGTTTCCTGAGGAGATCCATCTTAGAGAGCCGCGCGAGCGCAGCGGAAGGCTCGTGTCGGTCAGTCGTCGGCCCCGGTTTTCAGGACCCGGATGGCGAGTTGTTTCTTGTTCCACTTCAACGCCCTGGCAACCTGTTGCGGGTATTGCCATTCCCCGTCCCGGGTTTCGTAGATGCGAACCTGGGCGCGGTCGGCTGCCATGGCGACCGCTTGCGGGATATCGAGAATCCGAAGCACGTTGAGGAAAATCGGGCCGTCACGATGTGTTCGTGACAGATGGTGCAGGTCGATGCGATGAACGTTGGGAACGAACAGCGATGCGTACACGGTGATGCCAGCCATCGTGTTTTCTCCCTGCATCCAGAGCGGCACTCGATCGAAGCCGCCGACCAGTCTCAGGGCACCGGCCGCACGGACCACGTCCCAGGTCCTCATTCCATCGAGCGTCTGGCCGAGCAGCATGAATCGGCGGCGGACCTGCGTCTGCCGCCGTTCTGCCTGGCCCCAGGCCGTGGGCCCGATCCCTCGCGGAGCGACGTAGGCCATTCCCCATTTGAATGCCTTGAACATTTTTTGTGTTTGAACGAACGCAGCCTTGTCCGGTTCGACCTTGTTGATGCCAGCCAGGTCCGGCAAATGGATTCCGCCTCCGGCCAGTGACGCCAGCATGTCGTTCCAGCCAGCGTCATCGACGCTATTGAGAACGACGAGGTCGAGCGATTTGGGAGCGAGTCCCTTGCGGTGCAGAATGACCAGGGGCAATCGGATTCCCGCCTGGGAGATGAACCAGAACGTGCGGGCCGTCACGTTGTCGGTGGTGTGCGTCGGTCCCTGTTCGAGGTTGAATCCCACCGGAGCAGTGGGCCAGCCGCGAAAGGACTTGCTTGTCAGTGCATCTCGCCATGAGGTCTTCTGGCGTGACCAGTCGTTGGCTGTGTCGGGTACCGCGGGAGCCTGGGCCTTTGCGGTGAAGGTTTCACTGATCCGGGTGTTCAGTTCGTCCCTGGGCAGTGTTTCGCCAAAAACTTTCAACTGCTGTGGAGTGAACAACTTGACCGCGGTGGTCTCGATCAGGGGATCCTGTTTTTTCAGGAAGCGGTTGAACCAGTGGAAGGCATGCACCCGCAATTCCTGGGTGTCGCGATGCGGGCCTTCGGTGATTTGCAGTCCAAGTTGCTTGTCCTGTCCGTGGAGTTGATAGATGCGGCGGACCTGCTTGTGAATGCGAACGACTCCATCGAGCGGGAAAATGCGGTCCTTGTCGGAGTTGGAGATCAGCAGGGGCCGTGGTGCGACCAGCGCGGCAACCTGGGCGTAGTCCCATCCGTAGGTGTTGACCTGGAACATGCAGTCACAGTGGCCCTCGACACAGCCGTCGACGACGTGGTTGGTCAAGTCGGTGATTCCGGCGACCGGGACGGCAACGCGGATCCGTTCGTCCAGGGCCGCGATCCACCAACTGTAAGCGCCCCCCCCGGAACGGCCCGTGACTCCGATCCTGTCGCCATCGATTTCGGGTCGAGACTGCAGGTAATCCAGGGCCCGGATGCAGTTCCACGCCTCGACACCCGCGGGCGAGTAACCCCGGGCATTCCACCACCAATTGCCGTAGCGGTAGGTGCCATGATGGATTCCCTCGATCTCTCCCAATTGCAGCGTGTCGATGGTCAGGCAGGCGTATCCGTTTCTCGCAAACCAACCGCCGTGGTGCTGGTAGTGCGTCTTGCTGCCATAACTGACACCGTCCTGTTTGACGTTGCCGTGCCCACAGACGTAGAGAATCGTGGGCAACCGTCCCTTGCGCGTCTTGGGCAGATAAAGGTTGCCGGTGACATAAAGGCCGGGCCGGGACTGAAACTGGAGCTTCTCGACCACAAAATCGGGGTGTTCCACGCGGCCGGTCACGACCGGTTTGAGTGGAGTTTTTGGGGGACGTGGCGAGAGTCCCAGCATCTCGAAGAGTTGTTCCCTGTACTCGGTTCGCCGTGCCTTCCAGTCGTCGAGAGTGCGGATGTCTTCCAGGCATCGATCGGCGAGGCGTTCTGTTTCCGAACGGAAGTACGCATTGATCGCCCGATCACCCGACTTGGTGTCAGCTCCCACCAGGGGTGCGGTCGGGATAAAAAACAGGAGAACGAGTACGAGGTGTCTCATCTGTCGGGATCCTGCTCGGTGGACAATGTCGTTCAAACGGCACAGCTTATACGCGGCCGGGTCTCCAAGTGAACCTTACCGGTTGCTTTTGGTATAGTGCTCGCCAATTGGCTCGGAGGGGACGGGCCCAGGATCTCACCAGCGAGATGTTCAGATGGACCGACTTGACCAGATCGACGAATTCGAATCGTTGTTTCGACGTTCGGAGCGCGAGGATTTTGTTTACTCCGAAATCCCAATCGGGTCGGTGGCGATTGTCACCGGTTCGGAAGCCAGCGACCCTGTCCGGGAGGCGGTCGCCCGGTTTCTGCCGAGGATCAGCGACGTGTCTGACTGGCACTCGATTGGCAGCGGCGACTACCGGAATGTGGCCGGGTTGATTGAGCGGGTGGAGGCTCAGCAGGTGGACCTGCTTGTCACCCGTCGTCACCTCGGTGAGGAGGGGTTCTCGCCTCTCCATTCGCTGGGCGTGTATCTCGATGAACTCACCCAGAGGACCTCGATTCCGGTGCTGGTGCTTCCCGGTACGGCGCGGACGCCAATGGAACTGCCGACAGAGGCGTGCAGTCGAGTGATGGTGGTGGCCGATCAAATCAGCGGCGATCAGCGGTTGATCAACTACGGCGTGAGGATGTGCAGTGACGAGGGCAGCATGTGGTTGTGCCACGTCGAAGACGACATGGTGTTTGGACGGATTGTGGGTGCCATTGAGCGGATTCCGGAGATCTCCAGCGAACTGGGAGCGACGTTGCTCAAGTCACAGTTGTTCAAGGATGCCGAGGATTTCATCGCGACCTGTTTCGAGAGACTGGGAGAAACGGATCTGAACGTGGACTTGAAGAGCCACGTGGGGATGGGACACCACGTCCGGGAATACCGGCGATTGATAGATGACAACCAGACCGACCTGCTTGTGGCCAACACCAAGGACGATGACCAGTTGGCAATGCACGGCATGGCCTACTCGCTGTCTGTCGAACTGGTTGACGTGCCGATGCTGTTGCTGTGATGGATTGCGACGAGTTGACCTGGCGAGGGAGCGGATTTCATGTGCGGAGTGCTGCTGGCGAATGCCGAGGCGGTCCACCAGGCGGGGGGGCATGAGGTCTCCGGTGGTGTGACGGCGCTGTTTGCCGTCCTGCTGGTTGCGATGATCACGTCATTGGCATTGGAAGAGAAGATCCATGCCAAGAAGTCCGTGATCGTGGGCGTGTTTGCCGGAGCCTGCCTCGTCCTGGCGACAGCCCTGGACTTGTTGCATTTTGGTGACGTGACACTGCCAGACGGTCACACGTTTCCGATGCCGATCTACATCACGGCGATCGAGTGGGAGGTGATCACGA
>CAZYAZ010000099.1:0-13123 GCA_964646205.1 uncultured Planctomycetaceae bacterium | reverse complement strand
TCGGTAGACCTGGGCCACGCTAAACGCACAAAAGTACTCGCTGCTGTTGAGTCCAGGGCCGAAACAGACATCCACCTTGGTAGCCTCGGGAAGAAAGTGGCCGCCCTCGAACGACCTCAGCAGGTAGACGAGAAATCCCTCTCTCACGTGGTAGACATCTCGATAGAAATCCTGCTCCGTGTACTCTGGCGGCAGACGCGCCCCGTCGCCTACCGAGATTCCCAGGTCCCGTAAAATCATGTCACGTGTTCCGTGTCGGCAAACGTGTGGTCCATCCGTGATGGCGTACAGATCGGATTCGCCAAACCGTTAGGAAAACGAACACCGGTCGCGGCCCGCTTGTCCTGATTCGGTAACTTGCAGATTTCACCGCCGTTGACCGACAAGGCCTCATAGCTCATGTCGTCGGCCATCACCAAAACGATCTTGCGATTCTCAGTTACGCCATGATGCCCTGGACCACCGCCCCGTGTACGTCCGTCAGGCGAAACTCTCGACCCGCGTACTGGTAAGTCAGCCGCTCGTGATCAAGTCCCAGCAGATGCAGCAACGTGGCGTGCAGATCGTGCATGTGGACCCTGTCCTTGACCGCCTTGTGCCCAAACTCGTCCGTGGCACCGTAGGCAAAACCGGACTTTAGACAATCACCAGCCAGCCAGGTCGTAAATCCATCGGCATTGTGATCGCGACCGGTGCCATTCTTTTGAGCATAAGGAGTGCGACCGAATTCACCGCTGAACCAGACGATGGTATCCTCCAAAAGTCCTCGCTGTTTCAGGTCCTGCAGCAGACCTGCGATCGGCTTGTCAACCGCCTTGGCCTGCGGTGCGTGTTGAGGCAATTTCGAATGCTGATCCCAATTGGACACCCCTCCGGTGGGACCAGAGGTGACCTGAACAAAGCGAACTCCGTTTTCGCACAGTCGGCGAGCCATCAGGCACTGGCGACCGAAATTGTCCGTCTCCTTTTCACCGATGCCATACATCGCCTTCGTTCCCTGGGTCTCTGCGCTTAGGTCCAGCACACCCGGCGCATTGTTCTGCATCCGCCAGGCCAACTCGTAGGAACTGATGACCGCCTCCAACTCCGTGTCTATTTTTCTGCCCTTCACCTGTTCCGCATTGAGCCGTTGCAGAAACCTGAGTTGCCGCAGTTGCTCGTCGTTCGACAAATCAGCGTTGCCAAGATTCCGGATCGTCGCGTTCTTGTCGAGCTTCCCGTTCTTACCAATTCCCGTCCCCTGGTATGCCGCGGGAAGAAAGGCGTTGCCGAAATTGCGAGCGCCGCCAGACGAGGACAGGGGAGCCAGGGAGATGAACCCCGGCAAGTTCTCGTTTTCGGATCCCAGCCCATAGGTCACCCAGGACCCAAATGACGGCCGGACAAAACTGGTTGAACCACAGTGCAGAAACAACGTTGCCGGCCCGTGCGCGACTCCCTCGGTGTGCATCGAATGAATAAAGGTGAGGTCGTCGACATATTTCGCGGTCTCCTGAAACAACTCAGACACCCGACGCCCCGATTCTCCGTATTGCCGGTACTTCCACATCGGCTTCATCACACGTTCAGAGGTCGCCCGTTTGCCCGTGTTCGCAATCGTACGGGCATCGTCGAACGGCATTTTTCTGCCGTCATTCTTGTACAGGGCTGGTTTGAAATCGTACGTGTCGACGTGACTTGGGCCTCCCTGCATAAACAGGAAAATGATCCGCTTCGCCCGTGGACGGAGATGGGGCTCCTGGAGCTCGACCGCATTGGCCGCTTGCACCGGGTCAGCGCACAATCCGGCCAACGCCAAACTGCCAAAACCACAGGCGGCCTGCTGAAGTGCCGCTCGTCGCGTCATGCCATGGTTGCAGTGCGTCACGACAGAAAGCCTCGTTTATCGGACATAACGAAATTGAATGCTGGAAAACATTGACTGTACCATCTGTGCCCACGCATCAATCCGGGGCGTGCCAGGCCTGTCACTGACAGATTTCACAAACTGCTGACTGAGCGTCACTTCCGCCTCTGTCGCGTGGCGACCCAGGGTCAGCAGGTATGCGTGGTCGATACGATCGCTTGTTGACCGTTGCACATCGCGCAAAAGACGTTCTGCGGTGAGCCGCGACTGCGACCGTACGAACTCATGATTCATCATGTACAGTGCTTGCGGGGCGACGGTGCTCACGTCGCGTCGGCCAGTCACCAAACTCGGATTGGCAAAATCAAACACCTCAAACAGTTCGGGCAAACTGCTGCGAAACACCGGCACGTAAACGCTGCGGCGTGGCGACGTGAACTGAAAACCGACGTCGGATTTCAGACCAGGTGGGAACGTGGCTCCTCCCATTTCAAGGTTCAGCGCCCCTCCCACCGACAGCATCGTGTCGCGCAGTGACTCAGCATCCAGGCGACGACGATTCATGTGAGCCAACAACCGGTTCTCCGGATCACCCTGTTGTTCGCCCGGTGAGGACGAAAGACGGTACGTCCTGGAAAGCACAATCGTCCGGATCAGTTTCTTCACCGACCAACCTTGATGAATGAATTGAACGGCCAGGTGATCGAGCAGTTTGGGGTGCGACGGCGATTCACCCGTTGTGCCAAAGTTGTCAACGGTACGAACCAACCCTGCGCCGATCAGCCAGTGCCACACGCGGTTCACCATCACTCGTGAAGTCAGCGGATTGGCGGGATCAACGATCCACTGCGCCAATTCCCGACGACCACTGCTGTCATCGGGCATCTCTGGCGTTGGCCCGTAATTCACGACCTGCAGTACACCACGTGGAACGATGGGCCCCAGGTTCTCGATGCTGCCGCGAATATGAAGCCTCGCATCCTTCGACTTCTTTGTTTCAGTTGCCGAGTTGACCATCTCCCGGACGGGTTTGCGTTTCTGGAGCGCGGACAGCTGCGTCGTCAGTTCTGCGATTCTCGTCTTCAGGGCCTGCCGTCCCGCCGGAGACAGGTTTTTCCCCGGGCGAGATTTCTGTGGGGTTGTCGGTTTGGTGCCGTCCCCAGCAGGCAGAAACTGGACCGCATCCGCGACGACCACGCCACCGCCATCCTTCACCGCAATCTCAACCGCATCCCACTGGCCCGGTGGAAATTCAAAGAAACCCAGGGACTGAAAATAGCCGTCTGACCTGTCCTTGTTGAACGCCCCCGGGGCCTTTCTCTGGTCGATACGGAATGACTTTCTTCCCTTTTTGTGGCGAACGGTCACGAGTGCTTTCGGAGCACGATTGGCATGCTGCGCAACCGTCATACGCACCTCGTATCGACCTCCATCCGGAAGATTCACCGGGTAAATGACCTTGTTGCCCGGAACGCCGGAATAGAGGTATCCAGAACCGACGTGATTGGTCACACCGCTCGATTTGGACCACCGTCCGGTCACCCTGGCGTCCGGATTGTCCACCACAATCCCCGGCAAGCCCTTCGCCTGGAGAGGAGGCAGACCGTCTTGAGTTTTCAACGTCTTCAGTTCGTTCTCCAATTTGGCGATCGCCACACTGCGGAGTTCTGATTTTCGCTTTTCTGCTTCCGCGACCGGCAAGGGGATTTCCATGGTCGTGGACACATTCGAGTGCTTCAGGACCTGGACATTCTTGAGGATCCCTGCCATCGCGTAGTAATCCCTGGTGGGGATCGGGTCGAACTTGTGGTCGTGACAACGTGCGCAGGTGATTGTTTGTGCCAGCAGGCCTTTTCCGATGACGTCGAGTTGTTCATCGACAACATCCATGTCGAGTTGTTTCTTGTTTTGGTTTTCCAGGAGCGCATCACCCATCATCAGAAACGTCGTGGCGACCAGGTTCCGTCGTCGTGCGTCAATGGACGATGCCTCGAGCAAATCGCCAGCGAGTTGTTGCGTCACAAACTGGTCGAACGGCAGGTCGGCATTGAACGCTTCAATCACGTAGTCGCGATAACGCCAAGCGTGCTTGAGTATTTTCCCACGCAACGACATCGACTCGGCGAAACGCGACACATCCAGCCAGTGCCGCCCCCACCGTTCACCGAAGCGAGGTGACGCCAACAACCGGTCAACGAGATTCTCGTACGCCTGGGACGACGTGTCGTTGATGAACCGGTCGATCTGTTCCGGCAGTGGGGGCAGGCCGATGAGGTCGAAGTGAAGGCGACGCAACAGGACGATCTTGTCCGCATCGGAGCATGGCCGCAGCCTTGCTGAATCCAGCCGGGCCAGGACGAAGCGATCAATGTGGTTTCTCGGCCACGAAGTGTCCTTCACCGTGGGAACCACCGGTTCCCGCAGTGGCTGAAAAGCCCAGTGCTTCCGACCGGCCTCGATGTCGATCGCCGTCGGCCTGGCAACGTCTTTGGTCGCGATGCGAGGATCGATCGCTCCGTCTTTGATCCATTTTTCAAAATCCGCAATGACCTCCGGCCTCAATTTCCCCTTGGGAGGCATCTCGAAGCCATCGTGCTTCAGTGCGGAGATCAGCAGGCTTTTTTTCAGATCACCCGGAACGACTGCGGGCCCCGTCTCGCCCCCCTTCAACAGACCTTTCCGGGAGTCGACGCGCAGGCGTCCACGGATCGTCTTTGAATCGGCCGCATGGCATTCATAGCAATGTTTGACGAGGACGGGCCGAATCTTCGATTCAAAGAAATCGAGCCGCTGACGTTTGACAGCAGGTTTGACAGCAGGTTCGACAGCCCAGGCCGAGCCCATGCCAAGCAGCACCGTGATCGACAGAATTCCGTGACGCATTGAACAACACCTGTTGGTTATGCCTCTCTGCTGGAAACACGTCGTCCCTGCGGTATCTTCCCCCTCGCAGTTTGACGATCCGTCAATTATTCGCACGGTAGGATATCCGACCTGGCGTCTTCATTTTCCAGCAAGCGACACACTGTGTTTCCAACCCTTCGATTCGGCAGGTCAAATCAGCAAAGTGTTGGCCGAACCCAGTGGAGTCACACAACTCAGACGAACCTCCAGTGTCTTCAATTTTCTGAGTTGCAGCAACTCAGAGTTTCGGGGTTCCACCGGTTGGTTTCCCCCGTGCTGTTTGGGAATCTGGCCGATTCCAATCACTTTATATATTTGTCTTGAGCTCTCATTTGATCGGCAGATGGCATTGGGGCGCAGTTGGCGGACAATACGCCCCCCCAATACGTGGCTTCGATCACTTCTATGGATTCCGCGGGGGCGTTATCAATTACTACAAGCATCTCATGGTCCTGGAAGGCAATCCGGAACACGAGCACCACTTCAACAAACCGGATGCACTCAGCGACTCCCATCGCGGGTTTCTTGAAGTACAGTGGAAGGCCTTTCGCACATGGTGGAAAGCTCGGACGGGGAAAGAGTCATGAGTGGTCAGTTGACGGGAATCCGCTTTATCGACTCCCACACCGAGGGCGAACCCACTCGGGTCATCGTCGATGGCGGCCCCGAGCTGGAGTCCGGTTCGTTGAGCGAGCGACTAAGACGTTTTCGGGAAACGGCGGACCACTTTCGCCAATGCGTCATCAACGAGCCGCGCGGCTGGGAAGCTTTGGTTGGAGCGCTCTTGTGCGAGCCAGCCGATTCGTCGTGCGCGGCCGGCGTCATCTTTTTCAACAACACCGGATACCTGGGAATGTGTGGTCACGGGGCGATCGGAGTCGCCGTGACGCTCCACCACCTTGGCAGAGTCGGCCTGGGTGTCCAGCGGCTGGAGACTCCGGTGGGGATTGTGGAAGTCAATCTGCTCAGTCCCAATCAAGTCGCGATTTTGAATGTCCCCAGCTATCGGCTGCATTCTGGAGTGGACGTGGAGGTTGACGGTCTCGGAACCATCACCGGCGACGTCGCCTGGGGAGGGAACTGGTTCTTTCTCGTCGATGGATCGCCCGAGCCGTTGACGCTGGACCATTTCGCGGTCTTGTCTGACGCGGCGCAGCGCACTCGGGATGCGTTGAAGCGAGAGGGAATTACCGGTGCCGACGGAGCTGAGATCGACCACATCGAGTTCTTCGGCCCCCCCGAGGCCCCGGATGCCCACAGCCGAAACTTTGTGTATTGCCCCGGAGGAGCCTACGATCGCTCGCCCTGCGGAACGGGCACCAGCGCCAAACTCGCCTGCCTTGCAGCGGACGGAAAGCTGCAACCCGGCGAATCCTGGATTCAGGAAAGCATCATTGGGAGCCGCTTTGATGCGAGTTACAGGATCACAGGTGACGGTCAGATCATTCCTGCGATTACGGGAACCGCCTACATCTGCAGCGAAGGAACGCTGATTCAACAGCCCGACGATCCGTTTCAGAATGGAATCGGGAGGTCGACGTGAATTCCCGCGGACGAAATGAAACTGCCATCGTTGTCGGCGGCGGGGTTGTTGGAATCGCCTGCGCTCACTATCTGACGAAAGCCGGATTGAGTGTCACCGTGATTGACAAAGGAACCATTGCCGGAGCCTGCTCGCACTCCAACTGTGGATACATTTGTCCGAGCCACGTGCTCCCGCTGACCGAACCCGGTGCGATCGGCATGGCAATCAAGTCGTTGTTTAATCCCCGTGCTCCTTTTCGTTTGAAACCGAGCCTCAACCCCGCGCTGTGGACCTGGATGTGGCAGTTCGCCAGACGATGCAATCACCGTCAGGTGCTGACTGCAGGAAAGCATTTGCAGTCAATACTCGATGCATCAATGCATGAGTACCGTCAGTTGATTCCGGAGCACTCGTTGGACTGCGAGTGGAAGGAAGACGGACTGCTTTACGTTTTGCAGACAGAACGCGGCATGGAGCGATTTGCCGAAACGGACCGAATGCTGACCGATCACTTCGGCGTCACGGCTCGACAAATCGCAGGTGCGGAACTTCCGGAGTTCGATCCGGGTTTGAAGCCCGGTCTTGCGGGAGCTTTCCACTATCCGGGAGACTCCTCCGTCCGACCGGACTTGCTCAACACGGAATGGGCAGCTCACCTGCGAGATGTCGGAGTCCGATTCTTCGAAAACTGTGAGCTGCAGGCTGTCCGGAAATCCGCAGGCCGAGTCACCGCACTCAAGACGTCAGAAGGAGAACTGGAAGCCGATCGGTTCGTCTTCGCGATGGGCGCGTGGACCGCGCGCTGGTCATCGGAACTTCAATGCCGCGTCCCCATTCAACCGGGCAAAGGCTATTCCATTACCATGTTTCGCCCAGAGTCTTGTCCCCGCCATCCGATCTTGTTCCCGGAGCACAAAGTCGGTGTCTCTCCATTTGAAGACGGATTCCGACTCGGCTCGATGATGGAGTTCACGGGTTACGACAAATCGATTCCGTCGCACCGAATTCAATTGCTCAGGGATTCCGCTCGTCCGTACCTCATGGCTTCGGTGGATGGCGAAGCCCAGGAAACTTGGTTCGGCTGGCGGCCGATGACATGGGACAGCCTGCCAATCATCGGTGCCACGCCGCGGCTCACAAACGCCTTCCTCGCGACCGGCCATAATATGCTGGGCTTGAGTCTCGCGCCGTCGACCGGCAGATTGATAGCCGAAATCATAACCGGGGACAAAACACACATCGACGCCGCACCGTTCTCGCCATCGCGGTTTTGATCCGCCTATTGCCAATCTCTAAACGATCTTTTGTAAATGCCGTTTACAAAAGGTGGATTGTCTTACCGGAATGTCCGGCCATGTATCCCGCCCCAAAACAACACTAAATTGAGTGCCTCCGAACGTGTCTGTCCCATCTGCAGGCAACCCGAATTTGCTTCGTCACATGAGCAATCGTTCAGTGATTCGAGTGCTTCAACCGATTCCATAGCCGTCGCGGCGTTGATGCAGGGAAATTTCGTCGAGGAATTCGAATGCAAAGACAACGCGACTGGACCTCCGGCAAAACGCCTGCGACTAGCAACACAAATGGCGCAGGTTTTGAGACTCGTGCTCGATGCGAGTGAGTGCCGTTGAGTTTCGGCGGGTATCGATGGCGAAGTGCATCGTGATAGTTTGATGCGAATGCGTGATATTGCAGGAGGCACACGCACTTTGAGCTGCAGAACGTCACGACGGAGACATTCAGAGGTTGGCAGATTTTGCGGTAATTGACGTCAGCACCGGACTCGGTTTGGGCGTCGTTTCGGGCGGTCGTGTGATAACGGGACACAAAGGTCCAGCGGGCGTGTGCTTTCTGCAATGGGGCGATCCGAGGTTTCTACTTTCTCCTGAACTCCTTGGAACTGACCAGGGCCTGAACGAACTCACTGACGGTGTAGTGTTGTTTCTTGGTGGAAGCGAGCATTTTCACGGCCAGGTCCTCGTCGGTAAACCCAAAGGAGCGACCCAACGCATACTCGATCAGCGCTTCAGTGAATCCCCGTGCGAAGTCGTCTTCCCGTGCCGCGATCAGGGTGCGCAGCTCGTGGTAGTCGCTGAACGCTGGGCCTTTGTGGAATGCGCCCGAGGCGTCGATCTTCCAGGTCTTTCCTTTCCCTATTCTTCTTCCTCTCTTGTTCGTCAATCTGTAGCTGTCTGTGGTGCGCCACTTTCCGGCGGCGTTGAAGTTTTCCAGGCCGAAGCCGATCTGGTCGATCTTGCGGTGACAGCTCGCGCACTGGGCTTCTTCCTGGTGTGCCAGGAGTCGCTCTCGCGTGGTGAGGATCTGACCTTCCAGACGTGAGATTTGTGGAACGTTGGGCGGCGCTGGTGGCGGCGGATCGTTCAAGAGATGGCGCAGAACCCAAGCTCCGCGTTCCACCGGGCTGCTCTTAACTCCATCACTGCCCATCGCGTGGATGGCGGCCATCCCAAGCAAACCGCCGCGAGGCGAGCCGGTGGGCAAAGTGACTTTGCGGAACTGGTCGCCTGTGACGCCGTCAATGCCGTAGTAGTTGGCGAGTAATCCGTTGATGAAGACGTAGTCGCTCTTGAGGAGCTTGCCAAGCCGACCTGCTTCGTGATCACGCATTAGGTGAGCGAACGATCGATAAACTTCTTGCCGAGCAGCGGCGCGGGTGTTTTCATCGAACTCGCGATGCAGGGTAACGTCAAACTGAAAGAAGTCGAGACGCTCCATGTTCAGCCATTGGTGAACAAATCCGGAGACGAACTCATCCGACCGTGAATCAGCGATCAGCCGAACCACCTGCTCGCGGAGAACATCCGGTTGCTGCAACTGGTTTCGTTCTGCCAGATCCAGCAGTTGCTGATCCGGCGGAGCACTCCAGAGGAAGTAGGCCAGACGCACGGCGAGTTCGCGGTCATTGAGCTGGCGTCGCTCGGCTTCGTCACCGGGTTCGTTGAGATAGAGGAACCCAGGCGAGGCAAGAATGATGCTGAGTGGCGTACCAATCGCCACCTCGAAGGTCTCGCCGGCTTTGCGACGTGCCTCAAAGATCGCAAGGAGCTTGTCGATGAACGCTGTGTCGGGTTTCACTCGGCGAAGGGCAGCGTGCGCAAACTCCGTGAGAACTGCTCGAGCACGTTCCGCATCGGAAACGGAGGTGTTGCCAGGATACCTGCTGAGAATCGTTTGCAGAGGAGAAGGCACTCCGGTTTCCGGAAGCGGCCCTTCCAACTCAATCCAATCGATCCAGATTGCGGGAGGAATGCCGTATCCGTTGTCACGTTTGCCTCGATTGAAAGCGTCTCGCAGGCTTTTCCCGTTCGTCGGTTGCCGCTCCTGGATGCCAAATTCCCGTTGCGAGTGAAGGCCGACCTCCACTCGCGTTTCAATGACCCTTGGTTGTTCAATGGTCCCGTTGACCTGGTGACTGCTGATAGGAAAACCTGCAAAGCCGCCTGGCACTCGGTTCAGCCGCTGTGGGTGACCGATCTCGATGAAATGACGGTACGACGGGGATCCTTCCACGACTCCGGCTCGCACACGCATCCTGTATGTTCCGGGCGGAAGATTCTTCGGTTTTGGTGTGACGTCGATGCGCTGGATTCCCCAGGTGAGCTTCAGATAAGTGCCTCGATCGCTGTGCGGAAGCTCGGCGTAGTGCTTCAGGTAAGCGTATTTTCGGGAATAGCCGCCCTGGAAGGAAAAGGTCGCGTCGTTGTCATCCCGAAACCCAAACTTCTTTGGATCGGGTGCCCCGATCAATTTGTGGGCATGGCGGTAAAACATAAAAGCGGATGCCGACGGCCAGGCGGACAGATCAAACTTCGGGTTCTCCTTGAGAATCTTGGCGACACTCTTCTTGTTCTCTGAAGCGGCCGCGGCTTTGTCGACACCCGCTTTCCAGCGCATGAATCGGTCGTTAGCTTCCGACATTCGCCGCATGCTCTTACGACTCGCGACGTTGACCGTCGTCTCCGGTTCGACCCGGAAGACCCGCGGTTTCTGTTTCAGCGCCGCCTGCCGCTCGAACATTTCGTCGATGGCGCTGCGTCCCAGTTTGAGATACTGCTCGAACTGGTCGCTGGACAGGAACAGCGACGCTCCGGTGGTATCAAACGTCCCGCCGCCACCGTCGGCAGGCAGAGACTCGACGTTGATATTCACTCCGAGCAGATGCTGAATCGTGTTTCGATACTCCCGCCGGTTGAGCCGACGCATGGTGATCTTGCCGCCGGAATCCGACAGGACCTTGCGTGCGGTGACCATCGTTTGAGCGAGGTCGTCGACGAAATCTGCTTTCACGACATTGGCGGGTTGAGGTTCATCTTCGGGGGGCATCTCACCAGAGTTGAGGGCGTTGAGAATCTTTTGCCAAAGTTCCGCCTGCTTGATCGTTGCGATTTTGAACGACAATCCTTCCAGATTGACCTTTCCCTCTTGCGTCTTGGAGCTGTGGCATTCAAGGCAGTGTGCCTTGAGGAACATCCGATGTTTCTCGGGAAGGCGTGCTTCGGGCGGGGCGGCTTGCGCAAGAGAGCAGAGCCAGAGAGCTGCGATGCCGAGCGTGTATTTGAAGCGGGTCATTGATGTATCCGTAGATCTCTAATTTCGTCCGAATGCAGGATGAGCCACGATGGCGTGGATGGCGGCGCGAAGAGAAAAGTCCTCTTGAACAATCGACTCAAAGACCTCGCTGATGTGCGGACGGTCGCCCCGGGTGACTTCGCGGCCATGGGCGTAGCTGATGAGTTTCCCGATTATGCCCTTGAGTATGCGTTCCTTGTCGGCCATCAGAGCGGCCTTGAGCGTGGGCAGGTCGCGCACCTCACGGCCGTTGGGAAGTTTCATGGCGGCATCGATCGGGACCCTGGTGAATTTGAGTTTCTTTGTGAAGGTGGTTCCCTCTCGCTCGACAGGGAGTTCTTCGACGTGGCGATACTCGCTCCGCTTGCGACCAACCGGGTCGTAGTATTCAAGGGCGAACCCCAGAGGATCGATCTTCGAATGACAGCGGGAGCAGCTTTCAAGCTGTTGATGCTTGAGAATGGCTTCGCGGATGGTGGTGGTACCACGGATGTCCGGCTCGTTGATCAACACGTCGGCGGGCGGTTCGATGCGTTCGTTGTAGAGATTCTTGATAATCCACGAGCCTCTGTGGATCGGTGAAGTAGCGAAGTCGGTGGAGGTGAGCTTGAGGAAGCCGGCCTGGGCCACGAGCCCGCCCCGTTCGCTTTTGTTGGGAAGCTTCACCGGCACGAAAGCATCACCTTTGACTGCGGGCAAGCCGTAGAAGCGGGCCAGGCGGTCATTGGCCATGACGAAATCCGAGTCGATGAAGTGGTCCATGCTCAGACCATTTTCGAGCAGATGGCGAAAAAACTCACCGCCTTCGCGTCTCATGGAATCGACCGTCATGCGGCGCACATTCTTGAATACACGGACGTCCGGCCCGAAGTCGTCCACCCTGTCGAGTTGCAACCACTGGCGGGAAAAGTCGTCGATGAAGCGGCCAGCCTTGTCGTCCTTAAGCATCCGCTCCACCTGGGCCGATGGGTCCTTTCCCAGGGCGCCGGACCTGGCCGCATCCAGGAGACTGGCATCCGGGACGGAATTCCAGAGGAAATACGACAGACGGTGAGCCCGTTCCACACCGGTCAGCTCAGGCGATTCGGCCTTGTAGATGAAGTGCGGAGAGGTCAACAGTGCGATCAACACGCTTCGGGCGGTGGCGGTCATCGAGACACCGGACGTTTGCCGGCTGCGCACGATCTCCACAAATGCTTTGCGTTCCTCCGCCACAAGTGGCCGCTGTGTGAGCAAAAACGCGATGTGGTCGACCAGTTCCGTCGGCTTAATGTTCAGCTTTGGGAGGATGGCCTTCATCGCCGCGGTCGGCCACTGCTCCGTCAACGGGCCGGTCACCTTCATATGGGAGAACCGCATGGCGGGACCGTTGTGTGGTTTCTTTGCAAGACTCCTACCTGGCACACGGGCGCTATCGAAGGTGAAGGCCAGCTGGTCGCCCGCCTTGAGAGTGAGCTCGGTCGTAAAACCTTTCGAGCCATGCGGCATGGGGATCCGACGGATATTGCGAAAGCTGGTCGGATGACGCCCGTCCCCGAGATTGATCCCGATGACCTCTCCTTCGGCCGATTTCTCCGCATGCGCCTTCACTTCGAGCCGGTACACCCCGAAGGCGGGAATCACAAATTGATCGTGGCTCTCCGGATCGATGGAAAAATGAAGGTTGCTGCGGTAGGGACGAAAGCCCGTGAGAACATAGTCGTCCCCATCGCGGTAATCCCCACCCCCGCCGGTCGCAAAGTTCTTGCTGCCGTGGAAATGTCGCACATCGAATTCCCACGTCCTCGTTTTGGGTTTGGCATCCGGCAACACCCGCTCGGCGATGAATCGCGCGGTCTTGAGGTAGGCCATTACCTGGTGGGGTGACATCAGGTGGGCCTCGCCAAACTTGTCGAAGCCGTGCTCCACATGATCGGGCGGCAGCAAACCAGTGAAATCAAAATCCACCCCAAAGAGGTCATGCATCGTGTTGGTGTACTCAGCGCGAGTGAGACGCTTGAGTGGACTGACCGGCCGCTGCGCGAGGATGCGTTTCTGGAGCATCCGCACGACCTCAGTGACGGCTTTGGCTTCAGGTTGCGGCGCCTCGTCCGGCGGCATTTCGCCAGCCTCGAGCACGGCAGCAATCGTCTCCAGCAACTCCGCATCGGCGAATAACGCGACGACTGGCTTGTCAAGCCGCACCTTGCCCTCTTGTTTTTTCGGGCCGTGGCACTTGACGCAGTTTTGTGCGAAGAATTGTTCCAGTTTGGGTTCCG
>CAZYAZ010000098.1:0-13366 GCA_964646205.1 uncultured Planctomycetaceae bacterium | reverse complement strand
CAAGCGAATAATGCGGAGGCGACGTGACAGCCACAGGGACGCCGCGGGCAAATTCTGCTATCTGGCTGAAGTTGACGTGCTTGAGACCGGCTGCCCTTGTCAACAGGACC
Source organism: uncultured Planctomycetaceae bacterium (assembly GCA_964646205.1). Classification (GTDB taxonomy): domain Bacteria; phylum Planctomycetota; class Planctomycetia; order Planctomycetales; family Planctomycetaceae; genus UBA8437. The sequence goes on along the minus strand of CAZYAZ010000098.1, from coordinate 13,256 downwards.
TGCTTGGTCCCATTGCCAATCCATTTCTCCGACGCTTTCGTTGTGGTCGCACACACCCCCATCAGTCTTCCGATTTTTGTTGTCGGAGACACATGCCTGACCGCGCTACCAAAATGAAACTGGTTCACTTTCCGCCACAATTCGACTCGGCTTTTCCTCCTTTTGCTTGCCGTGTCGCCCCAAGCCGAAATGCTCACGTGGTCCCACCTCCCCACCTGGTTGCCCGGGTACCCCGGATAAAACTCATTCCTCCAGGTTTCGGTGCCTATCTCCAATAGACGACGTGCCCTGGCAACAACCGCCAGATCGGCCCCGGTCTCCCACGTAAATGCCAGCGTGTGATATCTACGATAGTAAAACGTCGTCATCGTTTGTTTGTAGTTGCCAATACGTTCGTAGTCGTGCTCCTGGCCCTCGATTCGCGATCCGAGCTTTATCCTCCCCGAATCCATCGCCGGCCGAAACGCCAGAAATCCTGCGTTCTCCAATGCCTGGCACATTTCTTCCACAACCAGCGGCTGAAAGCTGTGCGCATTGAAATCGCTCCAGGAAAACCCTGAGTGCTCGGCCACCATCACGCCTCTTTGGCCACTATGAACATCGGCCGCGGCATCTGGCTTGTACTCCTCCACAACATTCAGAATTGCCATTCCCTCTGGATTTTCTTCGGCAGCATCAGGTCCGTACAAATATTTCGAGTCATAAATGTTGATGCCATACACATTCAAAGCCGTATACCCCTTGCTCCTTTTGGAATAGTACGACCTGCCCGTTCTTCTATGAGCATCCCATCCGTCTGGGTTCACACACGGCATGATGAGAACAACGACTTTTTTCCTGATGTTCTCAACCACCTCCCCCTTTCCCAGGAGCCATTTTGTCAAATGAAGAAGGCTGGTCGTTCCAAGCTCCTCGTTCCCACAGTGAGTTGATGTGAACAAAACAACGGACTTGTTTTCGTCCGAGGTTTTCTCGTCCGTGATCTTGACCAGGAGAATCGGCTTTCCCAGGACACTTTTTCCTCGTGTCTCGACATCCATAATACCTGGATGGATCCTGGCCCATCCTTGAAGCCCTTTGTGGATCTCCACAGAGGAAGGATCCTTGGCGAGTTTATTAGCTTTTCGGGGGAGTGGTTCTAACTCCGTCACCAGTTCTCTGAGCTTGGTTTTGACCCGTTCGCTCTCCTGGAGCTTGTACAACCGCTTCAACGGTTCGACGGATGATCGATTCACAACACGTGTCAACTCGCTCAGTCCGTGGACAGCCCACTCCTTGGCTTTCGGGCTGAAAGTGGTGTCCTTCAACACCTCGAACAACACCTTCTTGGTTCGTTCATCTTTCTTGTGGGACAGCACATAGACAAACGCCTCTTTCGCCGGTTTGCTTTTGGAAGTTTTGAGTGCGGCGATAATTAACGGGGTGGACGTGTTATCCAGTTTCACCAACTTCTCTACCGCTTTCTTACGCACGCTCTCATCTTCTGCCTCCACGACAGTGGTTATCAGCGATTCCACTGTCTCATGGTTTTCCTGCTTGTCTGCCCTGGTCGAACCAGTTCCGACCAGCAGCATGCCAAACACGGCTACGATCGCTGTACACGGCTTCATAATCCTGCTCGCCTTCACTGTGGTTGAGGGGATGCGACTCTTCACGCACTCACGTTCAGTCACACCCGCCCTGTTTTCTTTTTCCGCCTGGTCCAAATCACACGCGTCACGGACCTCAAACACGGGCACAAGCTGTTTGTCCGGCCGGCATCGCCATTGAAGGGTTTCCCGGCTCTCGTGGTCCGAAGTAGTTTGCGTCCCATCAACTCCATCGCCACAAGGCCCAACCGCATCTTACCCGGCGGTGGTCGAACCTGCAGGATCTTGCCGCTTTGCTGGAAGCGCTGGAGATGGTTCCGATCCAGCGGGTTGAACGTCGGAGTTGGGGATGGGAGACTGAGGAGGTTCGGGGCAGGATGACTGTCGATGCAGAAAGTTCTGTCCCCGTTCTTCGTGGCCTGGTGGCTCTACTTTTCCGATTTCGTTCCACACCCCCGTCCAACAAACCGTCCAGTGTGATTGCAGATGAGCAGCCTGACAGAATTGCTCTTGTTGACCGTGGGATGCGGAGTTGCTGCGTTCCCATTTGGTAACGACAACGCAACCGACAAGCCCCCCCCGTCACAGCAGTCGAAAGCCGGCAGCCAGGCCGCGTCGGCCGACTGGCCACAGTTTCGTGGCCCGGACGGACAGGGCCATTCGAACGCCAAGGACCTTGCACTGACCTGGAGTGAGACCAGCAACATCAAGTGGAAACGTGCCATCGAAGGCACGGCCTGGTCATCACCGGTCATCCAGGACAACCAGATCTGGCTGACATCCGCGACCGAAAAGGGAAAAACACTGGCCGTGATCTGTCTCGAGCGTGTCTCGGGCCGCCAGTTGCATCACCTCACGCCTTTCTCCCCGGTCACGCCAGTCGGACTGCATCCAAAGAACAGTTATGCCTCTCCCACACCGATCATCGAAGGGAACCGCATCTACGTCCATTTCGGACCGTATGGAACTGCCTGCCTGGAAACCAATGGGAAGGTCGTCTGGAAAACCCGGTTGCCCCACAAGACTTATTACGGACCATCCAGCAGCCCCGTACTAATGGACGATCTGTTGATCGTCCAATGTCATGGGACAGATGTGCGTTTCGTCACGGCCCTGGACAAGAAAACGGGCCAGGCTCGTTGGACACGGACGCACGAGGCTCTCAGTCCCAAGCTGAAAACCCACAATTCCGAATCGACACCACTTGTCATCCAGACCGCGACCGGCCGTCAACTGATCTGCAACGTCGCAGGCCACGTGCTCGCTTACGACCCTCTGACCGGTGAGAGTCTCTGGTCGGTTCGCCAACAGGAGAATTATGCCCAGGTGCCCCGCCCGGTATTCGGACACGACCTGGTCTTCACGGCCGGCGGCTATTTTTCTCCGGTCGTTTTTGCCATTCGGCCTGCCGGGACCGGTGACATCACCGAATCACACGTGGTGTGGAGTGTCCGCAAGGCTGTCCCCAACAATCCCTCACCTTTGCTCGTGGGTGACGAACTGTACATGGTCAGCGACAAGGGAATTGCCAGTTGCCTGGATGCCAGGACCGGTGCGCTCCGCTGGCGAGAACGGCTGGGAGGCAATTTTTCGGCTTCCCCGATCTCTGCTGACGGCCGGATCTACTTTTTCAGCGAAGAAGGAATCACAACGGTGCTCGCTCCCGGTCGCCGTTTCCAGAAACTGGCGACCAACAAACTCGAGGGCCGTATCATGGCATCACCGGCCGTCTCCGGAAGTGCCATTTTCCTGAGAACTCAACGGAATCTGTATTCTATTGCAAGATCGGCTTCTCCCTGATTCCGCCCCGTCCCCGTAGCACCATGAAGACAACCATGAACGGAATTCGGACTCTTGTATTGATCCTGGCCGCAATGCCGGTCGGCCGAACACCCCAGGCTCTTGCCAATGAGATCGCACCGACGGCCCGTGAGGTGTCTTTCAACCGGGACGTCTTTCCAATTCTTTCCAACCGATGTTTCGCATGCCACGGTCCGGATTCCCGGGTCCGCAAGGCCAAGCTCCGGTTGGATCGGGCGGACGGCGTTGAGGGAGCATATCGCACCCACGAGGGAACGACGGCGATCAAACCACGATCGATCAAGGGCAGCGAACTTTGGCGACGCATCACCAGTAACGATGCAGACACCGTGATGCCTCCTCCGGACTCGCAGAAGAAGCCGCTCACCAAGGAGGAACAGGCGATCATCCGGAGTTGGATCGAGGCGGGAGCTCCCTTCGATCGGTTCTGGGCCTTTGTGGCTCCGAGAAAGCCCGGTGTTCCGAGCGTAAAAAACCGCCAATGGAGCCGGCAACCGATCGATCTTCACGTCCTGGCCAGGCTGGAATCCCTCGGCCTCCAACCGTCCCCGGAGGCCGACAGGCGGACGTTGATTCGACGGGTCAGCTTCGATCTGACCGGATTGCCGCCAACCCGGGATGAAATCAAGGCATTCCTGGCCGACGACCGTCCGAAGGCCTATGACGCTCTCGTCGATCGCCTGCTGGCCAGGACACAGTTTGGCGAGCACATGGCACGGTACTGGCTGGACCTGGTTCGCTTTGCCGACACCAACGGCATGCACAAGGATTTTTACCGGAACTTCATCGCTTACCGCGACTGGGTCATCCGGTCATTCAACGACAACCTGGGCTACAACGATTTCGTCCGCTACCAACTGGCCGGCGATCTGTTTCCCAATGCGACCAACGACCAACTCGTCGCCACCGGGTTCAACCGGTTGCACCTGATTATTGATCGTGGCACCGCATTGCCCGAGGAGAGCTTCTTCAAGAACGTGATCGATCGGGTGACCGCCGTCGGCACCGCCTTCATGGGGATGACGGTCCATTGTGCAACCTGTCACGAACACAAGTACGACCCGTTCACCCAGAAAGACTTCTATTCGTTGTTCGCCTTCTTCAACAACATCGATTCGGCACCGGAAACCAACGGCAGGCCAAAGAACGGTCTTCAGCCTCCTTTCGTGGCGTTGGCGACCCGCGAGCAGGACAAGACACTGCAGCGACTGAACACGGAGGTTGGCGAGAGTCTCAAGATCCTGCAGACCCTGAAAGCGAAAGTGGCTGCGGAAAAAGACGCCGAGAAAAAGAAAACGCTCGCCGGGGAACTCAAAACACACACCGCCAGGCACAACACGCTCAAGGGAATGCGGGACCGGCTCGACGGGGGGATCCTCCGGGCCATGGTGATGAGAGAACGCAAGGAGGTTCGGCCGACACACCTCCGAATCAGGGGGCAGTACGACGCTCCCGGCGAACTGGTCGAGCGGAACACTCCCAGCTTCCTGCCGCCATTGAAGAAATCCGGGAAGACGGCAACGCGAATGGATCTCGCCAATTGGTTCGTCGATCCCGGCAACCCTCTGACCGCGCGGGTCGCGGCCAACCGATTCTGGCAACAGTTCTTCGGAACCGGGCTGGTCAAGACTTCAGAGGATCTCGGAGCACAGGGCGAGGTTCCCAGTCATCCTGAACTGCTCGATCATCTCGCGGTGTCGTTCCTCGAATCGGGATGGAACGTCAAGGCCCTGGTCAAGCAAATCGTGACCTCCAGGACCTATCGCCAGGCATCGATTGCCACCGCCGAACAATTCACCACTGATCCGGAAAACCGGATGCTGGCTCGCGGATCTCGATTCCGGATGGACGCCGAGATGATCCGGGACCAGATTCTGGCGACCAGCGGCCTGCTCGTAAACACGATGTATGGCAAGAGTGTCAAGCCGCCTCAACCCGATGGGCTCTGGAAGTCCGTCACCATGATCGGCGAGCGATTCCAGGCCGACACGGGGGACGCCATCTATCGTCGCAGCCTCTACACCTACTGGAAACGTGGCATGCCGCCGCCCCAGATGACCATTCTCAACGCGCCGATCCGGGACGCCTGTATCGCGAGACGTGAACGGACGAACACACCGTCCCAGGCCCTGTTGCTCCTGAACGAGGGCGAGTACCTGAGAGCGGCTCGTGAACTAGCCCGGAAACTTCTCGAGAATCCCAAGTCCACCGCACCTCAACGCCTGTCGTTTGCCTACGAGACGATCACCTCGAAGCTGCCGGACAAAACGGAACAACAGATCCTGTTGAACCTCTTGAAAGATCTCCAGAAGACCTACCTGGAACGTCCTGCAATGGCGGACCAGATCTGCAATGGAGTGAAACTCAAGACCGCCGAACAACGAGCAGAACTCGCCGCATGGACGGTGTTGGTCAATGCCCTCTACAACCTCGATATCACCAAGACCCGAGAATAGCATGAGCCATCCTGTCACCGAGTTGGATGAACTTCAGTCGCGACGTTCGTTTCTCAGTGCCTCCCGGGTGGGGCTCGGGGCGACCGCCTGTGCGTCGCTGCTCACCGGAAGCAACGCGGCTGCCGATCCGGAAAAGGCCTCCCAGTCCAGGGCCAAGCGGGTCATCTTTCTGTTCATGGCGGGGGCACCGAGCCAGGTTGACCTCTTCGACTACAAGCCGGATCTGCACAAACACTTCAAGACCGAGTTGCCCCAGTCGGTCAGAAAAGGCCAGCGGGTCACGGCCATGACCCGGGGCAAACAGAAGCTGGTCGCACCCTCGACCTTCAAGTTCGCTCAACAGGGAAAGAGCGGGGTGTGGATGTGCGAGCTCCTCCCCCATCTCTCGGGGTTGGCCGACGACCTGTGCCTGGTTCACTCGTTCAACACCAACGCCATCAATCACGATCCGGGCAAGACCTCATTTTGCACCGGAGCAGAAATCCCAGGGAAACCGAGTATGGGGTCCTGGCTCAGCTATGGCCTTGGGTCACTCAACAAGGATCTCCCCGACTTCGTCGTAATGCCCTCGGCTTTCTGGAGTGGACGGGTGAACGTCCAGGCGCTTTATGCCCGGCTCTGGGGCAGCGGGTTTCTTCCGTCCAAGTTCCAGGGCACGTCCTTTCAGACCGTGGGCGATCCGGTACTGTTCCTCTCCAACCCGAAAGGAATCGACGGCAAGGTCCGCCGCACGATGCTGGACTCGCTGGCCCGATTGAACCAGAAGCACCTCGCCGAAATCGGCGATCCCGAGATCCGGACAACCATCGCCCAGCAGGAGATGGCCTTCCGGATGCAGTCCTCAGTTCCCGAGTTGACTGACATTTCCGGCGAACCAAAGAACGTTCTGGAGATGTATGGGCCGGAGGTCAACAAGCTGGGATCGTACGCGAGAAATTGCCTTCTCGCGCGACGGATGGTGGAGCGGGACGTGCGGTTTGTGCAACTCTTTCATCGTGGCTGGGACCACCACTCTCGCCTGCCGGACAACATGCGGGGACAATGCAAGGACGTCGATCAACCGACCGCCGCATTGCTCAAGGATCTCAAGTCACGCGGGCTTCTCAAGGACACCCTGGTTGTGTTTGTCGGAGAGTTCGGACGGACCGTGTTTGGCCAGGGCAATATCACCCGCGACAATTACGGTCGCGACCACCATCCGCGTTGTTTTTCGGGATGGGTTGCCGGCGGGGGGATCAAGGGAGGCATGCACTATGGCAAGACCGACGACTTCAGCTACAACGTGGTCGAAAACCCCGTTCACGCCCGAGATCTACACGCCACGATGCTTCACCTCCTTGGAGTTGATCATCGCACGCTGACTTTCCCCTACCAGGGCCTCGATCAAAAGCTGACCGGAGTGGAGGAGTCACGGGTGATCACAGAGATCATCAGTTGACCACCGCGGTGGATGCCCCTCGTCATCAACCTGCGTGGGTTGCCGTTGCCCAGGACCTAAAACGGTGGCGGATGAATGGCATCGAGTTCATCTCACGGACCTCGATTCGGACAGCCGTTTGATGTGACCCAGTACGCGATTGTGGATCTTGTGGATCGACACGTCTGACCAGGTCGTCCAGTAGTCGCGTGGAAACATGTCGAAGGTGTACCAGGTGCTCCCCTCAAGACGAGTGCGTCCGCCGGGGAGGGGCACGAGCCGGAATTCACCCCGCAGGCTCTTCAGTGACCCGTTCTCCATGTGCGGTGGGTGCACGTGACTGTACGGGCTCAGTTCCCGCATCGGATCGGGCTGGCTCGCCACATCGAAGGCCAGGTGTCGTGGCTCGTCCCACGTGGTGATCGGTTCCACAAATGCGCCCGTGGTGAATTCACAGTACCGAATCGCCCCCACACCGTGTCCATCGATTCTCGCGCGGATTGGACAGGCGATTCCCACACGAAAAAACCAATCCTCCGGATCAGGAAGGTCGGGGAATTCCACCACGTGCTTCCAGACCGTCTCCGGTGGTGCATTGATTTCGACTGTGCTGGTGACCACATACTCTGGACTCTGCGCTGGCGGCAAGCTCTCGACGGTCGACATGATGGGCAAAACCAGTAACACGCCAACCGTCTGTGGCATCGTGGTCTGCGTTGCACAGGCCACCGCTTTCCCCAGCAGGGCACCAAAAACCGCCAGGGGCATGACCAGCGGAGCCGCCATCAGCAGGCAGATGATTCCTTCAAGTGCGAACATCAGGAGAGAGCCGCCGGTGACAATGATCATCAACAACGAAACACCTATCGTTGTGATCCAGGATTGTGGCTGACGGTAGTTGTAGACAAAGCCACTGAGGCACCCCATCAACACGGGCGCTCCAAAGAAAAGTGTGACTCCGTATTGATTCCAGCCATAGACTCCAAGCCCAATACTACTCAGGCCAAGCAAGACACCCGCCAGGGTTGCCACGATGGCTCGCGCTACCCGTCGCGGTTCCTTGTCTGGAGTGTTGGATGTGGCTTGCGACAAGTCCCACTTCCTCCTGGTGCGTCTTTCCGGAGCGGCGGCCAGGATCAGCATCACCACGATGTTGACCAACGGCACCAGGATCAACGCCCCCACCCAGGGTGTGGCGCCCGCGTTAGAGGCGCGTCGAAGGCTCATCGAGAAGGCGACCCAGATAAAGGGAAGCGTCCATGCCAGGATGAGCCATCCCAACCAACCGGGGGTGTATGCAAGCGTCGGCATCTGCTCTGCAACGGTTGGGCGGATGATCTCCCACGGTTTCGGCACATGCTTGGACCAGAACAGGGTGAATTCCAACGGGGTCAACACCCGGTCTGTCCAGATGAAAGTGGCTGTCGCTTCGACGCAATATTTCAGAAACATCAACAGGAAGCCACTGGTCGCGTAGACACCTCGTGGCACTTCGTCGGCCAGCCCAAACCACACTCGCCACAACGGCGACCTGGGGACAACTTCACGCGGTGTGAGCGGATCGGGAAGACGCGGTTCAGTTGCTGACATTTGATTCTCAGTCACATCGCGGCATTCGGAACCAACCGACCGACAAATGACGCTCACCGTAACACGTGGATGAAACGGTGTCTGTTTTATTCTCCTGGTCTTGCGGCGAGGCCGTTTTCAATGCGACCTGATTCTGTGTCGTGATTGCCCACGACCAGGTGACGTACCGACAGCGTGAGATTCCTTGATGCGGGGCGTGTTGCTGGCTGAACTCCTGGTTGTCCACGCCTGGCCCTGGGCCATCCGGATCCTGGTGAGGGGACAGGCGTGGTCAACGTCCCTGGATCTTCAGCCCACCGAAAGTCGCACACGCCCGGTCGCCGTTCTCGACGCCACTGGAACTGAGCAACTGAATCGTCACGTCGAATTCTCTCAATCCTCGCAACTCATCGGGCGGAACAGTCAATTTCAGCGGCCCATTGTGTCGAGCCCCGGTTCTTGCAGACCATTTCGATTTGCCACCGCGAGGCGAGATGTTCAAGATCACCACACCTCCCAGGTCCGCAGAATTTGCGTAACAATCGGCAGTCACTGTCAGAGCCTGGAGTGGCCTCGTGGCAGAGACACGCTGTACCACTGTTGTCGAAACCGTAAAACCACCTTTTAGGCCGACCCAGAATTCCGATCCTCGAAAACCGCCGTGAGTCTCTACTGACGCGGTCGCCTTGCCGAAGTGACGCCATCGTGGTGTCGAGAAGTCATCCTCATAGGACAGGAGACCATATTCATCGGCGGCGAGTTTGATTGCCGATCCCGCCTCCGGGGCCTCATGAACACACTCGAACTGCAGTTGATCGAGCACATGGTCGAGTGACTGCGGATGCCCTTTTCCCTGCCGCACGCTGATTCGGACGTACACATCCCGTGTCCCATCCAGGTCAGCCGGACCGGCCTCGAGGACCAGTGACTGGACGTCGTCGGAGTTGACCAGTTGCCTGGTCAGCGGCCAGTTTCGTCCCTGTTCGTCCTGGGTCAGTGAGATCTCGGTACGAGCCGCCAGAGCCCGTGGCGCGGAGGCTCGAAGTTTCGCGCGGACCCGTTTCAAGGGGAAGTACGAATGCAAGTGATAAGTCATGGTTGCCTCCACCGCTCGATGACCGGCAGATCGACCGTCCAGAGAATGCGGACGAACGATGAGTCGACCCGGCTCAGCAGGACGGCTGGCTAGTTTCAGATCGAGGAAACCGGTCATGGTGGCGTCGTCAATCCATTGGAACCCCGAGAAGTCCTCGACATATCGGCTGGGTTCGTCCGGATCGCCACCAACGAGAATCGCACGAGCCGCGGCGGAGAAGTTGGCGGTGACCAGGGGCAGATCTCCCGGCCGCAGGGCCCTCATCTCTCGACGTTTGCTCCGTAGTGCGTCACGAAGAACCCGCATGTCCGGCGAGGAACTGCTCAGCCAGGGATTCATCGCTCCGGGGCCAGCAACGCAAAACGGGGCTGTGGAAACATTGAATTCCAGGCAGGTTCGAAATTGATGCCACTCGCGGTTGATCAACTCGGCTGCCGTCGGATATTGCGTCCATTGAGGCCAATGCGGATCGCTGGCCCACGGAACGCAAATCACGGGTTTTCCCGTCGCGACAAATCGCATCACGTGTCGACGAAAACGCTCCGGACTCCAACCGTAGGAATCCCAGATCCACCCGTCGGCCGTCAGCGACGGGTTTGGTCCAAACGGATCGCTGTACCACTGGAAAACGGGCACCTTGTATTTCCCGCGGACATATCGGGCCAACCGATCCAGCAACCGGGTCCGGCTGACCACGTTCTCCTCTTCCAGGCAGATCGCCGGAAGCAGTTCCGGGTAGGTCGGCGCGGCGGGCTCCGACTGCAGCCATGCATCAAGACGACGTCGGCAGGTCTCGAAGTCCTGTCCCTCACGCACTCCGACATAAACCGTGTACACGTCGTGACGTCGTGAGGCCCTGTTGGCCTGTTTCAGGCTGGCCCACCATTGTCGCTTTTTCGGAAACGTATCGCCGAAACTCATCTTCGCGAGGTTGTAGTCAAAATATTCGCCCGGGCCCCCCGCATAGACACCCATGCGATAGTAACCCGGGTCGGGATATGGCCGCACCGGTTCATCGGCGCGAGCGGTCAGCGTCACAACGAGGCTGACACAAACCAGCCCTCTGGCCAACACCGTGAACAAACGCTCGAAACTCATACCGGTGTCTCCGGGACCGCGTGAACCGCGCGCCGGGCTTCCCTCCCCCAACGGGCGATGCCAGCTTTCCGAGTGCTGTTGAGGTTGTCAATGGTCGGCCACACAAGATCCACCGGACGTCCCGAAGACGATCGTGAACGTCGGTTCACAACCGGATGTGGCTCGAACCGATCATCGACAGTTGTCAGAAACACCGGCGGGCTGTACTCGCCCCATATTGCAGGACATCATAGAACACACGCTTTTGTCCCTTCTGGTGAGATGACCGAAAATGAGTCAACGAAAGCTGAAAGTCCTGGGAGCCTTGGTGTGTGTCATCAGCGTGCTGCTGGTCGGGGCAGATCCCGCGGACCAGGAGGACAGGAGTGACTTGAAGGCACTGGGTCTGAAATACCAGTTCAAGGAACTCAAGCAACCCAGGCCCAACCGCGTGCACATCCTCCGGGTGGATTTTTCCACGGGGAAGATCAAGCCAGTGGTCGTCGTTGGCAAGGATCCCGATGGAGACGGCCCGGCCGAGACGGCATTGACCAGTCCCCTCAAACTCGCTGCCGGTCCATCGGTTCTCGCCTTCATCAACACCAACCCCTGGGACAGCTTTCCCGACAAGGACGGTAAGAGAAACCGGAATTGGTACGAAGGACAGCCGGTCAACATTTCGGGCGTTGCCGCCTCAGGTGGCAAGACCCGGAGCCCGGCCCAGGCCAACGAGACCTCGGTGTGGGTCGACCGGGGGGGGCGGGTGCGAATGGGCAGGCTTCCGGGCCTGGGCAAAACGCCCGAGGAGGTTCCGGAAGCGGACCGCGTCGTTGAGGCCATGGCCGGATTCCAACTGATCGTCAAGGCCGGAAAGGTGGTTCCGGCCGCCGGCGGTGCGGTGCATCCCCGAACGGCCATCGGTGTCGATCGCAGTGGCAAGGTGATGTGGCTGGTCGTTGTCGATGGACGCCAGAGACGGTTCAGCGAGGGCATGAACGTTCATGAACTGGGTCAGCAGATGGTCAAACTGGGCTGCTGGAACGCCATGAACATGGATGGAGGGGGCAGCAGTGTCATGGGACTGGCCAACGGAAAAACAGGACTTCGTGTTGTCAACAGTCCATCTGACCGACGGCTGCTTCGTCGTGCCCTGTCGGCCGCCGAAAGCCTGGCAAGGGTCGCGCTCCGCAAGCAACTCAGAGACCTGGTCGCCAGTGGCAAGCGGACACGTCAGGATGCCCGAAAACAATACCTCAAGGCTTTTCCGACCGATCGCAGCAACACTCCTCAATACAGGATTCGGCCACTGCCGATGGTCCTGACGATCCGGAAGACCGAAGCCTCTCCGAAATAAACGCCACGGCTTTCAACCACACGCTGGTTCTTCGCCATGAAACACCTACGAATCGGTCTCGCCCAGGTCAGGCAATCGGCCGACCTTGATGACAACGCCAAGTCCATCTTTCGCTTCCTCGAAAACGCCGCGAGCAAGAAGGTACAGGTCCTCTGTTTTCCCGAGACTCAAACGGTGGGATACCGGGTTGATGTTGTTGCCCCCGACGCTCCCGTCCAGGAGAAACGCCTCGAGGAACTCCATGCCGATGTCGCCCGGAGATGCGGCGAACTGGGAATGGCGTGTATCCTGGGCACCGAAACTCCCACCGGGGGGAAGCCCTACAACTCGGCCATCGTGATTTCACCCGACGGCGAGATACTCGGTGTGCACCACAAGACACGGCTGACCCCACTCGATGCTCTCGCCTACACGTCCGGCGATTCCTTCGAGACTTACGAGATCTTTGGGGTCCGGATCGGTGTGGTGATCTGCTTTGCGGGATTCCGTTTCGCGGAAACAACCGAGGAATGCGTCCGCCAGGGCGCGCAGTTGGTGTTTCATCCTCAGAACAACACCACCCGGCCCAACGACTGGAAGATCCCCGTTCACCACGCCATGCTCACGACCCGTGCGGCAGAAAACACCATCTGGTTCGCCTCGTGCAACGTCTGTTACCCGGAACACCAGAATTGCCGCTCAATGATCGTCGCCCCCGATGGCCAGGTTCATGCGCAGGCGGAACTGAAACGCGAGGAATTGCTCGTCGCCGACATCGACATTGACCAGGCAACGCGAGCCATGTTCGAATTCAACCTCGAAGCCTGCACCCCACTGCTGTTTGCCGACACCGTTTCACCGGATGAAATCACCGGGTGAACTCACGATGTCATCGACG
>CAZYAZ010000097.1:0-13865 GCA_964646205.1 uncultured Planctomycetaceae bacterium | reverse complement strand
AGGGCTAGCCTGCCAGCAATCCCTCGACCACCTTACCCGGCTGGCCGTCGAGCAGTGACTGCTCGCGGCCGTTGCGCAGGTAGACCAGTTCTTCGGGATCGATCCCGAAGAGGTGCATCAACGTGGCGTGGTAGTCGTAGTGGTTGACCACGTTCTCGACCGCGTGGTGACCGAACTCGTCGGTCTCGCCGTACGTCCCACCCGCCCGGAAGCCGCCACCGGCCAGCCACATGCTGAAACCGTACGTGTTGTGATCGCGGCCCACCTGCCTGGGACCCGCGTCGTTCTGGATCACCGGCAGGCGGCCCATCTCGCCACCCCAGTGCACCACGGTCGAATCGAGCAATCCCCGTTGCTTGAGATCCGTGACCAGTGCCGCGGCCGGCCGATCGACCTTCAAACACGACGCCGGCAGGCTGCCCCGGATCGAGCCATGGTGGTCCCAGTACTGGTTCTTGGTGAACAACTGCACGAACCGCACACCTCGCTCGACCAATCGTCGGGCGATCAGGCAACGCGTGCCGAACTCGACTGTCGCCTTCTCGTCCAGGCCATACAGGGCCTGCGTGGCCTTGGTTTCACGACCGATGTCCAGGGCCTCGCGGGCCGCGGTCTGCATCCGCGCGGCCAGGCCAAAGTTCGCGATCCGTGCCTCGAGTTCCAACTCGCCCTGCCGCTTCGAGATGTGTCGACGATTGAGCCGGGTCAGCAGATCGAGAAAATTCGTCTGCACCTCGCCCCGCAATCGCTCGGGCGGCTCGAGGTTCAGGATCCGCGGCTCACGCGGACGCACCACCGTTCCCTGGAACAACGAGGGCAACCATCCGTTGGACCAGTTCAGCACGCCCTCGACGGGCAATCCTCTCGGATCGGTCATCGCCACGTACGCCGGCAACTCGTCGGTCTCGGCCCCCAGTCCGAACGTCAGCCAACTGCCCAGCGCCGGCCGCCCGCGTTGTGTTCGCCCGGTGTTCATCGCATGGATCGACTGGCCGTGGTTGTTCACACCGGTGTGCATCGACCGGACCACCAGCACATCGTCGACGATCTCGGCGAGGCCCGGCAACAATTCCGAGATCGGCGTCCCGCAGTCACCGTGTTTCCGAAATTTCCACGGGCTGCCCAGGACCCGGGAACTGGCCTGGGCGGCGTTGTCGTACTTGATCGTGCCGGGAAACTGCTGCCCGTCCAGGCGAGTCAACTCGGGCTTGGGATCCATCAGGTCGACCTGGCTGGGGCCGCCCTGCATGAACATCGAGATCATCGCGGTGGCCCGCGGCGTCTTGCGAGGCTGCTTGGGCAACAGGTCGAACGACTGCCGGGCCAACTCGGGCTTGACCGGTGCCGCCAGCAACTGGTCCCGCTGGCTGGCCCACGCCGCCGCCAACGGCGCCAGGCTCATCGCTCCCCGCGCCAGGAAATGACGCCTGGCGGCTCGCAGAATCTCCGGAGCGTTTGTCATTGGTCTTTTCCTCGAATTGTCTCGTGTGGCTCAACCGGCCACGTCTCGTCTAGTCGATGTACAGGAACCGGTTCGCACTGATCAGGGCCTGGCACAGGTTCGCCATGGCCCGCTTGTCGGGCGTGGTCGTGTCGCCCTTCTGCTTGATCTTTTCAAAAGCGGCCACCTGCCGTTCGACAAAAGCCACCATTTCGTCCGCGACTTCCGTGGCCGGTGCCACTCCGTAGGCCAACTGCCACGCCCGCAACACCTGCGATCGCCGATCCGGCCCCGCCTCCAACTCGACCCGTTCGGCCAGGCGTTCGGAATACTCCACCACGAAATCACTGTTCATCAGCATCAGCGATTGCGGTGCGACATTCGAGGAGGGTCGCTTCGAGCAATTGGGCGTCATCACGGGCACGTCAAAGGTCTCGAGCACCCCCAGCGGCCGGGTCCGACGAACCTGGACATAAAGGCTCCGCCGGAATTGCTCTCCCTGCAGGTCGATCGTCTTGGTCGGCTTGCGTTCCCCGTCGAGATTCTCCTTGCCCAGCACGATCTGCCCCACCGCGTCCTCCATCACCGACACCGGATCGCCAAACATCTTCGAGTTCATCGACCCGGAAATCGCCAGGATCGCATCACGCAGCGATTCGGATTCGAGGCGCCGAAGTGACATCCGGCCCAGCAGCAGGTTGTCCGGATCCACCCGATCCAATTCCGGCGTTCGCCGCGACGACTGGCGATAGGCCCACGAACCGAGAATCAGCCGGTGCAACCTCTTGACCTGCCAACCGCTTTGCACGAATTCATCGGCCAACCAGTCCAGCAGTTCCGGATGAGTCGGCCGCTCGCCCAGGACACCGAAATCGCCCGGCGACGAGACCAGCCCACGTCCAAAGTGATGCATCCAGATCCGGTTGACGATGACACGGGCCACCAGTGGATGTCGTCCGCTGACCAGGTGCCGCGCGTAGGCCAATCGGCGACCGGTCGTCGGCACCGACTTGTCGTTGAGTGGCAGCTTGACCGGTGTCTTGAGATTCACGACCGCCAATTCGGCGGGTTCGACCTTTTGCTTGGGCTGCTGGTGATCGCCCCGGAAGTGAACAAATGTCGCCGGCACTTTTCCGGGCACTTCCGTCAGGGCTCGCAGGAACCCCTCTCGTGGAATTTTCGAACGGATCTCCTCGGCCCGGGCCGTGAATGTCTTCAGATCGTCAGCCGCTTTTTCGGACCTCAGCCGGTTGGCCGCCTTGCGGTCGGCTTCCAACTCGGTGGCCGCCTTGGGATTCAACTTGGCCAGGCTCGCCAGGGTGACCTTCTCGTCCGGGTGAGCCTTCCGGGCCGCGTCGAGGAACTTCTTCTCCTTCTGCCGCCTGGCCGCATCCAGCTTGCCGGCACGGACCTCGCGGCGACGGTCGTAGAGATACAACGACCCCGCACTGATGTTGGCCACGCTGGGGTACTTCTTGATCAGTTTCTTCTGCTCGTCACTGCGTTTTCCGGAAGCCAACCGGTAAGCCGTCCGCAACGGTTCGCGGATCTCCTCGGGCACCAGCAGCAGTTCTTCCTCCAGCGTCCGGGTGATGTAGAACTCGGTCTTCTTTTTCCGCTCGTCGTCCACCTTGACCGCATCGGCCTCGATACGCTTTTTCTCCGCCCGGTCGGCGTCGGTGTAGAGCGACAGCTTGCGGCCGTCTGGTGTCTTCCAGCTCTTGGGATCCAGTGCCGGTTCGAAGATCGCCCGCATGCGGTAATAGTCGGCCTGGCTGATCGGGTCATACCGATGGTCGTGACACCGGGCACAGCCAACCGTCAGTCCCAGCAGTGACGTGGAAACAATACGGATCGTGTCGGCGACCACCTCGTTGCGAGCCACCATCGCGTCGACCCCACCGGAACCGGTTCCGTCGGGCGCCATTCTCAGGTAGCCGGTCGCCGCCAACGCCTCGATCTGACCGGGCTTCAGGGTCTGACCGGGGGGAGGCACCAGTTCGTCGCCGGCCAACTGTTGCGTGATGAAATCGTCGAATCGCCGATCGGTGTTGAACGACTGGATGACATAATCGCGGAACCGAAACGCCGAGGGCCGAATACGATCGTCGTCGCTGTAGCCTTCCGAGTCGGCGTATCCGGCGGCATCGAGCCAGTGCCGGCCCCAGCGTTCTCCGTACCGCGGCGACGCCAGCAATCTCTGCACAGCTCGGTCCCAGGCACCCGGTCTTTTGTCCTCGACAAACTGCTGCACGTCCTCGGGTGTGGGTGGCAAACCGGTCAGATCGAACGTCAACCGGCGAATCAACACGGTTGGACCAGCCGGTTCCGACATCCCCAGCTGTTTCTCTTCCAGCCGCCTGAGCAGGAACGCATCAATGGGCGACTGTACCTGTTGCCGGTTTTTTGCCTGTGGAACGTTCGGACGAACCACCGGCTGAAACGCCCAGTAACTCCGGTCCTCCTCCGACAGGTACTCGTTCCCCTGGATCGTCTCGGGTTCGGGACGTGCCGTCGTGGCTCCCGCGGCGATCCAGCGTTGGATGACGTCGATTTCAGCCGTCGAGAGTTTCTTGTCTCCGGGAGGCATTTCACCAGAGCGAATCCGGTTCAGCAGGTACGAATCGGACGGCTTGCCCGGCGCGATCGCCGCTCCCGACTCGCCTCCCCGCACCAGCCATCTCCGCAGCCTCAGGTCCAGCTTCCCCTTGGTCACGCCCGCCTCGCCGTGGCAAAGAAAGCAGTGGGTCTTGAGTATCGGCCGAACGTGTTTTTCGAATTGCACCGGCTCTGCAGCCACGAGAGTCGTGCCGGCAGTTGCGGCGGTGGCACAGACCGCGATGGCGATCAGCGACATCCTGAATCGTCGAACCTGGAAGGTGTGTGGCATCATTGTTTTCTGGCGACCCATCCTGCGGTTTCCGCACGTGGCGGTTGCCTGCTCTTGACCAACCAATTCTCGTGACCAACCCGGCCCACATCAATGCGATCGTGCCATTCGGTGGTCTGGCTTGAATGTTCTCTGCCGCTCACGCATTCTGAGTCCGGCTCTCTAAAGCAGGATCACCATCCATGTCACACATCATCCGGCTGCGGGTCGGTGAACTCGAGTACGAGGCTCAACTCAACGACTCCGAAACCGCCCAGGCCTTCTACGACGCGTTGCCCATCGAGTGCATCGGCAGCCGCTGGGGCGACGAGTACTATTCACGGATCGACGTGCAGATGACCGAGGCCGACGACGCGCGATCCGAAATGGCCGTCGGCGAACTGGCCTACTGGCCCCCCGGCACGGCCTTCTGCATATTTTTTGGGCCGACCCCCGCCTCCTTCGGCGACGAGCCACGTGCGGCCAGCCCGGTGAATCCCATCGGGCACATCAGCGAGGACTGCTCGGAGCTCAACGAGCTGGATCACAACGAACCGATCGTGATCGAGGCGATGTGAGTCCGGCAGGCGACGGCTAGGCGACCGGTTTCATCGGCCAACCATCCGGCACTCGCCACCGCACGATCTCGCCGGTGTCCTGCCGGTTGTGATTCGGTGGCGGGGCACCGCGTCCCGGATCGACCGGTCCATCACCCGGGTTGTCGATCCGGTGCGTGTAGTACCCGGTCACGATCGTCCCGTCGTGCAACTGCACGCTGCGGGGGTGACCGCAGTAGCCCGACCAGCTGTGCCACGACAACAGGATGGGCTGATCCAGGGC
The DNA here is from genome assembly GCA_964646205.1 of uncultured Planctomycetaceae bacterium. Lineage (GTDB taxonomy): Bacteria > Planctomycetota > Planctomycetia > Planctomycetales > Planctomycetaceae > UBA8437. The sequence continues at coordinate 8,715 of CAZYAZ010000097.1, read as the reverse complement.
CCAGGTCTTTCCATTGTCGTGGCTGCCGACAACCTGGGTTCCGTAGGGGAACTGTCGATTGCCATACAGCAGCAGCATGCGACCGTCGGCCAGCTTCAACGGATAGGCCCCGGCCGCCTGCAAAACACCCAGCCCGGTGGGAATCGGATCGGTCCATGTCCGACCGCCATCGTCGGAATGGAACTGGAAGGCGGCATCACCGGCCTCGGAACCCAGCGGGGCATTTTTGCCTCCTGGCACCTGGTCGGCGAATTCTTTCACCCGCCGTATCTGGGCGGCACTCGAACGGGTGACACCGAAGATCCGTTTCTTGTCTGCGATGTACTCGTAGCTGATCTCGTCCGAGTCGGTCCGGGTCGGCACCTGTGTGGGATCGCCCCAGGTCTTGCCATCGTCGGTCGACCGGATCAGGTAGGCATTCCACTGGTAACCGCCAACGACCCGGTAGAGGTGCATTGCCAGCGTCCCGTCATCGAGTTCGATCGGGCCATGACACTCGCCCAACCCCAATCGACCGGTGCCGGGTACGATTTTTGTGGGAAACGTCCAGGTGGACCATGTCTTGCCGGAGTCCGTCGAACGGCTGATGCCGGCCGAGTGGCCCAGGATCAGGGTGCCGTTCTTCAGGCAGCGGAATCCTCCCGTCCGACCGGGCATATCCAGCACCACGGGTTTGCCAAACGTGCGAGCATTGTCTCGCGAGTACTGAAGCGTGCAGCGAGACTGCTTGTGCACCGGTGGTTCGATGAACCCGGCCACGATCACCGTGCCATCATCCAGTTGAGCGGCCTGGGGCTTGCCGGCACTCTCGAGCTTCACCCGGACGGCCGGCTGCTGTTGCACGACCATCACCTCGTTCATGTCGACACTGTCGAATCCGTTTCGCAGCCCCTTCGGCTTGGCGTAGGGCACGGCGTTCTTCTTGTCCCGCGCCATCCCGGCCGCAGAAATCGGCTTCGCGGCCTGGGATGCCGCCTCCGAGGTTGTGACTGTTCCCTGGGCCAGGGCCCCGATGGCACCCAGGGCCGAACCGGTAAACGTGCGTCGATCCATGATTGCCATCCTTCTCTAAGCGGAGTCAGTTTTGTCTCATTCCCACGATCACCGCCCGATGACGTAACCGTGTGGATCCACCTCGTTTCGCAGCACAGCCAATTCCTGTTCCCCGGGAGCCGGGGTTTCAGTCAATTCATCCGCGGCACCGATTTCGAAACCGGTTTTCTCCTGCACGTCCTCCAGCGTCACGCCCGGATGCAGGCTCAGCACCTCCATCCTCCGCGTCTGGTCGTGATAGCCCAGGACCGCCAGGTCGGTGATCACCCGATACGGCCCGGTGTCGGGCAACAAGCCAGCCGCCTCGCGGGCCCCGGGACCGTCCAGGAATCCGGGCGTGGTCATGAAGTCGAGCGTTTCGACAAACCGTCGGGGGTCGTGAATCGTCACCACCAGGGTCCGCCAGCACAGGCTCGCCAGGTCGTTGGCTCCACCGCTGCCGGGAAACCGGACGCGCGGCCTGGCGTAGTCGTCACCGATCATCGTCGAGTTGAGATTCCCATAGGGATCGATCTGGGCGCCTCCCAGGAACGTGTAGTCCATCATCCCTCTCTGGCACGTCTCCATCACCTCGCACATGGTGGTCGCCATCAGCCCGCGGTAAAACGTCCGGGAATCACCAACGCTGATCGGCATGGTCGGCAATTGGGGTGCGACGCCGCCGGCCTCGAAAAAGACCGTCAAATCCGGAGCGTGCAGTCGCTGGGCCAACATCGCGGCCGAGCAGGGCACGCCGGTCCCCACGGCCACCGTCCGGCCGTTCTCCAGCAACCGCGATGCGCAGGTCACCATCAACTCCATCGCGTTGTAGTCGGAGGATGTGTGGGACATGACCTGCTGATTTCACTCGGGGTTGGAAGAAGAGTCCATGAACTCCAGTCGCCGGAGTTCCTCGAGACGGTCCAGTCCACCGGCACGGCGGACGTATTCCTGGTGGTCGTCGACACCAAACACGTGATGCTCCAGGAACCGCGAGTACTCGTCGGGATCCTCCTCGACGGTCAGCCATTGCCGGATGTGTTCTTCGTCCGAGTAGTACTCGTAGGGCATATTCCCGGGGTAACTGCCCAACGGCGTCTCGCAGACGGCGTCGACGCAGTAATAAGGGATGGCGGTTCGCGCCGGGTTGGACCGGATTTCGTCGTTGGTGATCAATCGTTCGCAACTGACGATCAGTCGCTTGGCCGAACGGGCCACGTCCAGGTCGGCCACGCTGATTCCCTCGATCCGGCAATTCCCAAACGGATCGGACTCGTGGACATGGACCACCGCGAGGTCGGGATAGAGTGCCGGCACGGCGACCATCGGTTCGCCGGTGAAGGGACACTCGATTTTCCGGGCGGCGCTGTGACGCATGGTGTCCGTACCGAGGGTGGTGTGAGCCGGCAGAAACGGAACACCCATGGCGGCGGCCCGGAACCTCAACGCCAGCGTGTAGTTGGTCCACTCGGTGAACTCGACCTCGCCGGATTCCATCACGCGACGGGCCTGTCGCGACAGCCCGCGAGCTTCGAGCCCGACGACGTAGGCACAGTCGACCCGTGCCAGCATCCGGCCGCGTCCATTCATGTTGCCGGCGCATATGACCTGGAAATCGTGCGTCGAGGTGTGCCCGGCAAAGCCGAGATCCTGCTTGTTCTGTCGGACGATCTCGTGCAGGACCGCCGTGGGAATCCGGTCGCCTCCGAATCCACCGATCGCCAGGTAGTCACCGTCGGAGAGCAATTCCCTGACGGCGTCGGCGACGGGCATGACCTTATCGGTCATCGCCCGCGACTTCTGACGGAAGTCGGCCCGCGCTGCAGTTGTCGACGGGTCGGTGAAGAGCTTGCCGGAGCCCTGTTCGAGCGTATCCATCTGTCCTGGTTATCACGGGGGTCTGTCGTCGGGGTGAGGCTCAACCTATCACGAGCAGCACCGCGATTCCCAGCCCGGGGCAACTCCCCGGGCTACCGCTTTCGATATTTCGGCGGCTTGGGCACCGGTCTCGGATCCTTCTTGATCTTCTGCAACAGGTGCTTGACGGCAGCATCCAGTTGAGCATCGCCACCTCCAAAGGTCACATGTGGCAGGTTGTCGACAACCACGTCGGGATCCACCCCGTGCCCCTCGATCAACCACTTTCGCTCTGGTCCATACACACCCGTCTGCGCAGCCGAGGCGAAGCCCCGGTCCACCAGCCGGTTGTTGATACTCAGCCAGATCTCTCCGCCCCAGGTGCGGGTTCCAATGAGGCTGCCCATACCCAGGCGACGGAATCCCTCGGCAAACGCTTCGCCATCGGAGGCCGTCTTCTCGTTACACAACACCACCATGTGTCCCCGGAAAGCGTACTGCATGTTCCAGTACGGTTTGCCAACCCGTGGCTTCCAATAGAACCAGGCCTTGCGAAGCAGTTTCTCGAGAATCCAGCTGTCGATGTTGCCACCACGATTGTGCCGGACATCAATGATCAGGCCCTGGCGATGGAACACCGGATAATAGTGCCTGGCCCATTCGGCAATGTTGGACTTCCCCATCGCCCGCAGATGGACATAACCGACCTTGCCCTTGCCAAGTGTTTCGACAGCCTTCCGTCGGGTGTATTCCCACTGGTCGTAACGGAGATCCGTGGCGCGGGTGGACGAGATCGGTTCGACAATCACTCGACGCGATTCCATCTCCCCGGCGTCGCGAACCGAACAGAGCACTTTCCGGCCCGATGTGTTTCTCAGCAACACGTTGATGTGGTCGACCGACAACACGGGCACCCCGTTGACGGACTCGATCACCGCACCCACCTCCACCTCGACACCCGGCTTGGCCAGCGGCGAGACCTCCTGCGGCAGATCGGGATCAGCCTCATAGACATGCTCGACCACGTAGCCACCCTTCGGGGCATCGCGCCGCAGCACCGCCCCCAGTTGCCCGATCGATACAGCATCCTCGGCCTCGCGGTGATCACCACCGCGGACGTAGATGTGCAAGGCCTCGAGTTCCCCGACCATCTGTTCGATCAGGTCGTTCAATTCGGCCCGGTCGGTCACCCGGTCCACCAGTGGCATATGCCGCTGGAGAACCTCTTTCCAATCGACCCCGTGCAGGCCGGGGTCATAGAAATAGTCTCGCTCCATTCGCCAGGCGTCGACGAACATCTGTCGCCACTCGGTTGTCGGATCGATCGCCATCCGCCAGCCCGAGAGACTGACTCGCGACTTGGACAGCGACTTGGGTGCCGCCCCTGATGCCTCGAAGACATGCAGATCGTCACCCTTGTGGACCAGGACCTTCTTGCGGTTCCCCGAGATCCGGAACGACTTGATGTCCGAGAGCACCGTGGCTGATTCGGCGTCCGGTTCTCGCCGGATCGCCCGCAATGTCAACGTGCGTTTCCTGGAGGTCGACCTCGACACGTAGTACAGGTGCTTGTCCGTGACAGCCAGGGTCGTGAAGTTTCCGGCCGACACCGGCACAACAGTAATCCGCGCGGTGATGCCGTCGAGATCGACCGGAGCGGCGTTCTTGTCGCCGTCGGCCGGCTTGGTCTTGTCCGCTGCCGGCTTCTTCTTGCCACCACCATCGACCAGTTCGTCGGTCGATTGGAACACCGACCTCTGCTTCTTGTGCAGCGAGAGTTCGAAGATCTGGGTGGTGCGATCGAAGAAGGGTTCGGGTTGTCGAGGCCCCCACGGGCTGGCGACCAACGATTCGAAATTGCGATCCGAGAGAAAATACAGGAAGCGACCATCGGAACTCCAGGTGGGCGAGTAACTGTCGTAACGATCCGTGGTCACGGCCGTGTCGGATTTCTTCTCGACGTTGTAGAGGTGGATCTGGTCGTTGCTGTTCTCGGCGGCCACGACAAATGCCAGCCACCGGCTGTCCGGAGACCACGACAGCCATGAAAAATTGTAGTTGTCCGACCGGGCGATCCGCCGCGACTTGCCCCTGGCCACATCCAGCAGGAACAACTCGTAATTCTTGTCGCGGTAGGCCACGAACTTGCCGTCGGGGCTGGGAATCGGGAAATAACGGAACACCTTGCCATCGCTGGAGAGCTGTTTGGGCTGATCCACCCCGTTGGCCGGCAGCTTGTAGAATTCGAATTCTCCCGTGGCGTCCGAGAGTGCCACCAGCGACTTTCCATCGGGCAGGAACCTCGCACCGCGGAACCGGGTGCCCCGACTCCGCGTCAGGTGAACCCGCCGCCCGGGCTTGGTCGGCAACAGGAAGACATTGCCACGGGTTGTCACGGCCACCCGGTCGCCGTCGGGCGAGATGTTCAGCGCGGTGAGGTATTCCAGTGGCTTCTCGATCCACTTCTCGCGGGTCTGGTCAAAGTCCGAGGGCAGGGTGATCGCAATCTTCTCGTCGGTCTTTCCCGCAATGTCATAAACCCTCAGATCGGCTCCCCGCTGGTAAACGATACGCCCCTGGGACAATGACGGCCTGAGCACGTCGAAACCCCGGTGACGGGTCAATTGACTCGGTGCGGCCACTTGCTCATCGGCCGTGTCTGCGACATCCATCACCCACAGGTTCATGGTCCCGTCGCGGTCGGACGCAAAGTACACGCGGTCCTTCCACACCATCGGTTCGCGGCTTGTTCCCGTGTAGTCGGCTGTCAGTGGCACGGCCTCGTTGCCACCGGCGTCGAAACGCCAGAGCGTTTCAGCCGTCCCGCCCCTGTACCGCTTGGTACTGCTGCCCTGCTTGCTCAGCCGGGTGAAGAACATCGTCTTGCCGTCGGGACTCCAGTCGGCCTGGCTGGCCTGCTCCAGTGGCACGCGATTGACGACCAGCGTCTCGGGATGCACCAGCACCAGTTGGGTGTTCGGCAGGGTCGAGAAGTGACGGGTGGCGTAGGCGACCTGTCCATCGGGGGTCCAACCGACAACCCGCGACGATTCGCCATCATAGGTCAGCCGTTTCGGTCGTCCGCCGGCCAGCGGCATCACGTAGACCTCGCGGGTGCCCTCGTAGGCCGCCGAGAAGGCGACCAGTCGGCCATCGGGAGAGATCCGCGGGTGGGTCTCCTGGGCCAGGTGAGTGGTCAAGCGAGTCGCGCGGCCACCGGACAGCGACACGGTCCACAAGTCACCCTCGCCGGTGAACACCACGGTCTGGCCGTGAACGCTGGGATAGCGGAAATACCCACGAGGCCCCGCGGCCTGCAGCGTGGACGTGGCCAGGCCAACAACCACCAGGCACACCAATCCAAGACACCGTTTCATCTTTGTTGTCCTTCCCGGAATAACACACGGCCACCTGCGACCGTCAACTTGGCCAGTACACCACGATGGCCACGCCGATGACACCGACCACGATGTTGGCCACCGCCACCCAGGCCGGCTTGCGAGCATGCTGCATCGCCGTCCGGTTGTCGACATCCTGGCCGCGCTCCGGCGACGGGACTCTCGACTTCTTGACCGTCGCCGCGACATCCACCATGCCGAGCACGCCGATGAGAATCATCAACCAGCGACCGGCCCAGGGCTGATCGTCAATCAGCAAACAGACCCAACCGCCCAGCACCGCAGCAACCAGGCCCAGGACCAGTGAGATCACGTTCCATGTCATCGTGACATCATAGGTCCCCGGCCGAAACACGCCCGCTGGCCCCACCCGCTTGTAGGCGATCGTGAATGTCACCATCACGAACACCACAATCGCGGCGTAGGCGCCGATGACGGCGGCGAATGGTTCCCATCTCATCGGATCGCCCGCTCTTTCCCGCTAGGACAGCATCTCGCGGACCTTTACCAGCAGCTTCTTGGTCGCGTGGACACCGGCCACCTCCGAGATCTTCCCTCCCTCGAACTCGATGCCGACATAGTCGCTGTAGCCAGCGGCAACGACGATCTTCATCATCTTGACGAAGTCGGTCCTGGTCTCATTTCCGGCCTTGTCGAATGCGTGCGACTTGGCCGAGACCGACTTGGCAAACGGCATCAGTTCACGGACCCCGGTGTACCGGTCGTAGCTGCCAAAGTTGCCGAAGTCCGGCAGGGTGCCGCAGTTCTTCAGCTTGACGGTCTTCATGACCGATGAGAGCCACTTGCCGTTGGACGAGAGGCCACCATGGTTCTCCACGATCACGTTCATCTTGACCGTGGCGGCGTACTCGCTGAGTTGTCTCAGGCCGTCTGCCGCCAATTTCAACTGCTCGTCGTAGCTTCCCTTCGACCGTGCATTGACCCGGATCGAGTGGCATCCAAGCTGTTTGGCCGCCACGACCCACTTCTTGTGACGTTCGACCGAGTTCTTCCGCTTGGCTGTATCAGGATCACCGAGGTTCCCTTCGCCATCGATCAGGATCACCGTCGCACCCACCCCGACATCATCGGCCCGTTTCCGCATCTGGCCGATGTAGGTCTTGTCCTTGGCCTTGGCGAAAAACGGCCGGTTCCAGTACTCCACCGCATCGATACCGAACTCCTTCTTGGTGAAGGAGGTGAAGTCCATGTTGTCGAGTTTCCCGCTGCCGATCATGCGGTGCAGCGAGTACTGGGTCAGAGAGATCTTGTAGAGCAGTTTTTTCTTGTCGGCGGCCGACAGCAGTCCGGGAACGGCCAGCCCGGTGATGGCCAGGGAGGAACCTGCCAGGAAATCACGGCGGTCAATCAGGTGCGTCATCGGTCAATTCCTCAGGTGAAGCGTGTCCATGTTGTGGACCGACCATTCTAACGACTATTGCCCCAACAGCGTGACCCTGCCAACAGCAACTTGTCGCAGCTTCTCCCGGTGTGGTATTTTCAAGTCTGAGACGAATTCAACGGAGTTGGTCATGCTTTCATTCGGCAGCTACCGGGCACGCGACTGCCAGGGTGTTTCCAGGCGTTCGTTCCTGAAGGCATCGGCAGCGCTTCCGTTTGCGGCCGGACTGGCCGGCCTCGACCCCGAGGCACTCGCAGCCCAGGCCCCCAAGGCGAAGTCGGTGATGCTGGTCTGGCTGATTGGTGGCCCCAGCCACCTGGATCTCTTTGATCCCAAGCCAAAAGCTCCCGACCTCTACCGCGGTCCGTTCGCCGCGATCGACACGAGGACACCCGGACTGCAGGTCACCGAATTGCTGCCGCGCCTGGCCAACCTGAGCGACAAGTTCTCGGTTGTCCGCACCAACATCAACTACAACGGGGGCCATCGCGAGGCGGGGTCGATCGGGATGACCGGCTACTCGGCCACCGACGGAGGCGAGGGCGGTGGCGGTGGTCCTCCCGGCTACCAGCCACACTTCGGATCGATCCTGGCTCGCCACCGCGCCCGGCATCGGCTCGAGGCCGATTCGGTGGATCTTCCCGGATTCGTCTCGCTGGCCCGGGGCCCGATCGGGGATGGTGTCGGTCCCAATTTCGGTTATGGCGGAGGGACCTGGGGCAAGGGACACGACCCGTTCATGTTCAGTTGCGAGGACACCGGCAAGGTGTCGATCCCCGAATTGAACCTGCTGGAAGGGCTGACCAAGAACCGGCTGGCCAGCCGCCGCGACGTGCTGGCCAAGCTGGACATCCTGCGTCGTCGGGCCGACCAGCGAGATTTCGCCAAGTGGAACGCGGTCTACAAGCGGGCCTACAACCTGATTTCTTCGATCGATGCCAACCGGGTGTTCGATCTCAGCCACGAGAAACAGGCGACCCGTGACGCCTACGGCCACACCTCATTCGGGCAAAGTGCCCTCCTGGG
>CAZYAZ010000096.1:0-13963 GCA_964646205.1 uncultured Planctomycetaceae bacterium | reverse complement strand
TGCCGGCATCCAGGTCCAGAGTCGACGGAGCCGCCGGCGCCGATGTGTCGATCGTGACGGCCAGCCCACTTGAAGCGTTCCCGGTATTGCCCGCGGCGTCGGTGGCGGTGACGGTCAGGTCATGAGTCCCCTCCGAGAGAGCACTCGAAGTGACCGACCAGTTCCCCGATCCATCGGTCGTGCCCGTGCCGACGGCACCGCCGACACTCGACGTCAACTCGATGGTACTGTTCGCTTCGGCGGTACCTGAAACCGTCACCGTGGTGTCGTTGGTCAGATCGTCGGTGTCGGAACTTCCCGTGTCGCTGGCCGCATCGAGGTCCGGGGCCGACGGAGCCGCCGGCGCCGTGATGTCGACGGTGATGGAGAGAGCGGAGGAGGCTGCACTGGTGTTGCCGGCCGCGTCTGTCGCCGTGATCGTCAGGTCATGCGACCCTTCGGCCAGAGCGCTGGAGGTGATCGACCAGTCGCCCGAACCATCGGCAGTAATCGAGCCGACCGAGCCATCGACGCTGGAAGTCAGTTCCACGGCGCTGTCCGCTTCGGCAGTACCACTGACGGTGACCGTCGTGTCGCTGGTGATGTCGTCCGTGTTGGAACTGCCGCTGTCACTGCCGGAATCCAAGTCGGGAGCAGCGGGTGTGGCCGGCGCCGTGGTGTCGATCGTGACGGCCAGTGCCGCCGATGGAGCGCTGACACCGGTGCCGTTGTCTGCCGTAGCCGTCAACTGGTAGGTCCCGTCCGCCAGGCTGGAAGAGGGAACGAAGACGTAGATTCCGTAGACGTTGGCCGTGGTGGTGGCCAGCAACGACCCGGAATCGAACACCTCGACGGTGCTTCCCACCTCGGCAGCACCCAAGAAAGCCGGAGTGTTGTTGTTGGTGATGTCGTCGGAATTGGACGAACCGGTGTCATGGGGCGCCAGCAGGTCCGGCGTCGACGGAGCGACTGTTGAAAGCAGCGTGCGATCTTCGAGCAACTCGGCCGTCACGGCCGAGGTCCGGTTCGCTTTCTTTCGCTTGTTCACGATGCGGTTGAGACGTCGGATTGAACAAGTGAAAGTCTGTAGCCATGGGTTCAGCAACATTTCTTACCCAACCTGTAATTTGTGGTGCACTTCATGGAGTCTGGGATGAACGGACTATTATAAGCGTGTCACATTGGAATTGCGCAGCGTGCGGACTTGGCCCGGGGAGATTCTGGTCCGCTCGGCACGACGGGTCACGGTTCCGACATCTGCCACCCGGAAAGCACGAACTCACACGACGAAAACCCTTCAACCCGGATTTCACTGTTTCGGAGCCTCAAGTGAGGACCCCGGTTCCCGCCGTGCTAGTCGATTCGCAGCATCTGGTTGCGGGAATCGCAGCGGATCGAGTCGGAGTAATGGTAGACGTTGACGTCTCCGGTCGTCGGAGTTGATCTCCGCACGATGAACTCGATCCAGTCGGGACAGTTGAATGCCGAATAGGCCAGTTCCAGGCTGGTCAGGATCGAGTCCGGCTCGACGGACAGGTCCGGGAAGAGCACCGGTCCGGTGTCGGTCTGGTAGATCCAGTCGCGCTCGTTGGCGTTGATCGTCTTGACGGGGTGCTCGATCAGGGCGAGGTAGCGGTCGTTTTCCAGTTCGGTACGGGCGACCAGGTTCTGGTTGGCCAGGACCGCCTCGACGATCTCCTGGGCCGAATCCAGCGGCGTGCCTTCACATTCGGTCATGTCGATTTTCACGCTGTCGTACGTGTCGTCGATCAGGCCGGTTTGACGGTCCGATTGGCTGCCGCTGCCCGGCGGAAACAGGTCCATCGTCGTACCAACCTGGGAATAGGTCTTCAGGCTGAGATAACGATCGTCGGAAAAGATCGGGCAAAAGTCGGCGTTGGGTTCCAGCCAGATGTCGCTCTCGACGCCCACCCGCTCGGTCTTGCAGCTGGCCCCCAGGACGAACGACTGGGCCTGGTCGGTGGCCTTCTCGGTGACAACGCACCGGCATTCGATCGGGATCCTGGCGTTGTTCAGGTTGAACGGTGGCTTGTGTGTCACCGTCAACGGCTGCTTGACCAGCGTGTCGATCCGGAACGTGAAGAACGACCGGTTGAAGTCAAAGGTATTCATGAGTGCTTGCCTGGCGAGGTACCTTGTGCCTACTTGAACGTCACCTTGTGGACCTTGCCGGCGGCCAGGCCCTTGACCATCCGCTTTCCGGCACCCAACCAGGTGATCTCGACATCAACCGGCCCCTCGTGAGCACCCAGGCCAAAGTGCAATCGCACCTGGTTCTGGTTGCCCTCGCCGGTACCACTCTCGACCTGCCGGGTCAGGACACGGTCCTTCAACTTGATGCGGGCGATGGCACCAATTGCCGAGCGGTTCACCTTTTTGCCATCCCCCTCGAGCGTCAGGGCGATCCACTTGTTCTTCGGGGTGGCAGCCACCTGGTTGATCCAGAGCTTGCCGGCGGTGGCCAGGTCGAGGTCGCCGTCGTTGTCGATGTCGCCCCAGGCCGACTGGTAGGTCGGGGGCAGGCCGCCCAGCCCTTGCGGGGCGGTGATGTTCTTGAACTTCCATCCCCCCTCGTTGCTATAGAGCACCGAGTGGTTGTGCCCGTAGACGGTCGTAAAATACAGATCCAGATCGCCGTCGTTGTCGAAATCGCCCAGCGCCGGAGACGCGTACGATTCCTGGTACCCCAACCCCGACCCGGCCGTCTTGTCCTCGAACTTGTACTTGCCCTTGGGACCCAGGTTCTTGAGGAACTGCGACCGGTTCTGGTAGGCCGCCCCGTGGGCGAAGTTGCCGACGAAGATGTCCAGGTGGCCATCGTTGTCCATGTCGCCAAAGCAGGAGCCGATCGTGTGGCCACACACCGGATACCTGATTCCACCGGTGTAGGGAATCACCTGCGACGGTTTGCCGGCCGCACCAACATCCATCGCCACGTTGGAGAACAATCCCTTGCCCTTGCCGCCGTTTTGCCACAGGTGGTTGGGCTGCAGGCGATAGTTGGAGACGTACACGTCGACAAAACCGTCCTCGTTGAAGTCGCCAGCTGTCACGCCCCGTGCCGAGTAGTTCCCGTCCTTGCTCTGCCAGTGCTTGGCGAACTTCCCGCCACCCTGGTTGATATAAATCGCATCGGGATGCACCGTCTTGGTCCAGATCTCGTAACCACCCACGTAGAGGTCCAGCAACCCGTCGTTGTTGATGTCCAGCCACGAGGCGCCACGCGAATTGACAGTCGGCAGCTTGGGAAACTCGACCGCCTCGAATGTCCCGTCGCCCTTGTTGCGGTGCAACGAACCGGCCCCGGTGAACTGGAACACGTCGACGTTGCCGTCGTTGTCAAAGTCGCCCCAGATCACCTCGCCACCGGGCGCCTTGGAATCCTTGGCCAGGACGAACTTCTTGCCTCCCTCGTTCTTCCACAACTGACCGGCGAACAGGTCGATCCAGCCATCGTTGTTGTAGTCGATGAATGCCGCCTTGCCGCCGGGAGTGATGCCCAGTTGCTTGTTGCCGTCCTTGAATTCGGCGACGGCCGTCGTGACGGTGACAAGCAGGGTGGCCAGGACGAGCAGTGCTGTTTTCCGTGGTGATGCAATGGTCATGGGTAGTTGGCCCAGCTGAAAAACGAGTTGGCGAAGTTTGATGAGAGATAGTCAACCAAATCGGTGCGGTCGAGGCCACCGGACAGCCGGTGAATCTGGATCGCCGGGCAATCTCAGGCCAACCGACCGGCGATGCGATCGAGGCCGACGATCTCGGCTCGATCCTTTTGCCGTTTCACCCGCTCGCACACCATCCGGATCGTCTCGCAGTCGGGGTCCTCGACCACCAGGCACGACGGATGAGCCAGGAAGTCGAACACCTTCCGTTCCTGGATCGCCCATTCGACGGCCAACCGCACGGCCTTCAGGAAGTAATCGAGCTTCCAGTATTTTGTCCGGAACGCCGTAACATCGCTGATCGGACTCATCGGGACCTCGATCAACCCGGTGGGATACTTGAACGGCTGGGCCTGCTGCTGGGCAGCGATGATCGAGTTGTAGACCTCCGGCCCCGGCTCCTGCTTCGGTTTGCCCGAGAGATGTTGCGGGTAAACCGAACTGACCCACTTGAACCCCTGCTTCATCATCAGTTGCTGCAGGTCCTTGCGTCCCTTCAGCCCGGTGTAGAACCCTCCCGGCGTCCGGAATCCATTGGGCGAGATGCCCAGGCGAGTTTTCATCGCCAGGCTGGTCGTCGCGATGTTCTGTTCGATGATCTGCGAGACCGTCCGCCCCCGGATCAGCCACGGAGCCCGTTGAAATCGAAACTGTGTCTGTGCGGGATTGGTGGCGTGAACGTTGACGTGATCGTAGGTGTGGTTCCCGACCGGGTGCCCCATCTCGATGATCTCCTTGAGCCACTTCACGTCGGGCTGCTCGAGAACCCGGCCCACGCAGAAGAAGTGGATCCTGGCCCCCAGGTCATGAGCCACTCGTGCTGCCTTCAACGAGTACGCCTTGGTCGCCTTGTCGAGATTTCCTTTCTGGAAATCCCACTCGGTGAGACCACGACGGGGGTAGTGCCGACTCATTTCCAGGTCGAGCGTCAACGCGATGTGCGCCTTCTCCGGAGCGGCGTTGGCCAGGCCCGGAGTCGCCAGTCCGACGGTGGTCGCCGCGGCAGCGGTGGAAAGAAATCGACGTCGAGTGATTGGCAATGGTGTCATGGAGCCGTCCCCTGCAAGTAACTGATCAGGTCTCTGAGTTGTTGTGGCGTGAGTTGTTCGAGCAGCCGCTCGGGCATGACCGACGTGTCGGACACCTTTTCGATTTCGACATCCGCCTTGGGAATCCTGGCGATCTTGCCCTTGGAATCGGCCACTTCCAGGTGGTCCCCCTTGCGATTGACCACCAGCCCGGTGACCATTCTTCCGTTGGTCGTGACGACCACCGACGCCAGGAAGTCGCGGCGAATCACCGCACCGGGATCGACGATATTGGCCAGCAGCGCCTCGAGATCTTTCCGCGAGGTCATGGTCAGGTCGGGGGCAATCTTGCCCCCCTCGCCGAACAGCTTGTGGCACGCGGCGCAGTGTTTCTTGAACAACTCGCGTCCGGCCACCGGTCGACCCGACCCCGCCCTGAGATCGTTCTTGAACCGTCGCATCGTGGCCAGTTTCTCCTCGGCCGTTCCCGCCGAGACCCGGCCCCAGTGCTTCTTGATCAGGTTGGCCAGCCGCGGATCCTTGTGAATGGCCAGGGCCCGCAGTTCAACCACGTCGATCGTCTTGGCTTTCACCTGTCCGCGATCGACCAGGCCCAGCAGCGCCAGTGCCGTCTCGGGATGACCGAAAACCAGTTGCCGGGCTCTCGGCTGCAACGAGCCGGCCAACTTCGGGTACGCCGTGACAATCAGCCTCAGCTCCCCCTGCTTGCCGAAACGCCCCAGCACCTCCATGGCCTGTGCCAACACCTCGGCCGGCTCGCTCGACCGGAAGAACTTCACTCCCAACGGCAGCACGTCCGCGTCACCATACTGCCGCAGCAGTCTCAACCAGCGAGCCCTTGTTGCGGCGGGCAACTTGCTATCGGCAACCTTCGTGCGAGCGTACCGGTGCGACCCATCCACGCGACACCTCATCGCCAGGTCCGACCAGAACGTGTTGTCCCGCCCGGCTGACCATCGCTTGCCGATGTACTCGGCGAGCTCCGTCGTCAGGTCGTCAAACTTCCGACTGTGGCGTTTCAACGCCGAGGCCTCGGTGGTGCCAAACCGATTGAACAATCCACCGGTCCCCAGCCCCGTCAGGCCGTTGGCCCGTTCGGCCAGTCCCTGGGCCAACCTCTTGTCCGCTTCCCCTCGCGACCCACCGGGCACGGTGGCCAGCAGGCTCACGCACGCGTCGTAGCCGGCCCCGGTCCCCTCGGCCGCCAGCCGACGCACCAGCCGCAACCCGCAGCCAAGTCCATCACGGGTGGCCCACAGCGGCGAGCCCTTTTCGTAGAGTCCAATCACCTGTGCACGGTTGTCCGCGACGTGTTGCTCCACCGCCCACCAGGTCATCAACGGCAAACGCGAATCCGACTCGACGGATGGCTTCTGCATCAGTTCCCTGGCAACCGGCAACCCGGTTGCGGCCGGCAAGCGTCTTGCCGTGGCCGCCAATTGCACCAGCACCACCGGGTCGGTCTCTCGATGCGCCAGGTCGACAATGGCCGAACCGACGCGGCGCGACACCTTGCGACGATCACCCAGCAATCGCACGGTCCAGTGCCTCACCCGTCCCTCAGGATGCGCTAGCATCTCCAGGGCAAACATATCATCCAGGCCGCCCGACGCATTCACGGCCCACAGGCCCTGCAACGCCATCCGACGATCGTCCCGGCGGCGAGCCATCACCTTCAACTCCGGGACAATCGACTTGTCCCGCCGTCGAAACATCTCGATCCGAGCCCGATCGGCATACCAGCCGTTGGCGTGCGAGAGCAGCTTGACCAGTCCGGCACTCGGCAGTGACACCACATCGACGGGCCGCGTCGATGCCACGCCGGCTCCCTGCACACGGTAAATCCGACCATTGCTCCGGTCCCACCTGGCGTCCGGATCGGGGTGAGCCGTCCGACGGTCATGAAAGTCACTGATATAGACGGCCCCGTCGGGTCCGAAGCACAGGTCGGTCGGGCCGAACCACGTGTCGTTGGAGTTCAACCAGGCACCATTCGGCTTGACCGCCACCGTGCTCGCCCGTGGTCGCACGTCCCAGTAACTGGAGGTGTGCCCCAGGAAGTTGCCGCAGAGAAACCTGCCACGGAAGGCCTCGGGCAAAGTGTGGCCGCGGTAGATTGTCCCGCCGGTCGTTGGCCCTCCTTGCAGGCCCCCTCGAAACACGGGGAAAAAGTGTCCGTAGGTGTAGAGGTGGTGCAGTGGACCATGCTTGGCAAAGCTCTTGGCGAAATAGCCGCCCTGGACGGCGTGAAAAAACAGGCCCCCGTTGGAACTGTAGAACAGCCGGCCAAGTGCATCGAAGGTGAGCCCAAAGAGATTGCCTCCCCCCTCGCAGAACAACTCGAACCGGTCCGTCGGAGGATGATACCGCCAGCATCCCTGCTGGAACTCGATCCCCCGGATGCGACAGGTTGTCGTGCTGCCGTTCACCCCATACAGCCAGCCGTCGGGCCCCCACGTCAGGTGATTGGCCAACGACTGGGCATCCTCCATGCCAAACCCCTTGAGCAACACCCGGGGTGGACCGTCGGGAACGTCGTCCCGGTTGCCATCGGGATAGAAGAGCAGGTAGGGAACTTGCAGGACAAAAACACCGCCATGTCCGAAGGCCAGCCCCGTGGCCAGGTTCAGCCCGTCAACGAAATCCCTGGCCCGATCGGCCCGGCCATCGCCGTCGGTGTCCTCGAGAATCGTGATCCGATCGGCTCCACGGGGCCCCTTGGGTGGCGGCTCGGGAACCCGGTCGTAGACAGTCCGTGACCAGCGATCGACTTTCACCCGCTTCAACCCGGCCGGGTTGGGATACTGCAGGTACTGGATCGTCCACAACCGGCCACGATCGTCGCACTTGACCAGGATCGGTTGCCGCACCATGGGTTCGCCGGCGAACAACCGCACCTGGAGACCCCTGGCGAGCGTCATCTTGCCGGCAGCCGATTTCAGCGAGTGCCCCTGGGCCCATGCAGCCCCGACCGCCAGGTTTGCCACGAACAGCAGGACCAGGCACCGCCAGGTCACTCGACCTGCTCGCGTCCGACCGGTTGCCAGTTGCAGTCTTCTCATGACTTGGCATTCTGACTCCCGCACCGGTCGTTCTCAACTGGGTCGCGAACCGAATCAACCCGGGCAATAATCAGAACCTGTCCCGTTCCTGACGTGGAGCCTTCATCGTGACCTACCCTCGCACCGGGCCACTGTCGTTTCTCATCGCGACCACCTGCGTGGTCGGTCTCGCTTTCGCCCTCAACAACCCGCCTGTTCCAGCCCCCAACCACTCAACGGTCACCAGCGACCCCAGGGGTTCCACCATGCCCGAGGATCAACCCGACAACCTGGCAACGACCCAACCGGTGGGAATCGAAAAACCCATCCGCGTGGCCGCCATCACCACGACGTATTTCCCGGGCAGCCACGCCGACGTGATTGTCGGCAAGTTCCTCCGTGGCTTCCCGACCGACGACGGCCTGCTGGCACCTCGCACCACGATCGTCTCGATGTACATCGACCAGGTTCACCAGAAAGACATCGGCCTGCAGGTGGCCCACAAGTTCAAGATCCCCGTCTTCGAGAGCATCCGGGCGGCACTGACACTCGGCAGTGGCGAACTGGCCGTCGACGCCGTGCTGCTGATCGGCGAACACGGCGACTATTCCATCTCGCCACTCGGCCAGGAGATGACTCCACGGCGATACTTCTTCGACCAGATCTCGGCCCTGGTCATCCAGTCCGGCCGGTCGGTCCCCATCTACAACGACAAGCACCTGTCCTACCGCTGGGCAGATGCCGAGTACATGTACGAGACAGCCCGGAAGCACAAGATCCCCTTCTGGGCCGCCTCGGCGATGCCGGTCGTGTGGCGCAAGCCGAACTTCCAGCACGCCCTTGGTGAACCGATCGACCATGCCCTGGTGATCGGGTTTCACATGGTCGAGCGATACGGGTACCACGCCCTGGAGATCCTGCAATCCCAGGTCGAACGACGGAAGGGGGGCGAGACCGGGGTCCGCAGCGTCCAGTGTCTCTTCGGTGACGCGGTGTGGAAGGCGGCCGCGGAGGGACGCTGGTCGATGAAACTGGCCAACTCGGCGATCCAACGGGTCGAGGACGGTCCGGGCCACGTCGATCCCAAGCAGGTCGACGATCCGCACGTGTTCCTGGTCGAGTACACCGACGGGCTGACGGCGACCGTGCTGATGCTTGGCGACGGTTTCGTCAAGAAGTTTGCCTACGCCCAGACGCACGGCAAGACGACCGAATCACTCGAATATCACACCGACAGCGGGCCGACGCACGCGGCCTTCGGGTACCTCGGCCGCAACATCGAAAACTTCCTGGTCACCGGGCAAACACCCAATCCGGTCGAGCGAACCTACCTGGTCACCGGGATGCTCGAATCGCTGATGATCTCGCGGGCCAACCAGGGCAAGACGATCCAAACGCCACACCTGGCATCGATCCGCTACACGCCCACCGACAACGCACTGCGACCGTCGGGGCCCAGGCCGTCGGGTGCCAGCAGCGGCAAGTGGACCGAACTCGAGCCTGGCAAAACGCCACGGGCCAAGACGATCCCGGTCGGCCGGGACGGCACCACCCGTGGTCCCCAGCCGAAGCCCGAACACGAGTGACCGCCGGACTCTACTTGGCCCGGATCGCCCACAGCGCGTCGAATGTCCGCAGGTAGATCGTCCCGTTGGAGATCGCCGGAGACGCCGCCAGTGCTTCTCCCACGTCGTTCTGCGACACGATCTTGAACGTCCGGCCGGCCTGGACCACTGTCACCTTGCCATCGCGAGCCGACAGGTAGATCTTGCCGTCGGCCACGACCGGAGAAGCCCGGTGCCGCATCCGGTGAGTCCTCTGCTGGTACTGCTGCTTGCCGGTCTTGGCATCGAAACACGACAGGTTGCCATTCTCTGAACAGAGATAGACCAGCCCGTTGTGGATCAGAGGCGACGGGACGTCGGGCGTGCCGTCCTCGAGCTTCCACAACCGGTTGGTGGCCTTCTTGGTCAGGTCGCCGGTGAACTTCGCGTTGGGATTGATCGCGATGACCGGTCCCCGCTTGGCCGAGGGGGCAATGATCAGCCCGGGAGCCACGGCCGGGGAGGCCACGAACCGCAGCGTACGATGGTACGAGCGGGCGGCCGGTGCGGCCGGCTTGGGTATCTCCTTCTGGCCGATCGCCTTCCGCAACGCCGCGATCGTGTAGGTCCTGGTCGGATCGAACTTGAACTGCTTGGCCATGCGGTCGAACACCCGCTGGTGCAGCTTCGAGGTGATCTCGGCCCGGACAACCTTCTTGTCCTTGTTGACGTCGAACTTGGCGACATCGAACCGCTGCAGGAAATTGCCCGCGGGCCGTCGTGCAGCCATCGGGGCGCCCGGCACGCCGTTCAGGCCACCCATCCGCCACATCTCGGCACCGGTGTCCAGCCGATGGGCCACCAGGTAGTCGCCGCCGTGAGTCAGCAGGAACCGCTGCTTGCCGTCGTCGTACAGGACCGGGCTGGTGTAGGAGTGCTTGCACTCCATCTGGGCACCCGTCTTGCGGTCCTTCTTCCAGACCTGCTTGCCGGTCTTTTGGTCCAGGGCCACCACGTAGGCGGGCTCCTCGGCCCCTCGCATCGGTCCGTGGATCACCTGGATATAGAGCCGGCCATCGGCCAGCAACGGTGTCGAGCTCATCCCAAACTGGATATCAAACCGGCCGTACTTTTTCTGGATGTTGGTTTTCCAGGCCGGCTTGCCATATCGGTCGAAACAGGCCAGGTCACCGGTCCCCATCAGGACCCAGACGTGACGACCGTCGGTGACCGGCGAGGGGGAAGCCATGTTTCCCTCGGCGTCCCCGAAACCCACCTGCCGATTGCCGGTCCCAACCCGCCGACGCCACAACTCCTTGCCATCAATACTGATGCAAACCAGGGACAGGTCGTCGCCGTCGGCGGTACTGACAAAAATCCTGTCGTCCCAGACCACAGGCGTCGCTCCACTGGCACCGGGCAATGCCACCCGCCAGGCAACATTGCGCTTGGAGTCCCAGGACACCGCGATGCCCTTTTCCGTCGACGTCCCGTTCCCTCGCGGGCCACGCCACGACGCCCAGTTCTCGGCCGAAACCGGGGTGGGCATCACCACCAGGCCACACAACAACAGCAGCGACAAAACACACCTGTTCGACATTGTCATCGACCCTCGAGCTAGACCCTTGTGATCCGACCCCCACCGGCTGCCATCTGTCTCCATCCTGACCAACCCGACCCCCGTATCCAAGCTCGAAACTCGGTTTGCCAACACCAGCTCATGTCCAGAAGACATCGTTGCTGAGAATGTCGGTGTTTCCCTTGCCCCGGGTGCCGGCCGTGAAGATCACACCCGGTCGGCCATCGACCGGATGATGGCCGGTGTCACGTTCCAGGTTGGCCAGCCATTTCTTGTCCTGTTTCACATCCCCGGCAGGACGTTCGACGCGGATTGTCTTGCCCAGGTCTGACGAGGAAATCAGCGCGACGTCGTTTCGACCCTCATGCGCCATCGACGCCACGACGTACATCGTGCCCTGCCTGTTGATCGAAACTTCCGCCGCGGGCCCAATCGTCCAATCGGGCCAGTGCCTGGCCACCGCCGTGGCCAAACCGGATCGTCGCCAGCCCGATTTCCCACCAGGGGTCGCCACGAACATTTCGGCACCGGGACTACTCGAGGCCGAGTAGACCACGACCGGCTTCCCATCCGGGGTCACCGAAATCGTACCGCACTTGTGGCTCGATTTGCCTTCAACACGACCACCCGAGGCGATCACATCGATCGTCTCGGCCGTGACAGGTTGCTCGAGTACTCGCCCGCCCCCGTTTCGCCAGGTTGTTCCGAAATCATCGCTGTACATGTAGCCGATGGTCTCGACCGACCCACCGTTCTCGTAGATTCTCACCGACAGGTGCAGACGCTTGTGATCGGGACCCCATGCCAGGGCTTCCTGGAAATGGCTGTAGCCCCCGGCTCGTGATCGCAGGATCGTCCCAACCATTTGCCAAGCCTGCCCAACGGGTTTCTTCCACAATTCCACCGTCCACGGCTTGTTGGCGTGGCTTCGACGTGCCGTCATGTAGAGCGTGTCATCGGGGCCGCACACCAGCGTCGGGTAGGTCAATTTCCGCCCGAACTGCACCTCCTCGGCCCAGGCGGACGCATCGTTGGGCTTCAACGAACGGCGATAACGAAATGGATGATGGTGTGGAAAGTAGACCACGTGCAGGTGGCCGCGACTGTCGACGGTCAGGGATGGCCCGCCGTGATTGTCATGGGCCGGGCCAACGGTCCATGTCTTCGACCACTCCCCGCTCTTGCGGTCAAGCGTCCGGATGCGAACCCGGAATCCGTCCTTGACCGAATCGAGCCAGGTGACATGGGTCTTCTGGTCGACGGTGACGATCTTGTTTGCCTCGGCGTAGGCCGTCGCTCGACCGCTGCCGTTTCGCGACAGCAGCGCCGTCGCGTGGACCGCCCGAGGTGCCGCCGACAACCCGGCATCGGCCAGGGACAGCGTTCCCCCGGCCAGGACGGCCAGGACATCTCGTCGGTTCATCATCGCTGATCTCCTCCAAGTCTCTCGCTGCGAACAATCCGGTGTGCTCATTCAACACCAAACCCGTAGACAAAACACCGCTTCAGCAGAAACCGGATCCGCGACGCGGACTTCGGTGCCCGCTTGCCACCCTGCCAACGCAATGCCACCCGGTGGTGATCACCCTGCACCGGCTGGCAATCTTCTGCCGAGAACCCTTTCACGACACGGCCTCCACCATCCAGCAACTCGGCCCTCAAGCTGCCGCCTTTACGGGTCACGACATTGACCAGCAGTTGCCGGTCGGCCAGGTCACGGATCACGGTGGTCGCGGTGCCGACGTAGGGGCCTCCGATTGCCGGAGCCAGTGCCCACAGCCGACCGGAACTCCATGTCGCCCGGCACAAGGCCCCGAAATTCGGCAGCGAACTGGACTGTCGACTGAGCCGTTCGCCACGGGCCTTGAGCTTCCGGGGTCCGGACTTATCGGTGTTGAACAGGTCCCCGTGCAGGCTCTCGTTGCCGCTGTAATAGACATGCAACCGGTCGCCATCGGGGACCGGCTGACGCATCGGCCAGATCATGCCGCCGCCGTACTCGCCCAGGGGGGGATTCGGCAACGCCGCACGACGGTCGGGTCGCCACCAGTTGATTCCGTCGCGCGACGCCGCCCACTGCAGATCAATCCGCTGAGTGTGATTGTGATAGACCGTCAACGTGGCCACGTATCCGCCGGGTACCTTCAACGGGCACAGTTCCATGAACTGCGTGTCCCCCGGATCCCGCCAATCCGGTGTCATCACCAGCCGGGTGGGGTCGCTCCACCGCAGACCATCGGGACTGGTCCGGCGACCAATCAGGCGGACACCGCCGTCGGCAATGTCAAAGGGCGTCACCCCGCCGGGAAACGCCGGAAGTTCGGTCTTGTGGAACGACACGTAGGAACCGTCCGCCTGGCGATAGATGAAACAACTGTCGGATGTATTGAGGTCAATCGGCCCCACAGTGGGTTCCCAGTTGATGCCGTCGCGGGAACGGAAGCGATACAGGCCGTAAGGATGCTTGTCGGCTCCCCCGGGAAGAGGCAACCCCTTGACCCGCCCACTGGCTCCCGGATAGCCGGGGTACCGGAAGATGAACATCTCGTAGGGGAACTTGCGCTTGGGATCGATGTTGACCGAGGCATACGAACACCAGAGTTCCATGATCAGGTTGGTCTTCGGGTGTCCTTTCCACGGAATCAGCTCAAGCCGGGGTCGCCGCCATCGCACGCCATCATCGCTCTCGAGATAGGTCAACCAGCGATCGTGACGCCAGGTTCCCGGCCCGAAACGCCGCGACAGCGGCGTCGAGATCTGCCAGGCCTTGAAGCGGCCGTCGATCGGGTCCTTCAGTACGGTTCCGTGGCTGAATACACCACCGGCATCCCAGGGCATTTTCGGCTCGAGCAACGGGTTGGCCTTGTCCTGGCGACCCTGTTCAATCCGCCAGGCCACCAGTTCCATGTCACTGAAATCGCTGGCCATCAGGAAGGGCAGTGGCTCGGCTGCAACAGTTGGCAGAGCACACAGTGCCTGCAGGGTCAGCGAGAGCAAAAAACATCCACGGACACGTGTCATCACTGTGTTCTCCGGACAGACATCACCTGGGACTCACCACTTTTACACTTCCGGCCATCCGGGACAG
>CAZYAZ010000095.1:0-14028 GCA_964646205.1 uncultured Planctomycetaceae bacterium | reverse complement strand
CACCGGCTTCTTCGTCACCGGCTTCTTCGTCAACGGCTTCTTCGTCAACGGCCAAACTCGACTCTCGCTTCTCGACCTTGTCGTCTTCTCCGACGAACTCAATCAAAGCCTGTCGACCGGCGTCGCCCAATCGAACGGTGGCGAGTTTGAGGACCCGGGTGTATCCACCGGGACGATCCGTGAAGCGATCGGCAAGTTCATCGAACAGGATGTCGACGGCGAGTTTGTCCCTGAGCAAGGAGAACGCTCGGCGTCGGCAGGCAATTGCTGGAGCGAGTGTCTCGTGCCACTGAGCGTATTCCTCGGACTCCCGAAACCGTCTCCATTCGCTGCGACCTTCGGGATTCCCGCCCTTTTCCGGCACGTCGGATTTGATCTCAGCGGCGGCCAGTTCATGCTGCCGGCCTTTCTTGGCCAGCGTAATCAGTTTTTCGACAAACGGCCGCAATTCCTTGGCCTTGGGCAACGTGGTAACAATCCGACCGGCCACCCTGGCCCGCATCGGGTCATCCTCGTTCTGCTCAAGTGTACGAATCAGGCTGCACGCCATGTTCCTCAACATGGAGCGGCGGTGAGACGGGCTGCGGCCGAGTTTACGGCCTCGCATTCGATGTCGCATCGGGCTATCTGCGTCTGGGGACGACGTCGTCCGGGTCGGAAAAGTCTGTTTCGTCAGTACATTTGTCTCAGGAAGGTGACGAGGTGGCCACTTTCATGCCCAGCCTCAGCCCCAGCGACTCGAGCCGTTCACGAACTTCGTCCAGGGTCGTTTCACCAAAATTTCTCACGGTGAGCAGTTCATCCTCTGACCGCCCCACGAGATCCCGAACCGTGGTGATACCCTCGGATTCGAGACAGTTGGTGGCTCGAACCGAAAGATTCAACTCGGCGAGGCTCCTGTTGAGCGTCTCCTCGAGTTCCAGATCGATGGGACCGTAACCGATCAATTCGGCCATTCCCCCCAAAGCGGAATCCGGAGACACCTCGGGACCTGGTTCTCGGTAAGTGATGAACGGGTTGAGATGTTTCCGAAGAATCTTCGCCGCTTCCACGAGCGCCATTTTCGGAGTCACCACGCCGTTGGTCCAGATCTCCAGGAGCAACCGGTCGTAGTTGGTCCGCTGGCCGACACGAGTTTCCTCGATCTTGTATCTCACTCGGACAACCGGCGAGAAGGTGGCATCCAGCGGAATAATCCCGACTTCGGGTTCAAATTCACCTCGGTCATCAGCCGGGATGTAGCCCCGACCGTTCTCAACGGTCAATTCGACATGAAACGGCACGTTGTCCGTCAGGGTCGCGACGACAAGATCACCGTTGACCACCTCAACCTGACCATCGGTCTCGATGTCGGCACCGGTGATAACACCGGCCACGTCCTTCTCGATCCGGATCGTCTTGGGCGTCGGACTCTGGTTGTCGACGATCAACGACTTGAAATTCAAGCAGATGTCCGTGACGTCCTCGACCACACCGGGGATTGTCGTGAACTCATGCTGCACCCCCCGGATACGTGCCTCGGTGACGGCACTACCCTCGAGACTCGAGAGCAGGATCCGCCGCAGGCTGTTACCGATCGTTGTCCCAAAACCCCGTTCAAAGGGTTCGGCGACAAACAGACCGTAGGTATCAGTCAGGGTTTCCTTTTCGGGCATCACCCGGCTGGGCAATTCCAATCCACGCCAACGAATCCGCATCGCGGCACTTCTCCTGTCGCTATCCGAGTTCAGATTCCCACGCCAGGCTACCCGGGACGACCCCGGCCAGACGAGGAGTCACTCTAATTACACACGCCGTTTCTTTGGGGGCCGACAACCATTGTGCGGCAACGGAGTCACATCCTCGATCACCTTGATCGAAATCCCAGCCGTCTGCAGACCCGTGATCGCACTCTCACGACCCGACCCTGGCCCCTTGACCCGGATCTCCATTTCTCGCACACCCATCTTCGCCGCCCGTTCAGCACAGGTTTCGGCTGCTCGCTGAGCGGCAAACGGAGTGCTCTTGCGACTCCCCTTGAAACCACTCGTGCCAGCCGTCGCCCAGCACAACACATCACCGTTGGGATCGGTGACAGTTACAATCGTGTTGTTGAACGTCGCCTTGATATGGGCAATCGCTCGAGTCACATTGCGTCGGACCTTCCGACGTTTGGCCTTTGCCACGGTGTCGCCCTCTTTATTCTTCTTCTTTGTTTTGTCTTCAGGCCGCAGTCCGGCCAGTCGGCAGCCTAGTGCCGCATGTCCTTGACGCCCTTCTTACCGGCCACCGTCTTCTTGACTCCTTTACGAGTCCTGGCGTTGGTCCGGGTCCGTTGGCCGCGAACCGGCAATCCACGGCGGTGCCGCAGTCCCCGGTAACAACGAATGTCCCTCAGTCGTGAAATCTCCTGCTGAACTTTTCGCCGTAGTGGTCCCTCGACGTCCACCTCCTTGTCGAGATGGTTGCTGATCCGGACCACGTCGTCTTCGCTCAATTCCCCAGCCTTCGCCTGCGGATCCAAACGCAAACGATGGCAGATGTCCAAAGCCGTCGTACGCCCGATGCCCAACAAGTAGGTCAGCGAAACGTAGGTCGCCTTGTCGTTGGGGATGTCCACACCCTGGATTCGCGGCATCTTATTCGCTCTCGTCTCGAGATTTCCAATTCAGCCATCATCAACGGTGTTGGTCTCTCACAGTCCCGCTCCCGAAAGACTCTCGAGAGCAGTTCGAAACCGCCAACCGGTTCGTCTTCAACCCTGCCGTTGCTTGTGCCGGGGGTTGGACGAACAGATCACGTAGATCCGCCCCTTGCGGCGCACGACCTTACAATTCTCACAAATTCGTTTGACGCTCGAGCGCACCTTCATCGACACCGACCCCGTCACCTTAACGCATCTTTCCGACTAGATCTCGGCGATTATAGAGGCCGCACACTGCGATAAACAAGGGTACCCACGCGAAAACTGCACCTATTCTCATTCACCAACGAGTCAGAACTTCGACCCCCGAGGCCGTCAGTGCCACAGTCTGTTCAAAGTGCACTGTTGGCTGATTGTCGCATGTTTCCAGTGTCCAACGATCCGCCGCAATTCCCAGGCGACCGGTCCCGGCGGTGACAACGGGTTCAACAGCCAGTACCAACCCTTCGACAACATCAAAATCAGCCCGCGGCGGCCATTCCCATCCGGCCACGGGATCCTCGTGCAACTCGCGTCCGATGCCATGCCCGGTCGGACCTTCGATCAGCCGCAATCTCATCCCGGTGACTTCAGCCCGGACTCGCTGGACAACATCCGACCATCGTCCGCGGGAATCCAGTCCAACCAGGGCGGTCTCCAGGGCTCTCTGGCCTGCGATCAACAATTCCGCGGCCGCAGGCTCCAGTGCACCGACCCCCACACTCCTGGCGGCATCGGCACACCAGCCCTCGAATCGACACCCCGTGTCGATGGTCACCAGATCCCCGTTGACCAACACCCGTTCACCGGGAATCCCATGCAGAGCCTGGTGATTGACAGAAACGCAACTGGCCGTGGGGAAAGGTGTTTCACCAATCGCGCCCAGGAATATCGCGTCCGCGCCGGCAGCCGACAACACCGTCGTCACCGCCGCGTCCAGTTCTGCAGTGGTCACACCCGGTTCGACCAGATCAACCGCGGCCTGGAGTGCCTGGGAAACAATCTCGCCAGCCCGACCGATCCCGGCGATTTCAGTGGGATTCCTGAGCTGGATCACCGGTAAACCCCCGTGATCGCGTCTAGGACTCGCCTTCGAGCAACCCCGGATAGTTTCGCATCACCAGGTGGCTGTCGATCTTCTGCACCAGGTCCAGCGCAACCGACACAACGATCAACAACCCGGTGCCTCCGTAGAAACTGGCAATCAGGAACGGGATACCCATTGCCGTGGCGATGATCGTGGGGATGATGGCCACCAGTGCCAGGAAGGCCGCTCCGACATAGGTGATCCTCACCATAACCTGCTCAAGAAACGCCGCGGTGCGTTCCCCTGGACGGTAACCGGGCACAAAACTGCCATAGTCCTTCAGGTTGCTTGCCATGTCACGGGGATTGAATGTGATCGCAGTCCAGAAATAACAGAAGAAGTAGATCAGACCGACATAGCTGACGTTGTAGACAAACCCACGTCCGCTCGAACCGAAAGCGTCAGCCAATGGCCCCCACGGATCGGGACCAAAGGTCTGGTTCAATTGCTGGAACAGGAACATCGGGATCATCAACAAACTCGAGGCAAAGATGATCGGCATGACACCTGCCTGGTTGACTCGCAAAGGCAAGCTCTGACGCTGTCCACCGTGAACCCGGCGACCGCGCACGTGCTTCGCACTTTGAATGGGAATTCTGCGTTGCCCCTGGGTGATCATGATCACCCAGAACACAACCGCGACGAAGATCACTCCCAGCAGCAGCAGCTTCTCGATACCTGAGTCGGTTCCCAGCCCCACCCCTTCTTCAAAAGCCGGTTGCAGCAGTTCGGCACCGGCCTGGGGCATCCGCGCCAAGATTCCAGCCATGATCAACAGGCTGATTCCATTACCGATTCCGTAGGCATCAATCTGCTCACCAATCCACATCAGGAAGACCGTCCCGGCGGTCATGGTGATTGTCCCCACCATGTGCCAGACAAAGGTGTCGTAACCATCCAGAATCAAGCCGCCGCCACCCAGCACACCGCCGGACAGAGCCTTGATCCAGAAGTAACTCTGGAACAGGCAGATCACCACCGTGGCACGCCGAGTCCACTCGTTGATCTTCTTCCGTCCCGCTTCACCCTCTTTCTGCAACTCCTGCAACCGCGGCACAACGCTGCCCAGGAGTTGGAAGATGATCGAGGCCGAGATATAGGGCATGATGCCCAGGCCAAATATCGTACTGTTACCAATATTTGAGGCCGAGAAGAGGGCCACGACCTGCATGATCTGGCCGATCCCCTGGTTGGTCTGCATATTCTGCAGGCTCTCCTGCAGTACCTGCTGGTTGATGAATGGCAGGGGGATCCAAAACCCCATGCGATACACGCCCAGCAGCGCGATCGTTAGAAAGATCTTGCGCCGCAATTCGGGAATCTTGAAGACGGTCAACGCTCTGGCGATCATCGCAGTCGACTCACCAACATCACTCGTCCAGTCCCGTGCCGACCAATCATCATGAGATCCACTCGGCCCGCCTCAATCTCCCAAACCGGCCCACCAGGCCGATTCAACGCTTTGGGTTGATGCCACTTCACTCGGCACCAACCACCTGTACCGTCCCGCCGGCAGCTTCAATCTTCTCCACCGCCGACTTCGAGAATCGATCCGCGACAACGGTCAGGGACTTGGACAACTCGCCCTGCCCAAGAATCTTGAGCAGGTCAAAACGTCCCTTAGCCAACCCTTTGGCCTGCAATGTTTGCAGATCGACCGTGTCGCCTTTTTCGAACACTTCCTCAAGCGTGGCCACATTAATGATCGCCACGACATCAGCAAAGGCCTTGTTGTTGAAGCCCCGCTTGGCCATTCGACGGAACAGTGGCATCTGTCCGCCCTGAAAACCCGGTCGGCGGGAAGCACCCGCTCGGCTACCGTAACCCTTGTGGCCACGACCAGCCGTCTTACCATGCCCCGAACCGGGACCACGGCCAACACGCCTGCGGCGTTTCCGTTTGCTTATTCCGCGGTGGACGTCATCGAGAATCACGAGATCTCCACTCCCCGCAACTGTGCGACCATCTCACGGGTCCGCAGTCGCTTGAGTCCATCAAAAGTCGCTTTGACCAGGTTGATTGGGTTATTGGAACCTCGGCTCTTGGTCAGAATGTCCGACACACCGAGCGAATCGACAACCGCCCTGACGGTTTCCCCAGCAATAATGCCGGTTCCTGGACTGGCAGGCAAGAGCAGTACCTTCGCCGCACCATATCGACCCACCACCTGGTGAGGAATTGTACTTCCCATCAGTGGCACGTTGATCATGTTCCGATCGGCGTTCTTCACAGCCTTTTCTACAGCCACGGGAACTTCAGTCGCCTTCCCGTAACCCCAGCCCACCCGTCCGTTCTTGTCACCAACAACGACCAGAGCAGAAAAACTGAACCGGCGTCCACCTTTGACAACGCACGAACATCGACGAATCTGGACAACCTGCTCTGGCCCTTCAGCGCGGCGTTCACGACCACCACGGCCGCCTCTTCCGCGGCCACCGCCTGGTCCACCACCGCCGGGTCCACCACGTCCTCCACCGCCTGGCCCACGGCCTCCACCTGTTCCACCCGTTGACACGATTCTCTGCTCCCGACCCCGCCCGGATCAATCCGGTTGGCGGCCTCAGCCCTGTTATTGTCCCGTTAGAAACTCAATCCCGCCTCACGAGCCGCATCCGCCAACGACGCCACGCGACCATGATAACCAAACCGGCCACGGTCAAAAGTGACCTCTTTGACCCCGGCTTCGATTGCTCGTTCAGCCACTCTCTTGCCGACGGCCTGAGCCGCTTCACAATTGCCACCCACAGCACCACCCTCGGTCGAACTCGCCGACACCAGGGTCCGGCCCGACGAGTCGTCGATCACCTGAGCGTAGATGTGCTTGTTGCTGCGAAACACGCTCAACCGTGCCCGACCACAGCGATCCCGACGCACACGATTGTGCACGCGAAAACCGCGTCGCTTCCGTCGGGTCGAAATTCGTTTTTGTGCTTTCATGACTTTTCCATCGAACTCGCGTTCGCGCTGGAGGATGACTACCCGCCGGCACCGGCAAACGCCTTGCCCTGCTTCCTCCGCACGTACTCGTCGCGATAGCGAATCCCCTTGCCCTTGTACGGTTCTGGAGGACGCACCGCCCGGATATTGGCTGCAAACTGGCCGACGGCCTGCTTGTCGCACCCAAGCACCTTGACCAGTGTCGCACTCGGCAACTCGCAGGACACACCGTCGGGCAACATCAACTTGACCATGTGCGCGAAACCGACACTGAGGTTCAAACAATTCCCGTCGAGGACAGCCTGGTAACCCACGCCGTGAATCTCGAGTTGCTTCTCGAACTGCGAGACCACGCCTTCAACCATATTGTTGACCAAACTGCGAGTCAGGCCATGCAGCGAACGGTTGGTCCGAGAGTCATCTGGACGGGTTACTCGCAGTTGATTCGGATCGGCGTCAATCTCGATCGCCATTGCCGGATGAACCTCCCGCGAGAGTTCGCCCTTGGGGCCCTTGACCCGGACAACAACGCCATCGACGGAGACCTCGACACCGGCAGGAATCGGGATCGGCTGTTTTCCAATGCGAGACATCGTGCAGCCCTTGGGTCGCTCTAAATGGTGATGAATTGAGTGATGGGTGTCTGTGGTCGCAAGTGTTCCGCTGAATTCGACTCGACGTTCTGCTCTACCAAACCTCGCAGAGCACTTCACCGCCGATACTCTTTGACTTCGCCTCACGATTGCTCAGCACGCCCTGGCTGGTCGAGATCACCGAGATGCCCAGTCCCTGCAACACGTCGCCAGAGTCACGACTTCGAATGTAAACCCGGCGTCCGGGCTTGCTGACTCGCTGGATCGACTGGATCACGTCCTCGCCATTGGGCCCGTACTTGAGGTTGAGCCGTAAGACATTCTGGGGAGATTCCTCGATCGTCTCGAAGTCCCAGATATACCCTTCTCGCTGGAGCACCTCGGCGATGCCCTGCTTGACGCGGGAGGAGGGAATATCAACGCGGGTCCGCTCGATCCGCAGAGCATTGCGGATGCGGGTCAACATGTCGGCAATCGGGTCGGTCATCATGGTCGGGGTCTCTTGGCGGTCCCGGGCAAAACCCGGCTGTTTTTCCTGAGCAGGAACGAAGGGGCTACCAACTGGCTTTACGGGCTCCGGGAATCAGTCCGTCCAGGCACAGGTCACGGAAGCAGATCCGGCAAATTCGAAACTTGCGGTAGACCGCACGCGGTCGACCACACAACTGGCAGCGACGTTCGCCGCGAGTGCTGAACTTCGGCTTCCTGTTGGCTTTTTCGATCTTGGCCTTACTCGCCATCAGTCCTGATCCTCTTTCTGGAACGGCATGCCCAACTCCCGCAGAAGTTCCCGACCTTCGTCGTCGGTCCCCGCGGTGGTGACAACCGTGATGTTCATGCCTTGCGTGTTGCCCACACTGTCGGGATCGATCTCGGGGAACACCATCTGTTCGGTCAGTCCCAGCGAATAGTTGCCCCGTCCGTCAAAACTGTCCGGACTCAAACCTCGAAAGTCCCGCACCCGGGGCAATGCCAGGGCAATCAGGCGATCCAGGAATTCCCACATTCGCTGTCGTCTCAAGGTGACCCGACACCCCACCGGCATGCCTTCTCGCAACTTGAAAGCGGCGACACTGCGTCGGGCACGAGTGATCTGGGGTTTCTGTCCCGAGAGAGTGGTCAGGTGAACAACAGCTTCGTCAAGCCGCTTGTTGTCCACGATCGCTTCACCAACACCCATGCTGATGACGACCTTCTCCAGACGCGGCACGGCCAGATCATTCGCCTTGCCCAGGCGGTCCCTGAGCGCCGGAATAACCTCGTCTCGATACTTGTCCTGCAACCGGGGCATCTTCGTGGGTGCTTTCGCTATTGATTGAGGCGACCGCTTGTCGGTCACCGGATCTAAATGGAACAGGTACTGTGTGCGTTTGTAATTGGTTGTAAAAACTGGCCCGCGGACGCCGGAAGGCTCGTCACGATACTAACCCGAGACGCCGGCCGAGCGACTCGATTTGGCGGCTCCGATCGTGCCAACTTCGGTATCACACTTCCTGCAAAAACGGACCTTGGAACCTTCTTCGGTGAATTTCACTCCCAGGCGAACCCCCACTGCGCAATGGCCACAGTAGAAGAGCACATTGGAACTGTCAATTGGCAGGTCGATCTCCAACTGCCCCCCCTGGGGACTCTTGGGATGCCCACGACGAACATGCTTCTTGACCTGGTGCACGCCTTCGACGCGGAGCTTCTCGCCCCCGTCAACCACCTGCACAACGCGGCGTGGTGAGGAACTCTTGTCCTCGCCGCTGATCACCACCACCAGGTCTCCCGCACGGATTTTCATCGCTCACACCACCTCACTGGCCAGGCTGACGATTTTCATAAAACGTCGCTCCCGAAGCTCCCGCGCAACGGCGCCGAAAATCCGGGTACCCCTGGGATTTTGGTCTTCGTCGATCAACACGATCGCGTTGCGATCGAAGCTGACGTAGCTGCCGTCGAGACGCCGCGTGGGCTGTCGACAGCGAACGATCACGCCTCGCTCGACACTCCCCTTACGAACCTGACTCCCTGGCAGAGATTTCTGGATACTGACGACGACGATGTCTCCCAGGCCCGCGGTCCGACGCCCGGTACCGCCCAGCACCTTGATACACCGCGCGATCTTCGCGCCGGAGTTGTCAGCGACGTCGAGCTTAGTTTGCATCTGGATCATGGTTTCACCCGTTTTTGGCCGCGGTCGACCCGCTGCCACAGCACCTGGCAATAGCCGCTCTAACCGGCCGCCTCCGTTGTCGTTTCCACCACACGCACCAGGTCCCATCGCTTTGTTTTCGACCGAGGCCGACACTCGATGATCTCCACCACGTCACCTTCGTGGGCCACATTGCCCTCGTCATGAACGTGGCAGACGGTCCGCCCACGGACGATTTTCCCGTACATCGAGTGGCGATAACGCCGCTCGATCTCGACCCGTAGCGTCTTGTCGCCCTTGTCGCTGGTCACGACGCCGGTGAGTCTCTTTTTCATGGCCTACTGTCTCGTTCTCTGCTAGTGACCGGCCCTGGAAGTGTTCGGGACCGGTGAAGTGCATTTTGTCCGTGGTGTCTCAGGAATCCTCTGTCGCCGTCTCGGCCACGTCGGCCGTTTCAACCACCGCGGTCGCGGTGGCACCAGCCAATTCAGCTTCGCGCTGAATTGTCTTGATCCTTGCAATATCTCGTCTGAGCTTGCGGAGGTTACTGGGAGCGTCGAGCCGCTCGGTGGCCGCTTGCACCGTCAGGCGGAACAACTCCTCAACCAACTGACGCAGTTCATGCGTCAGTTGCTCCTCGCTCATCTGTCGGTATTCGGATGCCTTGGTCATCGTCTGATCGCCGTGTGTCGGTATCGTCGTTGTAAATAATGATTGAAAAATGCCCGAAGGCAGGTCTCGCTAGATCGAGGGACGTCGCCCAAGCAGCCGCACGCGAACCGGAAGCTTGTAAGCAACTCGGGCAAAACACTCCTGAGCTGCTTCCTTGGAGATCCCCTTGACTTCAAACAGCACCGTCCCGGGCTTGACGACCGAGACCCAATGATCCGGTTCGCCCTTACCCTTACCCATCCGAGTTTCCAGCGGCCGCGCCGTAACCGGCTTGTCCGGGAAAATACGGATATACAGCTTCCCCTCGCCCCGGATGTACTGGGTCACAGCAATCCGACACGCTTCGATTGTCGTCGCCCGCACGTGGCCGGGCTCCAATGACTGGAGTCCCCAGTCACCAAAAGCCACGGTATTCCCGCGTGTGGCGTTACCTTTTATGCGCCTTCTTTGGCTTTTGCGGTGCTTCACCCGCCTGGGCATTAGCGCCATCGCCAGACTCCTCACTCGTGTATGTTCCGCGATCAATCCAGACCTTCACCCCAATCGTTCCTTGGGCGGTCCGGGCTTCGGCAAAACCGTAATCAATATGTCGTTGTAGTGTTGAAAGCGGGATCGAACCACGACTGGCTTTCTCGGTCCGGGACATCTCGGCACCGCCGAGCCGCCCGGAAACCTGGATCTTCACGCCGTGAACGCCGGCCTCCATCACCTGGTCGAGCGTTCTCTTGACCGCCCGTCGAAAACTGCCTCGTTTTTCCAACTGAGCCGCCACGTCCTCGGCCACCAGGACCGCATTCCGCTGTGGATCATTGATCTCGACGATCTTCAATTCCATCCGCCGTCCGGTCAACTTCTCGAGATCAGCCTCGAGCCGTTCCACCTCCTGCCCCTTACGACCGATAATGATCCCGGGCCGAGCGGTGTGCAGATGGACGGTCACAAAATCACGAGTCCGCTCGATCTCAATTCGAGCAATCAACGCGAAGTTGTACTTCTCCTTGACGTAGGACCGGATCTTGTGGTCCTCGATGATCAAGTCACCAAATTCTCTCTTGTTGGCGTACCAGCGGCTGCGCCAGTCCTCGACGACACCAACCCGGAATCCGGTAGGTCGAACCTTCTGTCCCATTCGGTTGTCCTTTTGCCCCGGCCCAGGGGCCGTGTGTTTGTGTCGTTGATTGTTTGGTGTCGTGTGATTGGTCGTGGGCGTGTTTTGCCCTTATGTCTCAACCGGGCTGCTCAGCCCGCTTCAGGGACGTCGATTCCCACATGAATATGACATTGCCGTTTTCGGACCACGAAGGCCATGCCCCGAGCCCTCGGCCGAATTCGCTTGAACATCGGGCCGCCGTCGACCCGCGCCTCGGTGATCTTCAACCTGCCCACGTGAGCGGCCTGTTCTGCCGCATTGGCCTGGGCACTGAGAATGACCTGTTCGAGCAGCCTGGCACCACGGTTCGGAAGATACCGCAGCGCATCCAAGGCGTCCTCGACGCTCTGATTGCGGACCAGGTCGGCCAGGGGCCGCACCTTGGTCGCCGAGATTCTGGCGTATCGGTGAGTTGACTTGACGAGGGCCATTGAGGCCATTCCTTTGTGTGGTTCTTACCGGATCGTGTTGTTTTTTGAATCGTTACACTCCGCGGAGCCCGGTGGCACCACGGCGAACAGTTAGCGACCGCCCCGAGCTCCATGCCCTCGGAAAGTTCGAGTCGGAGCAAACTCGCCCAACTTGTGCCCGACCATCTCCTCGGTCACGTACACGCTGATGTGAGCTCGCCCATTGTGCACCAGAAAGGTGTGCCCGATGAACTCCGGCGCAATCGTGCTCCGACGCGCCCAGGTTCTGATCGGCTCCTTGCGATGCTCGAGATCCAGATGCTCAATCTTCTTGAGCAACTTCTCGTCGACGTAAGGGCCTTTCTTAAGTGACCGTCCCATGAAGTCGTCTCTCGCTGTTGTCTCTTGCTTGTTTGATTTTTTCTTCTGGCTTGATCGCCGGCGATCAACCCGATTCAGACTTTCAATTGCCCATATCGACGTGAACGACGCCGGCGAACAATGGCCCGCGACGAGGCCTTCTTGCGACGTCGAGTCGAGCCACCCTTGGCGAGCTTGCCCGTCGGGCTACACGGATGACGTCCTCCCGAGTTGCGGCCCTCGCCACCACCCATCGGATGAGCCACCGGATTCATCGCGGTACCACGAACATGAGGCCGACGCCCCATCCACCGCTTGCGTCCCGCCTTACCCAGCACGACCAGGCTGTGTTCCAAGTTCCCAATCTGACCAATCGTGGCCCGACACGACGACGGCAGGCGGCGGACCTCCCCGGAGGGCAAAGTGATCTGTGCCCACTTCTCTTCGCGAGCGTTGAGCACCCCGGCTGCACCGGCACTGCGACACAACTGGCCACCACGGCCGGGCTGCATCTCGATATTGTGAATCGTCGTCCCCAACGGAATCCTCGAAAGAGGCAGGCAATTGCCCACCTTCGGTTCGGCCGACGGACCACTCATCACCTGATCACCTGCATCCAGCCCCTCGGGAGCCAGGATGTATCGTTTCTCACCATCGGCGTAGTGCAACAGGGCAATACGCGCCGTCCGACAGGGGTCGTACTCGATAAAGGCCACCTTGGCCGGCACCGCGTCCTTGGTCCGCTTGAAGTCGATGACACGGTACCGCTGCTTGTGGCCGCCACCCCGGTGTCGCGAGGTGATCTTGCCCTGGTTGTTGCGACCACCGGTCTTCTTCTGAGGCTTCGTCAACCGCCGTTCGGGCTTCTTCTTCCGATCGGTCAGTTCGGTGAAATCACTCACCGAGGCGCCTCGGCGGCCGGGGGTCGTCGGCTTGTATTTGCGAATCCCCATCGTAACTGACTTTCCTGGATGACCGGGCCCGGCGACTCCTGTCCCGGGCGTGATTGAAATATTATTGACTTCGGCGTGTTGTGACTGTGCTGGTACCTGAACCTGTGGGCCTAGAAGAAGGTGATGTGATCCTCGTCGTGCAACTTGACGATCGCTTTCTTCCAACTCTTGGTGTGGCCGAGACGTGTCTTGTGACGGCGAGGCTTGCCCTGCCGCTTCTGGGTCCGCACGGCCACAACACGAACATCAAACAACTCGGCCACAGCCTCCCGGATCTGATCCTTGGTTGCCTGCTGATGCACCTCAAAGGTGTACGCGTTCAGGCCATTGTCCTGGGACTGCTCCATACTCTTCTCGGTGACTACCGGGCGAAGAATCACCTGGTAGGGCTCGAGATCCAAACCCCGGCGACGACCGGAGTTCCCATTCGATTCTTTTGTTGTTGCTTGGCTCATAGTTCGTTTTCCAGGCCGACTCAGGCGGCCTCCTCCTCACCGGTCGCCGCATCACCGTCAGCTTCGACTCCCGCCGGAACGGCCTTGGGCGGCCCCTCACGAAGCAGGTCCAGTGTCTCGGTGGTCAAAACCAGCTGCTTCTGGTGCAGAAGCTTGTAGGCTGTGAGATCGGCGGCCGGAGACACCCACAGATTCGAGATGTTGCGGGCGGCCCGCCAGATGTCATCGTCGTGTGTGGGAATAGCCAGCAGGCTGGAAGTCTCAGTGAGTCCCAGGGCCGACAGTACGGCGGCAACATGACGCGTCCTGGGTTCAGGAATCGTCAGATCCTGCAGCAGAGTCACCTCGTCATCGAGAAACTTGCTGAGCAGTGCTTGGCGAGTGGCCCGACGAATCGCCTTCTTGGGAAGCCGGTAGGACCAGTCCTTGGGCTGCTTGGCAAAGGTGTGACCTCCACCCCGACGAACAGGTGTCTGCCGGGCTCCTGCACGGGCGCGTCCAGTTCCCTTTTGCCGGTACAGCTTGCGAGTCGAACCCCGAACCTCGCCCCGAGACTTGGTCTTGGACGACCCCAGCCTCAAATTGGCCACGTACAAAACCACCACGTCGTGC
>CAZYAZ010000094.1:0-14559 GCA_964646205.1 uncultured Planctomycetaceae bacterium | reverse complement strand
CCGCAGCCCAGCCCGCAGCCCAGCCCGCAGCCCAGCCCGCAGCCCAGCCCGCAGCCCAGCCCGCAGCCCAGCCCGCAGCGCAGCCCGCAGCGGACACCAAACCAGCACCCCGTCAAACGTTTATTGGCCGAACGACCGCCCAGGTGATTGATTACAAGCTGTACAGAACCAACCCGTTCATCATTGTCGTCGACAACAAGGTCCGGGGCAGCGATCCGCTGACGATCGCAGCCACCGCTTATGTCGCGGCAACGTCTCGCGCCAGTGCGCTGAACTTCAAGCGGCAGTTGGACATCATCAAGGCGTCCAAGGGCCGGGCCCCCACGTTCGCCGAGTTCCAACGTTTGCAGAAGCAACTGAAAATCGAACTGGCCAAGTTGCCTCGTTACCAGGCCTACGCCTATGACGAGTCAACCGGTGGGTTGTTGGTGATCGAGAACAAGCAGTTCAAGATTCAGTTGTACCGTCAGGCTGGCATTCCGATTGAGGCCGGGGACAAGAAGTACGAGCAGAAGCTCAAGTCCGCAAAGCCCCGGTAGTTCAGCAGCCGTGAGCCCGCCGGACGGCATCGAATCGCGATCAGTTCTTCCGCGACAGTGGCGGCATTTCCTTGTGACTCAGCGGATGGAACCGTCGGATCCTGATGATCCGCCATTCGTCGTCTTCCTTTTGCCAGGTCAATGACCACAGCGTCGGCTGGTGACCGACCGATCCATAACCGGCCACACTCATCGAGGTATTGGCACGGAACCTGGTTTCGCCGCGACTGCCATCAGCATCCAGCGTGGTTTCGAGTGCCGTCACGCGGATCTGGTCTTCGAATGTGACCAGGGCCAGCCCGCTGGTGACCATGGCCTTGAGCGTCAGTTCCGAGTTCGAGAAGAACCCGAAAACCCGGGCGAGTTCCTTGGCCTGGACCGCATCCCGGAGATCGAGCACGTGAGCGGCCAGCCGTTCACGTTCGGTCACGACTCGGCGATCGAGTTCCCAGGCGCCAATCACCAGCAGGACCGACACTCCGGCGGCGACCACAAACCGGTTGTCCCGGCGGGCCCTCCACACGACCATCAGCACCAGGGCAATGATCGACAGCGTGGCCATCGCCGGCCACGGATTTTCTGTCAGCACCCACATCGCTCGAACCGGTTACCAGGACAGTCGGCACGCCAGTCTCTTCTCTGGAAGTCTACGACCGCCAGGTGTCAGTTGGCAACAGGCGCCCGGCCGGCAACGTTCTTGGACGATTCCAGGACGATCCGCCTGCGAGCCACTTCCTGTCCTCCGCAGCGAACGACCAGCGAGTACTCCCCGGGCACGAGGGCGTCATGCAGTACATAGAGGAAATTGGCGCGGAAGGTCTCGCGCGGCACCACTTGCTGAACGCGGTCCAGCAGCCGGTTCTCCTTGTCGTGCAGGTTGCACTCGATCATCAGGTCGGGATGAGGCGGATTCAGCGTGCACTGGGCAAACAGCCGTTCGCCCTGGCGAAACGTCGACTTGTGACCAACCACGTAGCCACCGACAAGCATCTCGCCCATTTCCAGTGAATGCACAAGGTCCTCGGGACGCATGACCGGATTGCTTTCCAGCATGGCTTCCACCGTCGCCCGGTCGAGTTCGACCAGTTGATGAGGCCCCTCTTGACGACGAATTCCATACGGGTCAATCCAGTGTTCCAATTCGACACCGAGAACCACGGTGACCAGCAGGGTGGCGGGAAATGCCAACGCCAGCTTGCCATGCCAGTCGGTCCTCCGAGGAACGGCAGGCAGGTCCTTTTTCTCGGGCCGGAAACGCGCCCACCAGCCCTGCCAGCGAGCCACGTCGCTGGCGTTAATAAATGCCAGGTAGGTGGTCATCGACACCCACGGAAAAACGTAGAGGCCCAGTGTCTGACGCGTGCCCAGGTGGAACCCCACACCCAGTAGCAGCATGATCCAGCGTCCGTGACCACGCCAACAGGTGAAGATGAACAGGATCTCCCAGATGACACAGATGTAGGCCATCGTGACCACCATCACCGGATAAAGCGTCAACTGTTCGCCCATCGGATTGGAATGGTTCACGTCGGTCATCAACCAGAACCTGAGTTGATCACCGCTGAAGAAAGTTGGCGTGTGAATTTTCGTGATCGCCGCGCCCAGGTAGACCAATCCAATCAGCAATTGCATCAGGCGTCGCGGCCAGGCGGGAAAACGGGGTGGCCCCGTCCAGTCGGTCCGTTTTCGCCGGTCCAACCAGGCATCAACACTCCACACCGCACCACACCGGGAAAAACTCAACAACAACAACACGTGAGACGCGATGACCGAGTACTTGGTGAAAGTGCTCAGGCAATCGAGCATGTTGAGATAGGTGTAGATCACCAGGCAACCGATGACCGAAACTCGCGTCCGCCAACCGACCGACATGGTCACCAGGAACATGACCAGCAAGGTCATCAGGATCACAGCCATCGTCCCCGAAGGAACAGGCAGCATGTTGAAGTAGCCGTAATTGTCCGCCAGTGGTGCCGAGGCACCATCGCTCGAAAAGAACTCGCGCGCATGGCTCCATCGACGAAGCACGACGTAGAGCAGGATCACGGGCAACACCATCCGGCAAAGTGCCAGGCCGTAGGGCACTTCCGGGGCAAAGAAGAATTCCCGCACCGACGCTCGAAGGCCCCGGCGGGATGCCATTTCGGTCCCGGGTTCCACCTGGTTCGGGACAGTGGTTGGATCAGTCATGGTGTGTTTGGAGAAAGGACCACAGGAGGCAATTCGACACGTTGATCACTGGGCAAGGGGAGCGCGTTCAGGATCGGCCGCCGGAAACAATGACGATGCACTCCCGCTGTCCAGCCTCGGCATTCGTCCCGACGACGAACCGTCAAACGGACGCATGGTCGCTCGCAACTCCGACGACAGGCCGGCCGCGCCCGAATTGGGATGGGGCGACAACGGCCGGGCCGAAACCGCCAGTTGACTCTGGCGACTCAGCCATGACGGAAACCTTCGAACCGTGGTTCCGTTGGGAGCGAGAACCTGCCGAAGTTGGAAGTAGCTGTATTTCTGCTGCGGTTCGTCGAAGAACCGTGTCCAGACGGATTCGGGCAAGTTGTATTTCTTGGCCCAGTACTCCTCGACCACCAGGATTCGCCGCATCGGCTTCGCCCGGGTGTGGGCCAGGCAATTCCGGACAATGTGACTCGAGTGATTCAGAAAGGGGTCATAGTGGTGACGGGACAGGTCGCCGTAGGGAGTGAACTCGGACCACGGACCCGGTGCCAGTTGGTAGTACTTGTTGTCCTCGCCCTCGCCGACGATGTGCAGCCGAGTTGCGTAGGCCGACCAGCCACAGAACATGTCCCAGACGACGAAGTACATCGCCGGGTGCGACGAGGTGTTGAAATTCAACGTATGGCAGACAATGCCATAGCCGAGAGACCCGAGGTAGGACACGATGACCAGAGAGATGGCCCATCGCTTGATGGCGCCCGGCCAGTTCCCGGTGCCAGGTTCATACGCAGTGCCGTCCGCTTCGTTCACACCCATCCTTGGGATCCGCCTGGCTTGGACATCCGGTTGCCGCTGGCAGACTATCGTCTCCCACCGCCAGGACGTCAAGGTGAGCCTGACCCGGGCAATTCTCCGGTCTGCGTGGACCCGGAACAAATCAGGACTCAGCCGCCACGATCGCCTCGAGCAACCCGTCCCAGGTGTAGCTGGCCGCCTCTAAAGCCACCTCCAAACCCGCGTCTCTCGCCGCCTGGCCGGTCACCGGACTGATGCTGGCCAATCGCGTCGATTCCAGCGACACCCCGGAATCGGCTGCCAGTCGCGCCACTCCACGAGCGATCGAGGGACTCGAGAGACCGATCCAGTCAATCTTCCCATTTGCCAACCGTTCGAGTGTGTCACTCGGCCAGGCCGTGACATCCTCGTTCCGATATGTGACGACCTGTTCGAAGTTGGCTCCGGCCCGGACAAGCAACTCGCCCAGCACCTCCCGGCCCCGACTGGCTCGCGCCCAGAGCACGCGAGCCCCCTCGACCTGGTCACTCAGTGCATCACCCAATGCCTCGGCCCGAAAAGACTCGGGCACCACGTCGGCCCGCAACCGGTAGTTGGCCAATGCCTCAGCCGTGGCCGGACCAATCGCAGCCAGGCGGCAACCGGTCAAACTCCGCAGGTCATCACCCCGATCCCACAACCGTCCCAGCAATCCGGCGACGCCGTTGACGCTGGTGAAAACGATCCAGTCGAATTCCTCCAACCGATCCAGGACGGCATCGACCTCATCGAAAGATTCTGGTGGCAGAATCTCGATGGTTGGCATCAGCACTGGCTCGGCTCCCAGTTGCACCAGCCGGCCAACAACCCCGGCCGCCTGGTTCACCGGGCGAGTGATTCCCACCGATCGCCCCAGCAGTGGTCTCGCTTCGAACCACGCGATCGATTCACGCTCGGTCACGCACTCGCCAACAACGATCAACGACGGAGCCGCCAACCCGGCCTCCGCCACCGCCTCGGGCAAATCGGCCAAACCGCCCATCACGGTTTTCTGGGTCGGAAGAGTTCCATGACTGATGACAGCAGTTGGAGTCGCCGGATCCCGGCCGGCCTCCAACAACCGGGCGACGATCTCCTCCAGCCGATCCAGGCCCATGTAGAAGACCAGCGTCCCGGCAAATCCCGCCAGTGCCGCGTAGTCAACCGCCGGGTTCTCTTTGGACGGATCCTCGTGCCCGGTCACCAGTACGACCGCCGAAGCTTTCTCGCGATGGGTCATCGGGATCCCGGCGTAAGCCGCAGCAGCGGTGGCAGCAGTGATTCCCGGCACAATCTCGAACGGCACCCCCGCCTCGGCCAACACGCGGGCTTCCTCGGCCCCGCGACCAAACACCAGCGGATCTCCTCCCTTGAGCCTCACCACGGTCCGACCCGCGCGGGCCTCGTCGACCAGTCGACGATTGATCCCGTCCTGGTCCAGCACCTTGCGACCGTCTTTGCCCTCACGCCTGGTCCGTTCGGTCGTGGCCCGGGTGTGCTCCAGCAACAGGGGATTGACCAGGCCGTCGTAGAGCACGAGGTCGGCCTGCTGCAGGCACTCGAGACCTCTCAGGGTCAACAGCCCCGGATCTCCCGGCCCGGCCCCAACCAGGTACACCCGCCCGGTCGCCGATTCCACATCGGGAGAGTCTGAGGATGTCTGAGGCTGAGTTGTCATTGGCAGCACATCTTGCTGTGACGAAAAAATGACCACCGGCGAGGTGTTGCGGAACCGGCCGTGGCCGACTTCAATGTTGCTTCGATTATCCGACCCACCCCCCTTTGCCACAATGGTCTCCTGGCCACCTTCTCCACTCCCATGACAACAGCCCAGCCCTCATCACTGAGCAATGTCCAGGCCCTGACCTTCGACTTCTTCGGCACCGTGCTCGATTTGGGCACCAGTTTGCGAGGAGCCATCACCGGTTGTCTGCAACGGCACCGCTCGGACGTTGCCCCGGAACGCTTCTGGGAGTTGTGGCGAGGTCGGCAGCGGATCGAACAGTACCAGGACAATATTGTCGCCCGCGGACACGGCGGTTACCTGACAACCGCGAGGAGGGCGCTGGTCCACACGCTGGGATTGTGTCATGTGCCTGCCGACGGGCAGGAGATCGACGAGGTGATGGCCGACTGGCAGTCGCTCTCTCCCTACGACGATGTCGCTGCCGCCCTGCCACGGCTCGCCTCGGGTTTTCGACTCGTGGGACTCTCCAACGGAGAGCCGCAATTCCTGGCTCACCTGGCCGCCGACCGGATCAGCTTCGAATTCGAGACGCTGATCTCGGTCCAGGAAGTCGGGGCATTCAAGCCTCATCCGGGGGTCTATCTCCACGCAGCCGAGCGACTCGGACTGGAACCCTCCGCCTGCCTGATGGTCTCGGCCAATTCATTCGATGTCATGGGCGCTCGCATGTGCGGGTTCCGTGGCGCGTTCATCAACCGGGGGAAACTGCCTTACGAGGACTCCACATATCGACCCGATCTCGAGGTCCCCGACTTCACCGCCCTGGCCGACCAACTGGGTGTCTAACCAGATCAACGCCCCGGGCACCGGCCTCGCTTTCGTCCTCACCGAGTCGATTGTTAGAATCACTCCGCAACAAGCGACCGAATCCGACGACAGGAACAATCATGACCATGACCCGAGTTGATTGCGCAGGCCTTTTGAGAACGGTCTCGATCGCGCTGCTCCTGGCTGCCCCCACTCTCGCCCACGCTGCCGAACCCGCCGAATTGATCTCGACCATCAAGTCGGTCGACAAGAAGGCGAAGGGCAATTCCGAGGCTGGTCGTGCGGTCACGGAACTGTCCCAGGCCGAACCCGCCGTGCTGTTGCCGGTGCTCGCCGCCTTCCACGACGCCAACCCGCTGGCGGCCAATTACCTGAGATCGGCGGCCGAGACGATCGTGGATCGGGCCATCGCCGCCAAGAAGACACTGCCACGGAAGTTGCTGGAGTCGTTCATCACCGACCTCAAAAATGAGCCCCAGGCTCGGCGACTGGCCTTCGAGATCCTTCAGCGAGTCGACACCACTGTCGTGGATCGACTGATCCCCGGCATGTTGACGGACCCCAGTCCCCTGTTCCGTCGTGACGCCGTGGCACGACTGCTCGACCTCGCAGACCGACTGGGCAAGGAGGGCCAACCCGACCTCGCCGGAACTCTCTACAAGCGTGCTCTGACAGGTGCCACCGACGACGACCAGGTCCGGGCCATCGCCAAACCGCTGCGAAAACTGGGCGAAAAACTCGACCTGCAATATCACTTCGGATTTCTCACCCAGTGGCAGATCGTCGGCCCCTTTGACAACACAAAGAGCAAGGGCTTCAACGTTGCCTATCCGCCCGAAGAGAAAATCGATCTCAAGGCGACGATCAAGGGCAAGCTCGGCCCGGCCAGTTGGAAGCCATACAAGACGACCGACGATTTCGGCATCCTCGACATCGCCAAGCAGATCAGTCCCTACAAGGGAGCGGTGATGTACTGCACGACGGAGTACAAGGCCAAGGCCGCGAGTTCGGTCCAGATCCGGATCGGCACGCCCAACGCCTGGAAACTCTGGGTCAATGGCCGCCTGGTCTTCGCCAACGAGGAGTACCACCGTGGAATGAAACTCGATCAATACTCGGTGCCCGTCACGCTGCGAGCCGGGTCGAACACGATCCTGCTAAAGATCTGCCAGAACGAACAGGAACAGGACTGGGCCCAGCGGTACCAGTTCCAGATCCGGACCTGTAACGTGTCCGGAATCGCCGTACATCCTGCCGGCAGTGCAGCCAGCCTGCCCCAGACCAAGGAGTCGCGACCGTGACCCGATCCACCGCCCT
Organism: uncultured Planctomycetaceae bacterium; assembly: GCA_964646205.1. GTDB lineage: Bacteria > Planctomycetota > Planctomycetia > Planctomycetales > Planctomycetaceae > UBA8437. The sequence continues at coordinate 7,194 of CAZYAZ010000094.1, read as the reverse complement.
CCCAATTGTTCTCCGCCCCGTCACGGCGATCGTTCTGACCACGGTACTGGTCACCGGCTTGACCGGTGCCGATTGGCGTCAATTCCGTGGCAACGACAGTTCGTCGGTCGCGCCGGGAGAAAAGCCACCGGTGACATGGGGTGAAACCGAGAACATCGCCTGGAAGATCCCCCTGAGCGGTCGCGGACTCTCCGGGCCGATCATTGTCGGTGACCGGGTTTACCTGACCTCCTCGGACGGCTTCAACCAGGACCGTTTGCTGGTCGAGTGTTTTGACGTCAAGACGGGTGTCCGCCGCTGGCGGCGGAGTTTCCAGGCCACTGGTCGGACCCAGTGCCACCCCAAGATGGCCAACGCCACGCCGACACCCGCCAGTGACGGCAAGCGAATCTTCGCGTTTTTCTCCAGCAATGACCTCGTCTGCCTCGATCTCGACGGCAACCTGCTGTGGTACCGCGGTCTGACCCACGACTACCCCAATGCCAGCAACAGCCTCGGCATGGCCTCCTCGCCAGTGGTCATCGGCGACACGGTGATCGTGCAGGTCGAAAGCCAGTCGGAGAGCTTTGCGACGGGACTGGATGTCACCACGGGCGCCACCCGCTGGCACCGCAAACAACACCGGTTCGACAATTGGTCGTCACCCATCGCGCTGATCAACACTGATCCCGCCCGAAACCTCGTGCTGCTGCAGAACATGGTGGGGCTAACGGCCCTCGACGCACGGACCGGCAAAGAAGCCTGGCAATATGACCAGCCGGCCTCCCGGACCCCCTCGTCGGTCGTCGCCGATGGAACCATCTACATCCCCTCGAATGGCCTGACCGTCGTCCGTCCAGCCACCGACGCCAACAAGCCGCCCCAGATCGCCTGGAAGAACAACCGCTTCAGTTCTGGAACTCCCAGTCCACTGGTGTACCGCGGCAAGGTGTTCACGATGAACGGTCCGATCGTCAAGTGTGGCGATACCAGCAACGGCAAGCTGCTCTGGCAACTCCGGCTCAAAGGAGCATTCACCTCCTCACCGGTCGCTGCCGATGGGCACCTGTACTACTTCGGTGAAAACGGGATGACCTACGTGATCGACATCTCCGGGGCGAAGGGGAAAATCGTTTCCGAGAACGAACTCGGGGCGACGATCCTGTGCACTCCGGCCATTGCCGACAACTCGGTCTTCGTCCGCAGTGACGGACACCTGTGGAAAATCAGCCGTTAGAATTGCCGGGAACCGTCCGCAATGCAAAACCTGCTGGCTGTCGGACTGGGCGGTTTCCTGGGCGCGATCGCCCGCTACACGGTGGGTGGTTTTGTCGATTCACGGTTCAACACCAGGTTCCCGTGGGGGACGTTGGCGGTCAACTTGCTCGGCTGCCTGCTGATCGGAGCGATCCTGGGCTGGGTGAGCACGCGGGAAGCCAGTTCCCGCACCACGGAACTCTTCCTGGTCACCGGTATTCTCGGCTCATTGACCACGTTTTCGACCTTCGGTCACGATACTGTCGAACTTCTCCGACAGGGCGCCCTGGGCCCGGCGGCGGGAAATGTGGCCCTGAACGTCATCGTTGGGCTGACAGCAGTCGCCCTGGGACTGGCAACAACCCGGGGATGGGGCTGACACGCCATCGTTCCAGCCGTGCCGGTGACTTTCTCTGGCAGCCAAAGCTGACTTACAATGCCTCCTTCCCTTTCATCCCCTCCGCCGCCGCGGAACGAGAGTGTCATCGATGCATGCCGATGAACCCACCACTGCACCGGCCGAAACAGGTCGAAACCGCGGCGACGCCCAGCCGGTCGATCACGACCAGGTCCTGATTCTCGACTTCGGCTCGCAAACCGCCCAACTGATTGCCCGCCGCGTCCGGGAACAGAATGTGCTCTGCCGAATGGTCCGCCACGACCTCTCGATCGACCGGATCCGTGAGATCAATCCGCGTGGCCTGATCCTCTCGGGAGGTCCCGCCAGCGTCTACGCCGAGGGGGCCCCCTTGCCCGACCCCGAGTTGTTCGAACTGGGCATCCCCGTGCTGGGCATCTGCTACGGAATGCAGGTGATCTGCCGATCGCTGGGTGCCAATGTCAACTCGGCCGAAACCCGGGAATTCGGCCGATCACCCTGCCGGATTGTCGATCCCGGCGGCCTGTTCGCCGGGCTTCCCGACGAGTTGGTCGTTTGGATGAGCCACGGAGACCAGGTGGAAGATCCGGACGGCATGTTCGTGTCACTGGCAACCACCGACACCTGCCCGCTGGCCGCTGTCCGGCATGCCGAGCGACCCATCTACGGTCTGCAGTTTCACCCCGAGGTGACTCACACTGACTTCGGTGGCCAACTGCTGAAAAACTTCGTCCAGGATGTTTGTGGGTGTGAGGGCACCTGGGACATCAGTTCGCTCATCGAAGAACAAATCGAAAAGATCCGGGACCGGGTCGGTTCCAAGCGAGTCATCTGCGGTCTCTCCGGTGGAGTGGATTCCTCCGTCGTGGCCGCACTGCTCTCCCGGGCCATCGGTGACCAGCTCTCGTGCATCTTCGTCAACAATGGCCTGTTGCGATCCGGCGAGGCGAGTGAGGTCGAGGAACGATTCACCGACCATTTCCAGACCGACCTGCATGTCTCCAACGCTCAACGCGAGTTCCTGGATGAACTCGCCGGCGTGTCCGACCCACAACAAAAACGAAAAATCATCGGCCGGGTGTTCATCGAGGTGTTTCGCAAGGAAGCCGAGTCGATCCCGGATGCGGAGTTCCTGGCCCAGGGAACGCTGTACCCCGACGTGATCGAATCGGGAGCCAACCCCGATGGACCAGCCGCCACGATCAAGGCACACCACAACGTCGGTGGATTGCCCGAAGAACTGGGGTTCGAACTGATCGAACCCTTGCGAGATCTCTTCAAGGATGAAGTGCGGCGTATGGGCGAGGCGCTGGGCTTGCCCGAGCACCTGGTCTGGCGACACCCATTTCCAGGCCCCGGCCTGGCGGTTCGCTGCCTGGGAGCCGTGAGCGAAGATCGTCTGAAAACCCTGAGAGCTGCCGACGAGATCGTGATCGAGGAATTGCGAGAGGCGGGGCTGTACCGCGAGATCCAGCAGGCCTTCGCCGTGCTGTTGCCAGTCCAGAGCGTCGGGGTGATGGGTGACGACCGTACCTACCAGGACACGATCGTCGTCAGGGCCGTCTCGACCGATGACTTCATGACCGCCGACTGGTTCCGCCTGCCCTACGAGGTGATGGAACGAATCTCGACCCGGATCACCAACAGCGTCCCGGGTGTCAACCGGGTCGCCTACGACATCAGTTCGAAACCACCGAGCACAATCGAGTGGGAGTAGCTGAATCGGCGTGAAATCGGGTGGCCAGCCCAACGTGTCTGAATTCTCACCAATTCGGCTACGGACGACACAACCGCTCTAATCCGATCCCCGTCGACAACAGTCGGAGCGATTGTAGCACGCCGACGCGGCCCGTCTCGGATTGGGCCGACCAACATCACGATCACGGTCAGCGCGGGTACGACCCGACGACGATGAAATCACGAGGACCGCTGCGCGCCGACCGCCTGAAAGACCGGGACTCTCGTGATGACCTCGATCCTGGGCATCTCTGCCTTTTACCACGACTCGGCCGCTGCGCTGATTGTCGACGGACAGATCGTCGCCGCCGCCCAGGAAGAACGGTTCACCCGCAAGAAACACGACGCCAGCTTTCCCGAGAACGCCATCGCCTACTGTCTCTCCGAGGCCGGGCTCGCGCCCGAGGACCTCGATTATGTGGGTTTCTACGACAAGCCCCTGGTGAAATTTGAACGGCTGTTGGAGACCTACCTGGCGTTTTCTCCCGCGGGGCTGAAGAGCTGGCTGACGCTACTGCCCAACTGGCTCAAGACCCGGTTGCATCTCCCCCGGGTTATCAAGAAGGGACTCGATGGAAAGTACCGACGGCGGATCGTCTTTCCCGAGCACCACGAATCGCATGCGGCCAGCGCGTTCTTTCCCAGTCCGTTCGCCGAAGCAGCCATCCTGACCGTCGATGGCGTGGGCGAATGGGCCACCGCCAGTTACGGCACCGGACGGGACAACCGCATCGAGCTGACCCACGAAATGCACTACCCCCACTCGCTGGGACTGCTCTACACCGCCTTCACCTACTACTGCGGCTTCCGGATCAATTCGGGCGAATACAAGCTGATGGGCCTGGCCCCATACGGAGAACCGAAATACGCCGACCGCATTCTCGAACACCTCGTCGATCTCCGCCCCGACGGTTCGATGAGAATGCACCTGGAACACTTCAACTACTGCCAGGGCTTGACGATGACCTCGTCGAAGTTCCACGCGCTCTTTGACGGACCGCCGCGGGCACCCGAGTCGCCCTTGACCGAGCGTCACATGGACATCGCCGCCAGTGTCCAGGCCGTGACCGAGGAAGCCATGTTGCGGATGGCCCGCCACGTTCACGAAACCACCGGGCTGCGGCAGCTGTGCCTGGCCGGCGGCGTGGCACTCAACTGTGTCGCCAACGGCCGTGTTCTCCGTGAGGGTCCGTTCGACGAGGTCTGGATCCAACCGGCTGCCGGAGACGCGGGCGGAGCCCTGGGAGTCGCGTTGCTGATCTGGCACCAGTTGCTCGAAAATCCACGAACCCGCGATCAACTCGATTGCCAGGGAGGCAGCTATCTCGGACCGGAGTTCTCCAACGACCAGGTCCAGGAATTTCTCGACGCCACCGGCGCCGTCTATCAACAATTCGATGACGCCGGAGAACTCTGCCACCACGTGGCCGAACTGATCGCCGATGAAAAGGTGATCGGCTGGATGCAGGGGAGAATGGAATTTGGGCCACGCGCCCTGGGCGGCCGCAGCATTCTCGGCGACGCCCGCAGCACCAAAATGCAGTCGGTGATGAATCTCAAGATCAAGTTCCGTGAGTCATTTCGACCGTTTGCTCCCAGTGTGCTCCAGGAACGAGTCGACGAGTTTTTCGAGATGCGACCAGGAGAACAGAGCCCCTACATGCTGCTGGTGGCAGACGTCAAACCGGAGAAACGTCTTCGGCTGGCTGAATCCGACCAGGCCACTCGCGGACTCGACAAATTGAAAGTTCAACGGTCACGTGTTCCGGCCATCACCCACGTCGACAACTCGGCCCGCGTCCAAACCGTCGACCCGCAACGACACGGCCGCTACTACCAACTGCTCAAGGCCTTTGACGAGCAGACGGGATCACCGGTGCTGATCAACACCAGCTTCAATGTCCGGGGCGAGCCCATTGTCTGCACTCCCGAGGAGGCCTGGCGGTGCTTCATGGCCACCAACATGGACGTGCTGGTGATCGAGGACTTCGTGATGCTCAAGGACCAACAGCCCGGTGCCACCGAACACGAAACCGATGAGTATCTCGCCCGTTTTGAACTCGACTGACACCCGTTGCCGAACCAGCGAAAGACATCCCGATGATCACCATCGACTGGAATCCCACACACCGGTTCCTGCGACAATTCGCCGCCCTGTTCGTCGTGTTCTTCGCGGCGATCGGGGCGTTCCGATTCTTCTACAGAGATGATCTCGCGATGGCGTCTGTGCTGTGGACCATCGCACCACTGGGACTGATCGGGCTGATCTGGCCCCGTTTCATGCGGTACGTCTATGTCACCTGGATGGCACTGTTCTTTCCGCTGGGCTGGACAGTCTCGATGGTGATTCTCTCGACAATCTTCTACTTGGTGGTCAGCCCGATTGGCCTTATCATGCGTCTCTGCGGACACGATCCGTGCCAGCGCCGCCTCGACCCCGACACCACCAGTTACTGGAAAGCCCGGCAGGCAACCACAAATGCCGCACGGTACTTCCGCCAGTTCTAGCCCCCCCGGAACGTCTCATGATCGACGACACCACGACTCAAGACGACACCGCACCCCAGGACGACAGTCCGTCAGCCACGGAGACCACCGAGGCGACATCGTCGAGCGACTTCGCGACGGCTGCCGAGGCTCCCGAGATGGGGTTCTTTGCCGAGTTCTGGGATTTCCTGGTCCACAACAAGGCCTGGTGGCTGACACCGATCATCCTGGTGCTGGTGCTGGTCTTCGTGCTGGTCTGGTTCGCCGGGACACCGTTTGCACCGTTCATATACGGCGCGTGAACCGGGGCCACTCAACGGAACCTCAACGGGTCTCGGTCGCCGTGCAGGCAAACTGCAGGCGAACCGCCACCTGTCCGTCGACAGACACCTTGCCGGTCAGGAACCAGGCTCCCCCGAGCGTTTCATCCAGCCTGGCCTCGATGTCCAGCACGTCGCCGGGTCTCACCATCCGCCGGAACCGGGTTTCCTGCTGGCGAGTCACCACCGGAACCAGGCCGTCGGGAATGTCACCGCCCGCGGCAATCAACACCGCCCCGGCCTGGAATGCCGCTTCACACAGCAGCACACCGGGCAGCACCGGAAACTCGGGATAGTGACCGGCAAACACCGGCAGGTCTTCGGGCACCCGCTTGCGAGCCCGGACCAGGGTTTCGGTCAGTTCGACCACCTCGTCGAGCCACAGGAATGGTTCCCGATGAGGGATCAACGCCTCGATCGCCGCACGGTCCAACACCACGGTCCCGGGTCCCTGCTGGTCACTCATCACGTGCTCGCCGAAGTTGAAGTCAGCAGCTTGTCGACTTCGTTGGCAACAATCACACCGTAATTGACCGCCCCCAGCCACCCGGACATGATGATGCCCACGCTGCCAGCATGGAACACCCCCTGGATCTGCTCGGGCAACCCCTGGCTGACCTTCAATCCTTCAAACTTCGTACCGAAACTCGCTCCCTGCAGGTGGCGAGTGTAGTGCTGAAACGTCCGGGGCGTCGACGCCTCAACGTGTTCGACAATCTCCCGCAGCTGGGGAACGTACTGCTCCAGGCAATCCAGGGTCGTCTCGCACAGATCCTTTTTCGATGCCTCGTAATCCTCTTCCGAGAGATCCGCCCAGTCGCTGTAGTTGGCATTGGTGGAACTGACCACCAGGTGACGGTCACTGCCGGGACGGGTTCGAGGATAGTAAAAGCTGAAGGTCCGACTCGAGATGTCCCGGCTGAGCATCGCGTCGATGTCGAAACCACGGTGCTCGGAGTGGAACAACAGATCACCACACGGTTCGAAACTCGCCCCGGGCTTCATCGCGATGTAGACCTGGCAACTGCTGTTGTT
>CAZYAZ010000093.1:8334-15160 GCA_964646205.1 uncultured Planctomycetaceae bacterium | reverse complement strand
CAACACCAGGCCGTTTCGGACGTCTGCCAATCGCGAGGCGATGTCGGCAGGAAACCCGGCCCATTCGAAATTGGGAATCTCCGAGGGAATCAGTCGAAAACACCCCCCCGTATCACCACGACTGTAAAACAGGTTCGCCCGAAAACGCCGGGATTCTCCATCGACCGGTAACTCGAACGAGAAATCCACATTCTGATCCGCCAGGAACTGCTCGTGCACACCATCGGGGCACAACCGTCCCAGCAGGTCGTTGGCCTGGCTCGACGACACCACGTCGCTACTGATCGGTTCCAACTTGCCGTGAATTCGCAAAACCGGAGGATAACCGGGAACCACATGCAGATCGGCAGCCTCTGTCTCGACCGCCGACTGCAACCAGCCACGCAGGGGCTCGCCACAATCCAGGCTCGGTAAAGGAGTCGTCATGGAGTCGCCCCGGACGACTTTGTCCGGGCCAATTGAGGTCTGAACTGGAAGGCGTACAGCCTGCAATCCCGCATGTGAAATCGCAACCGGACCGGAGTCCCAACCAGTTGTGACACATCACCGGTTCCTCGCCACGTCACCGGCATCCGAACCGAGTTGCCGTTGATCGCGCGAGCCTCGGATCGAGAAAAACCGGCGATCGGCAAACCATCGGTGTCGAGCAGTTCCACCTCGACGGCACCGCCCCCACTGGTTTCGACATTCAATTCCAACCGGTCGCCACGGAACCGGACCGGCGGAGTGGTCAATGTGCCTCCATCGATGCCGACATCAGCCGAGACGAATCCGTCGAGCCGCAAAACAGCCCGGGCAATGCCACTTTGCTGTTTGCCACCGGGAGAGGCCGGATCGATCACGCCGTTATGGTCCCGATTGTTTCCGGCGTAGTAGATCCACAACTCGTCACCCATTCGAACCGGGTTGGGCATCACCCAGACGTAGCGGGAATCGAACTGTCCATCTCGGCCATTCGCCATGAACGGTCGCCGGTGTCCCAAACGCCGGAACTGGCGACCATCACGACTGACGGCCAACTGCACATCAAGATTGGCTGGCCCCAGGCCCTTGCTTGGCGACCGATCCTGCCAGTGCCAGTGGGCCTGGGAGAGCATGATGGTGACGTCGGGAGCTTCCGCGTAGGGAAACACACAGGCCCCATAAAAATCCATCGGCGGCTGTCGACCCGGGGTCTTGTGAGTGGCCCGATCACGGGCATCCGGAGCCATGACAATCGATTCGTTGGACCACTTCCCCAGCTTCAAGTCCCCGGTTTCCAGTCGACGAACCGTCCGATATCTCCGTTCACGATCATCATGGTGTGCCCAGAACCGGGTGAACATCGCGTACCGCTTCACCACCGGATCCCAGTACACGATACTCTGCGTGTCGTGTCCCCCGGGACCGGGATGAGGTTTCGAGAAAAGCGACCAGTTCAGCCCGTCGGATGAACTGTGCATGTGAAATTCACCCGTGGGATAGACCTTGGCCTGGGTCTTGTATCGGTGCCTGGCCGGTGCCTGGGGATCTATCCAGACGGCACAACCGCCGATCTTGTCCGGAATCACGATGTTGTTTTGTTTTGACCCATCCACCGCATGCAAACCGAGCTTCGGCTTCACGAAGTGCAGCCCGTCTTCTGACTCGGCATACGCCACCATCCGAAGATGATCGTATGGCCCGGGCCCAGTTAACTTGACCAGGTCGTACCAGACTCGAACCTTGCCCCGGTCATTGAGAACACTCGAATAGACCGCCACATGACAGCCTCGTTCCCACGGCTGATCGGCGGAAATCAGCACCCGGCCATCGCGGCGAGGTGAGTGCATCGTCAGCACCACGTTGCGACTCGCCTCGATCAATTGCCCGTCGAGAAATACCTGCTTCCGGCCACCGATGTCTATTGGCTGGCTGTCCAGGCCGGGTGGAGCCGCGGTCATCGACGACACCGTCGCCACCAGAAGCAACGCGATCCTGGAAATCACACCCGCATGTCTCACCATGGTTTTCTCGCCCCCCCGGCCACACCATCACCGTCATTTCGCGCCGACAGCCCGACGTCTCAGGCCAGCAATTCGGGAACCACTTTCCCTCCGATGTCGGTCAACCGCTGATCACGTCCCTGGAACCGGTAGACAAGCCGTTCGTGATCAATTCCCAGGCAGTGCATCACCGTGGCCTGCAGGTCGTGCACGTGGACGGGGTTTTCGACGACGTTGTAACCAAAGTCGTCGGTTGCTCCGTGCGTGACTCCGCCGCGAATCCCTCCACCAGCCAGCCAGGCATTGAAACACCGTGGATGGTGGTCGCGCCCGAACGTCGCCGTCAATTCACCCTGGCAATAGGTCGTCCGTCCGAATTCGCCGCCCCAGATTATCAACGTCTCGTCCAGCAATCCGCGTTGCTTGAGATCTCGAAGCAATGCGGCCGTCGGCCGATCGACTTCCGCACACTGTTTTGGCATTCGGTTCTTGATGTCGCTGTGCATATCCCAGCCTCGCTGGTACAGCTGCACGAACCGCACCCCTCGCTCGATCATCCGTCGTGCCAACAGGCAATTGTTGGCAAAGGACACTTTGCCCGGCTGCGTCCCATACAACTCGTGAATGTGCTTGGGTTCACCAGAGAGGTCCATCAATTCCGGAACGCTTCTCTGCATGCGATAAGCGAGCTCAAACGAATCAATCCTGGCCTCGATTTCCGGATCTCGAATCACCTCGAGCCGACGACGATTCAGGTCGTTGATTCCACGAATCAGCCGTCCGCGAGTGCCTCGATCAATTCCGTCCGGATTGGACAGGAACAGGACCGGGTCGCCTTGCGACTGGAACTGAACGCCCTGATGACGGCTGGGCAGGAATCCACTGTGGTAATACCGGGAAATCACCGGTTGCCCCTTGGTGCCCGAGAGCAGGACCACGAAGTCAGGCATGCTCCGGTTCTCACTGCCCAGTCCCCACGAGACCCACGATCCAACACAAGGCCGCCCCGGCCGACCGGCGCCGGTCTGCAACATGTTCACCGCCGGATCATGATTGATCGGCTCGCTGTGCAAAGAACGTACGATCGCGATCTCGTCGCACACCTTTGCCAATTCCGGCATGTGCTGGTTGAGGACCTGGCCGGATTCGCCATATTGCCGAAATTTCATCGGTGACGCGGCAATCTGCAACTGTTTCTGCTTGCGGGTCATCAAGGTGATCCGCTGTTTGCCCCGGACCTCAGCCGGCAATTCCTGTCCGTTCAGTGAAGCGAGTTTTGGCTTGGGATCGAAGGTGTCAATGTGTGACGGACCACCGGCCATGAACAGGTAAATCACCCGCTTGGCACGTGCCGGGATATGGGTTGTCTCCAAAGCCCCGGGCCGCCTGATGTTCGGAACCGCTGCCAGGTTGTCCTGCAGCAGTCCGGCCAGCGCAGCAGCGCCGAGACCACCGGATGTCCGTGCCAGAAACTGGCGACGCGGCGAAAGAAGCCGGGACGGTGTTGAGGCCAGGGGCAATATCGGAGACGTCATGTTGTTCATTCCCTCGTGATCGTCTCGTCCAGGTTCAGCAGAACGTTGGCCACACTGATCCAGGCAGCCAGGCTGGCCGGATCAAGCCCCTTGGCATCGACGGATCCCTGGGACACCAGGGCCTGTGCGGCCTTGGCATCCTGTTGATAGTGCTGGAGTTGTTCTTTCAGGATTCGTCCCAGGATTGCCTGCTCGGACTTGTCCGGTTTTCGGCCAACCACGATCCGAAACCCCTGGTCCAACATCAGCTCCGATTTTGCTTCACCCATCCGCAAGATTCGAACCGCCAGGCCATGAGCGGCCTGGACAAACGTCCGTTCATTCAATGTCACAAGTGCCTGCAACGGGGTGTTGGTCCGTGGCCGCATGACCGTACAGATCTCACGCGTCGGCGCATCGAATATCTGGAAACTGGGATACGTGGTCGTCCGCCGCCAGAAGGTATAAATTCCGCGGCGATACAGATCCCGACCACTGCTTTGTGGCCACTTCCAACGGCCCTTGTCGCTGTAATACCCCTCGGGTTGATACGGGTAGACACTCGGGCCGCCAATCCGATCATCCAGCAGTCCACTGACAGACAACGCCGTATCACGAATGGATTCCGCCGTGAGTCGAAACCGATTCTGCCGGGTCAAGAGCCGGTTGTACGGATCACGTTTGCCGATGGCCGGATCAAATCGTGACGCCTGGCGATAGGTCGCCGACATGACAATCTGCTTCTGCAACGCCTTGACATTCCAGCCGGTCCGCATGAACTCGACGGCCAGCCAGTCCAGCAACTGTGGATGAGTCGGAAAATCACCCCGCACCCCAAAATCCTCGGGAGTCCGCACCAGCCCGGTGCCGAAAAACCGGGTCCAGAGCCGGTTGACCGCCACGCGAGCCGTCAAAGGATGCTCGGGATCGACCAACCAACGAGCCAACCCGAGACGGTTCCGGGGAGCGTCTTCTGGCAACCCCTTGAAGATCGCCGGAACATTCGGTTGGACCCGAGTCCCCTTTTGCTGGAAGTCGCCCCGCACCAGGAGAAACGCCGGACGACGTTCGGCCATCTCCTTCATCACCATCGTGGACGGTGTCTTGGTTTTGATTCCGGCCTGGCGATCGGCCAGTGACTTGTGACGTTTGTTGAGGGGATCAAACACCTTGCGGGCCGATGTGAACCCGAAACGGATGAAATGATTGGCCAGGCTGGCCTTTTGCTCTTTGTCACGACGATCGGGTTCGAGTTCGACCAGCTTGCGGATGTCCTTGGGAAGTTTTTCGAGAAGGTGTTTCTTGGCGTGAGCTTCCCAGTCGGCCTGCGTGTCAAAGTACCCGTCGTGGTCCTTGCCTGTCGGTTTTGCCGGTGGAGACTGCTTCGAGGATGGACCAGCGGAGGGCAGCTTCACCTTGGCCAATTCCGTGGCAATCGTCTTGTCCAAAGCCTCCAGGTCCTTCTCGATTTGTCGCAACTCGGCCTGCTGTTGCGGGGTCGACAGGACGAGCAACGGAGGCAGGGGGATGTCGTGTCCCTGGGCCCCCTTCTCGCCGTCAACGCTGTTGAAGAACGCGTAGAAACTATAGAACTCCTCCTGCGAGATCGGGTCGTACTTGTGCTCGTGACATTGTGCACAACCGAGAGTCAGCCCCAGGAACACGGTACCAGTGGTGCTGGCTCGCTCGACCGCGTAAACCACCTGGAACTCCTCCGGATCCGATCCACCCTCCTCGTTGTATGTCGTGTTCCGATTGAAACCGCTGGCGATTCGTTGCGACATGCTGGCATGCGGCAACAGGTCGCCGGCAACTTGCTCCAACGCAAAACGGTCAAACGGCATATTGGTGTTGAACGCATTGATCACCCAGTCGCGATACAGCCACATCGATCGATTGCTGTCGTTTTCGTAGCCGTTGGTGTCGCCGAAACGTGCCAGGTCCAACCATGTCTGCGCCATCCGTTCGCCGTAGTGCTGGGAACTGAGAAGCCGGTCGACAACGCGTTCGTAGGCCTGGGGACTCTGATCCGCCACGAACCGATCGATTTCAGCCGTGGTCGGTGGCAAGCCGGTCAGGTCAAATGTCAGCCGCCGGATCAGTGACTTCCGATCGGCTGGCGGCGAGGGTTTCAGCCCGGCCTGTTCAATCGGTTCGACCACGAAACGGTCGATCGTATTGAGAATCCAGCCTTCCCGCTTCACCCTGGGAATGGTCGGACGCACCGGTGGGACGAAAGACCAGTGCACCGTGTAATCGGCGCCCTCGGAGATCCAGGCTTTCAACAATTGGACCTCCTGGTCGGTCAACTCCAGCTTGCTCTCCGGTGGGGGCATCCGCTTGAGAGGATCACGGCTGGTGACCCGTTTCATCAACTCGCTTTGATCCGGCCGTCCAGGAACAATCGCTGTTCCAACCGCGCTCTTGGCCAGATCCAATCTCAGGTCCGTGTCATGCTCACTTGCACCGGGCCCATGACATTTCAGGCACTTGTTGGCCAGCAGCGGTCGAATTGTCCGAGAGAAATCAATCCGGGACTCCTTCTCCGGCTTGTCCGCGGCACGAACAGGCCCGGTCAACAGCGTCACCGCGACACAAACGGCACTGGTCACAACGAGGGATCGGCGAATCACAGTTGGGCTCCGGTCAACGACGACCGATTGGGACAACGGATCAAGGCTCTAGTATACGACGGTCGTTCCGGTGAGGCGACTGCCGCGCTTGGAACGACCGACCATCACAAAATGGTCGACGGACTTTTCACCGGAACAGGAATGCCGAATAATGCGTGCCTGGCCGGCTGCCCCGGTCACCTCCCTTTCAAAAGGAACTCGTTGTGATTCGATTCCCCGCCTCGGTCAACGGTTGTCACACCTGGCTTGTCTCCGGATTCCTATTCATCTGTGCAGCCTGCAGCACTCCCCTGGCGGCCCAGGCACCAGTGTTCAAAAACGTGACCGAAGCCTCCGGTCTCAAGGTGTCCACTGACGCCGCTTGCTGGATTGATCTGGACAACGACGGATGGGTCGACGTGTGCGGTTCGGGAGGTGTCTGGAAAAACAACGGTGGCAAGACATTCACCCGGGTCGCTGATGTTCCGACCTCGGTCGCGGCCGACTTTGACAACGACGGCCTGGTGGACCTGTTCTCCTGGTCCGCCCGGCGGCTGTATCACAACGATGGAAAAATGAAATTCAGTCCCATCGAGTTGCCCAAGTTGCCGCCCTCGGTTTCCCGAGGCGCCTGCTGGGGTGACTTCAATGGAGACGGATTCGTCGATCTCTATGTCGGAGGATACGAGGACTGGGGCAAGGGCATCACCTGGCCGTACCAGATCCTCATCAATGA
>CAZYAZ010000093.1:0-8234 GCA_964646205.1 uncultured Planctomycetaceae bacterium | reverse complement strand
TTCGCACACGTGGACGGTCGCGGCAACCAGCCCAAGTCGCGTTTCCTCCAGAACCTTGGCGCCAAGCAGGCCTACAAGTTCAAGGACCTGGGTCCCTGTGGGGTGCACTACCAGGAATCGTACGCGACACCCAGTGCCGGAGACTACGACAACGACGGGAACCTGGATGTGTTCTTCACGACGGTCTATGGCACCGCGTCGTTTGGTCGCAAAAACAACCCGGTCCTGTTCCGCAACAACGGCCAGTTCGCCGTGACCGATGTCACCGCGGCAGCCGGGCTGGCGGGACTCCCACCGACCTACCAGGCTGCCTGGGCCGACTACAACAACGACGGGGCGTTGGACCTCCTCAGCGGTGGAAAGCTGTTCCAGAACACGACACGCGACAAGGGTTGGCTGGGAGTCCGCTTGCAAGGCGACGGCGGCCAGGTGAATCGTTCGGCCGTGGGAGCCCAGGTCCGAATCACCATCGGCAAGAAGACCCACACGCGGCAGATCGAGGCTGGGACCGGCGAAGGGAACCAGAACGACCTGCGGCTACACTTCGGACTCGGCGATCACAAGGATCCCGTCACGCTCGAGATCCTGTGGCCGAACAAGAGCCGGCAGGTGGTCAAGAACGTTCCACTGGGCAAGATTGTCACCTACACCTACAGCCCGAAAAAATGAGCTGGACGACGACGTGCCCACCGCGATTGTGTGCGCCGGCGACCCGTACCTGGTGACAACAGGCTCAGCGATCGACCCAGTCGGAAATCACTCCGGTGAAATGCCGGGCGAATTGGTCCGACCCCGACTGGGCCCAGTGTCCGTCGTATTTCAACCAGTGGTCTCGGATCTCCCCGGCGGACTGCCCCTCGAACGCCTCGGCACCGTCAATAAAGTCGGCACCAAGGAATTCGGCAAACGCCCGGGTTTCTTGAGATGGCGGCAGACCATCCAGTAATCGCTCTCGCGACGGAACAGCGATCACCAGCGAACGGATCTGGCGTGCAGCCAGAAAACTGCGAATGACCTCCAGGCGACGACGGATGTGCGGCGGAAACTTGGCCGAATCGGTCACCTCGTCAGGAAGGTCCATTTCGGTTACGCCCAGGGACTTCTTGATCCCGTGCCAGCACAATCGGCTCAAAACCGGCTGAAAAGACCGGGGCATCCGGGGACGGCCTCGCAGTATCTGTTCCAATACGACGGTCTTCACGATGGGAGAACCAAACACGGGGGCAAAATATGGCCTGGCGTCTTCGAAAGTCGTTGGCAGACTGTCCGACTCGACAGGAATCCGTCCCACGGACATACACGCGTATCCACCCGGCGCGTTGAAGAAACTTCGATCATCGGAGATGGTGAAACCGCGACGGAGATTGCCACGGAAGACGGCAAACACGACGCCATCCAGTTCATACTCCTCCGCCTCGACCACGCCGGTCAGGACACTGCACCAGTTGACGAGCCCCCCGGCATAAACCGAAAAATTCATCAGCTCCAACGGACGATTGTTGCCGTCAGCTCGGTCCTCCACGGCGTCCGGCCAACTGCGTTCCAGGTACAGGCCGGCAGTAAACGAGTCGCCAAAGACGGCCAACCGCTTGCGTTGAGGTCCCATCCGTTTCGGGTTGAAATCGTCCCGGTCCGAAAAACCCGCGTTGTTGCCCCGTACGGTCGCCACCGCTTCAATCTCGCCATTGGTGCCCATGCAGACCATTCGACGGGAGTTTCGGGTCAGCCGATACCCGCGGATCGGGTCAAACTCCATGGTCGATCCATCACCCGTGTGTTCCCAGTACCACACGGCGTCCGGATAAATCATGCTTTGCTGGTAAAGCAACGTGGCCACCGCTTCGCAGGCGACGAACACGCCCAGCCCAATCAGAACAGCTCGCAGCACTTTCCGGCGACGCGTCGGCCCGGCGTTCCTGGGAACCGAATCGGATTCGGGAGCACTGTTGTTCACGAGGCACATCTCACACGACAAACCGTTGCCACACCAACTCCGGCCCGGCCCCGCGATAGTAACCGTCGGCCTCGGAGATCATCAATCCCGGCAAGTCGCGCGACTCGGGCCACTCACACAACACCGAGGCCGGGAACGGCAACCGCTATTCCCGCAGCCCCTTCCTGACCCATGTATCACATCACAGGATGTCGCGGAGCACTCGACCGCCAACGTCGGTCAGCCGGAGTCTCGTCCCCGGCCCACCAGTCTCTTTCATCCACAAACGCTTCATTGCACGTGAATTGTTACCGAGCCCGGACTGTCAGCACACGGACCGGAGCCTGTTTTTCACGGACGCCACTGGCCGACTGACGACCCGCAAGAATTCATCGGGCTCATCACGATCCGGCCTCCTCGACCACGCTGGCCCAGTGCAGGCTCATTCGGTCGGGCGTCCCCGCGTACCAGGCGAGCAACCAGCCATCGCTCCGCCTTCGGATCACCGGATGGCCGAAACTCCACTTGCCCATATCTTCCCAGAACTCGGCGTAATCGATGTCCTCCCGGCCCTGGGTAATCGACGCCTGCTCATCATGAACGTGAACAACCAGGCAGGCCTCCTCGGGCCAGGTGCGGCCACCGTCAACTGACTGCCAAAGGGTGATCGTGCCGGGTTGTCCCCGATCCACGACACACGACAGAATCCGCCCATCCTCCGCGACTCCGCAAGCCGCAATCTGTCCGGAGATGGTGGTTTCAACAGGTTCTCCAACCGCCGTCGACCCATCGTTGATCGAAGCCCGCAACATATGAACGTTCGTGTCTCGCTGTTCCTCGCGGTTGTGCGTCCAGAACATCGCGACGAACTCACCGGGATTCTCCATCGGACAGAGCCTCTGGTCCCAGTAATATTTTTCCTGCCGGGGATGTCGGGCAACCTGCCACGGATCGCCGAAAGAGCAACCACCGTCATGGGAAATCGCCAACCACGCGGCCGGCTCGACTGGAACCGGATCATCAAACTCCTTGAAACTCTCGAATCCACAGGCGATGGTCCCGTCCGACCAGCGAAGAATCGGACCGGTGACGGCACAACCGGTCAGGCCCGGCGTCGGCAACTCCCTCCACTCACCCCAGGTCTCTCCCTCGTCTTCCGACGAACAATACAAAAGTCGAGTCGGCAAAATGCCCTCGGTCTCGGGGTTGAACAACGGGCGATCAGGGATGCTGCGGTTGATCCACGTCGTGAACAGCAACAGCCGGCCCGGTTCTGCTTCGACCATTTCTGCAGCCAGAAACGAGCCGGGGGTCCCTTGCCACGAAGTGTCAAACCTATGAGGCAACCGTTCCCATGACTCGCCGCCATCTCGAGAGCGTGCCAGGGCGATCGTGTTCGTCGGGGTGTGTTTCCCCGGTCCGGACTGCCAACCGGCAAGCCAAGCCCCGGACTCAAGTGACACAAGGCTGGTCACATACGCAACCGCCTCGACGTCCGCAGCCCTGGTCGCATCAAAGATCAGTCCCCGTGACTTGATGTGCAACGGGGGACACCAACCAGCATCGGTGCGTTCATCGATTCTCATTGAACACGGGCTTCCCTGAAAAACAATTCCGCAAGCAAACACCACATCACCGACCAGCTGGGATGTTGACAACCCAGACACTAGCTTGAAGGCTGGTGCCGTCACACAGTGGCCGGCGTTTTCTTACGCGAACAATTCCGCGAGTGGACGTCCCGTGGACAACTGATGCTGCTTGTCTCGGGTCGGCACCAACTGGTGTGGATCAATTCCCAACGAGTCGAAGATTGTCGCCGTGATGTCTTCCGGCGCCACCGGGTCCCTGGTGACGAATTCCGCGTAACCGTCGGTGGCACCGTGCACCAACCCTCCCTTGATTCCCGCACCAGCCAACAAGATCGTGAACGCATGTGGCCAGTGTTCTCGACCGGGTGTGGCAAAGATCTTGCTGATTCTTGGGCTGCGACCGAACTCTCCCATCCAAACAACCAGCGTTTCGTCGAGTAGTCCCCGGTCAGACATGTCGGCCAATAGCGCGGCCAGCGTACGATCCGCCCGGGGGATCAGGCTGTCCTTGATCAAGGGAAAATGATTGCGATGAGTGTCCCAGGGATTGTTGACAAGCATCGGCTTGAACGGGCCTGCCCAATCCTGGATCTCCTTGCCCCAGTAGACGGTGACAAACCGTGCGCCCGCCTCAATCAAGCGCCGAGCCAGCAACGTGGATTGCCCGTGCCGATCACGGCCGTAGGCATCTCTCATGGCCGGTGACTCCCGGTTCAGATTGAAGGCATCGTGAATGGACGGTTTTTGCAGAATCCGAATCGCCTGCTCCTGCAGTGCCGTGAATTCCGTCGTGACCCCGGATTGGTGACCACGACGATTGTCCCGTAGCCGACCAAGCAATTCACGCCGATTGGCAAGACGGGATTCGGTGACCGATTCGATCCGAGCCAGGTTGGGAGGAACAACCTCCCCGGCTCGCGTGACGTGTACCGGAAACGGATTCCATCTCGCTCCCAGGATCCCCGCGTTCTGTCCGGGAAGGATTCTCGCGTCGATGCGCATCGGACCGGGAATCTGGATGGTCTTGGGCATGGCAACCGAAGATTCGCCAGAACGGTTGAACGCACAACTCATGTGCGGCAGATCGGTGTCCTGCACCTTCAGACCGCCAGCCTGGATGTCGTGTCGGTAACCGGTCAGCACACGGTAAACCGCCTGGTCGTGCGGAAGATCTTCGTGCTGCATCGACCGGACCTGGGCCACGTGATGCATCTGCTGAGCAACCTTCGGCAGGTATTCGCCCACCGAGATTCCCGGCACCGAGGACCCGATAGACGAAACCGGCCCGCGGATCTCCGCCGGGGCACCGGGCTTCATATCAAACATGTCCAGATGGCTCGGGCCTCCATCCATGTAGAGAATCAGCACCGACTTCGCCCGCGCCAGGACGTTCGGCTTGATGGAGGCTTCCAGGGCACCAGTCAGACCAAATGACGGCAACCCGAAGCAGCCCAGGGACAAAAGACTGCGACGACTCAGGTGATTGACGCTTGTGGAGGACCGCCTGTCGAGCATCGCCACTTGTCAGCCAATTTTCAGCCAGTTGTGATCAGTCGGGTGACTGTCGTAGTGGATCGCGAAAAGCCATCCACTCGACCACTTCCCAGTCTCTTCGGCATCACCGCAGCAATCAACCCCTTCAAATTGAAACCCGCAAACGAAAAAATCTCGGCCGGGGGGGAACCGGCCCAGCCAGGAAACCGTAATCAACAGGATCACGACAAGATCACCTTGTTGACGACATGACTCACGCCGTTCTTGCACTTGATATCAGTCATCACGACCTGGGCTTTTTCAATGTAGACCTTTCCATTCTTGACCATGATGTGCACGCTCTTGCCATTGACGGTCTTGGCCAGTACGTTGCCACCGACAACGTGATAGGTGAGGATTCCCTGCAGCATCTTCTTGTTCTCGGGCTTCAGCAGCGTCGCAACCGTGCCCCCGGGAAGGTTCCCGAAGGCCTCTCGGTAGATCATCGAGGATCACTGCGCCCCACGAGGAGCCTCTCATGACCAACGACACAGACCACGCAGATGCCAACGCCGAGATCGGCGAGGGCACGATCATCGAGCCCGACGTGATCGTCGGTTTCCGGTACCACCCCGACGCGGGTATCGCCCGGGTCGGCCGCAACAGCATTCTGCGGCGCGGCACGCTGATCTACGGCGACGTCGAACTGGGTGACTACTTCCAGTCCGGCCACAACTCGATCGTGCGGGCCAAGGTCCGAGCCGGCGACTACTGCACGCTGTGCAACCAGTCGACGCTCGAGGGTGTCATCCGCATGGGTACCGGGGTCCGGATCATGTCACACGTCTACGTCCCCACGCGGACCTGGTTCGGTGACCACGTCTTCGTCGGACCCGGTGTTCACTTCCTCAACAGCCGCTACCCGGGCCGCGTGCCCGACGTGCCCACGCCCCGCGGGGCGACGATCGAGGACGAGGTGATGATCGGAGGTGGCGTGACGGTCATGGCCGGCATCACGATCGGCCGAGGCAGCTTCATTGCCGCCGGAGCGGTCGTGACCTGTGATATCCCGCCGAGAAGCTTCGTGAGGGGCTGCCCCGGCCGGATCGAGCCGCTCCCTGAAAAGCTCGACGTCGAGATCGACAAGTCGCTGTTGATCCAGACGCGGGACCTCTGGCACCCCCAGACTCCCGACCTGGAGACTGTCGATTGGCCGGACGACTGGGCGGAGTCCTGGTAGCACACCACGCCCGCCGTCGGCGGGTGGGCGGCCGAGTGGGTCGACGCGGTGTAGGTGAGGCCAGTACCGGCATTCAACCGGCTGAACCCGAATCACGGCTGTCGGATGTACCCGTCCAGCCAGCCGTGACGGCGCGCTGTAGCAACCTGCCGTTTTGCCTCGGCATGCTCCGCGGCCAGAAATGGCCCATCCCGGCAAAACCACCTCTGAAACCTGTCGTGGCTTTTTGCGAAACTCCTCGCAACACTTTCTATAGAGGCGTTCCAGGTATTTACGCATCATCGCCGCTTCGGCTTCGTGGCCGGGGGCGACATCCAGTCAGTTGCCGAATTCAAAATCAGTTGTCACCCAAGCAATCACGGCAATGCACATTGTCGAGACGCGAGGATTCGAGACGGCTCCAGCCTACGAGGGACAATATGGATGCGATGACACTTCGAAGAATCTGTAGGGTCGGCGTCATCGCCGCGTTTGTTCTGTCTGCTTCGCTGGAGGGATTCTCCGGTGAGATTGCATCGGCAAAGGCAACGCCGAAACAACCACTCGAACAACGGCCGAACTTTGTGATCGTCCTTTGCGATGATCTCGGATATGGAGACCTTGCCTGCTACGGGCACAAAGTCATCCAGACGCCCCACCTGGATCGTTTCTCTAAAGAGGGCCTGAAGCTGACGAGTTGTTACGCCGCCCATCCGAACTGCTCTCCTTCTCGAACTGGAATGATGACCGGTCGCACACCGATGCGGGTTGGCATCCACAGTTGGATTCCCATGCTGTCCCCGATGCATGTCCGCAAGCGCGAGATCACCGTAGCGACACTGCTTCGGCAAGCCGGCTATGCCACGTGTCTCTCGGGGAAATGGCATCTGAATGGGCGTTTCAACTTGCCGGGCCAGCCACAACCCTCGGACCATGGTTTCGACCATTGGTTCGCAACGCAGAATAACGCTCTACCGTCTCACGAAAATCCGGACAACTTCGTGCGCAACGGCAAGCCGGTCGGCAAGCTGGAAGGATTCTCCGCACAATTGGTAACCGATGAAGCTGTCGCCTGGTTGACAAAGCTCCGCGACAAGGAGAAGCCGTTCTTTCTGTTTGTCAACTATCACGAGCCGCACGATCCAATCGCCAGTGAGCCTCGCTTCACCAAACGCTATTCCGACAAAGGCCAGCGGAGCCGTTTCCAACCCGACATCTCGTCTCTGGCTGCGCATCATGGCAACGTGACACAAATGGACGACGCGTTTGGCCGACTGATGAAGACGCTCGATGAACAGAATCTCAGCGAGAACACGATGGTTTTCTTCACCAGCGATAACGGCCCAGCCATCATCAAATCGCACCCTCACGGTTCGGCGGGACCGTTGCGTGGCAAGAAGGGAGTCGTCTACGAAGGTGGGATTCGTGTGCCAGGGATGATCCGCTGGCCCGGTCACATCACACCGGGGACCGTTAGCAATGTTCCCCTGAGCGGCGTGGACGTTCTGCCGACGTTGTGTGAGATCGTGGGCATTGATCCGCCCAAAGACCGGGCGATTGACGGTACGAGTTTTCTTCCGTTGCTGTCGAACAAACCTATTCGGCGAACAACGCCTCTCTATTGGCATTTTCACCAGTCGCGTGAAATCGAAAACCGCCCAAAGGTGGCGATGCGCATCGGTTCATGGAAGATCCTCGCCACCCTGACTGGTCGGAGAATTGAACCATACGCAGACATCCGCTCCGCTGACCAGCGGCTCATCAAGTCCGCCGAATTGGACACGTTCGAACTCTACAACCTGGATGACGACATTGGCGAAACGACTGACCGAGCAGAAAGTGAACCGAAACGTCTGGCTGAGATGTCGGCAAAGATGAGACAGATGTTCCGCAAAGTGCAAAAGGAATCGCCAACCTGGCCTGCTTGGCGATCTCCGCGCATCGAAAGCAAACGCATTCGTGACTTCGTCGCGACACTGAAAAAAACTGCCGATCGTTGACCAAGTCCAACTCGCTGCAA
>CAZYAZ010000092.1:12185-15461 GCA_964646205.1 uncultured Planctomycetaceae bacterium | reverse complement strand
ACCTCTATTCCCGCCGCTCGCACGAGCGACTCGTTGCAACGCAGGACCCGCGCCGCGCGAACAGGGTAGGGGTGGTGATGCACCCGACCGGAGTAGAGCGTCGACGAGTCCCCGGTGGGGTCCCGTGTGTACAACACGTACCGTTCGATCAAAAAATGTTCGAGAGAACCCGGCACAGCGTGGCCAGACTCATCGAGTCCCGCAAGAGATTCCACTCCATCGAACCGGACGTCCAGATCAACGCCCGCGCCGGGAAGCCCCGGCCCGCTCACACCAGAATCCCCAGATGAATTGTCGGTTCGCTCACTCCAATACACCACCCCCTGGTTGCTCTCACCACGGTCCCGATCAACTCGCATCGTCGCGTGATGGTAATTCAGCCGCCATCTCCATCGAGCGACCCAGACGGCCAGCCGATTCGCGGCATCGAGGCTGAAAAACCAAACACCGGGCACTCCCCGATAATGGACGTAAGTCCGCACGTTCGTCTCGTTGAACGCCGACACGCCCGGGATCGAAGGGAACCACCAGGGCCGGACACCGGTCATCCGGAATGGCACCAGACCTACCCAAGCGGAACCAGCAAACGTGTCCACCTCAAGACCGGTGGGCAACAGCGTGGCAATCTGATCGGCTGACACCTTCCAGTGCACAAAACTCAGATCGTGCCACCGTTGGTAGCCAACCGGATTCCGATTCGGACGCCGCGTTGGCGTCAAGCGATCCAGTTCACCCATGACAAGCCGACTCACAGCCTGCGAGGAATCCATTTCGGCCGCTTGGCACCACGTGGAAGTGGAGCCGGTTGCTCGAGGACTGGCAGAGGCACCTCCACAGGCTGCGTTGGCGGCCCCGGTTCCAGTCCGCCGTTCTCACCAACGGGAACCGTCTGGAGCGGTGGAGGCACCTGGCCGGCCGTCGGCTGCTCAATCGAACCACCCATCGGAACAACCGGCTTCTTGGCCGGCTTCACCGGCACGGCTTTTTCACCAGGGTTCGCAGGAATTGTCGGTGGCAACGGAGGCGGTGGTGGGGTGGCCGTCGTGTTGGCGGGTTCGGCGGGAGGGGCTCCGACAGCCGCCGGGCCATGTTGGACGCCACAATGAGGACAACCGGGCTGCTCGACGACCGGAGATGGCGTGTTGTGGACACCACCACAGGACGAACAAGTCGGCCCGTGTTGATGATGTGGCTCACTGCATCCCCCGGAAACCCCGTGCGGGTGAGAGCAACCCGAGTGAGCAACCGGGGCGCCACATCCACCACAACTTGTCCCGTGACCGTGAGCGTGCTCGGCAGGTGCTCCACACCCTCCGCAGTCACCCTCCCAGTAGTCGTTGTCATAGACCAGGCCGCAATCACCGTCATAACAAGTCGATTTGTGGCACGAGCACCCGGCAATTCCAGCCAGGACCGACACGGCCAAAACCATCACGCTCGATCGAATCAGTTTTTTCGCCATCAGCGTACTCTCTCCGATTGTCTTCGGCTGCGTGGACCACACACAGCATCCGCCGGACTACACGGCCTCCCCAGAACTGATATCGGGGTTCCGATTGGGCAAACTTTACCGGTTCTGCAATTTGCGGCGGATGACCCGCCGGGGGATTGCGATCTTTTTCACTCTTCTCTCCGGCTCGTCGGTGACCATGGCGTAACCTTCCTACAGGCCGATTTCGGGCCCAATTTGGAGGAAAATGGCAATGGCACGAAAAGACGCACTACTGCGGCTCCACCAACGACTCATCGAAAAACGCGATTCGTTGCGGACCAAATCCGGAACCGACGATCGCAAGTGGCAGAACAGCCCGCAAACTGGCGGTGATATCGGCGATGCCGCCAACCACGGCGCATCCCGCGAACTCAACACGCAACTCGCTGCACTGGAAAACCGCGAGTTGCGGCAGGTCGAGTTGGCACTGCAACTGATTCGTGAAGGACGCTACGGGAAGTGCGAAAACTGCAGCCATTCGATCCCGATCGAGCGGCTCCGCGCCGTCCCAACAACCATCCTTTGCATCAGTTGCCAGAGTGAACTGGAACTGACGGGCAGCCTGTCGCCGGACGGCGAGGTGGACTGGGGACACGCACTGGACTTCGAAGGTCGGATGAACCCCACCGAAGCGGGTCTTCCCGATACGGAACTCGACTGACAGCCCGCCTCTTTCATTGCCGCACACCCCTCCCGGCGAGCACGACAATGCCCGGCCCACGGCCATCTCCAACGACTTTCCGATGGCTTCTGCCTGCACTCGGCCTGTTGACCCTGGCGGTTGTCGGTCTCTACCCCTTACTCGCGGCACGCCGCGACCTTCGTACCGCATCAGGAAATGATCTCGCGGTCCTTGAAGCCGCCGGCCGGCAACTGTCAAGCGTTTCATCCCGACTGATGCCCAGCGTCGTCAAGATCCGTTGCCGTCGTCCGGGCGTGAGAAACGGAACCGTCGAGGAAACGGGTTCGGGAGTGATCACCCGCCACCCGGCCAGCGGCCGCCTGATCGTGGTCACCAACGCCCACGTGATCGCCAGGGGTGAGACAGCCGACCTGAGAGTGCATCTGCACGACGGGCGGACACTGGTTCCACGCCGAGCCTGGTCGGATACCGCCAGCGACGTCGCGGCGTTGGAAATATCCGCCACGAGGCTCCAGCCGGCCGAATGGGGCGACAGTGACGCATTACAGATCGGCAGTTTCGTGCTGGCCGCGGGAAGCCCCTTCGACCTCAGCCACTCCATCTCACTGGGAATCATCAGCGCCAAGGGGCGCCGGAGCCTGAAACTCGGGGCCGGTGATGTCATCAATCAGGATTTCCTGCAGACCGACGCGGCCATCAATCCCGGAAACAGCGGTGGCCCGCTGGTTGACACGCGAGGTCGAGTCGTGGGAATCAACACCGCCATCGCAACGACCAACGGGGGCGGATCGGGAGTCGCATTCAGCATCCCCAGCCGCATGGTCCAAAGGATCGTCAACGACCTGCTGCAACACGGCCGGGTCCGCCGCGCCTACCTCGGCGTTGTCCTCGACCCGGACTTCACAGCCGAGGAAGCCCGGCAACTGAAGCTCACCCGCAATCGTGGCGCCCGCGTCATCAACGTGTCCCCGAACACGCCAGCCGCTCGCGCCCGCCTGCAGGCCAATGACGTCGTGACTCAATTCCACGCGACACCAGTGATGGACTTCGACCACCTGATCCACCTGGTCAGCCTCGAGCCAATAGGCAACACGGTCACCCTGGGAGTGTGGAGGGCCGGACGCCGCATCGAGGTCCGAGT
>CAZYAZ010000092.1:0-12085 GCA_964646205.1 uncultured Planctomycetaceae bacterium | reverse complement strand
TCGACATGCATGCTCTCGCGAGCGAAAAGCCTGGGCTGTGTGACTGCCGCCAGTGCAGCCACCGCCGGCATCACCACGCCTTCGATGCCCAGTGACTCATGGTGCATCCGGAACCAGTGAGGAACCAGCCCATCCAGCAGCTCGGCAAGCCGTCCGTCGACCCGCTCGCGCAGTCGCCGATACTGGTCAGGGCTCATCACAAGACGGCGACTGACATCCAGCGGCACCAGTGTCTTGACCGTCGGACAAACCAGCACCCGGCGAGCACTCTCGGCGCTGGCCAGGACGTTGAACTCTGACACCGCCGACACGTCGCCACCCACGCCGACAGCGCCTCCCAGGCACACGAGCCCCCCCAGCAGATCAAAGAAATCCGCCGCCATCTCGGACGCCAACGAGACGTTCGTCAACGGCCCCAGGGTCAACAAGGTGACCTCGTGCGGCTGGTCACGCACGATCTCCACCAGCAACCGGGCCGACTCGTGTCGCTGGTGAAGTTCGACGACCGGAACGTCCCACCCGCCAAGACCATTGGGCCCATCGAGCGACGCTGTCGACGCGAGGGGGGAAGACGCCCCACTGCTGCTTCCCACACGGGGCCGGCGAAACGGATCGATCGCGTCGATCACCGCCTGGATGTTCCGAGTGGCCACCGGGCCCGCCACCCGGCCGGCAGTGGCTGTCAGGCCAAGCACCTCGACGCCGGGATCCCGCAAGGCCAGTACGATTGCCAGGGCATCACCGATCCCCGGATTCGCATCGATGACCAGTTTTTGCACCACGCTGACCGCACCCACAACACTCGAGACAACCACCCGCGATGGCCTCACACGTCGTGTGCCAGCGATCCTGTTTGATCCTAGGAGCGGCCGGAAGCAGGTGTCAATTGCCTTCTTGGAGAATCACACTCGTGGCTATAATGTTGGCGAGGAACAGCCCCATGCACGAAACCATCCAACCAGTCGTCACAGCAGCCATAGCTGGCAACCACTCCAGCAGGGGCGCCGTCGAGGCGGCGTTTGCCACGATCATGGACGGCGAAGCCGATCCGGTCGATCTTGCCGCGTTGCTGACAGCCCTGGCTGCCAAGGGCGAATCGGTTGATGACCTCGCCGGTGCCGCCGCAGCCATGGCTTCGCGTGCCACCCGGATCCACAGCCGGCATGACCGTCTGCTGGACACCTGCGGGACCGGGGGCGACCGACTGCACACGTTCAACATCAGCACGGCCACAGCACTCGTGGCCGCCGGTTGCGGTGTTCCGGTGGCCAAGCACGGAAACCGCAGCGTCTCCAGTTCCAGTGGATCCTCCGACGTGCTCTCGGCCCTGGGAGTGACCATCGACCTGCCCCCCGAGGCTGTGGCTACGTGCCTGGATGAGGTTGGAATCGGCTTCTGCTTCGCCCCGCTGTTCCATTCGGCCATGAAACACGCCGCCGGAGTGCGACGGCAACTGGGACTGCGCACCATCTTCAATCTCGTCGGCCCACTGACCAACCCCGCCGGCGCCGGATGCCAACTCCTGGGTGGAAACAGCGACCAGGCCGCCCGCCTACTCGCCGGTGCCCTCAAGACTCTTGGCCGCCCACGCGCACTGGTGGTGTGCGGAAACAATGAACTGGACGAGGTGGCGCTGTGGGGAACGACACTTGCTCTTGAGATCAACGGCGACAGTGGCGAGATCACCGAACACACCTGGACTGCCGCCGACTTCGGGCTGGCCTCCTGTGAAGCCGAAGCGTTGACTGTCGACTCACCCGAGGAAAGCGCGGCAATGATCCGCGGCGTCTTGCAGGGACAACGCGGCGCCGCCCGCGACGTCGTCGTGGCCAACACGGCCGCGGCCCTGCTCGCCTTCGAACAGGGCAGGGGCCTCTCCGAGGCTGCCGAACGGGCCGCCAATGCGATCGATGACGGTGCGGCCGCCGCGAAATTGGCCTCGCTGGTCGAGGTGTCCGGGCGACTGGCCCACTAACCGTTCACCCGTAACAGAGGCTTGGCTTGCGTCACCGTTGGACCGCGCTATAATTCACCTCGCCCGCCAGCGGGCCACACAGCAACGCAACACTTCACCCTCCCGGGCCGAACCAACATCAGCCCGGTTCATGGCAGCGGATTGGACCGAATGCAAGGATTTCGACGCTGGTTGCATGACGTGCGACAGGCGATCCTCACGATCGCCCTGGGGATGAAAACCACCGCTCGCACGATGTTCAAGACCTACGACCGCGGAACCTTCACCGAGGTCTACGAGTACCCGGAGGTGCCCGTGCCGGTGAAAGCCCGTTATCGAGGTTTCCACCGTTACGACCTGACGACCTGCATCGGCTGCGACAAGTGCGCCGCCGCCTGCCCGGTCGACTGCATCTACATCTCCAAGGAAAAGAGTCCGGTCGGAAAGGGATTTCGCCTCACCGGGTTTGCCATCGACTACACCAAGTGCATGTTCTGCGCCCTGTGCGTGGATCCCTGCCCCGTCGATTGCATCTTCATGGGGTCCAACTTCGACCTCTCCTGTTACAGCCGCGACGGTTGCATTGTTGACTACGCCCGGCTGCCACTGGAAACCGCCTGGGGCAAGTCCACGCTCAATCCCACCGCGGTGGCCGAGAGCAAGGTGCTGCACGAACCCGTGTGGGTCAAGGGCGAACCGAGCCCGTTCGAATTCTCCGGCGAGGAGGCCAAAGTATGAACGATCGGACCGACCAATCACCGAAACGATTTTCTCTCGAGGAAGCCAACCTGCGACTCCCGCTGGTACGGGCGATCGTCAAGGACATCGTGACCCTGTTCTCCGACCTGCACGACCGTCGTGAACGACTCAACGAACTGCGAACCCGGAGCGAACACAGCGAGTACCGGGACGAGGTCGAGGCGATGGAGAGTGAACTCGAAACCGACATCGAAACGCTCGATGCCTTCGTCGCCGAACTGTCGGACCTCGGCGCCGAACTCAAGGACCCGCTCACCGGACTGGTCGACTTCCGGACACTGGTCGACGACCGCGAAGCCTACCTCTGCTGGAAATTCGATGAAGACCAGATCGGCTGGTGGCACGAACTGGACGGAGGCTTCAGCGGACGACGCCCCGTTTCCGAACTGCAGGAAACCGTCTCGGCATCCTCCACCGGATCACACGACACCGCCCACGACAGCGGCCCGGACAATGACGCCTCCTGACCAAAGCGTCCAGATCTCATGACCAACCTACTCAACCACTTCCTGCTCTTCGTTCTGGCTGGCATCGGCATGTTGCTGGTACCGCTGCTGATCGGCCGCTTTCTGCGGCCCTCACTGCCCAGCGAGGCCAAGGACGCGATCTACGAGTGTGGTGAACCAACCATCGGGTCCAGCTACATCCAGTTTGACCTCCGGTTCTACACCGTGGCTCTACTGTTCATCATCTTCGACGTCGAGATCGCCTTTTTCTTTCCGTGGGCACTGGTCTACGGCAACGCGATGCAACTGGCCGACCAGGGGCTCACCGGCAGCGCCCGGGAAGTGCTCAGCGAACGACTGCTGACCGCTCCGGGCGGTGGAGCCGACACAGTGGTCACCGCTGCCAACGCCCAGACACTCGGCCTGACCGGATTTTGCGACATCCTGATCTTCTTCGGGGTGCTGATGGTCGGATTCGCCTACGTCTGGAAACGCGGCGACCTGGACTGGGTTCGGGCTGTGGGGAGTGCCGAGATCGGGCGAGACGGTGAAACATCGGGTTCGGGAGATTCCGCATGACGAGTGCATCGGACATCCACGCCGCGCTGGTTGAAAAATTTGGCCGGGACGCCATCACGGGCGAGAA
This sequence comes from uncultured Planctomycetaceae bacterium, assembly GCA_964646205.1. Lineage (GTDB taxonomy): Bacteria > Planctomycetota > Planctomycetia > Planctomycetales > Planctomycetaceae > UBA8437. The sequence goes on along the minus strand of CAZYAZ010000092.1, from coordinate 8,280 downwards.
CCTGGAAGCGATCGACCCCTGGGTCGAGATCTCTCCGGGATCGATCGTTGCCGTCTGCGAGTATCTTCGAGACGACGAGCGATTCCTTTTCGACCACCTCAACAATCTCTGCGGTGTCGATTACCTGCAACCGGATGCAAAAAAGGCCAAGACCTTCGATCACCCCCCCCACGTCGAGGTTGTCTATCACCTCTCCAGTTTCACTCACAAGCACCGCATCACGCTGAAGGTTCTGCTTCCCCGCTGGGTCGATGATGTTCCCGGAGACATCCCGGCGTGCCCCAGCGTGACAGCCGTCTGGGCTGCAGCCGACTGGCACGAACGGGAAGCGTACGATCTGGTGGGGATCCGCTTCACCTCCCATCCCAACCTTCGTCGCATTCTCTGCCCCGAAGACTGGGACGGACACCCGTTGAGGAAGGATTACGAGTTCCCACTGGAATACCACGGAATCCGCGGCCAGTAGCCGGACACTCCGGCCGCTTCCAGGACAGGCACACCCGCATGACGACCGAGTTACAAGATCCACGGATCGTCGAATACGACGTTCGCACCGACGAGATGCTCGTCAACATGGGGCCACAGCATCCCAGCACCCACGGTGTACTCAGGCTGCTGCTACGGACCGATGGCGAGATTGTCCACGAGGTGACTCCACACCTGGGCTACCTGCACCGTTGTGCCGAAAAAATCGGCGAAAATCTCGCAACGCCACAGTGGATCCCCTACACCGACCGGATGGACTACCTGGCCGGGATGAACATGAATCTCGGCCTTGCACTGGCCGTCGAGAAACTGCTGGACATCCAACTGCCAGACAAGGCCCAGGTCGTCCGTGTGCTGATCGCTGAACTGGGTCGCGTCGCGAGCCACCTGGTGGGCATGGGTGCCTATGGTCTCGACCTGGGAACCTTCAGTCCGTTTCTATGGGCGTTCCGCGAGCGTGAAATCATCCTCGACCTTTTCGAAGAGGTCTGTGGTGCGAGACTGACCTACAGCTACATCACCCCGGGCGGAGTCACGCACGACCTGCCCAAATCGATCAATCTGCCCCCCGGCCTGGCCGCACTGACAGGGCAATCACCCGACACGACGGTCTCCTGGACAGACGCCGTGCTCCAGTTCCTCAACTGGCTGGAACCAAGAATCGAGGAATACCACACGCTACTCACGCGAAACCAGATCTTCATCAAGAGAACAGCCGGCCTGGGCGTGATGTCGGCCGAGATGGCCAAGAGCTTCGGGTGCACCGGCCCCGTCCTCCGCGGCAGCGGGGTCGACTGGGACCTCCGTCGCGACGGAGAGGACATCTACACGTCCATGTACGACGACTTCGAGTTCGACATCCCCGTGGCCCCCTTCGACGCGGCACCGCCGGAAGCCGTTCTCGGCGACAACTGGTGCAGGTTTTACGTGAGGATGATGGAGGTGGTCCAGGCGATCCGGCTCGTGCGGCAGGCCATCGACAAGTACGACACCGCCGAAGGGGCTTACCGCGAAACCTTCAAATTGGCCACGAAGTTGCCCGACGACGAATGCTACCTCGAAACCGAATGCCCCCGCGGACAGATGGGGTTTTACCTGGTTGGCGACGGCAGCAGCGAACCGTTCCGGGCCCGTGCCAAGAGTTCCTGTTTCTGCAACCTGGCAGTCACCGCTCCACTTTCGGAAGGCTATCTGCTGGCAGACATTCCCGCGGTCGTCGGGTCACTCGATGTGGTCATGGGTGAAATCGACCGATAGCTACAGGCCACAGCCACGCGGCCCGAAACGCCTTCAAATCCGGTTGCGGTGGATCGATTCTCTCGGTTCACCTAAACTCACGCCGAGTCCAGTGCACTTTCGGAGACCAGTATGAACCGGTTGCCTGCAAATTCCCCGGTCACCTCGTTCCGCTCCCGCGTGACCAGCGGACTGATCGCTGTTCTGTTGGCGCTATTGCTGGTCCCACCGCCGGTGGCCCTCGCCGCTGACAACGACCCCAAGCCGAAGAATGGCCAGCCCAGCGAGGAAGAAATCCTGCTGCTGATGCGAATGTTCTCGGAAACGTTCGAGCAGATCGAGAGAAATTATGTCAAGGGCATCGACAGGCGGCGTCTCGTCGAAGCAGCTATCCGTGGCATGCTCCAGGAACTGGACCAGTACTCCAACTACATCAGCCCCGACCAGATCTCGCGGTTCCAGCAAAGTGTCAGCCAACAGTTCGGCGGAATCGGCATCCAGGTCCGTCCCGACCTGATCGTCGCCACCCCATTGGCCGGCAGCCCCGCCTACAAGAAGGGCATCAAGGCCGGTGACCAGATCGTCGAGATCGACGGCAAACTGGCTTCCTCGTTTCCCAAGGGGAAAAAGCTTGAAACCGCCATCTCGCTGATGAAGGGCAAGGCCGGCGATCCCGTCACGCTCGGCATCCGCCGCACCGGGGTCAAGGAAGTGATCAAGATCACCGTCACGCGAGCCATCGTCCAGGTACCGACCGTCATGGGTGATGTCTTCGGCACCGACGACCAGTGGAACTTCATGCTCGATGACGAAAAGAAAATCGGTTACGTCCGGCTCACACACTTCGCACGGCGCACCGCCGACGAACTCAACGTGGCCCTGAAACAACTGAAAAAGAAGGGCATGAAGGCGTTGATCATTGACCTGCGATACAACCCGGGCGGACTGCTCAGCCAGGCCACCCGAATCTCCGACATGTTCGTTGAGGAAGGCCGCATCGTCAGCACCAAGGGGCGGAATGTTCGTGAACGGGTCTGGAACGCCACCAAGCCCGGCACCCACACCGGCTTCCCCATCGCTGTCCTTGTCAACCACTTCAGCGCGTCGGCCAGCGAAATCCTCAGCGCGTGCCTCCAGGACCACAAGCGGGCGGTCGTTGTTGGCGAAAGGACCTGGGGCAAGGGGAGCGTGCAAAACGTGATCCAGCTTGAGGGAGGCTCGAGTGCCCTGAAATTGACAACCGCCAGCTACCACCGTCCCAGTGGACGGAACATCCACCGGTTCCCGAACAGCAAACCAACCGATGTCTGGGGCGTCATGCCCGACGACGGGCTCGAGATCAAAATGTCGAGAATCGACATGATTCGCTACCAGGAGTACCGACGCCAACGCGACGTGATCCAGGATGGCGGACCGCCCGAAAGTGATTTTGTCGACTCGCAACTTGCCAAGGCCATCGCTCATCTGGACACCGAACTCACGCCCAAAAAAGACGTGAAAAAGGGCGAGAAAAAAGACGAAAAGAAAAAGAAAGACACACCGAAAAAGAAAAAGGCTGACGCGAAAAAATCTGACAAAAAGAGCCCGGCCAAAAAGAAAAACAAAAAACCGGCCGAGAAGAAAAACACCGACAAGCCGAAGAAGAAACAACCAAAAAACGAGTCCGAACAAAGCCTGCGTCCCCGACTGCCGACTGCGGCTCCCGCCCGCATCCGTGGCCTGCCGTTGTTCCGACTCCCGGACCCGGTCGGCTAGTGACCTCGACCGTGGAACCCGTCACCGCTGACACGGACCAGTTCCTGCTGGCGATCGAATCGAGTTGTGACGAGACGGCCGCTGCGGTGATTGACCGCAATCTCGCCATCCGTTCCAACATCGTTGCCTCCCAGGCCGATCTCCACGCCGAATTCGGTGGCGTTGTTCCCGAGATCGCTTCTCGCGCCCACCTGTCCAACATCCTTCCGGTTCTCCAACGGGCTCTCACCGAAGCTAACGTGACGCTGCAGGACATCACCGCGGTGGCGGTGGTCACGCAGCCCGGGCTCGTCGGAAGCCTCCTGGTGGGACTCACCGCCGCCAAGGCCATCTGCCTGGCTCACGACTTGCCGTTGGTCCCGGTACACCACATTGAAGCCCACCTGTACGCCTGCCGGATGTTTGCCGGACGCGACGTCTACCCGGCAGTGGGCCTGGTCGTCAGCGGGGGTCACACCAGCCTGTATGACTGCCGTGGGCCAATCGATTCCGAATTATTGGGTTCGACGATCGATGACGCTGCCGGAGAAGCCTTCGACAAGGTCGCACAACTCCTGGAACTGGGGTATCCCGGCGGCCCGCACATCGAACGAACAGCCAGGGAAGGCGACGCCACCTCAATCCGCCTCCCCAGGCCCTTGCTCTCCGACCCCGGGCTCGACTTCAGTTTCAGCGGTCTCAAGACGGCAGTGCGGTACCAGGTCCACGGAGTCCCCGGGACCGACCGCACTCCACCGGAAATGACTGCAAACCGAACCGCCGACCTGGCCGCCTCGTTCCAGGCCGCCGTCGTCGACTGCCTGGTCCAACGGTGTCGACGAGCCCTCCAACAGACCGGACACTCACAACTCCTGGTCGGAGGCGGAGTCGCGGCCAACCAATCGCTCCGAGTGGCCCTGGCCGACCTGTGCGAGCAAGAGCAAGTCGAATTGTGGATCGCCCCGCCGGAACTCTGCACCGACAACGCCGCCATGGCGGCACTGGGTTGGGAACGCCTCGATGCCGGCCATACCGCCGGTCTTGATGTCGACGTCACACCCGGGCTGCTCCGAAGACGGTAGGCTGTCTTCTCAATGCCGGTTCTTCTCGGGTAGAATCCGGGCCGTGACTGCTCTCGGATTCGTCCCTGGAGATTGCCGACGTGCCACGACGTGTGACGCTGACCATCCTGCTGATTCTTGCCATCGTGCTGGGCCCCTTTTCGAAACAGGGAGCCCACGCCCAGCAACCTTATCCGGCCCCACCACTCTCTGGAGGGGCCGGCTGGCTAAACACCTCGAGACCACTCGATCTTCGCGACCTCCGCGGAAAAATCGTGCTCCTGGATTTCTGGACCTACTGCTGCATCAACTGCATCCACATTCTCCCCACTCTCAAAAAACTCGAGGAGAAGTACCCCAACCAACTGGTCGTCATCGGTGTGCACTCACCGAAATTCAACACCGAACGCGACATTGAAAACCTCCGCCGTGCCGTACTCCGGTACGACATCTCGCACCCGGTCATCAGTGACAGTTCCAAGGCCATCTGGCGGCGGTACAAGATCAACTTCTGGCCGACAATGTACCTGATCGACCCCGAAGGAAAGGTCTGTGCCTGGCGTCGGGGCGAGGCGCCTTTCGATGTGATCGACAAGGCTATCGCTCGACAGGTGCGAATCCACAAGCAGAAAGGCACTCTCAACGAGAAACCGATCCGCTGGGATCTTGAACTGGACAAGCAACCCAGCACCCCATTGAGGTTCCCCGGCAAGATCATTGTTGACGCCACCGGACAACGAGTCGTCATTGCCGACAGCGGACACCACAGGCTGATCGTCACGGACATGTCGGGCCAGAAAGCCACTGTGATTGGCTCCGGCCAGGCAGGTCGCCAGGATGGCTCCCTGAGCCAGGCCAGTTTCCACGACCCCCAGGGCATGGTGCTCAACGGAGACACGCTCTACGTGGCCGACAACCTGAACCACATGGTCCGCAAGGTCGATCTCGAAGCGGGACAGGTCACCACCATAGCCGGCACAGGCAAGATGTTGACCAGTTACTCCACATTGCGTGGCCGCAGTTCCACGCCCACCCGCTACGCGCTGTCCAATCCCTGGGACCTCTCGCTGGTCAACGGCCGACTCTACATAGCCATGGCCGGGACTCACCAGATTGCCGTGCTCAACCTGCAATCCAACTCGATCTCGCCCTACGCCGGAAACGGCGTCGAGGATGTCCGTGATGGAAGTCTCGCCAAGTGCTGTCTCGCTCAGCCAAGTGGGCTGGCCACCGACGGCAAGTTCCTCTTTGTCGTCGACAGCGAGGGAAGTTCGTTGCGAACGGTCACCCTGCCACCGGGAAACAACGTGGGCACCCTTGTCGGAACCACCGGCCTGCCAATGTTCAAAAGCCTCTTTGCTTTTGGTGACCGAGACGGCCAGGCTTCGGCAGTCCGCCTGCAACACCCCATCGGTGTGACCTACGCCGCGGGCAAGATCTATATCGCCGACACATACAACCACAAGATCAAGCTCGTCGATCCGGTTTCCCGCAACTGCGTGACCCTGGCTGGGGTCGGCCGTCGAGGCACCTCGCTGCAGCCCCTCCAACTTCACGAACCGGCAGGAGTCGCCGTCGCAGGGCAAACGTTATTCATCGCCGACACGAACAACCACCGCATCGTCACCGTCGACCTCGCCAGCCAACAGGCCCGCGCGCTGACCATCTCGGGTCTCGAACCGCCCCCGCGTCGCCCGGCCGCCGCCCAAAGATGATGGTTCGGGTCGGACGGGCCCCGGCTTCTGCGGAGGACACCACGACGGCCAATTACCGCTGGAAACTGAACGTCGCCACGTCGATGATGCTCGAAAACAACGCGTCGACCGTCAGGCGGACGTAGCGACGATCTCCGGACACAACTGCCAAAGTCGTGTTGGCCACGCCTTCGGACAACATCGACACGACCGGCGTGTAACCGACGCGGCCACCGGCATTCCCCCGGCCCGATCCCTGCCGCTGCTCGGACGGCCCAAAACGGAATCGTCGACCTGGCCGCCGCTCACCTCGCGCCGTCGCAAAATCACGACTGGTGCGGGGCAGGGGGTCAGAGAGTTTCTCACGACGCCCCTTTTGCAGGCTCAGTCGAACCACCTTGTTGCGGTTGTCAAAGACAACCGGGTGGACGTGGGACTGCTCGTACTCGGTCCCGACGTAGCGGCGAATCGTCAATTTTGCCCGTTTGCCGACGATGTCACCGTCAACGTGCTTGATCGAAAGTCGATACTCCCCCGCGGCTGCAAATGCACAGACGTATTCCTCGTAGCAGTTGCGCTGCACCGGGCCAAATCCGTCGTGAACCAGTACGCCTCCGGAGCGGGTTTGACGAGAGTCAAAATGACAAACTGTTCCCAACGGTTCGTCGACCTGGAGATCCAGTTCCCCGGGACCGTTCCACGACAGCTTGACCACCAGGTCACGCTGCCGGGCCGAGGCCACAGCCTCTTCCAATTCGCCGGCCCGCTGCTCTTTCCCCACCTTCCGCAAAGCGGTCGCCGTATCCGCCGCCACATCAAGGGCCAACTGGTGACGTCGACGGTAATCGGAAGGCCAGGTGTAAGTCAGAATGCCCGTTGATGCCCACTGAATGGCATCGTCGTCGCCCACTCGTTCGGCAAGCTTCAGACCCAATGCATACGGCTCGGAACGAGTCGGAGCCAACCGTGAAGCCTGTCGGTAGAGGGTCAACGCACTCTTGGTCGCCCCAAATCGGACCAGGTAGGCGGCCGAAAACAACATGTTTGGGACATCCGTCGCGGTGAAATCCACTCGCGACAACAAGACTCGCTCGATCTCCGGCTGAGGACGTCCGGCTATCTGCATCGACATCGCCAGCACGTCATACATCCACGGCTGAGACTGGCCTGCGATCAACGCCTCGTTGATTGCCGCCATCACGTGATCGTGCTTGTGCTGCTGGTGCAACCGCAACACCATCGTCGTCAGTGACGTGGGTGACGGACGATTCTTGGCGAAGAACTTACGCCAAACCTGCTCGGGCGTCCCGGATTCCAGGTCGACCTTCAACTCACTCGCCGCTCCGAACAAACCGCCGGCAGCAGTTTTTTTTTCACGTCGCTGAACCGTCCCGGCCCCTTCCGAAGCAGCATTGCCGCTGGGCTGCGAAGACCGGGAGGAACCGGTGGCTTTCTCTAACGGACTGTCACCCGTTTTTTTTTACCGGCCGTGGTGCGATTGATGTTGGCATTGCTAAGAAGCGGGTGCCGCGGACGGACTTGTGGGGGAACACTCATCATTCCCATGCCACCACCCATGCCGCCGCCGCCCATGCCACCCCCCCTGCCCCCACCCATGCCCCCACCTTTGTGGCGAGTCTTGAAAAATGTCTTTGATGGATTCCCATTTAGTATTACATTCTGATTTCCATATGCTACTATGTTTAATAATCCACCTCCCATTATATTATTATTATACAAATTAAATATTTAACTATAATTTTGTATAATAGTATTATCTTGCTAGTGCCAATCTAGCCACACCATTCTCTATTACTACCATATTGTATCGTTCCTCCATGATATGCATGTTGAACGCATATTCAAAATTCTTCCAATAATTTTTTGCTGTTGATGTTGATGGTAATTGGTCATTTATAGGGTTACCGTCCGCATCACAAGTTATTGATACCGGTACTAGTTGCGACGAATTGCTCGGGTCAATAAGTCTATATGACCATGCTACAGTATTAAACTTACTCATATTAATCGCTCCAGAAGGCTGTGTATCAAACGGATTAGTAGAGAGA
>CAZYAZ010000091.1:13184-16245 GCA_964646205.1 uncultured Planctomycetaceae bacterium | reverse complement strand
AGCATCGGTCTACGGAACCGAAGGTTAGAGGTTCGAATCCTCTGGGGTGTACTTGTTGCTGTGTTGCGGTTGCTTCGTTGCAGGTGGCGACGGGATCCCATTGTTGTTCACCCGGGATGCTGACAAATGAATTGGTCGTTTCGTCACGCAATTGAGTGTCACGTCGCGGGAGGAGAACGATGAGCGGTGGCGAAAGAGCACCCGACAATGCTAGTACGATTATGGTGCTTGGAATTCTGGGGCTGGTGGTGTGCCAGCCGCTGGGCGTTGTTGCCTGGATCCAGGGCAATTCCTACTTGCAACGGTGTAGAGAAATTGGCGTCGAGCCGGATGGGCAGGCGGTGGCTGGTCGAATTTGTGGCATGGTTGCCACGATTCTGATGGCCCTCAGTTTGCTGATGTTCTGCGCGTTTTTTGGCCTCAGCCTCGTGGGCGCCGGCATTGCTGAATCGGGTTGACACTTCGGGTGCACAACCCATCGACAGACTTCGGTGTGTTTTGCTCGGCCACGTTTGCGAGCGGGTTTCGATCTTCGTTTTTGGTGTTGTCCCGTTCTTGTTTTTTGCTACAATGTTGCTGTTGATAGTCAACAACAACATTGTGGCCACGTGCTTGGCCCAGTGTTTTTACCGTCCCAGGGTTTCGGGCGATCCAACCACGATGTCCTCGACAGATCCTCGTTGGCAATTTGAAGCCTGGCGGCGCGAATTTTATGTCGTCGGCACGCTGTTGCCCCCTCCCTGGAGTCATTCCGAAAGAGGATGACCGATGGAGTGCCCGTGGTTTGGATCCCGGGTCGATGATGTGAGGACAAGGAGGTGGAAGCATGTTGGTGTTGTCGAGAAAGACGTCTCAGAGGATCACAATTGGTGGTGATGTGGTGGTGACCGTTTTGCGGACCGATCGCGGGACAGTGAAGCTGGGAATTGATGCACCTCCGGAGGTGAAGGTGGCCAGAGAGGAGATCCTGAACCACAACGAGTCACAGAGTGTGTCGGATGTGATCCAACGATTGGACCTGGTGGGACGGACCGGTCACTAGAGACGAGGCGGGACTGGATTGGGTGGAACTGATGCCGAGTGAGTCGAAAATCGGCCGTCTGCTTGTGGACCTGCGAGTCGATCGCGGTTTGACGCAACGGAGACTCGCCGAATTGGCCGGCACCAACCACACCTATCTTTCGAAGATCGAAAATGGTCGACTGGGGACTGTGCCCAGTGTCCGGTTGTTGACGGCTCTGGCCGATGTCCTGGAGGTCGACCGCGACTGGCTGCTGACCCGATGTGGCCGGCCCCCGGAGGGGATGGCTGCTGCGATCGAAAGCCATCCGGAATTTTTCCAGGGGCTGGGGGGGCGTTTGGCCGAGGATGGCAGTCCCGATCAGGACAGGCCGAATCGACTCCGACTGGTTGGTGATGTGCCGGCCGGGGTTCCACTCGAGGCCGTTGAGTCGTTCGAGGAGTTCGACCTGGCCGAGCGGTTTGCGGCGGATGGACACTTTCTGCTCCGCGTCCGTGGCGAGTCGATGATCGAGGATGGGATCCGCGACGGAGACCTGGCGATCGTGAGGAGCCAGCCTCAATGTGAGAACGGGGGCGTGGCGGTGGTGTTGGTCGACGGAGCGGAGGCCACGTTGAAACGAGTCTTTCCCGATGGCGCCACGGTGACGCTCAAGCCGGCCAATGCGGCAATGCAGCCATTGGAAGTGCCCGCTGATCAGGTCGAGGTGCGCGGTGTCGTGGTGGGAATCGTTCGGCTGGGGCTGTAAAACAGTCTGCGGCGTCACGATTTGCTGGCCGTATGGCCTGGCCCGGTTCCCACCTGAGCAAGGACACTGACTAATGCCGATCGATCCGAAATTGCAGCGGACCATCATGGGCCGATTTGCCACCGGTGTGACCGTGGTCACTATGATGGCCGGAGACACCCCGTGGGGGATGACCGCCAATGCCGTCACATCGTTGTCACTCGATCCGCCACTGGTGCTGGTGTGTGTCGATAAGACAACTCAAACGCACGAGTATCTGAATTCTGCTGGCGCGTTCGTGATGAACATCCTGGCCGAGGACCAGGAGGAGATCTCCAACCGGTTTGCCACGCCCGGCCCCAAGGAATTCTCGGACCTGGATCATGTCGAGGGCGAGGTGGGAGCACCGGTACTGGGAGGGACGCTGGGATACGTCGAGTGTCGCCTGTCCGAGGTGCTCGCCGGTGGAGACCATGACATTTTTATCGGCGAGATCGTCAACGGCGAGGACCGTGGTGAGACCGGAGGGCGGCCGTTGCTGTACTTCGGAGGCTATGCCCGCCTGGGTTAACCAGATTCCGCGATTTCTCTATTCCTTTCCGTTTGCCACGGCGCCATGATGGTCCGCCGCGTGGCCGTTGAACTGGTGTTTTGATTGTCGGGCGAAACAGAAATTGGGTCCGGCCTGGTTCGAGGCCGGATCGAACACAACGAATGACTGGGAGACTCAGGATGAGCGGCTGGATGAAGGTATTGTTGGCCTCGAGTGGCATGGCGTTACTGGTTGTGGTTGGCTGGCCACTGGTGGCTCAGGAACGTGAGCTTGTCGGTGAGTCGACGAAGCACCGGCAAGGCGATCATCACGAGTTGGCGCGTCAGGACGGCGACCGAGACGACGATGAACGGGAACACCACCGCCGTTACCAGGACCAAGAGCGGCGTCGCGATCGTGACCACGGTGATCGGAGTCCGGCCGAACGAGAAGAAATGGTCAGGCACGCTGCCGAACTGCTCGCCGCGGCGGGTATGCATGACATCGCCCGGGAGGTTCACCACCGAATTGAAGAGATGCATCGACGCGAGGATCGTGACAGGCACCAGGGTGGTCCCGGGAATGCGGAGCATCTCCGGGAACTTCACGAACAGTTTGACAGGCTCCGACGGCACGTCGAACATCTCACGCAGCGGGTGGACGAGTTGTCGGGTGAGCGGGGTGACCGTGAGCGCGACGAGGATGAAGCCGACCGTGAGGGCGAGAGGGGTGAACGTGAGCGTGAACGTGATGAGCGTGAACGTGATGAGCGTGAACGTGA
>CAZYAZ010000091.1:8906-13084 GCA_964646205.1 uncultured Planctomycetaceae bacterium | reverse complement strand
TGAGCGTGAACGTGATGAGCGTGAACGTGATGAGCGTGAACGTGAACGTGATGAACGTGAACGTAAGCGGGACGAACTTGATCGTGAACGTGATGAACGTGAACGAGAAGAGGGTGAACGAGAAGAGGAACGGGCAGAGGAAGAATCGGTTCCGGCCAAGGAAGTCGACGACCGCCGTCAGCCTGGCCAGCCGACCGAAAAACCTGTTCAGCGGGACGAATGAACCGAGCCGGAGTCGGTGAAAAAACAAGCGACCCCGGTGCTCGGGAGGAGACACCGGGGTCGCTTTCTCTAGTGGCTACGACTGTGTAGGACGACGAGAGGGATCAGAACTCGTTGACCTGGTCGTTGCCAAACCGGGTTCCAAGGGCCCGGTAGATTTCTAGATTGATGGAGCGGCTGATCGGGCGAACGTGGCCATCCATGAACAGGGCGTTGACCTGATCGGAATGCCAGCTGCGTGCGGTGACCGCGGCTCGAACAAAGGTCCCGCAACTTTTGTCCTCGCGGCAAGACGTGTAATCGATGTCGTAAGTCATGCCGTTGGCCGTGTGCGGCACTTCGGTGTTGGGTGGGTAGGTGGTCGTGAATCCGGTCTGGTGGACTCGGCCGTCCACCCACTCGGTGTGACCAGAATTGGTTTTGAAGCTTCCGCCGAGAGCACTGATTTGTGTTGGATCGGCAGGTGGCATGGTTCCACCACCGCCACCGTCGCGGAGATAGGGGGTGAAAGTCTTGCACTCGGAGAACGCCAGCGTGTTGCTGGTGCCATCTCTGAAGTCGCGAGGTTTCAGGCGACTGTTGGGGTAGAACGAGCCGTCACCTCCCATGTTGCGACTCGGATCGTAGACCTGCCAGGTGCCACCATTGAAGACGTAGTTCAGAGGGTAGTATTGGGCCTCCCCATTGGATCCGTTGCGGGCCATGTCGTTGGTTTCACTGGGACAGAGGTAAGTGTCCACTCGCTGCGTCTTGACTCGCAACTGGCTCCCGTAGGATTGGCTGAAGTCGATCAGGCCTTGCAGGTTCTCCTGTTCAATGAACGGCAGGATTCTCGCCTGAATACTCCACTCGCCACCACCGGTGTTGACGGCACCGTAGAGCCTGTCGGTGCAGATGCTCATCGGGAAGTACTTGTAGGTTTGCTGGTAATTGGCCAGGGCCAGTCCAATCTGCTTGAGATTGTTCTTGCACTGGCTGCGACGGGCGGCTTCACGAGCCTGTTGGACTGCCGGGAGCAGGAGTGCAACAAGAATCGCGATGATCGCGATCACGACAAGAAGTTCTATGAGTGTAAATCCGGGCCGTCTTGCGTGGTGGGTGTGTTTGAATTCGCACATGGGTGCCCGTCCGCCGTCCTCGTATCGGTACGGCGAATCATATCGATATTGAGATTCAATCTCAAGTCTGACAGGAAGGTATTTGCGGCGGTTGTTTTCAGTCGTTTTTGGCGCCCGTAGAATTTTGTTGAGAATTTGTCCGCCATAGCATTGGCAGTGCGTTCATCAGGTGGGTCATGGGCCGGGGAGAGCCTGGCCGGATCGTCACCGCCAGGATCAGCCAATGGGCAACTGCCCGAGAGAGCTCAACGGCGGATGTGAGCAACGATGGCCGATTGCAAAACCCGTTCGAGTGTTGAGTCGCGGCCCAGGGTGATCCAGCCTGGTGGAGCGGACTCATCCAGCACAACATTCAGATCGCGTTGCACGGGGCGGTTTTCGGGATACGTGGCCACACCGGGCGCGTGGCGTGTTGGTCCCCGGGGACTCTCTCGCTGCTTGATCACCTCGACGGTCACCTGCACTCCGGATTCGGTGGGGGTGAGAGTCACGAGAGCTCGTCGCCGAATCGGTTGCAGGGAACTTTCGATACGGTCACCGAGCGTGACCGAATCGTAATGCCAGGGTTCGAGCAACCCGGCACCGGCCAGGTACTCGGTTTGAATCGTCCCGGCGAGGCGGTTTTCCTTTTCGATGGAAAAGTGAAATGCGTGGAGCGCGTCGACCGTGCGTTCCCATGTGGCTTCGGTCAACGATCCGGGGATGACGACCGCCGCGGTACCCATTGGCCCGGTGGCTGTTGGCGTAAGCGCGGCGCAACCGCCAACGAGCGGGGCGAGAGCCAGTAGGGTGAGGATTTGGCGATGCACGTGTTGGCAGCCAGGGGCAAGGGGTCCGGCGCGCGGTAGTGTCAGCAAAGCGGCTCGATCGGGCAAGACCAGATCATTGGCTCTCCGGCGACTTTCCCGTTGTCGGGCCGAGCGGTACATTTGGTTTGCGACGCTATCCACTTCACCTCAATGGACCTGCTGCCATGTCGTACTTTCCCGACGTCGAGAAGATTGCCTTCGAGGGGCCTTCAAGTCGTAATCCCCTGGCCTTCCATCACTACAACGCCGAGGAAGTGATCGAGGGAAAGACGATGGAGGAACATCTCCGGTTCAGCGTCTGTTACTGGCACACGTTTCGCGCCACGGGGGCTGACCCATTTGGTGCGCCCACACTCCAGCGCCCCTGGGACGATGGCAGTGAATCGGTGGAGAACGCAATCAACCGCGTCGACGTGGCTTTCGAGTTCATCGAGAAACTGGGGGCTCCCTTCTACTGCTTCCACGACCGTGACGTCTCACCGGAGGGAGCGAATCTCGCGGAGGCCAATGACAACCTGGATCGGGTTGCCGATGCGTTGGCTGCGGCACAGGAGCGGACCGGCATCAAGTTGCTCTGGGGCACGGCCAATCTTTTCAGTCATCCCCGTTACCTGCACGGGGCGGCGACCAGTTGCAACGCTGACGTGTTTGCCTATGCCGCTTCGCAGGTCAAGAAATGCCTGGAAGTGACTCATCGTCTGGGCGGCCAGAATTACGTCTTCTGGGGGGGGCGCGAGGGGTACATGAACCTGTTCAACACCGACATGAAGCGGGAGTTGGATCACCTGGGCCGATTCATGCACATGGCGGCCGAACACGCCGATTCGATTGGGTTCGACGGCATGTTTCTTTTCGAACCCAAGCCGAAGGAACCGACCAAGCACCAGTACGACTTCGACGCGGCGGCCTGCCTGAACTTCATCCGGGCCTATGGACTCGAGGACCGTGTGAAGTTGAACATTGAAACCAACCACGCGACGTTGGCCGGTCACACGATGATGCACGAGTTGACCTACGCCTCGCACCAGGGGTTCCTGGGCAGCATTGATGCAAACACCGGCGACCTGTTGTTGGGATGGGACACCGACCAGTTCCCCACCGACGTGTACCTGACGACCCGGTGCATGCTGGTGATCCTGTCCCAGGGCGGCCTGGCTCCCGGGGGGGTCAACTTCGATGCGAAGGTCCGTCGCGAGAGTTTTGAGCCGATCGATCTGTTCCATGCTCACATCGGGGGCATGGACGCGTTTGCCCGCGGATTGAAAATCGCCGCTGCGATTCGTGCTGACGCGGTGCTCTCGGATTTCGTCGCCAACCGGTATCGCAGTTTCGACAGTGGTGTCGGGGCCGAGATCGAGTCGGGTGATGCGAGTTTCGCGTCGTTGGAATCTTACATGCTCGAGAAGGGCAATTCCGACGCCAACGAGAGTGGTCGCCAGGAGATGCTGGAGAACATCATCAACGACTTCCTCTAGGCCGTCGTGGTTGGTGTCCTAGTGTGTTTCGGTGGCCAACACGGGCCGCGGGGGCGGGGATCCGGGCCGGGGCAATTCCGCTTCGACCGCCAGGCGAGTCGTCTCGTCGAGATCTTCCAGCCATTCCAGTTCGCCACCGGTGATCGCTGCGACGGGACGTCCGTCGACCAGCGCCACCCGGTTCTGTGATGTCGCGGGGACGCGGCCGGTGTCGGTGAGGATACCGACGAGGTTGAGAGGATCGGCGGCCGAGATGACCAGGATCTCCGGATCTCCCTCGTTGTTCTGTTGGGCCTCTTCACGCAACTGCCGGAGTCGTCGTACCGTCTCGCCCAGTGCAAATTGTTCACCACCGGGGCCCTCGACAAATCGACCTCCCCGGATTTCGCCCCGGGCTTCCAGTCGCCGGAACACGCCCAGCAACTGCCACCACTTGGGGGCACCGGGTTCCCGGGCCAGCAGGTCACGAAAGACGACGCCCCATCGTCTGAGCAACTGCCAGGCCCACTGCTCCAGGGCATCGGCTTCGGCCACCCGACCCGTGCCGTCGGATT
>CAZYAZ010000091.1:7040-8806 GCA_964646205.1 uncultured Planctomycetaceae bacterium | reverse complement strand
AGGTCGGTGGCGAACTGCGCGCCGGTTTTGTCCAGTCGGTCGAACAGGTCTCTGGCAGTCGCCCCGAGTGAATCCGGGTCGGGTACCCGTCCCCAGTGAGTCAGCCACTCGAGATCCTCTCGCAGAAACAGCCCCAGCGGTGCGGTTCTGGAGAGTGAGGACATTGGGCGAGCCCGCTCGAAGGCACCGGCGCTGGGGTACAGGCGTCCCCAGCCGACCTCGCCCGAGAGTGTCAGTTCGTCCAGCCAGCTCTCGCGGTACCCGGCCAGTCGCCTGGAGAGCAGATCCGCTTCCCAGTTGCCGGCGGGGACATCCAGGCCTTGCAACAGCCCGACCACTTCAAACAGTCCCCCCGACCCGGTTCGTTGCGTGCCGGGATGCAGTCCGTGGTGACGAGCAAGAAATCTCTGGAACGTGGGGACGTCGACCGGGCGGATCTGGCGTCGTAGCCCCTCGACGGTCAACCTGTGGATCCGGGCGAGCAAGCGGCGATGGCACCATTCGATCCCTGCCGAAGCCTGTTCGTCGGCCGACGTTCCGGGTTGAATTGTCGCTGCACGGAATCGGCCTCGCAGCACCGTTCCCTCGCCCTCCAACGCCTCGAGTGCCGCGGTGGCCTGTGCGGGGGTGATGGCCAGTTGGGTGGCGACCTCCACATCGGTCGTTGGTCCACAGACTTCCACGAGACCTCGTACAACGGCCACACGAGCATCGATCGAAGAAAACTCGGTCGGAACCCCCTCGGGGACATCGATCGCGGGTTCGGCCGTGGCGCCCTGGTGCAGGGCCAGGACGACCGGGAGTCGTTCGGCGGCGACGCCGCAGGAGTACCCCCCTGTGGTGGTCACGGTCGTGGCCCGTCCGGCTTCGACAAGTTCCGAGAACCACTCGTTCCAGGAAGACTCGGCACCCGGATCGAGTAGAGCGGCGGCGAGGACAATCCGGGACAAGAGCAGGTCGTGAAGTTCATCGGCGTTGCGGACCGCCGGCTGGGCCTCGTCGACGACCTGGCGGATCGCCTCGGGGTCGAGTCGGCCGAGGTCGCCGAGTTCCTCGACGGAAAGGCTGCGACGGGTCGCGACGGCCCGGGCCCGTCTTTCCTGGATTTCACCTCCGTCGAGAAACGCATACGGGTTGGCGTTGAGCAGTTCCCAGCTGAACGGCGAGGGTTCGCGGGTGTCGCGACCGACCAGTTCGATTTCTCCGGAGTCAACCCCCTCGAGCACCGACTCGAATCCCTCGAAATCGAGAGCCTCGTGGAGGCAATCGTGCATGGTCTGTTGCACGAGGGGATGGTCGGGGATCTCGTGGTCGCCGGTGATATTCTCCTGGCACCCGGTCAACTTGGGAAAAACGGCGGTCAGCAGGTCGTCGGCACGGAATCTCTGGATCGCATGCGGCACCTTTTTTCCGCCATTGCGACGCAGGACCACCAGGGCCCGGGTGAGGTTCCAGCGCCATCGGAGCTGAAACACCGGGACCGCCAGCAGTGCCTGTTCGAGCAGGTTGCGGGCGTTGTGTGGCCCCAGCATGCCGAAGAGGCTCTCGAGCGGAAAGCTGTGTTGTGGTCCCAGCGAGAGAATGAAGCCGTCGTCATCGGCGGTGGCCTGGAGTTCGAAATCGAAGGATCGACAGAATCTCTTTCTCAAGGCCAGTCCCCAGGCCCGGTTGATACGAGAACCGAACGGGGCGTGAATCACGACCTGCATGCCACCGGCCTCGTCGAAGAATCGTTCGAAAAGGACACGTTTCCCCGAGGGGACCAT
>CAZYAZ010000091.1:0-6940 GCA_964646205.1 uncultured Planctomycetaceae bacterium | reverse complement strand
AGCAGGAAGACGTCTCCCGCCTGGCTCTCGATCGCGAAATCCTCGTCGAGCGTCCCGACAAACGAATTGTCCTCGGTCACGACACGGTAGCTGCCGATGTCGGGGATGGCTCCGGCGTTGGTGCATGCCGAGAGCCTGGCGGACTTGCGGGGCCGCAACCGGCGGCCCACCCGATCGTGGTGCAGGTACACGCGGCCCCGACCCGAGGTGTCGGTGATTCCCTCGGAGAGGAAGTCGACGACCCGGTCAAATGACTCGCGTGCCAACCGGGCGTAGGGTGCGGCTCCACGGACGAGTTCGAACAGTTCGTCGGATTTCCATTCCCGCGCAGCCACCTCGGCAACGATCTGCTGGGCGAGCACGTCCAGTGGTGCGACGGGGACCTGCACCTCGTCGAGCCGTTGGCCGCGAATGGCTCGCACCACGGCCTGGCACTCGAGCAGTTCGTCCCGTGAAAGTGCGAAGAGACGTCCCCTGGGGATCAGTCCCAGGGAGTGCCCGGATCGTCCAATCCGCTGGAGACAGGTGGCGATGGCCCGGGGAGATCCGATCTGGATCACCAGGTCGACATGGCCGATGTCGATTCCCAGTTCCAGTGACGCGGTGGCGACGACCGCCTTGAGGCTGCCCTCTTTGAGCCGTTGTTCGGTGTCCAGTCGGGTGCCGGCCGACAGTGACCCGTGGTGACTGCCGACGTGATCCTCGCCAAGAATCTCGGTCAACTGGTGCGTGACCCGTTCGGCCAGGCGCCGCGTGTTGACGAACACCAGGGTGCTGGTGTGTTGGTTGATCAGTTCGACGATTCTCGCGTTGATTTCGGCCCACTGTTCGTGCGAGCAGACGGCCGAGAGATCACTGGGAGGAACCTCGATCTGGAGGTCGAGGTCCCGCTGGTGGCCGACGTCAATCACCGTGGGTTCACCGGGCTCGGACCGGCCACCGACAAGAAAATTGGCGGTGCGATCGATCGGCTTCTGGGTGGCCGAGAGTCCGATGCGTTGAAGCCTGGTGGTGGTCAGTGCTTCCAGACGTTCGACGCTCAGCGACAGGTGGCTACCTCGCTTGTCGCGAACCAGTGCGTGGATTTCATCGACGATCACCGTGTCGACATCGGTCAGCGTTTTCCGGGCCTTTTCGGCGGTGAGCATCAGGTACAGTGACTCGGGTGTTGTCACCAGGATCTGTGGTGGTTGCCGAACCAGCTTGGTTCTTTCCCAGGACGTGGTGTCACCGGTCCGCAACCCGACTCGCAAGTCCGGCATCTCGTAGCCCTGCTGGCGCCCCAGTTGGAGAATCTCCTCGAGTGGTTGCTGCAGGTTGCGATGCATGTCGTTGGACAGTGCTCGCAGGGGTGAGACGTAGACGACTCGAGTGGCCCGCCCCTGGTCGCTGCGCTCGAGTCCTTCTCGGAGCAACCGGTCGATGACGGCCAGGAAGGCCGTCAGGGTCTTGCCACTGCCCGTGGGGGCGGCGATCAGGGTGTGGTCACCCGTGGCGATGGCCGGCCAGCCACGCGACTGGGGTTCGGTGGGAGCCTCGAACCGCGAGGCGAACCAGGCCTGGATCAGGGGGTGGAAGGAGGAGACGGACATCGATGGGAGCATCGTAACGTAGTTGGGTCACCGGCGAACAGGGTTGAGAAACCAGCCAAAAAAACTCCAGATTTCGACGAACATTCCCACCCGGGACGAGGTTATCAGGTAGTCCGAAAGGACAAACTCCGCGTCCTGCGGTGCCAACGGAATGTTTCCCGCCCTTTTTCGTTGTGCACCGTCAGGATTGCGGGTTTCCACTCTCGACACTCACTCCTCCCGCGGCAGGCTCCGCGGGACATCCTCTGCGGGCCGCAGACGGAGACGTACCGATGAGCCAGGCTGTTTGCCCACCCGAGGCTGATGCCTCAGAGTTTGACTCTTCCAAGATCTCAACAGACACCGATTCGATCCGTGCGAGCATCCAGTCTCGCTGGCAAAACTCGCCACGGATTGATGTTCACCACGATCGTGGGTTCCCGGTCCTGGACCTGGGGACCAAGGAGATCTGGGACGGTTCGGATCTGTGCCTGCTCCGTGACACCCTGGTCGATCTCTGCCGGGGCGGAGGATCTGGTGGCCATGGAAAAAGCGACACGGTGGGCATCGAGATGGGCGCGGTCAAGGGGATCCCGACGGGCTTCTTTGGCATGCTTCACGACCTGCACGTCGATCTCCGGGTGACGGTCCATCTCCTCTCACCTCAGCCCAACGTGTGTGGGATGCTGTGGTTTCGGACGTTTTGTGAATCAGAGGGTGAGGGCAGTTTTCTGATGCTGCGGGATCCCAAGCCCAACGTCGTTCCCGGTGCTTACCACTTCTGGGCCAGCCTGCGGGGCGAAGATTTCGTGGAAATGTCGGCGATCGAATTCACCGCCGGAGCGTGAATAGCCGTTCGCGGATGGGTGCCCAGTTCGTGTTGCGGTCGGTGGTTGGGGGGACATCGATCCCGGACCAAACGGTCTCGCTTGCGAATCAACAGGCTGACTCGGATAATGGTCGGTTCGCAATGGGTTCGGCCACGAATCGCCGAACGGCAAATTCAAGAACACGCATCCGGGTCAGACATCCAAGATGGACAGCGCCAAGTTGAGCTTGGACGGGAATGAGTATGAGTTTCCCGTCGTCGTGGGGTCAGAGGGTGAACGCGGTGTGGATATCACCCGTTTTCGTGGCGAGTCCGGAGCGATCACACTCGATTCCGGATACGGAAACACGGGTGCGTGCCAGAGCGGAATCTGCTTCATCAATGGTGAAGAGGGGATCCTTCGCTATCGGGGATATCCGATCGAGCAATTGGCCAAGAACGCCTCGTTCGCCGAGGTTTGCTACCTGCTGATTTATGGCGAATTGCCGTCGGTGGCAGGCCTGCAGGAATTCAGCGACTCGCTGACCAACCACAGCCTGATCCACGAGGACATGAAGAATTTGTTCGACGGTTACCCGGCCTCGGCGCACCCGATGGCCGTGCTCTCGTCGATGATCGCGTCGCTGGCTGCGTATTACCCGGAGGGAGATGGCGAGGCCGATGACGACCTGAACATCATTCGCGTGTTGGCCAAGGCCCCGACAATGGCGGCCTGGGCGTACAAGAAGTCGATCGGGCAGCCGCTGGTCTATCCGCTCAACCGACTGTCGTACTGTGGGAACTTCCTGAACATGATGTTCTCGGTGCCCACCGAAGAATACGAGGTGCCGCCGGTGCTCGAGCAGGCGCTCAACGTCCTGTTGATCCTGCACGCCGACCACGAGCAGAACTGCAGCACGTCGACGGTGCGGATGGTGGCCAGCAGCCAGGCCAACATCTTCGCGTCGCTCTCGGCCGGTGTCTGTGCACTCTGGGGACCCCTGCACGGTGGGGCCAACCAGAAGGTGCTCGAGATGCTCGAGATGATTCGCCAGGACGGATCCGACTACAAGAAGTACGTCGACATGGCCAAGGACAAGGACAACGAGTTCCGGATGATGGGCTTCGGACATCGGGTCTACAAGAACTTCGACCCGCGGGCCACGATCCTGCGGGAGGCGTGCGACGAGGTGCTTGACCAACTCGGAGTCGACGATCCCCTGCTCGACATTGCCAAGCAACTGCAAGACGTGGCACTCAATGACGAGTACTTCGTCGAACGGAACCTCTATCCCAACGTCGACTTCTACAGTGGTGTGCTCTACCGCGCGATGGGCATCCCCACCGACATGTTCACCGTGATGTTTGCCCTGGGCCGCATGCCGGGATGGATCGCACACCTGAAGGAACTCACCGACGATCCGAGCAGTCGGATCAATCGCCCCCGGCAGATCTACACGGGTGCGACGGCCCGGGATTACACCCCGTTGGCCGAACGCTAGAGAGGCAGTCGGGGGCGAGGTCGTTGTGGATCGCGTCTCCCCGGTCCGATCTGGACACCTGGCGCGGTTGTAGGATATAACCCGGTCTAACGGATGCACCGATTTTGATGCGACGCCACTGCCTCTCTGGGATCTCCTCCCGGAATGGGCCGATAATCAGTGTCAGTCTCGTGCGAATTGCCGGGGCTGGCATCCTGCCCTTTTTCGGCTCGTCAAGGCAACGTTTTTCTACAGGGATGTAGACCACGCAGATTTTTCCCACCTGATGCACTCACCTGATTCCCTTTCTACCTGTTCCGGTAACCGGGACCGGAGCGGCCGAGTAGTTTCTCGCCTGTTGCCGGTACTGGTCGCGATCACGCTGTTGGTTGTCGGGTTGGCCAGTTTGCGCGATGCGGGAGCCGAAGATGTGGCCACCGCGTCGGTGGTGTCGGCAACCGCGCGGATCGAGTGTGCCGGTGCGAAGCCGGTGCGCTGCCAGGTCGAGGGTGGCGGAACGCTATTGACGGTGGCGTTGGAGGGCACCCGGGTTCGCCGCGGTGACGTGGTGGCAAGAATGGACACCAGCGAGATAGATGCATCGATTCGCGTGACACGGATCGCGTTGTCCAGGGCCGAGTCCGTGCTCGAGGTCGCGCGGCAGGACGAGGTGATCCTGGATAGCAAGCTGGTTCGTGAGACCGAGGCGGCTGAACTGGCGGTGTCATTGGCCCGGTTGGATCGCCAGAAGTATCTTGAAGGTGAGTACAAGGAGGAGACGGGTCGCGTGGGCCGCGATGTCAAGTTGGCCGCCCGCCGCCTGGAGTTGGCTCACCAGCGACTTGACCGAGCCCGTCGCCTGTCGAATCGTGGATTGCTGACCCCGGGCCAGATCAATGGAGACAAGGCGGCGGTGTCACGAGCGATGAACCGCAGCGAGGCGGCCCAGCGAGAACTCAAGCGGCTGACCTCCTCCAGGCACCGGCGGCGATTGCTCGAACTCGATGCTTCGCTGAGCGCAGCCGCCGAACGTCTCGAACAATCTGCCGCCGACGCCCGGGCTGCCCACCGGGCTCACGATGCGGTGATCTCGGCCAGCCGGCTGGACGTTGAGGCCGCCAGCCAGAAACTTGAACAACTCAAGAGTCGCCGCGGCCAGGCGGTCCTGGCCGCTCCATCGGATGGAGTCGTGATTTATCCTGGCGGTTCGCCGCGGCGGCCGGGCCTGGTCCTGAAGAAATGGGACACCGTGGTTCTGTTGGCCGAACGACTGCGGCCAGAGATTCACGTGAGACTGAACGTGGACTCTGCACGACGGGTCCGGGTTGGACAACTGGTGTCGGTTCATCCGGGTGACGTCGAATCGCCGACGTTTTCAGCCGTGGTGGCTGGGATTCACGATGTCGGCACGCCGTCCCGGGTCGAGCGAGATGTGAGGATTCCGGTGCCGGTGCTGGCATCGGCTCACTGGATTGGTCGCCCGGTCACGATCCGAATCGACACCAGTGGCAATCCCTCGGTGTCACCGGTGGAGACCCAGGCGGTCACCAATGGGACAGTGGAAGGGCATGTTGTCGAGCGTGGTCGTGTCGAGCGAGCCGACGGGATCTCTGTTCGGTCCACGATGATTGGGCCGGCGGCGGTTCGCCGGATTGCTGCACCGGGAACGATGGTGCGTGCCGGAGAGACCCTGGTCGAGTTTGACACCGAGCAGGTCGAGGCTAACGTCCGTGCCCAGGCGGTGGCGGTGGCTCGTGCCCAGGCCGAACTGGAACGGCAGCGGCGCAAATTGGCGGGAGTGCGTTCGACGGTACGACGAAATGTCGCGGCGGCCCGGTTGGCCGTTGACACCGCCGAACTGGATCTTGAGGAATACGAGGAGATGACGTTCGTCGAGGCTCGCAGCGTATTGGATCGTAAGATCAGTGGTTTGGTCGAGGATCGACGTCGTGCCAGTGAGCGTCTTGTCTGGTCGCGGCGGGTCCTGAAAAAAGGTTACATCACCCGTTCGACGCTCGAGGCGGACCGCCTGGCGATGTCGGAGGTTGAAAACCGGTTGCAGTCCGCCCGTGGCCGATTGGAGTTGCTGGTCGACCACACCCGTGTTCGCGAATTGAAGGAACTCAAGGTCGGACTGGTCTCGGCTCGCAACGAGTTGTCCCGGTCCCGTCGCGAGGGTGATGCGTTGGTGGGCAGGGAGATGGCGGGCGAAAAGGCTCTGGCTGCCTCGCTGGGATACGAAAACGAAGCACTGGTGGCCCTGGCAGCCCGGGTCAAGGCGGGGACGATTCGGGCGCCACGAGACGGCGTGGTGGTGGCGTGTTCGGTGCCGGATGGCCCCCGGGCCGATCGATCGCGGCTGGTCACCCCCGGCTGCGTGGTACATACCGGTCAATCATTGCTGGTACTGGCATCAACCGAAGGTGGTCCGTCCAATGTCCGACTGACACCCGGTCGCGCCGATCTGGTCGAGGCGGGACAGGCGGCAAGAATTCGAGTCGGTGAACAATCCCGTATCGAATTGCCTGGTCGGGTGTCGACGGTCAAGTCTGCCAAAGCGGTCACCCCGGGAGGTGACTCGCGAGGAGAAGTGGTGGTGTCGATTGAGGAGTCGCGGCCCAAGGGCACCCCGATGCCGATGCCCGGCCAGACGGCGATTGTTCGTGTGCGCGTGAAGCGAGACAGCGTACTGAGAGTCCCCAGCCGGGCGGTACTCGAAGACGGCAAGGGGTCGTTCTGTTACGTCAGGACACCCAAGGGTATCAAGCGACAGGCGATCGTCTCGGGGCTGCGGAGTCGAGATCACGTCGAGGTCCGTTCAGGCGTTCGCCGTGGCGACCTCGTGGTGACCAACCCAATGCGCGTTGACAGTGTCCGACTGCGATAGTCGCTGTCGAGTTTTCGGTGGGTGCCGACCCAACAACTTGCAGGCCCTTTCCGGTTCTCCTACAGTGGCGTTTCTCCGGCGGGCAGGTAGCTCAGTTGGTAGAGCACAGGATTGAAAATCCTGGTGTCGGCGGTTCGATTCCGCCCCTGCCCACTTCGCTTTGACTCGCATCGTGTCGCAACCCGTGGCACGG
>CAZYAZ010000090.1:0-16448 GCA_964646205.1 uncultured Planctomycetaceae bacterium | reverse complement strand
CGAGCCCCCCGCCAACGACGAAACACCAAAGATCCAGACACGTCAGGAGGCGATCGCTGGACTGGTTGCCCAACTTCCCGGAACCGGGCCGGGTCGCCGTGCCGCCCGGATAGAACTTGCTGCCCAACTCATCAGGCTGTTGGCTTCCAACACACAGTTCACCGAACAGGATCTGGAAAAATCGAGACCGATCCTGGAGCTTATCGGTGAGCCGGCACTCCCGTCGGAACTCGTTTCACCGAAACGACTTGCGGACCTCGCATTGCGTTCTGGCGAACTGGGAATCCGGTGGGACAAGAGCTTTGCGACACTGTGCAGCGCCGTGTTCAGGCTACGGGTTGGCCTAGAAGATTTCGCTGCCAGGAACTCCGATCTGCTGCCACGACTCGGTACAGATCTGGACAAGGCCCTACAACACACCACCGCAGCCGAGAGATGGCTGGAACAAGGGGCTGGCGATCATGCCCGGACACAATTCCAGTTGGCCGAAACCTTCCACAAGGCGTTGGCCACCAACGAGACCCTGATTCGCCACGCCGTTCTGCTCCGTGCCAGGCTGATGATCGAACTTCCGGATCTCGCCAGATGGATAGCACACCGCATGGAAGCCGACCCCACACGGTGCCAGCAGGCCGCGCTCTCCCAACCGGCCAAGGAACTCCTCAACAGCCGAGGCCGATTCGCGAATCTCGACCGCAGCCCATTGAAGGAACAGGAAGAGAAGAACCTGCTAAGGATGATCCTGGGCGCTCGAAAATTGAACCAGTTGCTCGGTGTCATCTCGCACGACGCGAAGACCCGCACGGCCCTGGCCGAGGTCTGCCGGAAACTCGACGGGGAATACGAGGCGTTCCAGGCCACGTTCGACAGGCACGTTGATGAACTCAACCAGGTGCCACCCGGCGACATCACCCCGTTTCAGTGGCGAGAAGTCGAGTGGTTGATGATGGTCCCGTGGATTTCCGGGACCAGTCGCAGCGAACTCCGCACGCGACTGCTCACCATCCGCCCCTCGACGGTTGCCAGCGACGCCGAAACCAGGCAGCGCGAGTTGGATGGTGTCTGGCAGGCATTCTGGGCCATCCAGACTCTCTCCCTGGCCGTCCCGGCCACCACCGACTCGATCGACAAGAAACGGCCGGCCGAAGGCCCAGTCGAACTCGAAACGCTCTGGACCCTGTGGGACGAATTCATCAACGCCAGCGCGGCTGGACAGGAACGCAGCGGTCATCCCACGATGGTTGCTCGCCTTCGTCTCGGCCGAGAAATCAATCGTGCCTGGCGACGGATTGCCGACGATCTGGATGACCCGGCCAGGACCTCACCGGCCCAGGTGCGACAGCAGGCACTGCTGGTCCGATCTCTGGACGGTGCCGACGCTCCCGATCCCCGGCTCGACCGTGTCGATTCGATCGTCCAGGTGAACCGCACCAGGACCACACAGGACCTTCTGAAGCACCGCAAGGGCTGGTCCCTGCGACGCCAGCCTCCCGAGTGGCTCAAGACCTGGCTGCCACAAAGAATCGAGTGTGCACTGAAGACGGCTCGCGCCGATTCCAGCCATGACATCCGACTTTCGATACCCGACCAGGGCCTGGACGGGTCCTGGAAACTGGCATTCGAGGGCAGCAGCAAGATCCACCCGACTCTCAACGGCCAGAACATCACTGCCCCGCTGAGTGTCACTCGTGAGACAATCGACGGCCTGCGGATCCAACTCGACAAGGATGTCGGCCACTCGCGGAAATGGCTGGCCATCGCACTGCTGGACAAGTCCGGTTTCCCGGTGGCAGTGGAAAGGGTCCCGGTGATTCCGCCGTTCGACCCGACCAAGTGGCGGATCGTTTTCCTGGCCGATGGTGAGAGCAAAACCTTTCGGGTCGATCAACAAACTGGCCGCAACGAACTGGTGACCACCGCCTCGGGCACACCGGTTGCCATCCTGCGGCTGCCCCCGTCAGCCGACGCCCCTGTTGAACCCATGCCGGCCACTGCCCCGGGTAAGGCGGCCGGGGACAAGGCGCCGGCCCCGAAAAAGCCGGACCCGTCGGTGCTGCAACTGACCCCATTCCTGGTGCGGCCAGAGAACGATGACAGCAAGAGTGTCTCGGTCAAGGTGTTGCGACGGACCAGCGATGGCAAACGCCAGCAATTCCTCCAGGGTGAATTCTCCCTGGAACAGTCCGACCGACTGCTGCCACTCACATTCCAGTCACCCGGCAAGAAGCCGTTCCCCCAGGCAGAACTCTCACACGGGCTCATCTTCGAACTGGAACTCCGAGGGAATTCGGAGTCCAAGTCAGTCGCCTACCGGATTCAGCCCGACTTCTGGCATCCTCGTGACTTCCTGCGTGTCGGCAATCCACAATTCCAGGACTTCCGACTGTCGCTGGAACTGGGGCAACAGTTTGGCATCGACTCGCAGGTGCCACGGATGCTGGACGTCGAATTGTGCCTGCCAAGCCAGTTGCAGGCATTGGCCAAGGATTCGTTCTTGAAAACCCGGGTCGGTTCCCAGGGCGAGACACTCTACGTGGAGTTCGACGAATCCGACCTCGATCGTCTGGCGGGCCCATGGCCCATCGGGCTGAAGGTGGCCGGATACCCCCGCGCATTCAGTTGGACGCTCGAACACGGTTTCCCGGCCGCGACCAGGCCGGCGGGGCTCCGGGTGATTGCCCCACAAAAAGGGCCCATTTTCGAAAAGGGCTCCAGGGACAAGCCAGGCCGTCTGCTGTTCGACATCAACTCGCCCGAACTCGATCGGCAAAACCGTCGCGATCCCTGGCAACTCGACACCGGACGAACCATTCGATACCGGTTTGCGGCCAGGGACCCGAAACTGGTCAGTCCCTCCGGGCTGTTCGCATTGCGGTACCCGGTCCACAAGAGATTCGACCTGGTCGGCCTGTCCAAGACCGGGGCCTGGGAAATCCGTGGGCGTGTCGACGACCACCATATTGTCGCAGCCGGCGACATCCGGTTCCCCACCCGTCCGGGCAGGTACTCGCTCGAGGCTGTCCTGGAGACTGGTGACCGCACCACGTTCCAGGCGCCGCCGATGGAAATCGGGATCGACACCGCCCGCAGCAAGCCCCGTGTCGCCATCACCGGCGTCGCTGGCCGTTTCGAACTGGGTCCGGACCTCAAGGTCGAGGTGACCGCCGACGACGCCGAATCAGGAATTCGGCAGTTGGCTGTCGGATTCGACACCGACAAGGACGGCAAACTCGCCGAAAAGGAAATCCTGGCCACCAGGCAACTGGCCGGAACCGACATCCTCACAACCTCCCGCGTCACCCTCACCCTGCCCGCGGCCAAGATTCCCCAGGCCGTTGGAAAACACGAACTACTGGCCAGTGCCACCAATGGCATCAATGTCTCCAGTGAACACGCCAATCGCACGATCACTTTCGTCCTGGCCAAGGCTGTGGTGGTGGTCACGGGCAAACGACTGGGCCTTCGCAGCGCCAAGCTGACACTGCAGAGGACCGGAGGCAATCCCAAGGAATTCGTCGTGGGTCGTCGAGCAAACGCCAAGAAAAATCGCACCGAAGTCATGGCCGGTGAGTACACGGTCACTGACATCGCAACCGGCAAGAAGTGGAAGATCACGGTCAAGCCACGTGTGAACCTGGCCGTCACTGTCGACTATTCCAATCCCAAGGACCCACAGTTGACCGAACCCGCCCCGTAGTCACACCCGGCGGTTCTGCTGGATTCCTCATTCCAATCCCTGCCCCTGTCAAATGGACTTCACGCCACACCCCTGCCGCCTCACCGACAACACGGCAGTGATTTTTCGGCTGGACCACAACTGGAAAGAACGAGTGACCTAGATGATCGTCTGGAACTGGATCAAGACAATCTGGCGATGGGTGATGGCCGGTGTACGACTGGTGTTTGGCCTGGGTTTGCGCACGACCCGGATGCCTCGCTGGGTCTATCAACTGCTGCATTTCCTGATCATCACCACGATCACCGTCGTGCTGGCGATTTACAGCCGCGACATCGTCACACCCTCGAACATCGCCACGGAACTGCCGCAGGTCCAGGACTGGTGGTGTGGAATCCTGTTCCTGGCTCTTTACGCGTTTGTGCGGACGATCCACTACTTCTATTGCCTGCTGTTGATGGAGGAGAGTTCGGCGTATCCCGACATCGACCGGGCCTGGGCGGCCGGCATGGACGCGCTCGCCCGCAATGGACTCGACATCCGTTCGATCCCGATTTTCCCGATCATTGGGCTGACCGAAGCGGAGGAGACCCAGTTCTTTTCCGGGGCGAGATTTCACGCACGCGTCGTGGCCCCCGGCATTGATGAGTCACCGATGCCGTTGCGTTTCTTTGCCAACCGGGAAGCGCTGTTCATCAGTTGTCCCGGCGTATCGGCCGTCTGTGCTCAACTGGAATCCGGCCCACTGCTCAGCGGCGGCATCTCCAACTACACCGGCAGAGACTCTGGTGGAGCCAGTGTTGCCACGCTGGAACCCGGTGGACACTCGCCCGCACCGCCGCGACCGGCCGCCCAGGAAGATGCCGCCTCAACGGGAACTCTCGCACCGGGACAGCAGTCACTGGAGACCGGCTTGCCGGCCTCGCCGCCACCGGGCGGATACAGCGGCACGCTCGAACCGGGAGCGGCGGGCCCCGCCGCCACAATGATGCCTGGTGCTCATTCGGCAGGACGTGCGGCCGGCAGATCAGCGGGTTCCGGACAACCGCTCAGCCCCAGGAAACTCGACGAGTGTCGACAACGGTTGCGCCACCTCTGCCGACTGATCACCAGGTACCGTCAGCCGTTTTGTCCCATCAATGGAGCCGCGATCATGATCCCGCTGGAGTGGTCAGAGATGGCAGACCAGTCGGCCATCGCCCCTGCCCGGCAGGATGTCGAGACCCTGCACAGCGGCCTCCAGATGCAGTTCCCGGTGGTCTGCTTCTTCAATGGATTGAACAACGTCGCGGGACTGCGGGAGTACATCCAGAGATCCTCGCAGGTCGACTCGCGATTCAGCACCAAGGCCAGGGCCGGTTCCCGATATCCCACCGGACACCCCGTCGACGACCAGTCCGCCCGGTGGGTCAGTTCGCGGGCGGTCGACTGGTTCCGGCGTTGGATCTACTCGGCCTTCGCCCAGGACCTGGGAAATCCCACCAATTCGAAACTGTACCAGTTGCTGTGCGATCTCGATGGTCGACGACAGCGGCTGGCGAACTTTATCGGAGCGGTTTTTGGTGGCAAACCCGATGGCGAAGCCATCCGTCTCTCTGGTTGCTACTTCTGCGGTCGTGAGCCCAGCACGCGGCGGTTCGAGTTCGTCAAGGATGTCATCGACAAGTTGACCAACGAGCAGGACCAGGTGGCCTGGAGTCCTCGCAGGATCTGGCAGGACCACCGTCAGCGCCGCTTGACGTTCTGGCTGTACACGGCGATATTCGTTCTGGTCCTGCTCGACGCCGGCCTCCTGTGGTGGAAGGTCTACGGCGCGCCCCCGTTTCTCAGCTAGACACCGAGTCCGAAGAAGGTCGAGCAGCCATGTCCGACGTGCCTGGAGAGTCCGGTGGCCGTCCCTCCTGGAGAGATTCCGCCGGCGACGGCGCGGGTGGTGACTGGCAACGTCCCGAGGGTGTCCGGTCATGGCGGCGTCCCGAGGATGAGGACAACGGCCGCCCCGCGGGTTCCTCGCGAATCCGCTGGCGACAGGTCTTCAAGTCGCTGGCCGCCGCCACGGTGACCGCCGGTTGCGTGGCGCTGGCCGTGTGGCTCTTGCTACTGCCCGGGTGTGTCCAGACCAAACTCGCCCCGGTGGTGGCTTCGATCGCCGACACGCCCCAACTGCCGCCCAACCTCCCGGTCGCCGGCGATCTGGAGGCACTGAAATCGCTCGACTCGTACAACGGCATCCGGACCGAATTCCAGGACACACGCAACGATCGTCATGTCCTGGTGATCTATCTCTCGGCTCTCTGGGTCCCCGACGCCCAGGGTGGCGTGCTGGTGATTGATTCCAAAAACCCCAGGCCCGATGACCTGCCCGGTCCCAAGCAATCCCAACCGACGCCTCAACAGGGTTTCCGCTCGATGGCCGCCTACCTCTCCCAGGCCATCGGAGACACTCCCCAGCAGAACACGCTTGTCCTGCTGGATCTCTGCCAACTGCAAACCGACTGGCGAATCGGTGTCCTGGAAAATGACATCGAGAAGGAGATCCAGGACGCCATCAATTCCCTCTCACGAGGCTCCGGGGAAGAAACGTCCGAGACCGCAAAGACCGGGCCGACCAGAAACCTCGCCGTCATCTGTTCATGCTCGCGAGGCGAGCACAGTTGGGCCAGCCCGCACCTGGGC
Organism: uncultured Planctomycetaceae bacterium; assembly: GCA_964646205.1. Lineage (GTDB taxonomy): Bacteria > Planctomycetota > Planctomycetia > Planctomycetales > Planctomycetaceae > UBA8437. Next base: position 10,096 of record CAZYAZ010000090.1, on the reverse strand, counting down.
AACGGACAGACCGCTTTTGGCTTTTCCCTTCGCGAGGCGTTGGCGGGCAAGGCCGACGAGGACCACAACAACCGGCTCACAGTCTACGAGCTTTTCCGGCACGTGGGATCACAGACCAACCACTGGGTTCAACAGAATCGTGATCGGGGTGGCCAACACCCGGTCCTGGTCACCGGTGACAAGACTGTCACCTACATGGACCCGCTGAACAACAACGACCCACTGAACTTCCCGATCCTGCAAGTCGGAACGACCGACATCCCCGACGCCCCTGTCAGCAAGAGTTCCCCGCCCAAGGCCAATCTCGACACGCTGCAGAAACTGTGGGGCGATCGAAATGCTCTTCAAGCCAGTTCCAATCCTGCTCCCGCATTCCATCACGACCCACTCCGGTGGCAGGAACTCACCTTCCGGCTCCGCCGCGCCGAACACTGGATCTTCTGGAACCAGCCCCGGACGGCCAGCAACGAACTCGACCGTGCCAGGACACTCTTGAAGCAACTCACCGCCGAGCGTTTCCCCGGCGTGAGAGCGCCCTTTGCACGGCAGAATGTCATCGCTCGCCTGGTGGATCCGCTGTCCAAACCGTTTTCATTGCCCGAGACCGGCGACAACATTCTTCGTCCCGAGGATCATCTGCAGGACATCCTGGAGCGGACACAAGACACCCGCCCTGGTGAAACCGACGACCTCGCCACACGAGCTGTCCAGGTCCGTGGCCTGGCCGAACGAGCCACCAGCGGGGCGTTTGGAACATTGCACCTGGTGCAACCCACGCTCGCCTCGGCCGATCGTGACCGCCGCAAAGCCGAGGACCTGCTGTTCGTGGGCGACAAGACGGCCGCGACGGCGATGCAGTCGGCCGAGACACAACTCCAGCGGGCCGTGCGAATTCGCAGCACGCTCTATTCCGCCCTGCTGTTCAGAAACCGTCTCCACTCGGAACTGCCCGACCTCGCCCGGTGGGCGGCCTCGCACAATGTGTCCAGGCCGGCCGGTCACCAGGCGGTCATCGACAATCTCGTCGACTCCTTCGATCGCCGCGAAGAATGGCCATCGACCGCCCGGGCCAAGGTCCTCGCAGAGAAGGGGCAACAAAAGAAAGACGATCTCAACGGCGCCCCGGTCCACTTCCGGCTGCTGGCACTTTTTGAGCAGGCACACCTGCTCGACCGTCAACTCGCCACCTGCCTGGCCGTTTCCCCCGGAAAGGACAACCCCGCCGGGTCAGACAACGTCCTGTCTGCCCAATCACTCGAACAACTACAGGACCTGGTCTCTGGTGCACAAACGGGCCTGGCCCGGTTGCGGGATGCTCTCGACACCGAGGGCAAGCGTTGCCTGGGCCTGCCGGACCAACCCGAGTCCTGGCGAGACATCCAGGACATCCTGCGACACACGAATCTCGATGCCGCCACCAGGCGCCAGCTGGTTCAGCAGAGCATCACCATGTCACGCAAGCTGGGATCCGCCTCGGCCTCCGGTGGACAGACCAAGCCGCGTCCCCCCTCCAGTGGCCCGGGAATGTGGCACGCGCTTTGGGCCATCAAGGTCCTGTCGCTGGGACATGTCACCGACGACCCCTCGCTGCTGGCCATCTGGAACTCCTGGCGAAGCATCAAGGAAAAAAGCGACACCGAACGGCCCGGCACCCTGCGGAAACTGGGGGCTGAAATTCGCCGGTTCTCGTTGACCAAGCGGCAGGTCGTGGAACGACTGGCCGCCGAGGCGAAACAGCAGGACACCGTCGCTACGGCACGAGCCATTCTTCTGAGAGCCGACCGCATCGCGAGGTCACTGCCGGCTTCTGATGCTGTCCACGTCCTGGGTGGTGGAACCGACCCCGCACTGGCACTCCGTCGCTTCCACCTCGCCGAACTGCTTTTCGCCCAGGCCGGGCGGTATGTCGAGGATTTCTGGCAAGGCTGGTTCACACCAGCCACGGAGGCTTGTATTGCGGGCGGGCAATCCCTGGAAGTCCCGCTGTTTGGCCAACGCGGAGAGGAACTCGAAAAACTGTTGGAACAGCGGACCACCCTGGCTAAAGAATTCAACGCCGGCACACTGCTCAAGACCACCTCTCTCAATCCGCTCCGCTTCGGCATTCACGACGAGGCCACGATCGCCGTCGCTTTCACCCCCTCCGCGATGGCCCCGCCGGGTCTCGCCTCACTGCGACTGGATCTGCAGCCCAACGACAAGAACCTGCTGACTCTCCAGGAGCAGTCGGCCCACAGGCTGTCAATCACGCCAACCGGAACGCCGAGCACCGCCGGGTTCACCCTGAAACGTAACGCATCCCTGAAACTCACGGCCGGTTCCCTTCAACCCGGTTGCCCCGGGCTTTCACTCAAGGCACTCCCCCGGGTCTTCTACCGTGGCCATTCGACCAACAACCCGTCACTGGCGGTTGCCATCGACCCGTGCCCACCACCCGTCTTCCGCGTCTCCCATGTTCCGCTGAACAGGAAAACCGGGGTTGTCTCGGTCGCCGGCAAGAGTCAGCGACAAGCCATCATGTTCATTCTCGACTGCTCGCTGAGCATGAGCTATGGCCTGGCAAACCGTGATGACCCCAACAAGCGATGGGACACGGCCACTCAGCGGCTGGGAGAAGTCATCAAGGGACTGGCCAAATCCGGCGACGCGGTCAAGCCGGACATCGGCCTGATCGCGTTTGGTCACCGTGTCGGGAAGACCGGCGACACGATCAACCTGAACATGGATTACCTCAAGGCAAAGGGCGCGACACTCCAACCGGAGATCGCCAAGGATCCCTGGAAGGACATCGAGATCCTGAGCAGTTTCCGTCCGTTGACCAACACCCATCTCGCCAAAACGCTCAAGGACATTGAAGACCTCGGCCCTTATGGAGCCACGCCGTCGCTGGCAGCACTACGGATCGCGCTGGGAGAATTCCAGAAGCGACGCTCAGGCGGAATCGTCGTGCTCATCACCGACGGCATCTACACCGATCCCGACTACAACCGGAAACTGGTAGCAATCAAGGCAGCCATGCAAGCCAACCCGGGTGTTTCCTTGCAGGCCGTGTTGTTTGGTCAAACCATCGAACGCTTGTTGAACGACCCGACGGTTGACCCCACCATCAAGGTCAAGGACAGGCAGCGGGCACTCGACACACTCCTCGAGTCCGGCACGGGACACAAGTTTCATGAAGCCCCGCAGGGAGCCCAGTTGGCCACAAAACTGGCAGCCGCGATCGCACCACGTCCCTATTTCATTCTCGACCGGTCCACCACGAACAAGTTGCCTCAAACCGATCGACAACTGGGAAATGAATCGCCCCCGTTACGACCGGGCAATTACAGCATTGGCTACGAGTCGGTCCGGCCGATTCCGTTTGCAATCCAGGGAGGGGAAAAGCACCAGTTCGAACTGCTTCGTGGAGCCACGCTCAGGTACCGTCCACCGCCAGAACGCCGGTACCTGACGTTGCCGAGCGGTCGCTTTGCGACCGTCGAGAACGGCATGTCGTTGATCTGTTCCGAATCCACCCTCGTACCCGCGAAAGACTCTGCTCACTCGGCTGTCTTCACGTTGTGCCTGGTGGGCCGCGACGAGCAGGACATCGTGTCGCGGCCACGCGAGATTCTCTTTGATGTCGCGCCCACGTCCGAATCGACCAGGCCCCTGGCCAGGCAAAAAAGTCGTACGACCCGTTGGGAGATTGTCGCGGACCGAACAACCCCCACGTGGAAAGTCACCGTCGACAACTGGCCGCAGAAGGCGGAGGCGACGATCCGGGCTCTCTGGAAATCAACACCAACCCGGCACGACAAGAACAGGGTGCGAGTCTGGACCGAGGTGAAGGAGGACGGTGCGAAGGTGGCCGTGCCGCTCCCGGGTTTCCCTCGTGCCGATGGCCAGCCCGCCAGCGTGGAACTCGAAGGAACAGAGACGCTCCAGGCATCCGTCCGGGGAGGCAGTGGCAGCCGCAGGCAACTCGTGATCACGCTGACCCCCAGCGATCACTCCCGGGAAAGAGCCAGCGGGTTTCACGAACACTTTGGCAGACTGGCACCAGAATTGGCTTGGGAGAATGGCACAATCGTCGCCGACCTTGAATACTCAAGTGAGTTCATTTGCGAGCCTGGCTCGGAACGGTTGACCTTCACGTTCACCTGGCCTGCAAAACTCGAATTCAAGCCCAAGGAACTGCGGGTCCGGATTATTCCATGGGCGGATAGAGAAAAGACTGCCGTGCGGCTGACCAAGCCACTGACAACCAGGCTGCTGAGTGCTGATGGACGAAGCGGCCGTCCGGACGATCGCTAGACAACAACGCAAGGCGGCCCCTACCGGGGCCAGCAATTCACATCATGACGAATCACGCAGTACATTGGGGCGAGGGGCTGTTCCTGAGGCCCCAGCATCTGCAGTCGGCCGAGCGGCACAGCCGCGAGGAGCTCCGAATTTCGGAGAACTGGGGCCAGGGTTATCCGTATGGCCTGCAGTCGATAGACATCGACGAGGACGCCCTGGCCAACTGGCGGGTGGTGCTGAGAACCTGTCACATCCGCCTGCATGACGGAACACACCTGAGGTACCCCGAGGATGCCAACCTGGCGGCGCTCGATTTGCCCAAGGACGCCTTTGATCGTCAGAACACCGTGATGGTCCACCTGGCGGTTCCACCGTTGCGGCTGGGACACAGCAACGCCGCCCTCCAGGCCGGCGACGCCAGCGTCCGCTACCTGGTCGATTCGATGGAAATCGAGGACGAGAACCAGCCGGGGAACCCGCAACCGGTGGAAGTCCGCTGGGCAAATGCCCGCTTGATCATCAACGAGGACGAATTGGTCGGGTACGAGAGCCTGCCGATCATGCGGCTGCGCCGGGGCACGATGGCCGAGGCGCCTCCAGAGATTGACCCCGAGTACATTCCTCCGGTGGTGACCTGCGATGCCTGGCCGATCCTGTTGCACAACGTGATCGATTCGGTCTGCCAGCAGATCGGCAGCCGGGTGGAATCGCAGACCCGCCAGATGTTCGACCGCAATGTCGCCTTCGAAAGTGGACACAAGGAAGACCTCGAACTCATCTTCCAACTGCACTCGCTGAACACCGCCATGGGCTACCTCTGGAACCTGCCACACGTGGTCGGCATCCACCCGCTCGTGGCGTACATGGAACTGTGTCGCGTCGTTGGGCTGCTGGCGATCTTCTGGCCGGAACGACGGATGCCCGAGGTGCCCCGGTACGATCACGATGACCTGGGTGGCTGTTTCTATGCCATCAAGCGGCTGATCGAAGAAACCGGCGAAGGCACAGCCGACCCCATCAAGCGTCTCTTCACCGGTGCCGGACAGCAGATGCAGGTACGACTCGAACAGGAATGGCTCCAGCCAAACTGGACCTTCTTCATCGGTGTCGAATCCTCGCTGTCCTACAACGAGATCAACAACCTGCTCCGCGGTGAACTGAACATGAAGGTCGGCAGCACGGCGAAGGTCGACAACATCTTCCAGAGAGGCCAGGCCGGAGTCAGCATCGTCCCCGAACCGGAAGCTCCGAGGATGTTGCCGGGTAAGAACTGGACGTACTGGAAGGTCGACGAGCGATCCGCGGCCTGGAAGGACGTCGCGGACACGCTCAACCTCGGTGTCCGAATCAACGAGACCCAGGTCGACGGACCCATCCAGGATCAGCAGGACATTCGTGTCCGGACACCCGACGGCGAATCGGTCAAGATGGTCTTTGCCCTCTACGCCGTCCCGGCAGTGGCGGGTTCATGACTCCCGAATTCTCCAGCCTCGTCAATCCCACGATGCACTACGTGCTGGACCTGGTCAGCCGCATCCAACGGCACGACACCGGCATCGACCTGCGCCAGGAACGTGACCACATCCGGGGTGAACTGGAAGCGGCCGCCACAACGGCCGACGGCCACGATTCATCGGTCAGCGGCGAGGAGTTCCGACTGGCCAAGCAGGGACTGATCTACTGGATCGACGAGGTCATGACCATCGCGGACCCGGCCTGGCAGACCATGACCCTCGAATGGCATTACTTCCAGTCTCTCGACCGGGCCTGGAAATTCTACGTCGACGGCGAACGGCAGGCTTTGCGATCCAGCCCCGATGTCATCGAACTCTGGTACCTCGCCCTGGTGCTGGGGTTCGAAGGCGACATCCGCAACGCCTTCGACGAACACCTCAACGAACCCCTCTCGTCGGAATCCAGCGACGACCAGGAACGCCAGGACTGGGCGCGCAAGCTCGAACGTCAAATCAGCCAGCACAAGTCCACCGATCTGCAACCGGTCCACCTCCAGGGGAATGTCATGACACTCTCCGGGGGCCTGCACCTGAAATCGGCCGCCGGCTGGAGCCTCACCCTGATTGCCGTGGCAATTCTGCTCGGACTGCTCCTCTGGCGGCCCGACCTGCTGGGCTAACGGCCCCTCAAAACAAAAAGGACACGCCCGGTGTCGTCATCCGCGTTCGATCAATCCGGCCACGAACAGGAACAGTCCTACCGTTCCGAGGCCGAACAGCCCACCGCCGCCAACCAGGCCGAACAGGAACGCCGGCTGCTCGACGAGGTCCTGCGTCAAACCCAGGCCGCATTCGACTCTCACGAGACCGACGATCTCGCGGAAATGGGCCCGTTCCTGGACGTCGCCAAACGACACGCCGACAGCGAATTGACACTCGAGCCGGTAGTCCTTGAACTGGTCAAGGCCGCCCTGGCTGAAACGATCGGTGCACTGCCGGGCAAGGACGACCAGCCAGACCGGATTCCGCTGAAAATTGCCACCACGCTGTTCGAAGACCCCGCGTGCCATGACCGCCTGGTTGTCTTCTGGTCACGACTCCTGGCGACTCAAAAATGAGTTCCGGAACCAAGACAACCGATCAACTGATCGAGGAATGCCAGGGGCTGGTCAAGTCCCTGGCCTGGAAGGCGCGAGCCGGCCTGCCGCACAGTGTCGATATCGACGACCTGATCGGCTACGGACAGGTCGGTTTGTCCGAGGCTGCCAAGGCGTATGACCCCACCCGGGGCGTGAAATTCTCGACGTTCGCCTACTACCGAGTTCGGGGCGCCATCTTTGACGGTCTGACCATGATGTCCTGGTTCCGTCGCTCTCCCAGCCGCGACGTCAAGTTCGAACAGATGGCCAACGAGGTCCTGGAAGAACAATCCGGGGAGACGAGCCAATCGAACACGACGAGCCTGGGCAACGACGGTCGATGGCTGAAAGACCTCTCGGCGTCACTGGCCGTGGTGTACCTGGCGGGCGATCGAGCCGAGGGCCAATCCGAATCCCAGGTGGTGGATGCGTCGATGCCGACACCACAGACGGAAGTCAGCCAGGACGAAGTGCACGATCGGCTGACGGCACTGGTCGATTCATTGTCCGGACAAGAGGGCGCCTTGATCCGCGCCGCCTACTACGAGGGCCTTTCCCTGACCGACGCAGCCCGCAGAATCGGAGTCAGCAAGTCCTGGGCCAGCCGCCTGCACGCGCAAACCCTAAAACGACTCGCGCATTCACTCCGGGAAGCAGGTATCGTGGATTGATGGTTTGCACGATCCGCAAACCGGTGATTTTGCCCGTGAGGACGCTGTGTCCGTAGGTCGGGATCAACAACAGCTGGATATTGGACGAGCACATGGCCTCTGATGAAACCCTGAATTTTGACGGGCTCCTGGCACCGATCACCGAAGACGCTCCGTCGGGGGAAGAGTTGCGTTCGTCAGATGCCGAGGCGTACTGGGAAATCAAACGGCTCCGCGACGCCGCACGGAAGGACGAAAACCAGGCCCCCGGCGGCGACGGCGACATCAACATCGCGCCGGAATGGACCGAGGTCTTCCAACTCAGCGAAAAAGCACTGGTCGAATCCTCCAAGGATCTCCAGGTGACCGCTTGGATGATCGAGGCCCAGGTGCGACTCCAGGGTTTTGCCGGACTCCGCGACGGGCTCAAACTCTTTGGCCAACTCTGCGACCAGTTCTGGGATGACATTCATCCTCGTCCTGACGAGGACGGCGTGATCACGACAGTGGCCCCCATGGCCGGGCTCAATGGCGAGGACGCCGACGGCCCCCTGGTGATCGCCATCAAGCGAATCCCGGTCACCGAGGGCCAAACCAATGGCACCTTCGCACTCTGTCACCTCGCCCAGGCCTATGACCTGGAGTTGAAGCCGGAACTGCGAGAGCAACGAATCGGGGACGGCTGGGTCAGTCGCGAGATGTTCGACACCTCGGTCGATGAAACATCACCGGAATTCTTCCAGGCCTTGCTGGATGACGTCGCCGAATGCCAGGACGTTCTCTCCGAGATGGAAGCCATTCTCGACGAGAAATGTGACAAGGACGACAGCGGTTTTCCACTGGCTCCGTCCACGTCAAGAATCCGAGAGGCTCTCGACGATTCCTTGCGAACGATTCGCGGCTTTGCCGGGGCGATCATCGGCGAGGAGTTCGAGGAGGGAGACGCCCAGGATGACCAGGCCGCGACCGGCGGTGGATCGGCCCCAACTGCTCCCACTGGCAGTGTGAATTCGCGAGTCGAGGCGTTCAACACCCTGATGGAAGTCGCCCGCTTCTTCCGCAAAACCGAGCCACATTCTCCCGTGTCCTACGCGCTGGAACAGGTCGTCAAGTGGGGCAAGATGTCGCTTCCGGATCTGCTGAAGGAGTTGATCCAGGACTCCAGTGCTCGCGACGACATGTTCCGTCACGTGGGCATCTCCGAATCGGGCTCCGATGACGATGACGGATGGTCCAGTTCTTCCTCGTACGACGACGATGACGACGAATAGCCCAATCGCCCCCCTCCCAGACTTCCCACACAATATTCTGTTCGCCATTCTTGAAAGCAGTCGCACAGTTCTAGAGAATACAAGTTCCGTGCCCGCAGCCATTAGCACCGTGGGCCAAGCTTCACTTCACCCCGCAGCCCTCTTAGGAACCGGCAACAATGGCCGAAAGTGTCCACGAAAAACTGAAACGGGTTCGAAAACCCCGGGTTCACATCACTTACGACGTCGAGACCGAAGGCGCCGTCGAGCAGAAGGAACTGCCGTTTGTCGTTGGAGTGCTGGGTGATTTCTCCGGCGATCCGACACAAGAGCTCAAGCCGATGCGTGACCGGAATTTCGTGCAGATCGATCGCGACAATTTCGACGACGTGATGCAGCGAATGACACCCGGCCTCAACCTCCGAGTCGAAAACACTCTGAAGGATGACGGCAGCGAGATGCCCGTGGCCCTGCAATTCAACTCGATGGAGGACTTCGAGCCCTCCAAGGTGGCCGCCCAGGTTGAGCCATTGAGCAAGCTGCTGGAAACCCGGGAGAAGCTCAAGGAACTCCTCACCAAGGTCGACCTCTCGCCGGATTACGAAGAAGTCCTGCAACAGATCCTCGAAAACACCGAGAACCTCGAGCAGGTTGCCGGTGACCTCGGGGTCGAAGCCGACGCGGCGGCCGATGATGACTCTGACAGCGGAGAGGGAGATGACCAATGAGTACAGGTGAAGAACAACAAGCCCAACAAGGGGCAGAGGCGGAAGCACAGTCGTCCAGCCTGCTGGACCAGGCGATCGCCAACACGAAATCCGCCACACCCGATCATGCGAAGGACCTGCTGGCCGCGCTCACCCGCGAAGCCATGGCTGGAACCGTCACGTTTGACAAGGACGTGACCCGGACCATCAACCAGGCCATTTCCAAGATCGATGACGCCGTCTCGACGCAATTGGCTGCGGTGATGCACTCGGAGGCCTTCCAGAAGCTCGAGGGCAGCTGGCGTGGACTGAACCACCTGGTGATGAACAGCGAAACCGGCACTGGTCTCAAGATCCGGATGCTGAATGTTTCGAAGAAGGAACTGTTCAAGGACGTCGACAAGGCCGTCGAATTCGACCAGAGCCAGGTCTTCAAGAAGCTGTATGAAAACGAGTTCGGAACACCCGGCGGCGAACCCTACGGGGCGTTGATCGGTGACTACGAGTTCGAGAACCACCCGGAAGACATCGAGCTGATGAGCAAGATGTCCAACGTGGCCGCAGCGGCCTTTTGCCCGTTTCTCTCGGCCGCCTCGCCGAAACTGTTCGGCC
>CAZYAZ010000089.1:2672-17056 GCA_964646205.1 uncultured Planctomycetaceae bacterium | reverse complement strand
TTGGCAAAGGTGTGACCTCCACCCCGACGAACAGGTGTCTGCCGGGCTCCAGCACGGGCGCGTCCAGTCCCCTTTTGCCGGTACAGCTTGCGAGTCGAACCCCGAACCTCGCCCCGGGACTTGGTCTTGGACGACCCCTGCCTCATATTGGCCTCGTACATCACCACCACGTCGTGCAGCAGTTGCTTGTTGACGCTCGAGGCAAAGTCGGCCGGATCGAGATCATAAGTCCCGACTTCCGAGCCGCTCGAATCGAATATTGGCAGGGTGATCATTTCGAGAAATCCACTTCAGCGTCTCATCCGGGTCACCCCGGGTTGTCAATAGCCTGTTTCAACCGAGTTTGTTGGTCGGACGGATCGTCAAGTATCCACCAGGGGGGCCTGGAACAGCCCCCTTGACCAGCAGTGTATTGGTTTCGAGATCGACCCGAACGACCTCAAGATGACGGACCGTACTACGACCACCGCCATAACGGCCGGCCATTCGAGTCCCCTTCAGTACGCGTGCCGGATCTGCACTCATCCCGATTCCGCCAGCATGTCGATGCACGCGTTTCACACCGTGACTGGCCCGCTGGCCAGCAAAGTTGTGTCGTTTCATCACGCCGGCGAAACCACGCCCCTTGCTGGTCCCGATCACGTCCACGTGAGTCGTCTCAGCAAACAGCTCGACGGTCAATTCCTGGCCAACTTCAAGATCGACATTCTCACCATCGACCCGGAACTCGCGGATGAATCGTTTTGGCTCGCAGTTGGCCTTCTCGGTGGGCTCAACTCCCGCCTCAGCCCGAGCCTTGGAACGCTTGCTCGACAGAGCGGCCACATGGCCCCGCTCGCTCCGACTCGCCTGGCTGCCGCGTGATCGACGACCACCGACCGGACGCTTCTTGTCGTCGTAACCCAGTTGCACGGCCTCGTACCCATCCCGCTCAACACTACGCAACTGAAGCACGACACACGGACCGGCCTCCACCACGGTGACCGGGACCAAGTCCCCGTCATCGTTGTAGATCTGCGTCATCCCGACCTTGCGGCCCAGCAGTCCGACCGGCATGGTTCCCAATTCCTTATCGTGATGACCTGCCGGAAACAACCGGCCCGCGAGGGGCCTGGTTAGCCGGAGGCCTTGATCTTGATGTCAACTCCGGCCGGCAACGACAGCTTGTTCAAAGCGTCGATCGTCTTTCCGGTCGGCTGGACGATATCGATTAGCCGCTTGTGAGTTCGAATTTCAAACTGCTCCCGCGACTTCTTGTCGATGTGAGGACTTCTCAGCACCGTGTAACGTTCTATACGAGTGGGCAACGGAATCGGCCCGTGCACCTGTGCACCAGTTCGCTTGGCCGTGTCCACAATTTCCAATGCGGACTGGTCCAAGACCGAATGGTCAAAGGCCTCCATGCGGATTCGGAACCGTTTTTGACTGGCGTCAGCCACTCAGGCGTCCTCTGCTCTCAGGAGTTCACGATGTGTCGCGAACTCCAAGTGTTGAATTCTCCACCAGACCGAGACAACAGTCGCCACCGGGTCTCGAATCGGCTAACCGATCCGACCACTCCCGGCAGATTCTCCTGCCACGTCCTGGCCTGTCTTACAAACGAATTTTCCCCGCCGGACCTCATTCATCCGGCCAGCAACGCTGAACCGGTAGAAAGCGATCCCCAACGGTGGAAAACCGGCAATGTTAGAGACGCCCGTTGGCTTTGTCAACGAAAGCCAAGCCGTGCCAGCCGAAGAAAAACACGCAAAAACCGCAGCAACGACTGCGATACCAGGAGGCTCAACCCAGCATCGTCTCCAGCACATCACGTGGCGCCTCGCGATACTTCAATGGCTGCATCGAATAAGTGGCACGTCCCTGCGAAAGACTACGAGCCTGGGTGGAATAACCAAACATCTGGGACAGCGCGACTTCGGCATTCAGAACCGCCAGGTCACCCCGGCGCAACGAATTGACAATGACCGCATGCCGGGCGTTGAGATCAGCCTGCAAGGGCCCCAGGAAATCATCGGGAGTGACAACCTCCAACTGCATCACCGGTTCCAGCAACACGATCCCAGCATCGTTCAGGAGACGGTGCATCGCGTCACTGGCAGCCGCGTGGAGGGCCACCTCTGTTGTTTCCTCGTCCCGCACCTCGACGTCCAGCAAGATCACCCGCAGGTTCATCAACGGGTAACCCAGCATTCCTCCCCCGGCCAAGCCGGCGTGCAGAGACTCCACCAGCGATTCGGTCAGGACCGGAGAGAGTGCCGTCGGATCGAGACGGGAATCGAGTTCAGCAGGCCCTTCTTCCGCGGTTGCTTCGATAGCCAACCGGACGCGGGCAAATTGTGACACACCCGCGGAGGTCCGCTGGAATTCGCCGGTCACTTCAGCTGACTTGCGGACTGATTCGCGGTAACTGACCCGTGGCTTGTGCACCCGAACAGCCAGGCCAAAGTCCCGTTGAATCCGGTCACGAATCACTTCCAGGTGAAGTTCACCCATGCCACTGATGATCGTCTGGCCGGTGTCTTCCGAGACACGGGCCGTGAACGTCGGATCCTGTCGGGCCAAACGCTCCAGCGTTTCGGCCAGCTTCTTCCGTTCGGCACTCGTATCAGGCTCGACGGCCATCGAGATCACCGTTTCGGGGAATTCAATCGACTCGAGCAGTATCGGCTCGCCGGCATCGCAAAGCGTGTCACCAGTGACGGCCACCTTGGGACCGATGATCCCGACAATGTCCCCGGCAATTGCCTTGTCCGTCTCGATTCGCTCGCGATCGTCGGCTTGTACTCTCCAGATCTGATTGATGAGTTCCTTGTCACCGGTACGAGCGTTGACCACGCGGCTCCCACCGGTGAGTGTTCCGGAGTAGATGCGAAGAAAGCACAGATCGCCATGAGTGTCGGCCTGGACCTTGAAAATCAGGCCACAAAACGCGCCTTCCGGATCGCACGGCCGTTCGATGCCCTCGACCACTTCCTCCTGGCCACCCTGCAGCGCCTGCTTCCGGGCCTTCCGGCGAGCCTGCTTGCCCGAGAGCTTGACGGCCTCGGCCGGAATACCAACGACGGGTGGACAGTCCAGCGGGCTGGGAAGATAGCCGGTGATGGCATCCAGCAACGGCTGAACGCCAATACAATCCAGGGCCGACCCACAAACCGTCGGCTGAAAAGCCCCGGCCAGGGTTCCTGCACGAAGCAGCCTGTGGATCTCTTTCACCGGAACGTCATCGGTTTCGATGTAGGTTTCCAGCACGTCATCGTCGAGCAGAACAACCGCTTCAAGCAGTTTCCGTCGCCACGTCTCGACCTCGTCGGCCAACTCCTCGGGTACCGCTTCAACGGTAATTTCCGAACCGTCCTCTCGAGCGTCGAACCTGAGCACCTTCCGTTCTATCAGGTCGATCACCGCCCGAAATCCATCCCGCGATTCGCCGAGTGGACCTTCGCCCAGGGGGATCTGCAAAGCCAGTGGTTGTCCACCAAGGCGATCGATGATCTGGTCGAAACTCCGTTCGAAACTGGCACCAATCCGATCCAACTTGTTGATGAAGCAGACCCGGGGAACATCGTAGCGATCGGCCTGCCGCCACACGGTTTCGCTCTGGGCCTCAACACCCTCCACGGCGCTGAAAACCATGACCGCCCCGTCCAGCACCCTCAGGCTGCGTTCCACTTCGGCTGTGAAATCCACGTGGCCGGGCGTGTCGATGATGTTGATCGTCGTGTCCTGCCACTCGCAGGTGATGGCAGCCGAGTAGATCGTGATGCCACGCCGTGCTTCATCGGGATCAAAATCGGTGACGGTGGTGCCGTCGTCCACGCTGCCAAGCCGGTGCGAATACCCACTGTAGAACAGGATTCGCTCGGTCGTCGTCGTCTTGCCGGCATCGATGTGTGCCACGATGCCAATATTGCGGACGCGACGAATCGAGGCGACGTCGCCACTGGCAGCCGACTTACCAGGCAAAATGTGCGAAGGCCTTGTTCGCGTCGGCCATCCGGTGAACGTTGTCCCGGGTGGTCATCGCGGTGCCTTCCCTGTTGAAGGCCGAAATCAATTCCTCGGCCAACCGCAAGTGCATCGGCCGTCCCTTCTTCTCACGGATCGCCGCCATGATCCAGCGAATCGCCAGCGTCTGACGACGCTTCGGATTGACCGGCGTCGGCACCTGGTAGGTTGCCCCACCCACTCGCTTTGATCTCACCTCGATCGCTGGCTTGACGTTCTCCACCGCCTGTGTGAAGACCTCGATGGGCTCCTCACTCGACAACCGCTCACCAATCACGTCCAAGGCATCGTAAAACACCCGTTGCGCGACGCTTTTTTTGCCATCGTGCATCAGGCAGTTGACGAACTTCGAGGCCAGCACCGAACCAAACCGCGGATCGGGCTTCAATTGAGCAGCACTGGCGGTGAAGCGTTTGGACATTGAGATCAACCGAAAAAAACTGGATTGCGTGGGAGCCGAACGGGTGACTACGGCTTTTTGGCCCCGTAACGGCTACGGGCCTGGCGACGGTCCTCGACGCCAAGCGTGTCAAGCACGCCGCGAACGATCTTGTAACGAACACCCGGCAGGTCGCGGACCCGACCACCACGGACGAGCACGATCGAGTGCTCCTGGAGATTGTGCCCCTCACCCGGAATGTAAGCGGTGACTTCCTTCCCATTGGAGAGTCGAACCCGAGCGACCTTACGCAAGGCGGAGTTCGGCTTCTTGGGAGTCACCGTCTTGACCTGCAGGCAGACGCCCCGCTTCTGCGGGCAGCCTTCCAGCAGCGGTGTATTGCTCTTGGAACGCTTCCGCTTGCGCGGCTTTCGAACCAGTTGATTAATCGTTGGCACAGGGTTCGCCAGAAACAAATGGGGTCGGTGAACGTGAATCGACCACTTTATTGCGCCCTCCGAGTGCCGTCAAGCGACGGGATTCGGAGAGCACATTAGTCGCCGGAAGCCGGCTGAGAAGCCCCCTCGGTCGCCTCGGGACTTGCTGCCGCGGTCGTCGCTTCTTCCTCGCCGTTGTACATCTTCATCCGTGCCAACCTCAATCGCTCCTTCTCGGCCTCGAGTTCCAACAAGGCCTCGGGACGAATTCGCACCTCGGAATCCTGGTGCATGTGGAACCCGGTTCCGGCCGGAACGAGGTGCCCGAGAATCACGTTTTCCTTCAACCCCACCAGGTGGTCACTCTTTCCGGCCAGGGCCGCTTCGGTGAGCACCTTGGTGGTTTCCTGGAAACTGGCTGCCGACACAAAACTTTCGCTCTGCACGGCTGCCTTGGTAATTCCCAGAAGCTGAATTGTCATCGTGGCTTCCTGCGGCTTGGTCGACGTGGCTGCCTGCTCCCCGGCCGCCTCGATTTCGGCATTCACCTCTTCGAAGACGTTCTTGGGCACGATGTCGTCGGCCTTGTATTCCGAGTCACCCGGTTCCACCACCTTGATGCAACCTCGCACCAACTCGTTGGTCTCCTGGAACTCGAGTTTGTCGATGACGACGCCCTCGAGCAGTTCCGTGTCGCCGGCATCCTCAACTCGAACTTTTCGGAGCATCTGCCCGATTACGATCTCGATGTGCTTGTCATCGATATCAACACGTTGCGATCGGTAAACGTTCTGGATCTCGTGCATCAGGTACTGTTGCACGGCCTCCACTCCCGAGACGCGAAGAATATCGTGGGGCACCAGTGGCCCACGGACCAAGGCGTCACCGTGTCGCACCAGGTCCTTGGCATGCACCAGCAACTGCTTACCATGCGGGATCAGGTGCGCGGCGGGCTCTCCGACCTCGTCGGGCGGATGAATATTGATCACCCGTTGGTTCCGGCGAGTCTCCTCGGCCAATTCGATCTCGCCGTCAATCTCCGCAATAACCGCCGGATCCTTCGGCCGCCGGGCTTCGAACAATTCGGTGACTCGCGGCAGACCACCGGTGATGTCCTGCGTCCGGCCGGCCTCGCGGGGTGTCTTGGCCAGTTCCTTGCCGGCCATGACTTTCTGCCCCTCCTCCACCTCAATACTGGCCTTCTCGGGCAGGTAGTAGAACGCCTGGGTCTCGCCGGAATTGTCGACAAGGCTGATCTGCGGATGCTTCTCGCCCTTGTACTCCATCACCGTTCGACGAATATTCCCACTGGGGTCGGTTTCGACGTTGATCGTCTTGCCTTCCCGGCAGTTCTCGAGTTTCACGATACCGCCCACTTCGGCGATGATCGGAACCGAGTGTGGATCCCACATGCAAAGTGACTGACCTTCCAGGCAGACTCCCTTGATTCCCTTGAGGGCGTTGCCATCGGTCCGCTTGGGAAGCTCACAGTTGGGATCGCTGGCGTCCCATTCCTCGACTTGCAGAATCGCACCGTTGGGCACGCGGTAACGCTCCAGTTCACGCTCCCGCCCCTCACGGGGACTCAATTCCATGATCACGATTTCGCCGTTACGGCCCAGTGCGATCTTCTTGCCATCGGGGCCAACACTCCGAACTCGCTCGAACCGGATCCTCCCGGTATGACGACTCCGGATCTCACTTTCCTCAACGTCACGTGAGGCCGTGCCACCGATGTGGAAGGTCCGCATCGTCAACTGGGTGCCCGGTTCGCCGATCGACTGCGCCGCGATGATCCCCACGGCCAGGCCTTCTTCGACAATGGCACCGTTTGAGAGATCCATGCCGTAACAGAGTTGGCACATTCCAAGTTTGGATTGACAGGTCAACGGGCTACGAACCTTGATCTTCTCGACACCCATCTCCTCGATCTGCCGCGCCTTGGCCTCGTCGATCAAATCGTCTTCGCGGACAATCACCTCATCGGTAATCGGGTTGACGATATTGGTTCGGCTGACGCGACCACGGATGGCGTCGGCCAAACCAACCTCCACCTTCTCGCTGCGGTACACCACGCCCTTGGTGATACCTTCGGTCGTCCCACAATCCGGTTCGGTGATCACAACGTTCTGGCAAATGTCGGCCAGTTTGCGGGTCAGGTAACCACTGTCAGCCGTCTTCAACGCAGTATCGGCCAATCCCTTGCGTGCACCGTGCGTCGAGCTGAAATACTCGAGCACCGAAAGCCCTTCCCGGAAGTTTGCCTTGATCGGAGTTTCGATGATCTCGCCGGATGGCTTGGCCATCAATCCCCGCATTCCGGCCAATTGCCGGATCTGCTCGACACCACCCCGGGCACCGGAGTTGGCCATCAGGAAAATCGGATTGACGTAACCGTCCTCCTCGGGACGATCGTCATGCTCGAATTCACGCATCATCTCCTTGGTGATCCGTTCGCGAGCGTGCGTCCACTGGTCGAGCACCGCGTTGTAGCGTTCCTGGTCGGTGATGATGCCGCGACCGTATAGCTTCTGCTGCTTTTCCACTTCCTTTTCGGCCACCGCAATCACGTCGTCCTTGTTGTCGGGCGTCCGCAAATCGGAGGTGGCAAACGAAAGACCACTGTGAGTGGCCTCCTGGAAACCCAGGGACTTCATCCGATCCAAAAGCGAAATCGTGTCGCTGCGGCCCAGGTGGTCGTGGTGATAGCAATCGGAAATGACGTTGGCCAAATCCTTGCTCTTCATCGTCAGATTGTAGAAGGCCATCTTGGGATCAAGGATGTCGTTGAAGAGCACCCGACCGACGGTGGTGTCGAGCAATCCTCCCGGACGATAGTCCTCGGGAGCCCGCGGACGGATCTCCTTGTCAGCCGACAACCGGAGCTTGATGCGGGTGTGGCGGGTGACCTTCCCCTGCTCCAGGGCCATGAAGACCTCCGCGGATGAGGCGAACTTCATGTCCTCGCCCGGCCGGTCATCGCGGGGCAAGGTCAAGTAGTAACAGCCCATCACGATGTCCTGGCTGGCACTGATGATCGGAGCCCCATTGGCCGGCGAGAAAATGTTGTTGGTCGAGAGCATCAGCGTGGTCGCTTCGACCTGGGCTTCGATGGACAGTGGCAGGTGCACCGCCATCTGGTCACCGTCGAAGTCCGCGTTGAATCCCTTACAGACCAGCGGATGAATCCGGATCGCGTTCCCCTCGACGAGCGTCGGCTCGAACGCCTGGATCCCCATCCGGTGAAGAGTCGGTGCCCGGTTGAGCAACACCGGGTGGTTGGTGATCACCTCGTCCAGGATGTCCCAGACATCTTCGTCTTTCCTCTCGAGCATCCGCTTGGCGCTCTTGATCGTATCGGCGTGCCCAAGTTCCTTGAGCCGGCGGATAACGAAAGGCTGGAACAATTCCAGGGCGATCTTTTTCGGCAAGCCACACTGGTGCAATTCCAGTTCGGGCCCCACGACGATGACCGAACGCGCCGAATAATCGACTCGTTTGCCAAGCAGGTTCTCGCGGAAGCGACCCTGCTTGCCCTTGATCATGTCGGTGAGACTCTTCAACGGCCGGTTGGACGAACCCAACACGGGCCGCTTGCAGCGATTGTTGTCAAAGAGCGCGTCGACCGACTGCTGCAGCATCCGCTTCTCGTTACGGACGATGACCTCCGGAGCATTCAGATCGACCAGCTTCTTCAACCGGTTGTTTCGATTGATGATCCGGCGATACAGATCGTTGAGATCACTGGTGGCGAAGTTGCCCGAGTCCAGTAAGACCAGGGGGCGGAGATCCGGGGGGATCACCGGGATCACGTCCAGCACCAACCAGTCGGGACGGTTCTCGCTGTCGCGAAGCGCCTCGATGATCTTCAAACGCTTGACCAGATCCTTCTTCTTCTGCTGGCTACCCGTTTCACGCAGGTCGGTACGGAGTTGAGAAGAGAGTTCGGCGAGGTTGAGCCCCAGCAACAACTCCTTGACCGCCTCGGCACCCATTCCCAGTGTGAAATACTCTTCGCCGTACTTCGCCCTGGCCTGGCGAGCTTCCTCTTCGGTCAGGATCTGGCACCGTCGCAACGGCGTGTCACCCGGGTCGACAACAACATAGTCCTGGAAGTAGATCACTTTCTCCAGGCTTGTGGTCTTCATGTTCAACAGCGCGCCCAGGCGGCTGGGCATGCTCTTGAAAAACCAGATGTGAACCACCGGTGCAGCCAACTCGATGTGCCCCATCCGCTTACGCCGCACGCGACTGTGGGTCACCTTCACGCCGCAACGATCGCAGACCATCCCCTTGTACTTCATGCCGCGGTACTTGCCGCAGGCGCACTCCCAGTCCTTTTCCGGACCGAAAATCCGCTCACAGAACAACCCGTCCCGCTCGGGACGGTACGTGCGGTAGTTGATCGTCTCAGGCTTCTTGACCTCGCCGAACGACCAACTCCGGATGTCATGCGGGCTGGCTAGCCCGATCTTCACGGAGCCGTAATCATTGATACGTTCGTAGCCCGTCGCTTCACCAACACTCACGTGACTTGCTCCTGGCATTTCTGCCGTTTTTTGCCTGTTGCCATGTGCTTGCCGTCTGTCTCCAACCCGGCTTCCCACGTTCTCGGCGAGGGAACCCGCCGGTCAGATACCCGTTTTCTCGAGTTGGAGATTCAACCCCAACCCACGAATCTCGTTGTTGAGAACATCAAAACTGGCTGGTGTGCCAGCTTCCAGAGTGTTCTCGCCCTTGACCATTGACTCGTAGATCTTCGTCCGTCCTTCGACGTCGTCGCTCTTGACGGTCAACAACTCCTGCAGGATGTATGCCGCTCCGTAGGCCTCCAGGGCCCACACTTCCATCTCTCCGAATCGCTGCCCACCGAAGCGAGCTTTTCCGCCGAGAGGTTGTTGCGTGATCAGCGAGTAAGGGCCGGTGGCTCGTGCGTGGACCTTGTCATCGACCAGGTGGTGCAACTTGAGCATGTAGATCTGGCCAACCGTCACTCGCTGTTCGTACACCTCGCCGGTACGACCATCAAACAACTCGGTCTTGCCATCCCGAGCCAGGCCGGCCTCTTCCAGTTTGTCTCGAATCTCTTCCTCCGGGGCACCGTCAAAGACCGGACACACAGCACGGAAGCCCAACTTGCTGGCCGCCCACCCGAGGTGAGTTTCCAGGATCTGGCCAACATTCATCCGACTGGGCACACCCAGCGGGTTGAGAATGATGTCGATTGGAGTGCCATCTTCCAGGTACGGCATGTCCTCTTCTGGAAGCACTTTCGAAATGACCCCCTTGTTCCCATGCCGGCCGGCCATCTTGTCCCCGACAGAGATCTGCCTCTTGCTGGCGACATAGACCTTGACCATTTGCAGCACGCCGCTGGGCAGTTCGTCGCCCCGCTTGAGACTGTTCAACTCGCGGTCACGGACCTGGATCTCGGCACGAACTTCTGCAAACGATTCTCGCTTGAGTGCAACAAGATCTTTGCGTTTCTGGGGGCTGCGAATGTCGAGCGAGGCAAAATGGTCATCGAACCGCTCGGCATACTCGGCGAGCACGTTGTCGTCCTCGCTGTTGCGTAACTCGACCCCTTCCTCGTCAGTCAAACGACGCCCGAGAACCCTCTCGAATCCTTCCAGGAACGTCCGGAAGACCGACGCCACCCGCGCGTTGCCTGCCTTCTCGGCTTTCCGCACCACCGCCTCGAATTTCTTTCGTTCGTCTTCCGGAAGGCTCATTCTGCGGGAGAAGCGTTCGGTGTGAATCACGATCCCCTCGACACCACTGGGAACCTCCAGTGACTCGTTCTTCACGTCCTCGCCAGCGCGACCAAAAATGGCGTGCAGCAGTTTTTCTTCTGGCGTCAATTCACTCTTGGCCTTGGGCGAGACCTTACCAACCAGGATGTCGCCGGGATGGACACGGGTCCCGACGGACACAATCCCTTCATCATTAAGATGACTCAGAGCCTTCTCGCTGACATTGGGAATGTCCCGAGTGAATTCTTCCCGCCCCAGTTTCGTCTCGCGAATCTCCACATCAAATTCGTCGATATGAATCGAGGTGTAGACATCCTCCTTGACCAACCGCTCGGAAATGACGATCGCGTCCTCGAAGTTGTATCCTTCCCACGACATGAAGGCGACTAGCACATTGCGCCCGAGGGCCAACTTGCCGTCCTTGGTCGCCGCGGTGTCACACAACAGGTCTCCGGCTTTGACTCTCTGCCCCACCTCGACACAGGGCTTCTGGTTCTTGCAGGTCCGCTCGTTGAGTCCCTGGAACTTGTCGAGTTCGTGGACCACGCCGTCGATTTCAACCCGGGTCGCATCGACGTAGTTGACCTTACCGGACTTCTGCGCCTTGACCAGCATCCCGGACCGCTTGGCGACCTCCTCCTCCAACCCGGTCCCAACGATCGGCGGTTCGGTGATCAACAGCGGCACGGCCTGCCGCTGCATGTTCGACCCCATCAACGCGCGGTTGGCATCGTCGTGCTCCAGGAACGGAATCAAACCCGCCGAAACTCCCACCATCTGGTTTGGCGCCACGTCGATAAATTCGACCTGCTCACTGGGAACCACCACCACGTCGTTGTTGTAACGTGCCAAAACACGGTCTTCGACGATTTTGCCCCTGTCCAACATGGTGTCGGCTGGGACCACGTAACGCAGTGCTTCCTCGTCAGCCCGCAACCGAACGATATCCTCGGTCACCCGGCCATTCTTGATCCGACGGTACGGCGTTGTCAGGAATCCATAGGCATCCACTTCCGCGTGGATCGACAACGACGAGATCAACCCGATGTTGGTCCCTTCCGGCGTCTCGATCGGGCAGATTCGTCCATAGTGGGAAATATGTACGTCCCGCACCTCGAATCCGGCTCGCTTACGATTCAAGCCACCAGGCCCCAGCGCGCTGAGACGGCGCTCGTGCGTCAACATCGAAAGCGGGTTGGTCTGGTCAACAACCTGCGACAATTCACTGCGACCAAAGAAGTACTCGATCGCCGCCGACACGCTCTTGGGATTGACCAGGGTCCGAGGTGTCATCTCCTCGACATCCTTCAGGCTCATCCGCTCCTGCACCGTGCGACGCAGCTTGAGAAATCCCTTGCGGATCTCCTCGGCAGCCAACTCGTCAATGGTTCGCAAGCGGCGATTGCCCAGATTGTCGATGTCGTCGGTCTGGACCAGGTCGTTGCCGCCGATTTTGAGCAACATCAGGTACCGAATCGCGTTGACAAAGTCCTCCGGGCACAACGTCATCGCCGTGTCGGGAATACCGTCCTGCTCAAAGTTCGCCTCGAGAAACTTGTTGTGGTCGACCGTTTTCTGGTCGTCGGGCTTGAACTTCCGGTTGATCCGGAAGCGACCGACCTTGCCGAGCCGGTAACGGTTCACATCAAAGAACTTCTCACGGAAGAGATCCTGCGCCTTCTCGAGTTGCGGAGGATTGCCGGGCCGTAGCCGCTGGTAAATCCTCAGTAACGCCTCCTGGTAACTCGCTGTCTCGTCGTTGTACAGGGTATTGAGAATCAGGCGATCCCGGACCGATTCGGCAGGGATAATTTCGATGTCCTTGATCTTCGCCTCGACAATGCTCTCGGCACGTTCCTTGCCGATCAGCACGACTTCCTTGTCGTCCCCGATCGTGTTCCGCGAGTCAGCAATAATCTCACCACACCGTTCGTGTCCCGGCGGGTACACGATGTCGGCGGCGGCAAAGGAATCGGCGATCCGCTCGACATCATTCGACTTGGGAGACTTGATCGCGATGGTCGAATAGAACAACTTCAGCAGCGACGTGTCGCTGCCGTACTCGGGCCCCATCGCCCGCAACAGTGTCAATGCCGAGAACTTTCCACTCTGGTCAATTCGGACATCAAGCATCTCTTTCTTGTTGACGACCAACTCGATCCAACTGCCCCGTTCCGGAATCACCCGGCAGGAAAAACTCGGACGCTCACCCGGCTCGGTCGTCTCAACAAAATCCACGCCGGGCGAACGGTGCAACTGGCTGACCACGACCCGCTCGGCCCCATTGATCACAAACTCGCCACCGCCGAGCATGATCGGCATGTCGCCCAGATACACCTCTTCCTCGATCGGCTGTTCCTTGTTCAGCCGCATCTTCACACGGAAAGGCCGTCCATAGGTCAATCTCAGTTGGCGACACGCGGTGGTGTCGAACCGCGACGGCAACAACTCATAACCACAGTAGTCCAACCGGTACTGCCCGTCGTAACTCTCGATCGGGAACACCTCCTGCAAGATGCCCTCCAATCCCAGGGGCTTCCGGTTGTCCGACTCGGCCTCCTCCTGGAGAAACCGGTGGTAAGACTTGGTCTGGATCTCTGTGAGATCCTGAAGCAGGTCGTTCTCGTCACCTCGCCCACCAAAAATCTCGGTGCGGTCGGTCGACAGAATCCGGGTCGAAGGAATCGGCATGTCAGGCTCTCTTCTTCACTGTGTTCTTCGGGCCCTGTGGGCTCACTTCACGCTCGCCACGGGCGATATGACCCGTGAGGGCGATCCTTGGGGGACCGACTCGAAAACAGACGGAACTTCTCACAGAAGGGCAGATCGGGGCGGCGTTCAGTTGGGGACAAGACTGGGCAAGACAACCAAAAGCCTCCGAGTCCAACTCGAGACAGCCCCCCGCCACCCCCAGATCACGCAAAGTGCCAGGGCGGGGTTTGAGTCTCACGGGTTGTCGGGGGCCAGCAACGGAAAACACAACGGGTCCGCAGGCTCCATGTCTCGGCTACGATCCGCGGGTAGGTTCCGATGAACCCGGACCAATTCCGGAAGCACATCGGAGTCGTTCGTGGC
Organism: uncultured Planctomycetaceae bacterium; assembly: GCA_964646205.1. GTDB lineage: Bacteria > Planctomycetota > Planctomycetia > Planctomycetales > Planctomycetaceae > UBA8437. Next base: position 3,407 of record CAZYAZ010000089.1, on the reverse strand, counting down.
AATCGCAATCGTGGTTGAGGTGAAAGGACCAAATCAGAGGGCGCAACACAACCACGCGCGAGACGACTGCCACCGTGACGTCTCGCAGACGCCACGAGTTCTACTTGACCTCGCACGCCCCGCCAGCGGCCTCGATTTCCTCCTTGAGCTGATTGGCCTCGTCCTCTGAGACTCCTTCCTTGAGTGCCGCAGGTGCGCTCTCGACCAGTTCCTTGGCCTCCTTCAAGCCCAGGCCAGTCGCGGCACGGACCGCTTTGATCACCGGGATCTTGCTGTCGCCAAAACCAGTCAGCAGCACATCGAACTCGGTCTGTTCTTCGGCTGCGTCTCCGCCACCGTCACCACCCCCGGCTCCCATCGCCATCACCACACCACCACCGGCGGGCTCAATGCCATGGACATCCTTGAGGTAGTCAGCCAGCGACTTGGCCTGCAACAGTGTCAAGCCAACCAGCTGGTCACCAAGTTCTTTGGTGCCGTCGTCGAATTCTTTTACGGTCGCTTCGTCAGTCGCCATCGCTTCATGTCCTCTCGATACGCTCTCGCGCTAAGTTATTACTGTACACGGTTTTCGCCCGTTCGCCACCGGTCAGGCGTCTGATTCCTCGGATTCCTCTTCAGTAGCCTCATCGCCAGCTTCCTCGGTCGACTCTTCAGCGTCTCCAGCAGCCTCGTCGCTGGCTTCCTCGGTCGACTCTTCAGCGTCTCCAGCAGCCTCGTCGCTGGCTTCCTCGG
>CAZYAZ010000089.1:0-2572 GCA_964646205.1 uncultured Planctomycetaceae bacterium | reverse complement strand
AGCCTCGTCGCTGGCTTCCTCGGTCGACTCTTCGGCGTCTCCAGCAGCCTCGTCGCTGGCTTCCTCGGTCGACTCTTCGGCGTCTCCAGCAGCCTCGTCGGCCGACTCTTCAGCAGCCTCGTCGCTGGCTTCCTCGGCCGACTCTTCGGCGTCTCCAGCAGCCTCGTCAGTTTCCTCTGCCCCGGCTTCACCGCCTGCGGCACCGTCGGCAATCGATTCAACAGCCCCTGCCAAACGACCTCCCGAACCCAGTAGCGCCCCAACGACGCTTGAACCTGGCGAGAGCAGCAAACCAACGATCTGCCCGATCAATTCTTCCCGGCTTGGACTCTTGGAGAGTTCTTCGACATCGCCCGAAGACAACGTCGTACCCTCAACCATGCCACCCTTGATCGCGAGCAGTTCGTCACCGAGTTCCGTGACCCAACCTGCGATTTCCTTGCTCAGCGAAACAATGTCCTCGCCACCAAAAACCAGGCTCGAAGGTCCCTCGAGAACTGGATCCAGCGCCGTGACGTCTTGAGCGTGCAAGGCACGAAGCGCCATCGAATTCTTGACCGTCAGGATACGAATATCCTTCTCGCGCAATGCCAAACGGAATCGGTTGTCGCTGATCGCGTCAAGACGCGAACTGTCCACAACCAGCATTTCCTCGGCATCGCCGATCCGCTGCTGCAGATCGGTCACCAGCATTTCTTTGATCCGCTTGCTCATTGTCTCTGTATTCTTAAATCGCGTTGGTGCGATCAACCATCATGGGTTTCCAGGCGAAATCGTGTTCGCGACGAACCTAGGCCGCAACCGTGATCCCCGGCGTCATGGTAGCCGAGAGTGTAAGTGTCCTGATGTAAGTTCCCTTGGCCGATGAGGGCCTCATTGACTCGATCAAACGGATCAGGGCTTCAGCATTCTCAAGCAACTGGGTCTCATCGAAACTCAGCTTACCGACGACAGCGTGAACGATGCCGAACTTGTCGACTCGAAACTCAATCTTTCCGGCCTTGTACTCTTTGACCGTTGCAGCCACCTCGTTGGTGACGGTGCCAGCCTTCGGTGACGGCATCAATCCTCGCGGGCCAAGCACCCGCCCCAAGGGACCAACCAGGCCCATCAGGTCCGGCGTGGCGATCGCCACATCGAAGTCCATCCAGCCTCCCTGAATCTTGTCGGCCAACTCCTTGGCTCCCACAGCATCTGCTCCGGCTTCTTCGGCCTCACTCGCCTGCTCACCCTGGGCAAACACGACAACCCGCTGTGTCTTTCCAATGCCGTGAGGCAACACCAGCGACCCCCGAACAATCTGGTCAGCTTGCCGGGGATCGACCCCCAACCTGAAGACCAATTCGACGGTCTGGTCAAAGGCGCACTTGCGAACTCCATCGGGCAAAGACGGCTCCATGGCCTTCAATTCCCGAACGGCTGTCGACAGATCGACCGAACCCATTCCCGCAACACGTTCCTGCAAGAACGCCTGCCGTCTTGATTGCTTGCTCATAACCTGCCCATCCCAACAACCGCCTCGCCGCGAAACCCTCTGTTTTAAGCGTCCCGAGGCCGTCAGTCAACCACCTCGATCCCCATGTTGCGGGCCGTTCCAGCAATGATCAACGCAGCCTGATCAATATTTGGGGCGTTGAGATCCTCGAATTTTACTCTCGCGATCTCTTTGAGCTGCTCGGTTGTCACCGAACCGACCTTCTCGAGCTTTGGATTTCCAGACCCCTTGGCGATCTGGGCAGCCTGCTTCAGCAGAACCGCAGCCGGAGGACTCTTCGTGATGAACTCGAAAGATCGATCACTGAAGACCGTAATCACGACTGGAACAGTTGTCCCAGCCAGTTCCTTCGTCCGGTCGTTGAACTGTTGAACAAACTGACCAATATTTACACCGTGCGGTCCCAAAGCCGTGCCAACTGGTGGTGCCGGGGTGGCTTGACCACCGGGCACCTGGACCTTGATCTTGGCAATTTCCTGCTTGGCCATCGATTCCTCAGATCTTCTCGACTTGCCAGTATTCCAGTTCCGCCGGCGTGTGCCGGCCAAAAATCTCTATCAACACCGAGATCTTGCCGCTCGCATCGTCGATCTCGTCGATCTCCCCTTCGAAACTCTCAAAGGGACCGTCCTTGATCTTGACCACGTCCCCGGTCGAGAAATCGATCTTGATCCGAGCCGGCTCGGCCTCCTTCTCCTCTTCTTTACCCAACATCCGCATCACTTCTTCGTCGGACATGGCAACCGGCTTTCCGCCAGCTCCGGTGAAGTCACCGATGCCACTTGTTCCGCGGACCAGGTACCAGGTCTCATCGTTGAGCACCATCTGGACGAAGAGATAGCCGGGGAAGAGCTTCTGCTCTGACACCCGTTTCTTTCCCGCCTTCGTCTCCACGACGTTTTCCGTCGGGATTATGACTTCCGTGAAAAACTCGTCGAGCCCCTCGCGAGCAATCCGTCGCAGCAACGCCTGGCGGATCGACTTCTCACGATTGGTTGTCACCTTAAGGACATACCACCGGAGTTTCTCCTCGTCCTCGTCAGCTGGTTCTTCGTCAGCTGGTTCTTCGTCAGCTGG
>CAZYAZ010000088.1:0-18580 GCA_964646205.1 uncultured Planctomycetaceae bacterium | reverse complement strand
AAAAGTCGCCAGGTGGGTTCGATTCCCATCCACTCCCGCTAGCGGGTTTCGCACCGTGGTGCACCCGCCCGCAACCCCCTGCACCACAGGGGGTTGTTTCATTTGGGGGAAAGCCGTTTGCGACCTCGTGCGAGGAAAAACGGCAGGTTGCTGCAGCGCATTCCGCAGCGCTTTTTCGAAGTGGTCGTCGGTGACCTACAGATAGCGCTTCGCCGCGAGCGAGGGGCGGTACCGTGGTTCGGATCTGGCGGTTACCGCCCCTGAGTTGAACGCCGAGGCTGGGGTGGGGTCTTTTGAATCCACCCCGCCTGGAGCAAGATGGACTTTCAGGCAGCTACCGACGTGTGTAGCGTGAGAACGGTAATGAAGCTGCCTACTGACGACAGGCGGGACGAACAACAGCTAAGGTCCCCCGGGAGTCGGCAGAGAGCAGTCCGTTGTGTGAGTCTCAATCCATTGAGGAGGCGAATCCATGGCTACCTGGGAATATCGCACGCTATATTTTGTGAGGCACCAGAAAAAAGGGATGTGTGGATGGGTAATCGTCAACCGTGAGTTTGTGGACCCGGAACGCGTGGGCGATACAGAGAAACGTCGTTTCTCGATGTTTTGGCAGGCGGCAGCATTGCTGGAAACCGCGCTGGCCGAACTCGATCTGGATGGATGGGAATTGGTGTCGACATCCTACGGAGGGTTCTTTGGTTTCTATGGATTGGCGGTTGTTCGCAGATCGGTCACAGGCAATCCACAAGGTTCCAGTTCGTAATGGATCCAGCGGATTGGAGGCCCAAGGCCCACCGCTCCCCCCGCGATAACCGGAGTCCCGCCGCGAGCGAGGGGCGGGGGCGTGGTCCGGATCTGGCGGTTCCCGTCGGTGAGTGGGACGCCGGGGCTGGGGTGGGGAGACCACATTTCACCTCCGCGACACTCATGTCCGTTGAGGTGATCTTTTGCCATGCCTCGGAGGCCTTGATACGCCACGGTGCACGGTTCGAGTCTGGCGTTCCTAGACGGCGTCACCGAATTGTGTTCATTTGACCGGCTATTGCTGTCCGAACGCTCGGCACCACAGTGCCGGCGCCTGGCCAGTTCACGTCGCCCCACTCTCTTATTACCTACCTCGGAACAAAACAATGAAAGCGCCCGGATTGTCGCTTCTGGCCTGCCTGCTCGCTGCATGGTCAACCACTGCCGGGTCCGGCCTGGCACAAGACAAAGCCACCACGCCGGTGCGAGGATCAAAGAACGACGCGATTCGTCCGCTCCAGCGGGGACACGCCTGGGTCCGGCAACACCCCTTCACCCTGATGGGATTGGTGCGAAACTACCCGCGGCCATTTGACGAACCACTGTACCGCCGAGCCGGATTCACTTCACTGCTGGCATGGGAGCCTGGTTCCTTCGACGAACTCATACCGAAAGTCGCAGCGGGAAAAATGCCGTTTCACATTCACCTGGAGCACTGGGGCGGCGACAAGGTCAACCGCAAGGGGGTGACCGAGGACATCCTGAGCACGGCGATCAGCAAGATAGACAGCCCCAAAAACCGGGCCTACATCGACCGCTTGACCAAACACCCCGAGTGCCTGGGTTTCCTCGCCAACGACGAAGCGGTCAACCCCTTTTATCTGCGCTACACGCGACAGTTGCTTCAGTGGCTGCGGCGACGCCACCCTGACAAGCTGGCCTTTGGCAACGCCCACCCCGATCCGTGGAACGGCGGCTACGATCGCTACATCGATGAGTTTGCGGCCATCGTCGAACCGGATGTCCTGATGACGGACGTCTACCCGCTCTCTGTCCCCGATGGCCTGGCCGCAAACTACTTTGGCATTCTCTCGGACATCCGCAAGACGGCTCTTGCTCATGGGATGCCCTACTGGATGATCATCCAGTCGTTTCATTCAACCGGGGCCTTTGACCGTCGATTGCCGAGCGAATCTGATATCCGGCTTCAGATTTTTGTGCCGCTTGCGATGGGTTACACCGGGATCATTTTCTTCACCTACGACGTCGCCTTCGAGACGGGTCTCATAGACAAGAACGGAAAACCGACCAGACTTCATCCAGACGTGGCGCGGGCCAACCGAGAAGCGCTGCACCTTGGCAAGGCCCTGAGATTTCTGACCAGCACCAGTTTTGGCTGCGTTGCAGGCACTCACATCAAGGATGGCAAGGCCGTCCGCAATCCGAATCGACGCAGCACCAGGTCACTGGACCTTACAACCCAGACGGTGCGGGAGGTCATCATCGAATCACCCGGCAACCGCAAGGATGTCCTGCTCGGCTTCTTTCGGGACGACCAGGGAGGTCGCTATTTCATGGTGACCAACCTGTGGCAAAATGCCGGCGCGACAGCCTCAGAACGCGCGGTGCCGGTTTCGATCCGGATGGCACCGGAGGTCAAGTCACTCCACCGACTCGATCGCGTGACCGGCAAGGTCGAGCGAATAAAAATCAAGGATCAGACTGTCCGCATCACTTTGCCGGGGGGGACTGGCGACTTGTTCAAAATTGATGACGGGAAGTTTCCTGGCTTGTCGAACTGAGGAGCACCGGCCCAGAGTCTCATCGGAATTAGGAGGAAGTCTCACCCGGCAGAGCAGGGAGGAGGTAACACCTGGCCGCTGACCGCCGGACCCAAACCACGGTACCGCCGGTGACTTGAACGCCGGGGCTGGGGTGGGTCGGTTCGGTTTCTGGGCGGCTGGTGGGGCGCCACGAGTGCATGAGGCCGCCGCCTGGCTCATTCGGCTGCCCTGGGCATCGCCAGGATCGCCTCGCGGAGCGCCGGGGGCAGCGTTGGCCAAGCTTCGATCACGCTGGCTAGCTCGGGGTCGATTGGCGGCGAATCGTCACCAACTGCAGCGCTGCCGAAAACTGGATCCCGTAACGTGTTGCCAGCAGGATGGTTGAGAGAATCAGTCCGATTCCCATCGACTCCCGCTAGCCGGTTTCGCACCCTGGTGCACCCGCCCGCAACCCCCTGCACCACAGGGGATTGTTTCATTTGCGGGGAATCGGTTTGCGACCCCGTGCGAGGCAAAACGGCGGGTTGCCGCAGCGGCTGGTGCAGTCGGTGGCATGCCGGACGGGTTCCCGAATCCAGGGGGCGATGTGGACGCCGTGGCGATCAGGATGGACAGCATAAGGCCGGTGATGCCCATTCCGCGCCAGCTGACGCCGCCCCGGGACGCTCAGCCGGTGGTCCGGAGTCCGGCGGCCACTCCCTGGATGGACAGCCGCACGAGCTCAATCAGTTCGGGGTCATCGGGCTCGGAGCGGAGCAGGCCCAACAGTCGGATCTGGGAGAGGTTGAGAGGGTCGACATAGGGATTCCGCTGCAACACCGACCTCTTGAGCCACCCGATGTCGGCGAGTAGTTCGGTGGTCTCCTTGATGAGGAGGATGGCGTCCTGGGTGGCGTCAAACTCGGAGGAGATGGTCTGCCAGACGGCGTCACTGTCAACGTCGCTCGCCATGCCGGCATAGGCATAAGCGATCTGCATGTCGGCCTTGGCCAGTGCCAGTTCGGCGTTGTCGATGAGGGCCCGGAACATGGGCCATTGGGAGTACATCTGTTGAAGGATCTCGCGATGTTCCTCGTGCCCGTCGAGGAACGCCGTGACGGCACTGCCCAAGCCGAACCAGGCCGGCAGAACATGTCGTGACTGCGTCCACGCGAACGTCCACGGGATGGCCCGAAGATCGTCCAACGAGGATCGGGGACTTCGGCGTGCCGGTCGCGACGCGATGGGAAGGGCTTCAATTTCGCTGGTCGGCGTGGCCTGTTCGAAATAGGCGAGGAAACCCGGATGCTCGACGAGCCCGCGGTAGCACTGGTAGGAGTGGTCCGACAATTGCTGCATCGTGTCGATCCAACCGGAGTCTGGCTCCTCCTTTGGTTCGGCGCTGACCAGCAGTGTGGCATTGATGATTTGCTCGAGATGGCGGTGTGCGATGACCGGGTCATCGTACCGTTCCGAGAGGACTTCGCCCTGTTCAGTGACTCTCAGTCGGCCACCAACGGATTGTTGTGGCAGTGACTGGATGGCCCTCGCCGCCGGACCGCCTCCACGTCCCAACGCTCCGCCCCGTCCATGAAACACGGTCATGCAGATGCCGTGCTGGGCCGCCACACGGGCCATCTCGTGTTGTGCCAGGTGCAATTCCCAGCAGGCGGACAGATAGCCACCATCCTTGGTGCTGTCGGAATATCCGACCATGACAATCTGGTGGTCATGGTCCGCGTCGGCGAGGGTTTGACGGTAGGTGGGAACCTGGAACAGGTTGTCGAGGATCGAGGAGGCCTTGCGCAAGTCCTCGATCGTCTCAAACAGCGGGATGATCGGTAGGAACGGCGGTGACGCGTCACCGTCATGGCGGATGGCCCAGGCGGTGTTCCACAACCACTGGACTGTCAACACGTCCAGCGGCGAGTGCGTCATGCTGATGATGTAACCACCGATCGGCGCACTGCCCCACGCACCGTATTCGTCCACCAGGAGTAGAAATGTCTCCAGGACCTCCCGGCTGGACTCGGAGAGACTGTCGAGTTGGATAGCGGTGACCTGGGCTGGGTTTGAAAGGAATTCGGGGATGGTTTGGGGCGTGTCCTGGAGGGCAATGAGTTCTTCGATACAACGCTGATGCACATCAGAGTTTTGCCGGATGTCGAGTGACGTGAAGTGGAAGCCGAAGACAGTGGCCTGGTCAATCCACGGCTGAAGGAATTGGTCGGCAATACGACGGCCCCGGTGTGTCACGATGCTGTCACGCAGGGTGTGCAGGTCGTCCCGAAACGCCTCGCAATCCTCGTAGGCTGCGTCGGAGCGGTCGGTCGTGGAATTTGCCTCGAGTGTGTGCCGAAGTCGGAACTCGATCATCCGAAGAAAACGGCGGTAACTCTCGGTTTTGGAGACGGGGGACAGCGCGGCGTCCAAAGCGGGCCATCGTTCACAACTGTCGTCAATCTGTACCTGCAGTGATTCGTTTGTGGCCACCTGCTGTTCTGACATGACCAGTTGGTTGTGGATCCTGCGGCATTCGGCCAGGTGTCCCTCGAGAGCGGAGCGTCTCAGCCTCGAGAGCGTCTGTCGGGTGATGTCGGGAGTCACAAACGGGTGGCCATCCCGGTCACCGCCGATCCATGTGCCGAAGGACAGGACACGAGGGAGCGTGAAGTCGTGTTCAGGGTAGCTGGCCGCCAGGGCGCGTCGAAAATCCTGGTAGGTCTTCGGGACGACATCCCAGAGTGTCGACGTGAAGTACACGCCACGACTCACCTCGCTCATCACGGGCGGGCGGTCCGGTCGCACGAGATCGCATTGCCAGAGGACTGTCAGGTTGGCCAGGAGTTCTCGCTCCACATCACGTGAGTCGTCGCCAGACAAGCCGGGGAGTAGTTCGCGGACGTGTCTGAGCAATTGCCGCGTGGTGCGACGCTTCGCTTCGGACGGGTGGGCGGTGAAGACCGGTTCGATCCAGAGACGGTCGAGCCACTGCTGCATGTCGTTGGCGTCGAGTCCATGGCGACGCAATTGGCGGATGGCCGCGTCGATGGACTCGGACCGCTCCTCGCCCGTTGCCCGCGCGACCACGCTTCTGGACTTGAGGACGGTGATTCGTTGTTGGTCCTCCGCCACGTTGGCCAGGTCGAAGAACAGGCTCAGCCAACGGATGACCGATCGCATTTCGGAGCGATCCAGTGCCCCAAGGACGTCCATCAGTCGAGCCTCGGCCAATGGGGCACCGGCGCGACGTCCGGCAGACAGGCTGCGGATCTGGTCCATGGTCTCGGCCAGCGACTCGCCCACCTGTTCTCTGACGACCCGATCCAGGAGGCTCATCAGGATGTTGATGGTCGCCGCGACGCCGCCGTCCGACGACGGCGTGACGATTGTTTGTCCGTTGGTGGCGAGTTTCGGCATCAGGAGACTCGGGGACACACCGAATGGTGTGACGGGTGGCTTGACGTCATGTCCGGTCTGTCGGAGAGACGCGGCACGGCGACAGGACATGAGAAGCGATTGTAGTGTTCTGGGATTGGGATCGTTAGGCCGGGGAGGTGGCTCCGGGCATGGCAACAATGTGAGCGGGGGCGCACCGAGGTGCATCCGCTCGCGACCCCCTGCGCCACGGGGGGGTGTTTCATTTGCGGGAAACCGGCTTGCGCCCCCCCGTGCGAGGCCAAACGGCGGGTTGCTGCAGCGCATTCCGCTGCGGTGTGTTGTGGCGATCGACCTCTGTGGGCCGTGGTTCGGATCCAACGGGTTGAACGCCGGGGCTGGGTCCGGGAAACTGTAGTGTCCACCGATGATTGGCGGCGGAAGTTGCTATGAGCCGCGTCACTTGGCAAGGGACTCGGTGAAATGCACGATAAGCGGGTGCAAATTATCGAGGCAATCTGCCAACCGAAAGAGCAAGCCAAAATGAATCGACCAGAAACCCGTGGTGTCACATGGCAGTGGCTGCCAATAGCAGCCGCCTTTTGTAGCTTTGTTTTTCCGGCCGTTTCTGGTGCAGCGGTTGTTACAGTCATTTCCCCGAATAGCCCCCTGCCCAGCGTGTTGAGTGCAAAGGGCCAGGTTCACTCGGACGCGGCTGCCGATCTGTGTGATTACCTCTCCCGGGTTACCGGTCGAAAGATCGCTCCCGGCCGCGGGGCGGCTGCTGGCGCGGTGACAATTCATGTCGGTCCTGATGCGTTTGCCCTGAAACATGCGCCAGAGATCAAGGACCTGTATGCCGACGGGTTTCTACTCAAGCACATGACAGTGGATGGAGAGCACCATCTTGTCCTGTCCGGGATCCGATTGAATTCCTCACGCTGGGCGGTTGAAGAATTCCTGGGACAGTTTGCCGGCGTGCGATGGCTCTTTCCGGACGCCGTCTACGGTGAGATCGTGCCTTCGATGCCGACCCTAATGGTTGACCAAGCATTGAATCAGAAACACGAACCGCATTACCTCAGCCGCGGCAACCTGGGCATGTATTACTTTGACAAGAACCGCCGGTATCTCAGGGGAAGGCCCGAAGGGGGAGGATCTTTCGGGAGCCACGAATTCCAGGCGATCTTCACCAGGAAGGATTACCTGCAGCACCCGGAGTGGTTTTCGCTTTTCACGGTTTCTGACAGCCGGGCACAGAGCCTGATGAAAGGCACCCATCCAGAGCACGCCAAGTTGCGAGAAGCTCTTCAGCGTGGCCAACGACGAGGACGATGGCACTGGGACTACGGCAACGGCTGGCAGATCTGCATGTCGAACCCACAGACGGTTCAACACGCCGTCGCGTATGCCCGCGAGTACTTTGCCAAGCGCCCGGATGTGCCCACGGTATCCATGGGACACAACGACTCATCCGGCTGGTGCGAATGCGACTTGTGCAAGAGATTCACCGCGACTGCGGACCCGGCCTACACGGTATCGGAAAGATATTGGCACTGGGTGAACCAGGTCGCCAAGGAAGTGGCCAGGACCCATCCGGACAAGAAGATCGCAACCCTCGCCTATGGTGCACCGGCGGCGCCGCCCCGTTTTGGGCTCGAGAAGAATATCTCCGTCATGGTCACTGTGTATCTCGAGAGCCACCTGGACCTGGCCCGGCAATGGCAGAAGAAAACTGATTCGGTCAGCTTGTATTCTTACGCCTACGGCAACTCATTCGTCGGTTTCCGCCATTTTCCGCACGCGATGCGGGATTTTCTGAAATGGGGACACGAGAAACTGGGAGCCATAGCCCATGTTTCAGAAGTCGGCGGCAACTGGTCGTTTGACGGTCCGAAATACCGCTACATGCAGGAACTGATGTGGAACGTGAATGCCGACCCCGACGAGATCATGGGGGCTTACTGCCGAGATTGGTTCGGAGCCGCCGCTCAACCCATGAAGGCATTCTGGGATCGGCTCGAAAAAATCTATGACCGCAGGGGCACCAACCGCAGGTTCCTGGGGTACCAGTGGGTTGGCTGGTTAGAAGACCACGATGAATTTGATCACTACTCCATCGATGACGTCAGCTTTCTGGATAAACAGATTGTTGCGGCAGAACAGGCGGCAGGCACTGAGGCAGACGAATTCAGAGTGACACGTGTGGCAGATGCGTGGAAGTATTACCGGACATTCCTGCTGGGCAGGATCAAGTACACACTCCGACAAGAAAAGATCTACAGCGAGGCTACAGAATCGCTTGAACGCGCAACGGAATTGGCAGAAGAGCTTGCCCAACTGCAGGACATGAAACAGTCATACCGGAGGCAGTTGCGTGCATACCCAAATATCAACCAGGTCGTCACAACGGCCAATTACATGTCGTATTTCGCGCATGTCACTGAATTCAGCGACATGCGAACCATGCTCGACGGCTTGTGCGACCGGATAACAAAGCACCTTCTCGGGCGAGGCAGCAGAGAAGATGCGGTTGCCTTCTGGCAGAAGTTCTCGCGTGGGACTCCTCTTCACCAGTCGGCACGGACCCAGTTGTTCATGTTGAACCATCCTGTGCGGAACAACCTGCTGGCCAACGGCAGCTTTGAAACAGGGGACCTGTCAGCATGGGAAACAAGCGGGGCAATCAAGGTTGTGAAGGGAGGCTCCCGTAGCGGCAGTTTTGCCGCCCATGGCACGGGAACACTCTCTCAAAACATCCGGGTGAAGCCAGGGACAAGATACAAACTGGCTGTTCGGGGAAGATATACGGTTCCTCCTGGACCCAGGACGCGTCTTTTCAGTACGGACGTGCGTTTCAAGTCGGCTGGCAAAACGATCTGGCCGGAACCCAACTACCGACGGCTGGGAAAATCTCGCCCCGTAAGCAAATCGACTTTATTGGAGACAACATTCACAGCGCCGCCTGGGGCCGATACGGCAGTTGTTTCCATCAGGACAACTCTCAACTGGCCTATCAAAGGCGCAGGGAAACCCGTGTTCTGGGATGACATTGGCCTGGAGAAGATTCTGGATGGGCCGGCAGTGAAGCCGGGTGTACTGACAGATGATTTTTCAGGCGATCATTTGGATTACAGTAAGTGGTCTGAGGCGACAAGCGGCAGCAGCGGCATGCTGCCAAAAGTCCGTGACGGCTGGCTGTTGATTGGTCAGAGACCTAATGCCACGCTCGTTTCGATGAGTCGTTTCGATGACCTCCTCAGTGGTTCAGGTGACCGGCGGTACCGACTGCGGGCACACATCGCCATGCTTGATGCGGACCGGAAAGCGTCCTTTGAGTGTGGTATCAGAACTGGTGTCGTCCCGATCAGCATTAGCGATTCGGGATTCTGGTTTGCCCATGACTTTTCGGCTGCCGGCAAGAAAACCGATCCCCTGCGGACCTACTGGCACCAGGATGGTAAACGCCTGCCAGGCAGGTGGTTCGATGTTCCGCTGTCAGAGAACGCCGGAAGACACATCTGGTACACGTTCTATTTCGACTCCCAGCAAGTCGAAGTTTATGCGGGGTTTGATGGGTACGATGAACGAGAGTCCGCACTGGTCGGAAAGTATGCTCACAAAATGACGAACATCTCTTCCCGCGGACCGGTGTTTCTCAAGATAAGTGGCGCCAATGTCAAGATTGGCGAAATGAGTTTGATGCGCCCGGTTCCGTAGGCGTCCGGCGAACACGGGTTAGGTCAGAGACTCCACACCACGAGCGGGGTGGCGGGGTCGGTTCCCTCGTTCAGCCAGACGTTGCCGGCTCCACCGCTACAACAATTCCAGTAGCGGACGCCCATGCTCTTGCAGGTTGTAGGGGCGATTCTGGTTGTCGGTCGCGGAGAGATCGTGGATGCCCATCGCGTGGTAGACAGTTTTGGCGATGTCGGATGGCGTGACCCGTTGGTCGGCCGGGTAGCCGGCGTGCTTGTCGCTGGTGCCGTAGGTTTGTCCGCCTTGAATGCCTCCACCGGCGAGCAAGTCCGTGAGGCAGTATGTCCAGTGGTCCCGGCCTGCTCCCGAAACACCGCCTGATCGCGGATCGCCGATCTTTGGCTTGCGTCCCATTTCACTGGTGACGAGCAGCAGGGTGGAATCGAGCAGGCCGCGATCGGTGAGATCTTCCAGCAAGGCTGAAAAACACTGGTCGAACTCGGGCAGCAACATTTTCTTGAGGCACTCGAAATTGTTGCCGTGCGTGTCCCAACCGCCGGCACTCGCGCATTTCAGTTTCTTGGCGCGGGCCCGATCCGGCATCCAGAAAAGTGTCACGAATGGGACCTTGGCTTCGACAAGCCGTCGTGCCAACAGCAGGCCCATGCCATTGATTGTCTTTCCGTATCGTTCACGAAGTTCTTCCGGTTCGCGGGTCAGGTCAAACGCGCGAGTTGTGGCCGCGGATGACAGGAGCGAGAACGCCCGGTCCTGGTGTCGCTGCCAGACCTGCGTTTCGCGGTGCTGTTCGAACTCGCGTCGGGTTTGGTCGAGTTCATTCAGCAACGCGCGGCGATGCAGCAATGTCTTTGCGGACAATCCGTCCTTGAGAACCAACGCCGGGGCCTGGAACTTGAGCGGTTCCTCGACTTTCCCGGTGAGGCACAACGGATCGTGTTCGATGCCCAGCCGACCCGCAAATTGCCCGGCGCGAAGATCGGCAGGCCCGTCGGGAGTCCAGGGATAGGAGATGGCATTTGGCAAGACGCCACGTTGTGGCAGCTTGGCCGAGACGACCGATCCGATAAACGGCCAGTCGTCGCGCTGCTGCCGTCGCTCGGCCGGGACGTTGATTGTGCGGGGATCGAGCTTGTGTCCGGTGAGATGGTAGTAATAACCCAGGTGCGAATTCGTGGGGTCGGTCCCGTCGACGGAATTGACAACCGCCAGGCGATGAGCGTGCTGGGCCGTCAACGGAAGATGCTCGCACAGCCGGACACCCGGCGAGGAGGTTTCAATCGGTTGGAACTCGCCACGGATCTCTGCCGGGGCATCGGGTTTCATGTCCCACGTATCAATATGAGACGCTCCACCGGCGAGCACGATCAGGATGGTCGACTTGGCCGTTCCCTCGGAGTTGAGTGGCCCGTTCTCGGCCGACAACGCCGGTTGAACCGCGAAGCTGCCCGGCAGTCCCATCAGCCCGGCACCCGAAGCGGCGAGAAACCGGCGTCGCGACGTTTGCGAGCGGTGCTCTTGTCGATGGGTGGCTTGAGCGTCGTGGCGGATCATGCGACAGCCTTCCGACCATTCCGGAGGGGTGTTTTCGGCGGTTAGCCGAACAGGTCCAGGATCGGCTTGCCCGTTGTCAGCGACTGGGAAATACCGCTGGCGTCCTTTGGGTCGTTGATGGGGATATCCAGGGCGTGATAGACCGTCGCGGCCAGTTCCTCGGGCCGGACACGGTTCCTCGTCGGGTACTCGCCCTTCCTGTTGGACTTGCCGTAGACATTGCCTCCGGCAATGCCGCCGCCGGCGAGGATCGAGGAGAAACATCTTGGCCAGTGCTGTCGACCGGGTGGGTTCTGCTTCAATACAAATGGCGTGCGGCCAAATTCGCCGGTCACAACAACCAGCGTGTCTTCCAACATGCCCCGCTCGCTGAGGTCCGAAAGCAGCCCGGAGAGTGCCTGGTCGAGTCGGGGCAAACAGAATCCCATGCCGTAGGAGCCGGTGCCGAACGCGTCGCCCATGCCCATGTTGCCACCGTGCATGTCCCAACTGCTGCTCGGTGGGCCCTTCTTGTCGTGATCGGCCTGGCCCGTCCAACCGTTGACTGTCACGAAACGGACGCCCGACTCCACCATCCGGCGGGCGAGCAACAGGTTCTGTCCGAGTGGATGCATGCCATAGCGGTCACGAACACTTTGTGGTTCACGGCTCATGTCAAATGCCTGGCGGCCCTCTTGACGGGTGAGGGCGTCGTAGGTCTTTTCTCTCAGGTCGGACCAGTCTCTGACCTTCTCGTCGGTGTCCAGGCTGGTGGATTCCAGGCCCGCGAGCAGCGACTTGCGCTCTTCGAACCGGTCCTCGTCGTACGAGTTGTAGATCCGCGGCGGCTCAAAGTTCGCCATCGCCGGATGGTTCTTTGCCGAACCGACAAACACCGGTGCGTAGGCCGACCCCAGGTAGCCGCCGATGCCAATGTTGGGTGCACAGAAGACCGGAGGTCCCACGCACTTGATCAGCCAGGCATTGGAAACGAAGTTCCGCGTGCTGGGCTTGTGCTTGGCAATGAAGGAACCCATGTAGGGCTGGTCGTTGGGCCTGCCCTGCTGCACACGGCGGTCAGACTGACCGCTGAGCAGGTTGTGCATCGCGTCGAAGTGATTGCTGATCGCACCCGGATGCGACATCGAATTGATCAGCGTGAACTGGTCGGTCAACTGGGCCAACTGGGTGTGCATCTCGTTGATCTGCATCCCCGGGACCCGGGTCGAGACCGGCTGGTACGGCCCACGGAAATCCAGCGGTGCCTCGGGCTTCATGTCCCAGGTGTCGACATGACTCGGCCCACCACACAGCAGGACAAAAATGCAGCACTTGTTGGATGCGACGGCCTTGCCCGAGGCGTCCACCTTGTCACTGCCCATGACCATGCCCGGCATGCCAAGGCTCATGGTGCCCAGTCCGCTGGCGATGAGGGCCTGTCGGCGGTTCAGCTGAAGCTCGTTCATGTGGACAACTTCAAAAGGTGATGTCTGGGGATCGGGCGGAATAGAATTTCGGTACGTCGCTAGACGGCGTCCAGTGTGCCGGTGCTGTCGGCGAACTTTTTGGTGCTGACGCCCAGCCGCTGGAGCATGGTGACAAAGAGATTCGAGAGGGGGATGTCGTCGTGAGTGATCTCCTTCTGCCACGGTTCTCTGCCACCGTTCCACGGGCCGCCCGCCGGGTTGTCACCCGCGTAGTTGAGGTACTGCCCGTGCTTGAAGCCCATGTTCTTTCCACCGGCCAGGATCAGTGGGTAGTTGCGAGAGAGGTGGAAGGCGCTGGAGGCGGATCCGAACAACAGCAGCGTGTTGTCCAGCATGTTGCCCTTGCCGCCGGGTTCGGGAGTCCCTTTCAGCTTGGCAAAGAAACGCCCGAGTTCTTCACTGAGGAATCGACAGTAGACGCCGAAGTTCTTCCAGCCGCCGGGATTTTTTGTGTTGTGCGAGAGTTGGTGCGTCAGGTTGAATCCAACCGCCCTGGCGAGATAGTCGCTGACGCCAATGCCGTTTTCTCGGCCAAGCTGGAATGTCGCGATCCGCGTGGAATCGGTTTTGAATGCGAGATAGATCAGCTCGAACATCGTCTGCAGGTACACACGCGGGTCCTCGGGCGTGATGTCGAGTTTCAGGTGATCGACGTCGACCTTGGGAAGCGGGATGTTCATCCAACGCTTGGCCTTTTCGACCTTGATCTCGGTATCGCGTACAGACTGGAGGTACTCGTCGAGTGTTTTCTGGTCGTTTCCGGACAGCGTTCGACGCAATGAACGTGCATCGGCCAGCAGGTCGTCGAGGGTGCTTTGACTCAGTGCCAGCCGACGTGCCGCGTCGCCATCACTCTTGACGAACAGCATGTCGAAGATCTGTTTGGGCCTGTGCTCGGCCGGGATGGCCCGGCCGCTGCGATTGAACGACAGGGTGTGGGCACCCCGCGGAGTTCCCGTGCCACCATCAGTCGACAGCACCAGCGACGAGAAGCGGGTCTGGTCTCCAACGTGTGAAGCGAATTCCTGGTCGAGCGAGATCGAATTCCGGTACCCGCCCCGGGGTCCGGTGGCCGCCGCCGTGAGGAACTGATCGGCATTGGAGTGGCCGTGGATGCTGCGCACCGAGGGATGAGACAGGCCGGACAACACGGTCAGTTCATCGCGGAGGGGCTGCAGTGGTTCCAGGCATTTTGTGAACGTGTATTTCTTTCCACTTCCATGAGGAAACCATGCCCAGTCCTTGTGGGCCGGATCCTTGGCCAGTGGCATCGGCACGCCGTCGGGCATGTAGATGCAGGCCAGTCGGCTTTTCTGTTTGGTCGATTCGGCAGCGCCGGCGAACCTGGAAAACGTCTCGAACCACGGCAGCGCAAGAGCAACTCCGGAACCATGAAGGAACCTGCGGCGGTCGAGCGATCCGAGATAGGAATTCATGTCAGTTGTCTTTCGTTCAGTAGCCAGTGCTGCCTGGTTTACTTCGACTGAAACAATTCGCTGGCGACAATTAGCGTGATCATTGTAGCAAGTCCATCCCCCTGCTTGCGAAGATCGGCAGTGATCTGGTCAACGCTTGAGCGGTCACCGAATTTCAGGGGACGGCCCAGCGCGTAGGTCATCAGCTTGTGGACCATCGCCCGGGCAAATTGGTCCTGTCGATTTGCCAGCAGGTATCGCTTCAGTCCATCCATACCGTCGAGTTTCTGCTTGTTGAACAGCAGGCTGGAGGCATCGACCGGTTTTCCTTTGACCTGGCTGCGCCAACTTCCCACGGCATCGTAGTTTTCAAAAGCGATTCCCCACGGGTCAATTTTCGCGTGGCACGACAGGCACGCAGCGTGGTTGCGGTGATCTTCTATACGCTCCTTCAGGGTCAGCTTGGCGATCTCGGGGTCGGCCAGATCGATCTCGGGCACGGCCGGTGGTGGCGGTGGCGGCGGATCGTTCAGCAGGCTCTCCAGCATCCAGATTCCACGTTTCAGCGGATGCGAATCCTTGCCGTCGGAATTCATGGCCAGCAGGCCGGCCTGGGTCAGCAGTCCGCCTCGCCTGTGCTGCGGCTCGAGTGTCACGCGGCGGAAGTGATTTCCCAGGACATCATTCAACCCGTAGTGCCTGGCGAGTCGTTCGTTGGCGAACGTGTAATCGGCATGGATGAAATCCAGCACGCTGTGGTTGCGTTGCAGAACGTCGTGGAAAAAGGCGATGGGTTCTTCTTGCATCGCTTCTTTTAATGACGGGTCAAATTGGCGGTACACCTTCTTGTCGACGTTCAGATAATCCAGCAATTGCATGCCCAGCCACTGGCGCACAAAGTGCCTGGAGAATCGTCGGCTTCTCGGGTCGGCCAGCATCCGCTTGACCTGTCCGGACAGGACCTCGCGGTTGGCCAATTGTCCCTTCGCCGCCAGGCCCAGGAGTTCCTCGTCGGGCGTACTGCACCACAGGAACATCGAAAGACGAGTGGCCAGTTCCCAGGCAGCCAGCCGCTCTCCCGTTTTCTGCTGGGGTCCGCCTGGAGGAACCAGGTAAAGGAACTTGGGTGATGAGAGCACCGTGGCCAGGACCTCGACCATGGCTTCCTGGAAATCGTCACAACTGGGACGGATCTTGCTGAACAGGGCCAGTTTCTGGTCGACCTCTGAAGCCTTCGCCGGGCGTCGCCAGGCACGCGACATGAAGGTCGACAAGACCTCTCGTGCATAGATTGTCTCGTCAGCACGGTTCTTGCTGTCGATGAAAATTCGCGTGTGCGAGGCTGGTGGCCACTCTTCGTAGATGGGTGCCGTGATCTCCACGTAATCAACCTGGATGTCGCCCTGGGAGATCGAGCTGTTGACCAGCTTGATGAACTCGGATGGACTCGGCAGGGCTCCCATTTTCTGGGTCTTGCGCATCAGGTTCCGCGGGTAGATTTCACTCAGGGGAAGGTCCCACTGGTAAAAACGTGGTTTGCCCGGCGCGGCATCGATGGCAAGGTCTTGGCCGCTGATTCTCACCGAGGCGTGGGAGTCGTTACTGGCTTGCCAGCCAAATTCCAGTTGGAGGCTGGGAATGCGGTTGGCCTCGATGGCTGTCTTCGAGGCACGAACGCGAACCCGAAGCGTCCCCTGGTCGGGAACCAGGTTTCCGAGTTCGATGATCAGTTTTTGCCTGGTGGGAATGACGGCAACCTGGTCAGAAACCGCGGGAACCCCGGGTTTTTTCCGGGTCGATTTCCACGCGTATTTTGCTCCCCCGTAACTCCACGACGCCCTGGCAGCCACGCCGGTACTCAGGTTCTTGTAGTGAGTGCCATTGAGACGAGCCCGGAACCTGGCGGTTTGGCGTTTGAGTTCCTGTTTCAGCTTTTCCGGATTGTCCTTGTGTTTCTGCCTGGTCTTCTCCAGTTGCTGTTGCTGCTTGGCCCAGAGATCGGCCGAGGCGGCCTTCATGGAAACGCCCCAGAAGATCAACTCCGGCCGTTTTCCTCGCACCGTGGCTCTCAGCAGGGCCTTGCGACCCAACTTGCGGTACGACCCGAACTGGATGACCGACATTTGCAGGTTCTCGGAGCTGTTCTGAAAACCGTCTTCGGAGTTGGCCTCGGGAGGCAAATCCTTGGCGAAGTTGAAGGGAAGCTGCAACAGGTCCTGCAGGGCGAAGTTGTATTCGTAACGAGTCATTCGCCGGAACGACGAGTGCCCCTGCTTGACGCGTCGCACTGCTGATGCGACCTGGATCTCCGAAGACAGCCATTCAATGATCCGGCCGCGGTCCTTGTCATTCAGCTTGGGGGCGTCCGCCGGAGGCATTTCACCATTGGTCAACACGGCAGCGATCTCGAGCCACCAATCCACGTCGTCCCCATGCAGGAGATCGGGATTCAGGTTGTCGATTCGAATATTGCCTTCCTGTTTCTTGGGTCCGTGACATCCAATGCAGGTCTTCTTCAGGAGTGGCTCGATGCCTTTTCGGAACGTTGCGAGTTGGGGCTTGGGTGGTCCGGTGCCAACAGAACGTGGCAACCGCTTCCGGTAACTGGACTGAAGTGCCCCGGAGAGTTTCAGCTCGTCGAGCGTCGGAAGCTTTGAATCACTGCCGGTCGTCTGCACGGCAACTGGCCTGGTCGGTTGTTGAGGTTTGGTCGCGTTGGTGGTCTGCCCGACCGCCGCTGCACCCATCGCGCACAGACATGCAACGAGCCAACTGACCCGGCCAAAACGCAACTCGGTGCAGTGTCTGGTCATTGCTGTTTGTCTCGGCTTTCCGCAACGTGGGAGCACGTGTTGGAGTGGAACACCTCGATTGTCTGACAATCTCGCGATCACCAAGTATAGCCATTCTGGGCACTGTTGGGGCTTGCACTCCTGTGTGCTCGTACGGGGAGGCCTGGCACGGCGGCTGGGCTCGTGGTCGACATCCTCACACGGGGATGTCCCCGGGTGGTTCAAGCGAGCGCCGATCGTCGGTGGAACACCGGTCCGTCAATTTGAACCGATTGTTGGACAAAATCCTGCAACCGGGAGACTGACCAATGGGCCGTGGTCCTGGAGCCCGTTGAACCAGAGAGCGACTGAAAGAAGTCCTGACGCCCTGGCCACAGCGATCCAGTGACTTTTGAAGCGTTTCAGTTTCGACATCACGTTGTCTCTGAAGTCGAGTTGGCCGGAGAACGCCACTCTCTCGCGAAAAAAACCATCGATTCGCTCGTTGATTGTCCGGGGAACGCTGTGGACGACATTCTCAGAAGGATTGCCCATCGCAGATCGTAGAATTCTCGATAGAATTGAACCGCGATGTCCAAACAGTGCTGGAGTTCGTGGCGGAATGCGTCGGAAGTAGGGTCCAAAGGTGGCTGAAATCATCGACTGGTCCGGGTTGATTGAGATGACATGCCCAAGATGACGATTGGTCATAATGGGCCAAGGGTTCGTGCAACGGAGAACACCGATGACTGAGAATGGTGAGCGGCCGGGACCGTTCTCAGGACGCCGACTGGTCGTCTCGAAGAAAACACGGTTGGCCGTTTCCTGTTCCGTGTTGATTGCCGTGGCGGTCTTGGTGTTCTGGTGGTCCGGTTTCTCTCAGAGTGGGGCCGATACCGGTCCGCCCGGCCGACCGCCTCCATTTGTCGGTGCCGTGGCGTGTCGGGAATGCCATGCGGGGAAGTTCGAGAGCTTCCGGCACACGGCACACCACTTGACGTCGCAACGGGCAACGGCAGACAGCATCCTCGGCGATTTTTCGCCAGGGAAGAATTTGCTCGAGACTCGCAATCCCGAGCTGCATTTCCGAATGGAGGCCCACGACGGCGAGTTCTTTCAGACCGCCGTCAGGGAGCGGTTTGTCATCGACTGGACTCAGACCGAACGCATGGACATTGTCACTGGCAGTGGCAAGTTGGGCCAAACCTATCTGTTCTGGAAGAAAAACTCGCTGTTTCAATTGCCGATCTCCTACTTGACGGACGCCGGTGGATGGCAGAACAGTCCGGGGTACATGGATGGCCAGGTACGGTTCGATCGGCCGATTTCCCCGCGTTGTCTCGAGTGTCACTCGACGTATTTTCAGTCGAAGAAAGTTGAGGCCAACGCGGACAACCGTTACTTCCGAGACAACTTTGTCCTGGGAGTCTCGTGCGAAAAATGTCACGGCCCGGGTCGCAATCATGTGGCCTATCATCGCGAGCATCCGAATTCTCCGGCTCAGCACATTGCCAATCCGAAAACATTCGATCGTGAGAGGCACATCGACTTGTGCAAGCAGTGCCATTCCGGTGCGGGAGAGCCAATCGAGCCGTCGTTCATGTTTCGACCCGGCAAGCGTCTCGCTGATTACATCAAGCTCGATCCCCTGGAGGAACAAAACCAGGTCGGCGTTCATTCAAACAACCAACTGTCCCGGCTGGCAGTCAGCAAATGCTTCCAACAAAGTAAGTCGATGACCTGTGTGACCTGTCACAATCCCCACGTGT
>CAZYAZ010000087.1:0-18771 GCA_964646205.1 uncultured Planctomycetaceae bacterium | reverse complement strand
TACCTGACGGGTGGATTCTCGGTTCAGGAATCCTGGGACCCCAAGCCGGAGGCACCGACGGATTACCGGGGATCGTTTGACGTTGTCAGGACGAAACGCGGTGACCATTTCAGTGAGAATTTTCCGCGGATGGCCGCTGTCGCCGACAAGATGACTGTCATCCGCTCGATGCATTGCAAGATCCCCGATCACGGCCAGGCCGCTTACCACCTGTTCACCGGGTACCTGCCGACCACCGTGATGGACTTTCCTCAAATGGGGGCGGTTGTTTCTCAGCAATTTGGCTCGCGGAAGAACATGCCCCCGTATGTTGCCATTCCCAACAAGGTGTCGAGCACCGGAGGGACCGGTCACCTGAGCAGCAAGTTCGGTGCATTTGAATTGAATGCCGATCCGGGTGGACGTGGAGAATTCAAGGTCAAGGACTTCTCCTTGCCCGATGGAGTTTCAGAGCGGCAGTTCGAGCGGCGTCGCCGCGCCCGAGCCATCCTGGAATCGCGGCTACGGAGCCAGGGCGTTGATGACACGCAACTCGGAACGATGAACGAATTCTATCAGCGAGCCTACACGCTGCTGAATTCGCCCGCCGCCAAGGCCGCGTTTTCATTGGAGACGGAGCCGCAGAAGATCCGTGACCTTTACGGGCACGGCTACATTCTCAATTACCGCCGCCAACCGGCAGCGATCGGTGGCCGGTTGATGATGGCCAGGCGGTTGGTGGAAGCCGGAGTCCGGTTCGTGACCGTCCGCTACGACGGCTGGGACAGTCATGTCGACATTCGAAATGCCTTCACCGACAAGGCGCCCGCTCTGGATCATGCGATTGCCGGGCTTTTGGCAGACCTCGATCAACGGGGCATGTTGGATGACACGCTGGTGATGGTCACGACCGAATTTGGCAGGACACCACGTGTGAACTCCAGCAACGGTCGCGATCACTGGGCGCGGAGCTACTCGATGTTGCTTGCCGGCGGTGGTGTGACCCGTGGGCAAATTTACGGTGCGTCGGATGCCACGGCTTCCGAGCCGGCCAAGAATCCCGTGGCTCTCGAAGACTTTTTGTACACCGTCTATCACCAACTGGGGATCGATGCCAACAACGAGCTTTTGGCCTTCGGCACGCGGCCGATCGAGATCGTCAAAGGTGGGAAACTGGTCAAAGGTCTACTGGCATAACGCAAAACCGCTTCCCTGTTGGCTGGCGTGACACAATCGCCTGTCGTCGCTGGTGGAACGAGTGGAATTGAATCACACATGCAGCCCACTCTGACCAGCACCATCGTCTCCGCCTTGCTCGTGTGCGTGTCGTGCCTGAGCGGTCGTGGATTTGCCGCGCAACAACGTGACATCGAATTGCTGCGGCCACGTAGTGGCCAACGGGGCACCACCGTCGAGGTGATTCTGGAAGGACGGGACATCAGGAATCCGAAAGAGGTCCTGTTTTACCGGCCGGGCATCAAGGCCATCGACTTTGAAGACATGCCGCCCCGAAAACGAAACGTCAGCCTGCATCATGGCGGCATCGTTCGCGACCGGGTCAAGTGCCGGTTTGTGATCGCGGCGGACTGTCCGTTGGGCGAGCACGCTCTGCGGCTTCGCACCGCCGAGACACTCTCGACAGTCGCAACATTCTGGGTGGGTCCGTTTCCCATTGTCCCGGAATTGGAACGAGGTGGATTCGAGGTGACCTACAGGGGCGGTGAGACCGTTGTGACGGCCAACGACAAGGCCATCGTCCAACCGAACAACTCGTTGAAAACCGCCCAGGAGATCCCGCTGAGTTGCACGATTGCCGGCCAGATCAAGGTCACCCGCGAACTCGACGACGATTATTTTCGTGTCCAGTTGGAGAAAGGCCAAAGACTGTCCGTCGAAATCGATTCGGTTCGGTTGTGCGACAAGGCGTATGCCGAATCGGAATACGATTTGATGGTTCGGATCCTGGACCAGGACGGGAAAGTCCTGGTGGAACAGGATGACAGCGATCTGCACGTCCAGGATCCGATTGCTTCGCTGATTGCCCCGCACGAGGGCACGTACTTCATTCATATTCGCCAACAACTGTTCAAGGCCGGTCGTTGGATCTATTACCGTGCCCATGTCGGTGGGTTCCAGAGGCCGCTGATCGCGTATCCCCTGGGTGGTCGGGCGGGGGCGGCGACCCGGTTGCGTTTGCTGGGCGACCCCGGTGGCACGACGCAGCAGGTCGTCACGCTGCCTGAAAAACCGGGGGACTTCACATTGTTTCCTGGCCCGAAGCCGGAACAGCCTCCATCGGGATTGCCGTTGCGAGTTTCGTCGTATCCCAATGTCCTGGAGAAACCCGACCAGGTGACACCGGTCCAGGCATTGCCGGCAGCTCTCAACGGGATCATTGCCCGACCAGGCCAACAGGACGTCTTTCGGTTCTCCGTCGACAAGAAGAAACGCTATCGGGTTCGCGTGTTTGCCCGCGGGCTGGGGAGTCCGCTGGACACCAGGATCTGGTTTCGTCACGTGAGCGACGAGAAAAATGAAATGGAAGCCGACGATGCAACGTGGGCTGACCGCGGCAAGCCTGTTGTCCCAAACAGTTTGCAACGTCCGGAGTTGCTGGACCCCAGCGTCATTTTCGCTCCACGACACGATGGCGAGTACCTTCTCGGGATCGCCGACATGCGTGGCCTGGGAGGTGAGCGATTTGTGTATCGGGTCGAGATTGAACCGGCGCAGGACGTGATTCACACGCACACGGTGAGTTGGGCGAACGATCGTTTCGAGATCAATCGCACAGCCGGTTTCATCGTCCCTCGGAACAATCGCTGGACCACGAATGTCTACATCGCGCCGGAGCGAGGGAATGCCTATGATGGCCCCCTGCGGCTGGTCCCCCGGGGTCTCCCCGACGGCGTCACGATGACGGCTCCCCTCTTTCAACCCGGCATGAACGGCGTGCCCGTTCAATTTGTTGCTGCCCCCGGGACCAGGCCGCAGGCTTGCCTGTTTTCCATTGATCTTGTTCGAACCGAGGGCGAAGGCAAGATCCATGCGACGTCACAGGCCTATATCCCCTTTATCAATCACTCGGGTGGACGCTCGTGGCACCACGCCCACCTGATGCAGTTTGCCCTGGGAGTGATCGACAGTTCGCCTTTTACAGTCGAGTTGGAGCAGCCGAGCATCCCGATTTCCCAGTCCGGAGAACTCAAGCTGAAGGTGTCGGTCCGTCGTCAGAATGGATTCCAGGGCGCCATCGACATTCAGCCGGATTGGTATCCCAACGGCGTCTCCGGTGGCGGTGCCGTGACAATTCCACCCGAGAAGTCCGAGGTGGAGTACTCGTTGAGCGCTTCCCCGCGAGCCACCCCGGGGACGTGGAAGATGACCATGAACGCCACCACGACGGGGGGCGATGCCTACTCGGGCGTGGGTCGGGTTCGCGTCTCGTCCAACGTGATCGAACTGGCCGTGGGCTCGCCCTATGTCGCACTGAAGTTCAAGCCGGGTGCCGTGCGGCGCGGACAGGTCACCGAGATTCATTGCGATGTCAAACACTTGCAGCCGTTCAAGCAACCGGCTCGTGCCAGGCTGGTTGGAATCCCCAAGGGGGTTTCCCTGGTTGGTGACCAGTACCTGCTCGGCCCCGACGACAAGAAGATCGTCTTCAAGCTCAGGGCCAGTGGAGAGGCATTGCTGGGCCGGTATGCGCAAATGCGTTGCGAGTTGACCTTCCAGGAAGCTGGCCAGTCGATTCGTCAACTCACCGAAAACGGCGTCTTGCGAGTGGACCCGGCGGTCAAGGACTGAGTGAAACAATGGTACGCAAGTCGATCCTGCTGTTGTTGCTGGTCACCGCGCAGGGAATGGCTGCCGACGGGCCGAGTTTCCGGCGGGACGTGATGCCGATCCTGTTCCGTGCCGGCTGCAACCAGGGAACGTGCCATGGTTCGTCACGGGGCAAAGACGGTTTCTCGTTGTCGCTGTTCGGATACGATCCCAAGGGGGACTACTTCCGTCTGACCCGGGAGATCATTGGTCGCCGGGTCAACGTTGCCGCACCACGAGAGAGCCTCCTGTTGCTCAAGGCAACCGGCGCCGTGCCCCACACGGGAGGTTCTCGCTTCTCCACCGACAGCGGGTACTACAAGACGCTGCTGGAATGGATCGGCCAGGGGGCGCCCGACGATGCGGGGGCGGTTCCCGAGCCTGTCGAGATCACGTTGTCTCCCACGAATCTCTTGTTCAAAGGCCAGGCCAAGCCTGTCCAGACGACAGTGACGGCCCGTTATTCCGATGGCACAAAGCGGGATGTCACCTCGTTGGCCCTGTTTTATTCGAACAACCCGGACACCGCCGGGATCGACAAGAACGGCCTGGTCCAGGCTGTTGGCCAGGGTGACAGCTACGTTTTCGCTCGCTTCAGCCGCTTCACGATCGGTTCGGAGGTGATCGTTCTGCCGGAAGCAGCCGAATACAGTTGGCCCAATCCACCTGTCCACAACTACATCGACAAGCTGGTTCACGATCGGCTGCAGAAACTGAAATTGCTTCCTTCGGCATTGTCCGATGACGACACGTTCGTCCGTCGCGTGTATCTCGATTTGACCGGTGCCCCGCCCAGCAGCGAGCAATACAGGCGTTTCACGAATGACCCTCGCGCCGAAAAACGCGCCCGTTTGATCGATGAACTGTTGCAGTCGCCGGAATTCACCGACCTGTCGACCGGTCTGTGGGCCGAATCAGTCCGGCTCATGGGAGGTGGGTACACGCCGACGGCCACGGACCTGAAGGCTGCCGAAGCGTACTACCAGTGGATTCGGAAACAGATCCAGCAGAATCGACCGTTCGACGAGTTTGTTTACGATCAGATCACGGCCAGCGGTAGCAACCTGCGTGACGGACCCACGAACCTGTACACGATGCTGGTGCATGACGTCCGCTTCAAACCGAAGGCCTTCGCGTCCGACTTCTCGCAGTTGTTTCTTGGCATCCAGATTCAATGTGCCGAGTGCCACAATCACCCGTTCGATCGCTGGACGATGGATGATTATTACGGGTTCGTGAGTTTCTTCACCGGCATCACGCGGAAACCCGGAGCCGAGCCTCGTGAGTTCTACATCTTCAACAACCGCAGTGCGGCTCCGTCTCGTCACAAGGTGGATGGTCGCCCGATGATCGCGACCGTTCTTGGCGGGGAAGGCCCGGCCGCCGCGAATCTTGATTCACGAGTTGCCCTGGCCAGGTGGCTGACCTCGCCACAGAACGATCTGTTCGCACGGAACATCGCGAATCGTACCTGGGCACGCTTTTTCCACCGGGGATTGGTTGAACCCGTCGATGATTTGCGAATCTCGAACCCGCCAACCAATGGTCCGTTGCTGAGGGAACTGGCGACGAGATTCGTGAAATACGATTTTGATCAGCGGGCACTTATCCGCGACATCTGCAACTCGCGGACGTACCAGCTTGCCTCGCAACCCAACGCGACCAACAAGCTGGATGATCGACAGTTCTCGCGTGCCCGGTTGCGGCGATTGCGTGCGGACGTGTTGTTGGACTCGATCATCAAGGTGACCGAGTGGGACCGGCCTTTCAGGAATTTCCCGAAAGGAACCAAGGCCATCCAGTTCTATCCTCGGACACCGGGCGACACGTCGCAGCCACTCTGGTTTGACGATTTTCTGAAAACCTTTGGCCGGTCCAGCCGCAACAGCATTTGCTCGTGCGAGACCAGGGGCGAGCCAACATTGTCGCAGACACTGCACATGGTCGTCGGAAAGAACATCAGCAACGCCATCAACGCTGGACTCGTGACCAGGCTCCTGCAGCGTGGTGATGGGCCCAGTGCGTTGA
Organism: uncultured Planctomycetaceae bacterium; assembly: GCA_964646205.1. Lineage (GTDB taxonomy): Bacteria > Planctomycetota > Planctomycetia > Planctomycetales > Planctomycetaceae > UBA8437. Next base: position 12,939 of record CAZYAZ010000087.1, on the reverse strand, counting down.
TTGAAGAAATGTTCATCCGCTGTCTCAGCAGAAAGCCGACGGCTGAAGAACTGGCCGCGATGCTGGAACTGGTCGCTGAAGACGTGAAGGAGAAAGCTCCGTATGAAGACATCCTGTGGAGCCTGTTGAACTCGACCGAATTCAGTTTCAACCATTGATCGTCATGAACCCATTGCCGTTTCGACAGTTTGTTTCAATCCGGGAGCCAGGAACTCTCGGGGTTGGGCATGGCCTCGCGTGCATCGTTTCGGCAACGATCCTGCTGACGGTACCAGTCAAAGTCGTGGCGGCCGACAAGCCAAAAGCCGAAGCGATCACGTTCAAGGACCACGTCAAACCGATCCTTCGCCAGTATTGTCTGAAGTGTCATGGCAATGACGAACAGAATGCCGACCTGAATCTGCAAACGTATGCGACGTTGCTGAAGGGAGGCAGCGGTGGTGCGGTCGTGAAACCTGGCAGGCCCACGGCCAGCGTGCTCTTCCAGGCAATCACCGCAACCGATGATGCGGCAAGAATGCCTCCCAAGAGTCCTCCGCTCCCTGCAAAACACATCCAGCTGATTCGGCGGTGGATTGAGACGGGACTTCGAGAGACGCGTGTCAGCAAGTCGCTGGCTCCGGCGGCGACGATCACTTTCAATCCCAGCGGAAACGCGGCGATGAAACCGACCGGTCCGCCGGCGATGCCCGCCGGTCTCCCGGTTATCAAGCGAGCACCGAACTCACGTCGGCTGCCGGTACTGGCGATGGCCGCCAGCCCATGGGCTCCGTTGCTGGCGGTGTCGGCCTACCAGCACGTTCGGTTGTTTGACATCACGACTCGCAAGGAAATCGGTTCACTGCCGTTCCCCGAGGGAATTCCACAGGTGCTGCGTTTCAGCCGCAACGGCGGTGTGCTTTTGGTCGCCGGTGGCAAGCCTGTCCAGGTTGGCAGCGTGGTTCTGTTCGATGTGCGAACCGGGAAACGGGTGGCGCAATTGGGTGACGAACTGGATGCGGTGATGTCGGCTGACATCAGTCCCGATCAACGGCTGGTCGGACTCGGTGGGTCCGGCCGGACGGTCAAGATTTACTCGACCGCCGACGGCCGCCTGAAATTCAAGCTGACGCGGCACACCGACTGGATCACGGCCCTGGCGTTCAGTCCCGATGGCAAGCAATTCGCCAGTGGCGACCGGGCCGGTGGCCTTCATCTCTGGAATACCAGCAATGGAGGGCTTCTGTTCTCGCTGTCCAGCCACCGGGCATCGATCTGGACGATCTCATGGCGAAGCGACAGCAAGGTGCTGGCGTCGGGCAGTGAAGATGGCCGGCTGATCTGGTGGAACACCGAAACCGGGTTCACCAGCATCTCCAACAGCAATCCTCATCCGCCCCAGCGACCCAGCGGTGTGTTTGGCAAACTGCCCAATGGTGTGCTGGGGGCGAGATTCGGAACGGATGGCAACTTGCTCACCTGCGGTCGCGACGGCCACGCTCGTTTCTGGGATGTCTCCGGCCGACAACTGCGGACGTTCAAGGTTGCAGCAGCCATCCCAATCCAGGTGGCCATCAGTCACGATGGAAAGACCCTGGTTGCAGGTGATTCCACCGGCCGGGTCCATTTCTGGGCTCGCCCGCGATGATCACTTGATCCGCACGGTCGACTTGGTCGTCCGTGTTGTGAACAGGTCGGTGGCCGTGATCGTCCACTTGCCGACGGTCTCGTTCCACGCGACCGGCAGGTCCAGTTCCCCTCGTCCGTCACGAACGATCAGGCTTCGTTCGAACCATCGAGCCGATTTTCCATCGGGACTGGTCGCGCGGATTTTCAGTACCCGTCGGCCAAGGGCTTGCGGGATGGCGACACGGAACTTCATCGACCCGCCCCGGACCACCGTGTCGGAAACTCTCGACAGCATCGGGGGGTGCAATGGTCTTTCGCTCACCACGAGCAGTGTCGCCACGAACGGCTGTGCGGTGGTTTCAAACGAATCGGTCAATGTCTCGCTGGAGCGACCTGTCCGCATCTCGTAGACATAACGCGGTGCGGGCAGCTTGACGGTAACTGGCACCGGTGTGGCCCTGCCGCGGTGGAATGGGGAGGGCAGGGAGTCGATGGCACCATTGGGTTCCGGCCACGTGCCCAGGAAGGGGCCGTGCAGGGCGATGACCTGGGTCCGATGGCCAGTCCGCCAACGCATGGCCTCGATATTCCGGTGTCGTCGTCCCCTGCTGTCGACGAGGGTCAGCGGTGGGGTGACGCCGGCCTTGGCCAACAGTTTCCGGAAGAAACTGGCGGCGTCGTCATTGCCATTTTGAACGGCCAGCTTGGGAAAAGACCACATCGTGAAGTTCAGCAGGACCGCGCGGCCGCGGCCCGAATCGTTGACGATGCAGATCGGAGTGTCGCCGGCCCGGCCGAGCGGTTTCCCAGTCGTGACTTTGACCTTCGGATTGACGAACAACCGGCGGGGTTCCACGGTGACCCAGGTGCCGTCGAGCATGCCATTGATGCTGCCGGTTGTGTCGACGACCGGTGCACTTCCGGTATGCCGTACACCGAACAGGTCGTCGAGCACTCCACCATCACGAGGCCGCCCGCGATCCCCGTAGATTCCTGGTCGCACGTCGGCGATCAACGTCCCACCCGAGGAGACGAACTTGCGAATGAACGCCTCCTCGTCAGGACCAATCACCTCGTACTGCGAGAGCACGATCACCCTGGCTTGCCTCGGATCGAATTCGCCCCTGTTGATCTGGCCGTCGGTCGTGTATCGGAACTGCATCCCGCTGGCGCGGATGTTGCGGTGCCAGGCCCTGTGGTTGCGTTGGTTCACGACGTGAAACTGGGATTGGGGCGTGCCGGAACGGGTTTTCCCCTGGTCATCGCGCCAGCGGAAGATTCCGTAGGAAGGGCCGTCGCCGATCTTGGCCATCTTGACCGACGCCATCGAATGCAGCATCACGATGCCCTCATCGAGCATCTCGGATTTCGGATTGCCGTTGAGCAGTGTTCCCAGGCCGTCGAAGATAATCCGGCCCGATTTGACCATTCGCTTCATCGCTGGCTTCAATTGCATGGCCGGAGTGAACATGTTGTCGACCCGCCATTTTCCGAGCGTGTTGCCTCCACGCAGGATGCTGCTCCAGAACGTGGTCTCGCCCATGAAATTGCCATGCAGGTAGTCGCCGGGTGCGATGGAGCGGATCACCTCGTTTGTTGTTCCACCGTTTTCTCCTGCGTAAGGCATCCACCACCCGGTGTTGCGAACGATCACATCGATGTCGGCGTCCAGGAAGATGTCGCTGCCTTCCACGCCGCATCGGGCGTGCGGGTCCATTTGCCGGGCCGCGTCACGGAACCGTCTGCAGTAGTTGGCAAAGTTCCAGTACTGAAAGGATTTTCGATCGATATAGCGTGGATAGTTTCTCCAGGTGTCTTTCCAGGCGGTTGATCCGCTGGTTGGACCACGCGAGGAATGCGCGTTGTTGGCCCAGGTCAGTTGCCACGGAATTCGCTGGGACCGCTTCGGATACCAGGGGATCGATGTTTCATCGACAATCGGTTGAATCTTGGCGAACCCACTGAAGGAGGTGCCCCAGGACTGGTTGAGTGCCTTGATGCTGCCGTACTGGGCTTTCAGCCATTCCTGGTAGACCTTCCAGCAGGCCGGGTGCAGGCAGGACCCCAACACGGCCACTTCGTCACCCATGCTGTAGGCCAGTACTCCGCGTTGGCGGAAATCTCGTTCATCCTCGGTCCACTGTTTCAAGCGGGCCGAGACTTCCGGTTCGTGGTTCCAGCAACCGTCGGCTCGTTCAAGAACTCCATGCTCGCTGACTGTCGGCTCCTGTGGTCCCATGTCCGGTAGCCGGTACAGGCCGCTGCCGCAGTAGGGCGTGTAGTTCATTCCCGCCCGCGTCATGTACCACCACGGCACGTGGCTTGTTTCCATCCGCGTGGTGACTCCGTTGGCGGCGAGCATGTCATCGGCCAGTTCCAGGAACTGTGTGGCGTACAGGCGGCCCCAGACCATGAAGTTCCACTGGTCCTGTTTACGACGGGTGATCGTGAACGCATCTCCGTGGTATCCGTAACAGGCGTCGTGCCCGTCTTGAACGATGACAGCCTCGATTCCCAGGTAGCCCGGCATCCTCGTGTCACTGGCCAGTGAAAACGTGACCCGGTTGCCTGGTTTCGGGAATTCCTGCCGAGCCAGGACACGACCGTGGCGGTCAATCACGTGGACTCGCAGAATGGCTCCGTCGATTCCGGGGCCGACAATCTCAACTGTCCCGGTGATCGGATCGCCGGCTTCGCCCGAGGAACGTTCGAGGGTGACTTTCGCAATCCGTGTCCCGGTGGTCACGTCGAACCGCTTGATGGCCCATCCGGTGACGCCATTTTTGTCTTCAGCAATGACATCGACCCAGTACGTGCCTGCCGGTAGCGGCGGCAACTGGAATTCTCTCTGCCCCTGTGCAGCGCCCGGATCATCGATGACCCGCGGTTGTTGCGAACCCCTGGACTCGCTGCGAATTCGCATGGCAATCCGTCGGGGGATGTTTTTCGTGCTGTCGTTCCAACTCAACTTGATCTTGCGGGAGGCCAGTTGCTCGCGGGGAATGCTTTGGGACCCCAGGTCGACCTGGAACTTCAACGGTGGTTCTCGGTTGGTGGCCCAGAGGACGGCGCGGCCCTGTGCTTCGTAAAACAGGTCGCGGTGGATGTGGAAACCGAAAACGCGTTGAGTGTTTGTCGGATCGTACGCATTCCATGTTGCATCGGACGGGTAACCCTGGACTGACACCACCCGCCCCCGCCCATTCTGAAAACACCGCACCTTGATTCCCTCAAGCGAATCGGTGGGTGCGGCACAGGGCTGGAACTGGTCCAGCAGTGGTTTGTCCTTGTCGCCGGTGGTGTAGAGCAGGACGAGGCCGGCCCCCTGTTGGACGTGCTTCAGGATGATCGCTCGCGACGTGGCGGGCAGGTGGCCCAGTACCGGCCCGGTAACGACATAACAGTCGTATGGTTTTTTGAGCAAACCGCTCAGTCGTTTTGCTCCCGTTTCGCCACCGTAGACACCCGCTCCTCCCTGGTAGGTGACCGCGTAGGTTTTTCCTTTCCCGGTCATTGACAGGACGGCATCACCTGAAATGTCGAATCGTTGCATCAACTCCAACACGTGTCTCAGGGGGAGCCCGTTGATGTTCGGATTCTGGTTCACGATGAACAGGGTCCGGATTCTGCCAGAAGCCAGTGGCTTCCCCCATTTCGTGTGAGGGGTCTGGTGAGTGTTCTCGAGTGAGTTGGATTGCTCGATCGACTCTAGAGACAACCCGGCGGAGGCGTCGGTGGCTGCGAACGCCAGCGTGATCGCGACAACTGCAAGCAGTCTTGTTCGGACTCGCATGGTTCATTTTCCAGGGGGGCGGTTCTGGCGTACCACGACGCCACTCTTGAAACAGTTGTCGTGGTGAATGCTTCGCTTGGGACAGCATGGCCAAGTCGAGAGTGTGCGACAAGCAACGGCACGCCGGGAGGCGATGCGATGCGATGCTTGGCGAGTTGGGCTCAAATCTGGCACCATGGAATTGCTGGAGATCATCCCTGTTTCATCGAATCGACAACTCATGACACTTCGCATCTTTGTCGTTGCTCTCTTGTGTGCCACAGCCCAGGCCCGATCTGCGGAGCCGCTTGATATCGGTTCGCGGCGCGAGTTGTTTGTCGATCATCACTTGATCGCACATCGCGATGCGGTGCGGCTGACGCTGCATCGTCCGCGGCCGCGAGAAGTTGCCATCCGGTTTGACAAGCCGTGGGAAGGCAACACCAGCGGGTATCCCACGGTGATGCGTGACGGTGACATGCTCAAGATGATCTATCGCGCCCATGCCATGATCTGGAACACGGGCAAGCTGCAGATGGCTCGCAGCCCCGTGGTCTGTTACGCCGAGAGCCGGGACGGGATCAAGTGGATCAAGCCAGCCCTGGGCGAGTTCCCGTTACTGGGCGCAGTTGCCAAGCAAGTGGACGATCCGTTGGCTAACAACATCGTCTGGCCGGGCAGCAGTTTCTCCGGAAGTTTTGTGCCGTTTCTGGACAGCCGTCCCGGTTGTCCGCCGACGGAGAAGTTCAAGGCGGCCACCGGAAATCGTCGCGTGGGCCTGCATCTTTTTACTTCGCCGGATGCGATCACCTGGCGGAAACGAGACAAACCGCTGTTCAACCGCGGTGCCCTGGATTCGATGAATGTGATGTTCTGGGAACCCCGCCTCCAAAAGTACGTCGTGTACTATCGGACGGTGGTTGACGGGATGCGAGCGGTTGCGATGACCACTTCGGTCGACCTGCACGCGTGGTCGAAGTCGGTGCCGTTGGAGTATCCCGGTTCGCCGCGCCAACAGATGTACACCAATGGCATCCATCCCTATCACCGTGCACCGCACATCCTGTTCGGGTTTCCGACCCGGTACACGGCACGGAAGATCACGGGGCAGATCCGATCACTGGAACCGGTCGACCTGCGAAAGGAACTGGCGGCGGCCTACGCCCGGGTGGGGTCGGACCTGACCGACGGGTTGTTCATGAGCAGCCGTGACGGTGTTCGATTTCATCGCTGGGACGAGGCGTTCATGCGTCCAGGGCCCGAAGCCGGTCCCGCGACGACAAACTGGATGTATGGCGACAATTACCAGAGCTACGGGCTGTTCGAGACGGCCTCGGAACGCGCCGGGGCACCACGAGAACTGTCGATGCTCTTTCGCGAAGGCTATTGGCGAGACGGCTCCTCGCGGTTGCGTCGCTACACGATCCGCCTGGATGGTTTCGTCTCGGCCCGCGCGCCGTTTGCCGGCGGTGAACTGGTCACGAAATCACTGCGATTCTCTGGTGACAGGCTGGCACTCAACTACTCGACCTCCGCAGCCGGAAGCCTGCGGATCGAGATCCAGGATACGGATGGTCGGGCCATTCCGGGATTTCGACTCGAGGACTGCATCGAATCGATCGGCGACAGTGTCGAGCACATCGTGCGGTGGAAAGGTGGCCCGGACGTCAGTTCGCTGTCCGGTCGTCCGGTTCGCCTGAGGTTCGTGTTGAAGGATGCCGACGTGTACTCGTTTCAATTCACGCCAGAATGATCGGTGCAGGACAGACGCGGCGGCAGTTAGTCGAAACAATTGTCGGGACAGTCCGGCAAGCATGTGGAGTGTCACCACTCCTCACTCGAGAAAGAGAACACATGAACACTGATCCCAATCGTCGCGATTTCATCAGCGCGTCTGCAGGTGCCGTCCTGGCCGGGTCCCTTTTGCCAGGCCGGGCGACTGCTGCCGGGAAGACCGGCAACCTGCAACTGGCCACGTTTCGGTTTGATGTCACGCCGCCGATGAACCATTCGCTGTGCGGTGGCTGGATCAAGCCGGTTGTTGGTGTCGACGACCCGCTGGAGGCCATCGGTTATGTCGTGCTTGGTGCCGGGCGGCCGATCGTCGTGTGTGCCGTGGACTGGACGGGGATCCTCAATTCGGCCCATTTCCAGTGGCGAACGGCCCTGGCCGATGCGGCCGGGACGACCATCGACCGTGTCGCGGTACAGTGCGTGCACCAGCACAACGCGCCATTCGCCTGCATGGATGCCGAGAAAATTATTCTCGAACAGGGCGACCTGCCACACATTGTCGAGCCGGGTTTTTTCCGGAGTTGTCTTGATGCCGGGCACAAGGCTGTTGCCGCGGCGATCAAGAGGTCTGTTCCGGTGACCCATGTTGCGACCGGTGAAGCACGAGTCGACCGGGTTGCCGGAAATCGACGCATCATCGGGTTGGATGGAAAGGTGATGTCCCAGCGTGGCAGTTCATCCACCAAGCCAGAGCATCAACGTTACCCCGAGGGACTGATCGACCCGATTCTCAAGACGGTCGCCCTTTATAGCGGAAAGAAGAAACTGGTCGCGTCGCACTACTACGCGTGTCACCCGATGAGTTACTACGGCGATGGCCGGGTGAGTGCCGATTTCTGTGGCCTGGCGCGACGACGGCGCGAGCAGCAGGATCCCGGTTGCGTGCACCTGTACTTCAACGGCTGTGGTGGCAACATCGGCGCGGGAAAGTACAACAACGGTTCCAAGAAAGCCCGGGTCGAACTGACCCAGCGAATGTTTCGGGGCATGGTGGAATCCGAAACCGAACTCACCCCGCGGCCCATCGAATCCCTGGCATGGGAGACACACGACATCCTGCCGCCATTGAATCCCGCTTTCGACGAGGACCAGTTGATGGCCGGGATCTCGAACAAGAAGAACCGGGTCGTCTCGCGAAACCGTCCGTCCTACACCGTGGCGTTCATTCGTCGGGTGAAAGCGAAAATCCCGATCACGCTCAGTTCACTGCACGTCAACGACGTTTCGGTTCTGCATTTGCCGGCCGAGTGTTTCGTGGAGTACCAACTCCGGGCACAGGCGGCCGCTCCCAAACGTTTTGTGGCCTGTGCCGCGTACGGGGATGGTGGGCCGTGGTACATCCCGACACGGAATGCTTATCCACAGGGTGGTTATGCCGTCAGCGTGGCATGGTGCGCACCGCAGATGGATCCGTTGCTTTCGGGTGGGATTCAGTCGTTGCTGCCCAGCGCCTGAATTGTCCACGGTGGGGATCCGGCGTGGTTGCTTCGAGGGTCCGGTTGCACTCGCAAGCCAATCAGGCAAAGAGCTCTCGGATCGGTTCCCCGACGGTCATCAGACGGGCGAGATCGGTGGGTATGCTGCTGTCGAGTCGGGCTTCGCCGGGGTCAAACACGGTCTGAAGAATTGTCGCCAGCAGGTGTTGCGGCAGGTACTGCTTGGTCGTTGCTTCGCCGCCGTTGCGATCGGTCTTGCCGATCACCTGCCCCATTTTCAGTCCGCCACCGGCCACCAGCAACGGGGTCAATCGTCCCCAGTGTCCGGTGCCGCCGTTGCTTTGCTTCTTGGGCGATCGTCCCATTTCACCGGTCACCAGCAGCAGCACCTTGTCGGTCAGGCCACGATCCTCGAGATCGTCCATGAATGCCGCAATCGCATGGTCGGCCTGGGGACCCAGCACGTTCATTCCCTCGACGGTGGCCGGGTTGTTGCCATCGTTGTGGAAGTCCCAGGTGCAATCGACAACCGTGACGAATCCACAGCCCCGTTCGACCAGTCGCCGGGCCATCAGCATCTGGTGGCCCAGCAGGTTGGTGATCCGTGACTGGTTGACCTTGTTGTTGTAGTGCGAGCCTCCCTTGTGCCAGTCTTCCATCCGGAACAGGGGCCGCGTGTCGTACCTTCGTAGCGTTTTGGTGTCTTCTTTTGTCAGGTCAAAGGCCTCGGAGATTCCCTTGAGCAGGACGTCGTAGGCCTGGCTGCGGATCTCGCCCAGGCCATCCCGGGCGCCGGCCGTCTGCAGCCGCTGGCGGAACGAATCGAGTTGTCCCAGCAGTAGCCGACGATCGTCAAATCGATCGCGGGGCAGCTTCAGGTCGAAGTTCTCGGCCAGTTGATCGCCACCATCCAGGAACAGGCTCTGGTAGGGCGAACCCAGTTGCCCGGGCTGACCGTAATGCTGCTTGATGAACCCGAACCGAAACGGTCCGGTGGGGGTTCCCAGCTTGAGTTCCGGGTCGATCCCCTCGGGCAAAACCACCACCGACGACGGCATCGCCGTCTCGGGGTGATTGGCGCCGACCAGCCGGGCATGGTGCGCTCCCATGGTGGCCTTCAGCGGACTGTTGCCGGTCAACAACGGGTCGGGATTGTGTCCGGCATCACCCGAGGCAAACGATCGAACAATGGACAACCGATCGGCTCGCTTGGCCAACTGCGGAAACGCCGAACCAAAAGTCACTCCGGGCAGCCTGGTCGAGATCTCGCCGATGCAACTGCGGACGCCGCTCGGGGCATCCATGTTCGGGTCGAAACACTCGACCTGGGGCGGGCCGCCCTGGAGGAACAACAGCACCACGGCCTTGTCACGAGCCCAACTTGGCGTGTCGGCAATCGAACGAGAGTTCAGCAGCCCCGGCATTGCCAGGGCCCCGGCTCCAAGGCTGCCGACGCGGAGAAACTCACGTCGAGTCGACTCGCTCCTCCCAAAACCGGCATCTCGAATGACCAGCATCTTCGCTCCTCAATCCGGGCTTCCCTGCCTCTTTATCGGCACTTCCGTACCTGTTTTATGCCAAAACAGTCCCGGGATGTAAATGTGACACTTTCGGACCTTTTGCCCCGGTCTCTCGTCACGTGTCGCCGGATCTGCAACCGATGACCGGTAGCGGGAGTGACGAGGACGTAAAGACTGTTTACCGTTTCAACCACAGTGGTGTGCTTGCTCGTGCAGGGATCAACGGGAACACGTGGAGACAGCAACATGTTTGAGCGATCGACTCACCTGGCCTGGTTGGTGATGTGCCTGGTCACGGTTTCGGCCGAGGCCCAGTTTCGCAAGGCTCCGCCGGGGATGTTCAAGGAACTCGACGACGTGATTGTCGGCAACGCCTTGATCATTCATGGCAAGCAGTTGTTTATCGACGATCATGTCGTTGAAGAAATGACCGGCGTCAGGAAAGTCCTCAACCAGCCGGTCAAGCATCCACGCAATCCGGTGTTGCGCAAGAGCGCCAGTGAGCATGCGATTGACTTCGGCACTGTCGTTCACGACAGCCGCGATGGGCTGTTCAAGATGTGGTACCAGATCTGGGGGCCGGGGGAGGCTGTTGGCATTGTGGGCTACGCCGTCTCGAAAGACGGTGTCAATTGGAACAAGCCGATCATCGATAAGTCGGCCGGCACCAATCTCGTGACGTTTGAACCTGCGGAACCCTGGGTGAGCGCCCCCGGTGTCATCATCGACGAGCAGGAAACCGATCCTCGTCGTCGCTTCAAGATGTTGTACTCGGCCCGGCCGTTGAAGAGGGCGTCGCTGTCAAGCTGTGCGGCTTACTCGTCCGACGGCATTCACTGGAAACAGGATTCCCAGAACCCGCTGATCCCCTACAGCGACACACAAATCGCCCCCTACTGGGACCAGCGACTCTCTCGCTATGTCGCTTACCTCCGTACCGGTCCACCCAACATCAGGCAGATTGCTCGAATAGAGAGCACCGATTTTCGTCACTGGTCACCCAAGTTGACCGTGATTCCGGGAAAGTCGAGGCTGGGTGGAACCATCAGCAAGCTGGATCGCCCGTTTGGGACCAACCATTACACGATGACCGCGATGCCCTACGCGGGTGTCTATGTCGGGTTGCTCAACACGTATCACGGAGAAACTCACAAGCCGATTCCCGACGACAAGCTGTGGATGGACCGGGTTGATGCACAACTGGTGTTCAGCCGAAATGGTGTCACCTGGCAACGCGTGCTCAAGGACGGGGCGATCACGGCCGCCCAACTTCGCGAGGACCGGAACTGGAAACTGGCCGCCGAACAGGCGACATTTCTTCCCTACGGCGAGTTCAAGAAAGCCTGGGACTGGGGGCAGATCTACCCTCATCATCCTCCACTGGTTGTTGGCGATGTATTCCGGTTCTACTACGCCGGCATCAGCGGCAGGCACTGGAGCGCAGAACACAAGGACACGCCCGACCACGCCATTGGCCTGGCGACACTTCGGCTGGACGGCTTCGTCTCGGTGGAGACCGAACGGAAAGGAACCTTGACGACCAGGCCGATCGTGTTCCTGGGTGACACGCTGGTCGTCAACGCCAACGCAAAGGGTGGTTCGCTGACCGTGGAAGCTCTCGACACCAGGGGCAGGGTCATCAAGAGGTTTGGGGCCGATGACTGTGTGCCGATCACGACCGACAACATCCGCCACGTCGTGAAGTGGAAGGGGCTGAAGGACTGCCAGTTGCTGCAAGGACGTCCGATCAGGCTGAGATTCCACCTGGTGCACGCGAAGCTGTATTCATTCGAGCCAGGGATTCGCCGCAAGCACTACCTCCAGTCTTATGACTGACCGAAAACCCGGCTGCGGGTTCAGGTGTCGGAGGTCACATCGAACGTGGCAAAAAGGCCAAAGTGTCCACTGGCCCAGATCCCGTCCCGGGGTTGATCGAGGACAACCTGGCAGTCCCGCGTGCGGGCAAAGCCCTTGTACAGCAGCGGGGAACCAACCAGCACATAGTCGATGCGTCGCCGGACCCTGCTGGAGCCGAACAGGCGGTCGGCCAGTTCGCGTGTGAAATCGTTGTCGCATGACCAGGTGTGTCCCGGATCGGTGTTCCCACTGGCAACCCAGGCATCGACGAAGCAAGTGCTTCGTCCCTGCAGGGACTTCAACCCGGTCAGGAACCGGATGCTGGAGGCGTCGGGTGTCGCGTCAAGGTCTCCAGCGATTACCGGGGGGAAGCCATTGGGGTCGGCATTGCGGTCGACGTAATCGGCGACGGCGACGGCCTGCATCTCGCGTTCCAGTTCCATGTGGGGTTCGAAGTGCGGCTTGGGATTCACCAGCAATACCCGTCCCACCGGTGCCGGGACCTCGATCTCGGCTGCCTGGATGGCTCGCGGGAATTCCTGTCCACGACTCGTGCTGGGCAACTTCACCAGGTCCGATCCGACGATCGGGAAGCGACTGGCAATGGCCGTGCCGTATGGTCGGTCGGGTTCCTGCAGGTCAAATTGATGGACGGTTTCGTAGGAAAGACCGTCGAGAATCTGCCTGGCCTGGTCCCGGGTGTCACCGTGCCACAGTGCTTCCTGGAACGAGATGATGTCCGGGTTGAGTCGCTGGATTTCGTCGTGGACCAATCGATCACCGGCCGGGTCGGGGCGGTCGATGTTGAGGTTTAACGTGAAAACGCTCAGTGGGCCTGTAAACATGACGACCGCTGCGGGTGTGTTGGGGAACAGGTTTTGCTTTCTGCGAATCGGTTCGGAATCCCTGGTGGCCACGTTAGGGGCGAGCCAACTGGATCTCGTCGATCCGG
>CAZYAZ010000086.1:0-19141 GCA_964646205.1 uncultured Planctomycetaceae bacterium | reverse complement strand
GCCCAGTGTCCCCAGCAGCACGCGTGCCGGCACGGTCACCACGACGAGGATTGGCAGCACGAAGGTGAAGCTGAACAGGATCACTCCACCGGCCAACGACGCGGGTTCGGTCTGGTAGATGCTGCGTGGATAGCGGGCGAAGACGGTGATGTAGAACCAGAAGTCGTAGAGTCCCTGGTTGCGGCCGAACCAGATTGCGGTGCTGGCCAGTGAGATCATCAGGCTGTAGAAGATTGTCACTCCGGCAAGGACGTACACCAGGTACAACGCCACTCTCGCGGGTGTGACTTCGGCACCCGAGGGCAGGTGTGATAGCGCGTAGATCAGCAGGCCAATGGCGAGCACGACCTGGTTGAGCATGGCCAGGTCCATTTTTTCGAACGAGATCAAGAACTGCGTGTCGATGGGTTTCAGCAGGGCGAAGTCGAGGTTCCCGGTACGGATCAGTTCGCTGAAGTTGGCCGCGTTGGGCATGAACAACGTTTCGATCAAGGCGTTGATCAGCATCCCTGTCGCCATGAACACGAAGTACTGGTACTCGTTCCAGCCCTCGGTGATTTGTGCCACGTTGCTGAAGATGATCTTGAAGAGCAGTACCTGGCTGCAGAACCACAGGGCCCGGGTCAGAATGGTGATCACAAAGTTGCCGCGAAAGGTCATTTCGCGAATCAACGCATTACGGACGAAGGTCAGCCAGACCCGTCGGTAACCGGATCGTTCGTTCTCGGGACTGCTCATGAACCGGTCATCTCGACGCCGGTTGTCCCCGGCTCGATCTGGCCGATCACCCAGGACTGGGTCCGTGTCTCGTCGAGACGCCTCTGGACGCTCTCGACGTAGTAGGGGTCCAGCACCAGCACGAAGCCGATCCCCATGTTGAAGACGCGGTACATCTCATCGTCCTGGACCTGTCCGAGTTCGGCGATCCAGTCGAAGACCGGTGGCACGGGCCAGGAGCCCGAATCGATCACTGCCCGGCACCCGTCCGGCAAAATTCTTTCGAGATTCTCTTCGAGCCCGCCGCCGGTGATATGCGCCATCCCGCGAACGATCGTCTTGACACGGTATCGCTGCATCACTTTTCGCAAGCTGCGAGTGTAGATGCGGGTCGGGGCCAGCAGGACATCGGCCACGGTGGCTTCCAGTGTTTCAACCTGGTCATTGACGGTCAGTCCGGCGGATTCAAAGACCGCCTTGCGGACCAGGCTGTAGCCGTTGGAGTGAATGCCCCCGGACGCCAACCCCAGCAGGACGTCTCCGGGGCGGATCGCGGTTCCGTCAATCAGTTTTTTTCGCTCGACCACGCCGACACAGAAACCGGCCATGTCAAAATCATCGCCGGAGTACAGGTCGGGCATGATGGCCGTTTCGCCTCCCAGGAGTGCGGCATCGGCCTGCAGGCAGCCGTCGCTGATGCCCGAGACCAGGTCGGCGATCAGCGGCGGGTTGTCGGCTCCCAGTGCGATGTAGTCGAGAAAGAACAGTGGCTCTGCTCCCAGGCACAGGCAGTCGTTGACGCACATTGCCACCAGGTCGATTCCGACGGTGTCGAACCGTCCGGCCAGGGAGGCCACCTTGACCTTGGTGCCCACGCCATCGGATCCGGCCACCAGCACCGGATCGCGGTAGGCACGACCCAGCAACCGGCTTCCCTGGTTGAGCCGGAACAGCCCGGCGAAGCCACCGGGCAGGTCCATCACGCGTGGTCCATGGGTTCGTCGCAGCAGTGTCGGCAGTCGCTGCATCGCATCGCGATACAGATCGAGGTCGACGCCTGCGTCCTTGTAGGTGAGTGGACCCATGGGGCGGTGCTGCGAGGAAAAAATGACTCGGAGTGTTGCCCGATCATACCAAGGGACTCCGACCCGGCAAGGCGGCTGCACTTGGGTCGGATTGGAGTGAGCGGGTGGCTATGATTGGCCAGATGACCGAGGCCTCACGTCGCGTGCTGTTTCTTTGTACCGGCAACTCGTGCCGCAGCCAGATGGCCGAGGGATTGTTGCGCGAGTTGTGTGGGCCGGACATCGAGAGCCTGTCGGCCGGTGCACATCCGTCCGGGTCTGTGCACCCCCTGGCAGTCGAGGTGATGCAGGAACTGGAGATAGACATCTCGACTCACCGCAGCAAGTCGATCCATGACTTCCAGCCACCGACTGGAGTTCCGCCGCACGTGGTGATCAGTGTCTGCGACAACGCGGCCGAAGAGTGCCCCGTGTTTCCCGGCCCGGTCGTCCAACGCCTGCACTGGCCGTTTTTTGATCCAGCCGATGCGACGGGGACCGAGGACGAGAAACGAGTGGTGTTCCGCCGTGTGCGGGACGAGATCCACTCGGCGATCAAGGACTACCTGGGGTGAGGACAGGCCGGCGGGATCACCGCACCAGTGCCTTCATCTCACGCACGGCTCGTTCGAGTCCCACCAGCACGGCGCGGGCGATGATCGAGTGCCCGATGTTGAATTCGCAGATCCCTGGAATCGCGGCGATGCGGGAGACGTTGCGGTAGGTCAGGCCGTGTCCCATGTGGAGCACCAGCCCCGCTTCCCGGGTCGACTCGGCCGCCGCCACCAGGGCCGCAAATTCGCGGTCGGTGTCTTCCTCGGAGACCGCATCGGCATAGGCACCGGTGTGCAACTCGACCGCGTCGGCACCGAGGGCAGCCGCCGCGGCGATTTGTTCGGCGACCGGATCGACAAACAGGCTGACCTCCATCCCCGCATCCTGTAGTCTCCGGCACGCTGGCGCGATCCGGTCTTCCTGTCCCAGGACGTCCAGTCCTCCCTCGGTGGTGATCTCCTGCCGCTTCTCGGGAACAAGCGTGCACTGGTCGGGCAGGGTTTCCAGTGCGATCCCGATGATCTCCTCCTCGGCTGCCATCTCGAGGTTCAATTTCACCTGGACCGTTTCTTTGAGCAGGCGGACATCACGATCAATTATGTGTCGCCGGTCTTCACGGAGGTGAATCGTGATCCCATCGGCACCGCCCAGTTCGGCCAGGGCGGCAGCCCAGACCGGATCGGGTTCGACGGTCTGCCGTGCCTGGCGGATCGTGGCCACGTGGTCGATGTTGACTCCCAGGCCTGGCATCGCGAATCTCTTTCTTGGCAGGAAACCAGTTGACTTCGTCAATCGTACAGGCCGTTGCCGGTGTCCAACAACCTGTCCGCCCGCCCTCGATCCGTTCGATTGCACTGAACCCGGGCCGGAAAGCTGACGGCACATGAATGAGCAGCAGTTGATCGGATTGGTCGTGGCCGTTTTGGGTTGCGTGGGCTGGTACCACCAGCGGTGGTTGCTCGAACGGACTCCCAAGGGTCGGCGGCTGGTCGGCTGGTTCGGTCTTGTGGGAGGAGCCCGGGTGCTTCGATTGTTGCTGGCGGCGGTCGTGGTGTTCGGAGTCCTGCTGGCCGGCGATGTGATCGGTCCGCGGGGTGGGTAGCTGCCGGCAGCCAATCCGCACGAAGGGGTTTGCAGCCGTGTGGGTGATCGTCGACAATAGGATTGAGGACCGGGAATCGAGAATGGGAAATACGGGAGCGATCCGATGAGTCGACACGTGAAGATCGTGATCAGTGGTTGTGTGCTGGTGGCCGTGGCGCTGGGGCTTGGGAGCGGGCTCGAGGCCCAGACGGAAAAAAAGACCAACAGCAAACGCGTGGTCAAAGGACGCAAGCCACGGGGGAAGACAACCCGGAAATCAGCCAGCACCAAGTCCATTGACGTGAAAGTGCAGCGGTTTCAGGAGTCGTTTGTTCGTGAGGCGGCCGGGTTGGCCAACCAGTACGAGGAGGCCGGGAACCTGGTCAAGACCCGCCGGATGCTCGAATTGATCCTGAAACTCTCGCCCGAGGTCAAGGGGGTGCGAGCCAAGATCAAGCAGATTGACGAGGAGATGCTTTCGGCCAACGAGTTGACCGTGGACGTCGACACGGCACGAGGCTGGGGTCAGCCGGTGGCTGCGGTGTACAAGGGCCAGCCCTTTCGGATCCAGGCCGTTGGGGATTACCGGTTCGTGACCAGCCTGCCGGTGGGTCCGGCTGGTTTTTCTGTTGCCGATACGTCCCGGGATATGGCCGAGGGAATCCGTTGCGGGGCCCTGGTCGGTGTGATTGTGCCGGCCCCTGAAGGTGGCAAGAAGCCCAAGCCGGGCAAGCCGTTCCTGGTCGGGACCGGCGGAACCATCACACCTCGTGAGAGCGGCCTGTTGTTCCTGAAGATCAATGCTCCGGCCGGCCACAAGAGCAACGGGCGGTTGAAGGTCCGGATGACCGGCACCGTCCGCAAGCCGTAAACGGTTGTCCTGCTGGTGACGAGGTATCCGGTGATGAGCGTCTCGACGCGACGGCTGAATGTGGGCCTGATCGGTGCGGGACGGTCCGGGCGGTTCCACTTCCAGCGGTTGTGTCTTCGCGGCGACCTGGTGCCGGTGGCGGTGGTGTCCGGGGGGCCGGAAGAGTTGTCTGTCGCCGATCCGTCCGGGTGTCGCGTCGTGGCGGACGACCACGAGTTGCTTGCCGACGAGAGCATTGACCTGGTGCTGGCCACCTCGCGTGAATCCGGCCGCATTGAGACGGTGCGGCGGGCCATCGACCTGGGGCGGCCCGTCGCGGTGTCCTCTCCATTGAGCGAACCGGAGTTGGCCCTGGTTTCCGAAAGCGAGTCCCCGGCACGGTTGCTGGTGCTGTCGGAGTGCCTGGCCGACGAGGATTTCCAGGTGGCGCTGGCGGAAGTCCGCCGGGGTGGCCTGGGCCAACCCCGGACACTGGCCCACAGCACATGGGGATTCACCGGTACCGGATCGATGGCAACGTCCGTCGACGAATTGCCGGTCTCGTTGCTCGAGCGGCTCGAACAGTTGTTGTTGTTGTGCGACGTTGAGCCGTTGTCGGTTTCGGCTCGACTTCTGGCTGGAGCGAAAGAACCGGAGGGGATTGGCATCGTGGCCCGGTTTTCCGGAGGGATGACGGCCAATCTGGAGTACCACCCGTCCAGCCCGGTGCCGCTGGCGACCGGATGGGTGATCGCCGGGACCACCGGGGGCTATCGAGATTGCGAACTGTTCGCGTTGACTGACGACGAGGAGGTCTACGGGACGCCGCTGGAGTCGGGCTCGATCGATCTCGATCGCGTCTACGACGACATCGTGTTGCAGTGGGACGATGCCTCGCATCACGGCGAGGTGTTGAACCGGGCCGACCGACTGGTGCGTTTCATTTCCTCGGTCCGTGAATCGCTGTCGCGGGGGACCGATGTCGAGGTGGCATCCTAGAGGAAGTCGATCACCCGTTCCTGGGCCAGTCTCGCGACGGCAAACGCACACGCGGCGGTGGCGACGTCTCCGGAGAAACAGTCCCCCAGGTCGATCTGCCGGGACGCAGCAAGGTCGCGATGTGCAGCGACAAGGCGACGGGCCAGAAAACTCCCGCTTCCACTGATCAGGATGGTTTCCAGGGGGTGCGGGTCGTCCTGGGAGATGCCAATCACACGGGTCACCGCCCGGACCAGCCGCTCGAGTTGAATCGAGGCAATCTGTTGGGCAACCTCCAGCAGTTGATCGTCACCGATCTCGGTCGTGTCGCAACACAGCATCCGTGCCAGGCGTCTGGAGGCGTTGGCCAGCGTGGCCGGACGGCCATCGGCGGTGTCACAGCAACCGTCGTCTTCCTGGTGGTCGCCGGTCAACAGGTAAACATCCCGGGTCGTCGCGAACAACTCGGCGGCCAATCCGATCGGGTGGTCATCCAGGGTGACCTGGGTGGCGAGTGAACAAACCGGCGTACGACCCACCCCGGTGTAGACCAGTTCGTGGCTGGCCAGGCGGTTGCGGTCGGTGCGGCCCCAGGGAATGGGGATCCCATCCCGGATCGGGATGAAGTCCGTGGTGGTGGTGCCAATGTCGATCAGCAATGCGTCACCCTTCTCGGCGAGCCGTCCACTGAACGTGGCCAGTGCGTGCCAGTTGGCGGCTGCCACAAATTGAGACAGTTCCATTGCATCGGCGACGGTCACGAATTCGCCCCCGGTCTGCCAGACAACGACCGGTCGTCCGGATGCCACGTGGAGCACCGACTCGAGAATCCGCCTGACCCCCTCCTGCTTGGTCTGAAAACAGTCGGCCAATTCGGCAGTCATCGTCACCGCCAGGGCGTCGGCTGTGGGCAGGTTGTCAAGCAGGCTGTTGAGTTGTTCGCCAAGACGATCCGGTTCGCGCCAGATGGCGAATGCCCGGGAAACGGCCTGGCCGTCGACGCTGGCCGCCTTCAGGTTGGCTCCGCCGATGTCCAGGCCGATGATGTGCTGGTTGGTCGTCATCGGGTGCTGCTGGTTGCTTGCTCGTTGATGGGGACCAGGGTTCCACTCGAGGTGAATTCGACGGGTTCATCCTGCCAATGGTCCCCGGGACAGTTGATCGGTGGCACGTCGTGGGGGCTGGTGACGTAATGGCTCAGGGCGAAATTGGTGGCCAGTCGCCGGTATCCCAGGAACGAGGTCGTCAGTCTCGGGTTGATTTCGAGAATCACGGGCTGGTTCTCGGCGTCCACCAGCAGGTCCACTCCAACCCATCCAAACGGATTGCCGATACAGCCACAGGCGTCGAGGGCCAGTTTGCTGACGGCCTGTGAGACCGGTGAATCGATCGGGAAGCAGGGGACCCGACCGCCGCGGTAGGTGAAGAGACCGTCTGTACTGAGATGTTGTTGGGCGACGGGCAGGGTGATGGTGTGAGGATTACCACACAGGACGGCAACCGAGACAGGATGTCCGGGCAAGAGCGGCTGGACGACATGGTCGGGATGTGGAGCCGCCTGGGTCGCCAGGCTTGTAGAAATTTCCAGTGATCCGGCCCCGTCACGTGGTTTCCAGACGACCCATTCCGATTCGGGGGGTGGCTGGTCGGCCGTGCGGGTCTCGACAGCCGGGAGTCCCGCGTCCCGGAGGCGTCGTGATGTGAGCAGCTTGTCCGAGCAGAGGGCGATGGTCTCGGGACTGCAGCCGATCCACGATCCACCGGCGTCGGTCACCTGTTGGCAACGCTGTTGCAGCACTCCATCGATTTCGGGTGCGATCACCAGGGTGCGATCGGTCGAGGCGGCCAGTTGGACAAAGGTGTCCTCGGCTTCTGCGGTGCTTCGGACCAGCGTGACCTCGGTTTCCCGGACGGGGAACTGCCCCAGCCGGTGGTCCCAACTGGTGACGACCTGCGTCCGGGGATCACCGGTGAGATCTTCGGCCAGTGCCACCAGCATGGCCTGGCCCTCGGTGGCCAGTGACCCGACCAGCGGCCGATCGGCCCAGGCACCGCTGGTGATGTACTCGGAGATGAAGACCCGTGGCAAGGAGCCGTTCCTCGATGTGGCTGGTTCGGAGCCCGTCCCGTGGATCAGTTGCCGTTTCTGGCAGCGAAAAGCTGCAGCACCTCGTCGGCGCTGTCGGATTGGACCAGGACGATGGCCGAGTCACCGGCCTTCAATTGGTCGTCGCCTCCCGGGACCCAGATTGCCGGTGAACGAACTATTGTTGTGATCAGCCCATGGGTGAGGGGGAGTTCCTTGAGCGGGGCCCGCGTGATCTCGGCCCCCTCTCCGACCTCCAACTCGACCACCACGGCACCACCATCGGAGATTTCGCGGCGGCTGATCACCGGTCCACTTTGCAGGATCGTCAGGATTTCCTCGGCCAACACCTCGCGGGGACTGACCGACTGCCCGATCCCGACCTTGGCCAGGACGTCCGAGTAGTCGGGGCGCCGGACGACCGACAGGATTCTCGGGCACCCCATCTCGTTCGCCTCAACCCCGCAGACGATGTTGTCCGCGTCATGGCCGGTGCAGGCGACAAACACGCTGGCGGTGCCGACCCGAGCTTCTTCGAGTTGGCTGCGTCGTGTTGCGTCGGCGTTGAGAACGGTGGAGGTGTCGAGTTGTTCGGCGAGCCATTCGCAGCGTTCCTCGTCGCTCTCGATCAACGTCACGTGGAAATGGCGACGGTGCTCGAGCACCCGGGCGAGCGAGAAGCCGATTTCACCGCCACCGGCGATGACCACGTGTTGTCGAGGCGGCGGCTTGTGCTCGAAGATCTGGCGGACCGAGTCGAGTTCGCCATGTCGTCCGATCAGGGTGACACGGTCACCAATCGAGACGACATCGTCGGCAGAGGCGATCACGGTGCGTTCGGAGTTGGTGATCAGTCCGACCAACGTTTCACCGGGAAAATCGAGTTCGTGGAGTCTTCGTCCGGTTGCGTTGGCGTCCTCCTGGACGGCCACTTCCTGCACTTCGACAGCGCCCTGGGCGAGGTTTTCCAGGGCCAGCAGGCCAGGAACCCGGATCTCGCGGGCCAGTGCCAGGGCGGTCAGGTTCTCGAGACTGATGAGTTGGGCCAGTCCGAAGTGGTCGGCAATATTGAAGGTGGTGGTGTCCAGGTAGGACGGGTGGTGGATTCGTGCAACACTTCGCTCAGCACCCATTTCTCGTGCGATGCTTGCCGAGACAATGTTCACCTCATCGGAACTGGTCAGGGCGAGGCAGAGTGTGGCCGAGGCGACTCCTGCCTGGAACAGCGTGATGGGGTCGCTGGCGTTGCCACGGACAGTGTGCACATCGAGCCGGTCCTGGATCTCGGACAAGGCCGATTTGGATTGGTCAACGACACAGACGTTGTGGTGTCGTGCACAGAGTGCTCGTGCAATGGACGTGCCGACCGTGCCGGCACCCAGAATGACGATGTTCATGTCGGTTCGCTCGCGGCGTCGCGTGTCTGGTCACCAGTGATGTGTTCGCATTGCCGGTTGTTCAGGCACTCGTCGGCGATCAACAGGTCCTCGAGCACCCGTCCACCGACAATCGTTTCTTCCACGATCCGTGGCACGTCCTCTCGCGTCACGCCACCGTAAAAGGTTCCCTGGGGATAGATGGCCACCACGGGGCCGTGTTCGCACTGGTCGAGGCATCCCGCGGAGTTGGCCCGGACGTCCGGTTTCAGACCCCGGCTCGCGATCGCGGCCTTCAGCGCCGATCGCAGTTCGGCCGATCCGTCAGGATCGCAGCAGCCACGACTGTGATCGGGACTGCGCTGATTGCAGCAGACGAATATATGGTGCGTGAACGCCGCCATGAACTCATTTGTACTCCCTTGATCGGGCAATGGCCAGCGAC
This sequence comes from uncultured Planctomycetaceae bacterium, assembly GCA_964646205.1. Lineage (GTDB taxonomy): Bacteria > Planctomycetota > Planctomycetia > Planctomycetales > Planctomycetaceae > UBA8437. The sequence goes on along the minus strand of CAZYAZ010000086.1, from coordinate 9,987 downwards.
GTAATATGGGCCGCCCGGTCGGGGGGCAAAGTCGTCCCCGCGGTTGTGAAGGCCGATCCCAGCCACAAACAACGGACGTCTGATCGATGTGGGTCAAGGTCTGCGGCGTCCGCAACCAGTCGACCGCCACGGCCCTGGCCGGTTTGCCCGACGGCGACCGTCCCGATGCCGTCGGGTTGAATTTCTTTCCCGGCAGCCGGCGGTGCATCGACATCACCATGGCCCGGTCGATCCTGGCTTCGCTGGACGGAAAGATCGAGCCGGTTGGGCTGTTCGTCAACGCGCCATTGCGGCAGGTGGTTTCGTTTCAGGAGGACATGAATCTGCCGATCCTGCAGTTGCACGGGGACGAGTCGCCAGAGTACGTGGCGGAGGTGCAGCAGTCGTGTGGAAGCGTTCGGATCCTGAAGGCGATGCGGGTTGGTGAGGAGGGGCTGGGCGAGTTGGCGGATTACCTGAGGCGCTGCCAGGTCCTGGGAGTGGTTCTGGATGGGTGCCTGGTTGATGCCAGCGTGGACGGCCAATTTGGTGGTACGGGTGAGTCGCCACCCTGGTCGTTGCTGGCCACCGGCTACCAGGCTGTCGCCTGGCCACCGCTGCTGTTGGCTGGAGGATTGCGACCCGATAATGTTGGCCGTGCCATTCGCGAGGTGTCTCCAGCGGGAGTCGACACCGCCAGTGGCGTGGAGAACACCGACGGGGACAAGGACATGGAGGCGGTCGTGGAGTTCGTCAGAAACGCGCGCGCGGCAGCCAGTGAGAGTCAGGAGAAACTGGATGGCTGACATTGGACCGTTCCGGGGATGGCGGTACGGGCTGGAACAGGTCGGGGCACTGGCCGACGTCGTGGCTCCGCCCTACGACGTCATCGACACCGCGGCCCAGGACCAGCTTTACCAGCAGCATCCGTGCAACGTGGTGCGGCTGATTCTCAACCGGGCTGAACCTGGAGACGTTTCCGAGTCGGCCCGATACGAGCGAGCCGCAGGGTTCCTGGATCGTTGGCAAACCGACGGTGTGCTGGTCCGTGACGAGGCTCCCTCGCTGTACGTTTATCACCAGCAGTTCACCTGGGAGGGTGTGTCGTATGACCGCCGCGGTTTCCTGGGACGGATTCGACTTGAAGAATTTGGCACCGGCAGCGTGTTTCCTCACGAGCAAACGATGCCCGGTCCCAAGGCCGACCGCCTGGCGTTGTGGGAGCATGGTCGCACCTGCCTCTCACCGGTCTTTGGTCTGTACCCTGCCGACGCCACGAGCGTGCAGGGTCCACTGGATGCCGCTTGCAGCGGCACGCCGGCCCACGAGGTCGTCGATGACGATGGTGTGATTCACCGGTTGTGGGCGGTTGACGATGCCGAGGCGATTGCTGCCGCGTGCGGAGCGCTGGCCGACGTGCCGGTTTTTATCGCAGACGGTCACCATCGCTACGAGACGGCTCTCAACTACCGTCGGGCCCATCCGCAGGTCGATGCTGCCGGCTACACGATGATGATGATGGTGGCGATGAATGATCCCGGGCTGGCGATCCTGCCCACCCACAGGCTAATCAGCGGGGTCGATGGGATTGATGCCGTGCGATTGAAAGAGTTGCTGAGTGAGCATTTCGAGGTCAGCGAGATGGGTGAGGGCCGCGAGGCGGCCCGGGCGGCGTGGGCCCAGATCGAGGCGACCGGCGACCAGGGGGCCCTGGCCCTGGGCACGTCGTCGGATCACCAGTGGTTGCTGGCCCGATTGAAGGATCCCACCGTGATGTCGCGACTGGCGGTCGATCGCAGTGACGACTGGCGTGGGCTGGGTGTCAGTCGCCTGCACACCCTGCTGGTTGATGAGATCTTGCGGCAGGCCTATTCCGACGGCGAGGTCGGTTGTCGGTATGTGCACCTGATGGATGAGGTGGATGAGGCGGTCGAGGGCGACGAGGTGCCACTGGCGGTGCTGGTTGCTCCGGCGTCGCTGGACCACGTTCGGGCGATCGCATCGCAACTGGAGACCATGCCTCCCAAAAGCACGTTTTTCTATCCCAAGCTTCTCTCGGGGTTGGTCTTCTACCCGCTGGGTGACGATGGCTGAGAGCCGGTGCGATCGATTTGGAGTTCGACGGACCAGTGTCAGCGAGAAGTGTCAGCCGTTGAGAATGGTGGGTCGTGTGGTCACAATGGTGTCGTGAACGAGACTGCCAAGACCATCGTGTTGATCGAAGACGACCGCGAGACGGCCGCGACCTTGGTCGGGGTGCTCGAATCGGCCGGTTATTCCGTCGAGCATGCGATCAACGGGATCGAGGGCCGCAAGCTGGTCGAAGAGAATGATCCGGGCCTTGTCATCACAGACATGATGATGCCACGGATGGGCGGCTTTCCGGTGCTCGAATTCTTGCGGACCCTCGAGCATCCGCCGCGGGTGATCATGATCACCGCCAACGAGGGTGGTCGACACAAGGCATACGCCGAGATGCTGGGGGTTCACGATTATCTTCGCAAGCCCTTCACCATGGACGTGCTGCTCGCCTCGGTCGAGCGGGCTCTTTCCGACGGAACCGAGGATGGACAGGAGTGAATCCGGCCCGGCCAGGTTCAGCCCGGCCAGGCTCAGTCGACTCCGAGATGGCTTTCCGTCTGCCGTGCCTTTTCGGACATGAACCAGCGACGGTACCACGGATCGGGGTCCTTCTCGGCCACGTGGGCCGCCTTGGCCTCCCGTGTGAACTCCTGCCACTTGTCCTCGGATTCATCGGTCGAATCGCGGTAATCATGAGGCGATGGAGTGAATTGTCGGGTGAATTGCCTGGTCGAAGTGCGGGTCGAATCGATTACCGACTGGCAACCGGTGCTCCACACCAACGGAAGTACGAGCATCGAACCGAGACCGATTCGGACAAAGACGTTGGCGTTTGTGTGCTGGAAAGTCATCTGATCCTCGCTCGTTCCCTGTGCGAGGCGGTATTCTGTTGAAAATGGGTTGAGCGTCCAGAGCGGTTTTCCGTGGATGGGCTCGTGGCTGACTTGAAGGGTTGATGATGTCGGATGATTCGAATGCCGCCGGTGTGGTTTTCAGTGGTGAGCCCCTGGATCTGCTTGTTGTGGCGGCACATCCCGACGACGCTGAGATCAGCGTGGGCGGGGTGATTCTGTCGTCGGTCGCCGCCGGGCGTCGCGTCGGTGTGCTCGAGTTGACCAACGGTGAACCCACTCCGAGGGGAACCGTTGAACGCCGTGCCGCTGAAACCGCGGCCGCAACCGAGGTGCTTGGTGTGACCTGGCGGGGCAACCTGGGATTGCCCAATCGCAGCCTGCAGGCCGATCTCCCGGCGCGACAACAACTGGCCGAGGTGTTCCGGTTGACGCGTCCGGCGGTCATCCTGGCACCGTACTGGGAGGACGCGCATCCGGATCACGTTGCTGCCAGTCAACTGGTCGACGACGCGCGTTTCTGGAGCAAGCTGAGCAAGACCGAAATGGTTGGCGAGCGATTCTGGCCTCCGCGTTTGTATTACTACTTCAGCATCCACCTGCGTATTCACCCCCGGCCGTCGTTTGTTTTTGATATCAGTGACTGCATCGACGCCAAGATGCGGGCGATCAGTTGCTACCAGAGCCAGGTGATCGAAGGGCGGAGCACGGAGTTTCCGACGGTGTTGGACGACATTCGTGATTGTGCCCGCTACTGGGGCTGGTCGATTGGCCGAAACTACGGGGAACCGTTGATGAGCCGCGAGGAAATCGGAGTGTCGGCACTCGAGGTGATCTGCTGATGCCGGACGAGACACTCGAAGGGGTGATCGTGGAATTCTTCGGGATTGCTCGTCAACGGGCCGGACGGACCCGGATTGTCGTTTGCCGAGGACAGGAGGTGGTCCGGCTGGGTGACGTGTTTCAGGCCGTCGGGTTGGAGTTGCCGGGGCTGGCCGAGGAGTGCCTGGACGGTCAGCGGCCCCGAGAGGGTTACCTGGCCAACATCAACGCCGGTCGCTTCACGACTGATCCGGACGTTCCGGTGCAGGCCGGTGACCATGTCTTGTTGCTGGCTGCCGATGCAGGTGGATGAGCGGCGTTGTTGCAATTCGTCGCTCGGCGGTCTGCAATTGGACTATGGATTCAGTTCCCGGTTACCACGGCGGATATCTGCGCGTCGATCTGACCGACCGCACCAGCCGTCGGATCGAGTGGCCGGACGGCGTGTTGCGACGGTTCATCGGCGGAGCGGGCCTGGGTGCCTGGGTGCTGGGGCATGAAACCTCCGGCGTGATTGATCCACTGGCGGCCGAATCGCCGCTGGTGTTTGTCTTCAGCCCGCTGGTCGGAAGTCCACTGACCACCTCCGCCAAGTTTGCCGTTCTCGCCAAGAGTCCTCTGACCGGCCGGATCAACGATTCTCTCTCGTCGTCACACTTCGCCATCGCCGGCAAGAGAAGCGGTCACGATGCAATAGTCATCGTTGGAAAGGCTCGTCAACCCACGCTGCTGGTGGTCACGCCCGAGGGTGCGCGTTTCGAATCGGCCGAGTCGGAGTGGGGCCTGGGCAGTCGCGAGGCCAGTCGTCGGGTGCAGCGGCGTCTTGGAGACGAGGGTTTTCAGGTGGCGGCGATCGGGCCGGCCGGCGAACGCCTGGTCCATTACGCGACGATCTCACACGATGCCCGTCACGCCGGTCGGGGTGGACTGGGCGCGGTCATGGGGGCCAAGCAACTCAAGGCGATCGCGGTCGCCGGTGACCGTCGGGTCCAGTACGCCGACCGGGAACGCCTGGTGGAGATCTCCAAGGATCTGTCTCAACGCTCGCTCGGAGCCGCCACGGCCAAGTACCGTGAACTGGGCACCGTTGACAACCTGTTGACGTTCAATCGACTCGGCTCGCTGCCGACCCGGAACTTTCAGTCTGGCGTGTTCGACGGGGCTTCCCGGCTGGCTCCGGAGTCGCTCGAGGCTGACCGCGACAGGACCCGCGCCAGTTGTGCCGCCTGCACGATCGGTTGCGAACACATTTTTCCTCTCGCCGGGACCGACGACAGTTCCGGTGGACAGGGCGTGCGGATGGAGTACGAGAATCTTTTCGCGCTCGGCCCGCTGTGCGGGGTTTCCGACCCCCAGGTTGTGTTGGCGGCCTCGCACCTCTGCGATGAGTTGGGAATCGACACGATCAGCACCGGGGCGAGCATCGCGTTTGCCATGGAGTGCGCCGAACGGGGACTGGTTGACATCCCCGGTTTGCGGTTTGGAGAGGGCGAGGCGTTGTTGGCCATGATCGCCGACATCGGCCACCGTCGTGGTTGGGGCGACATGCTGGCCGATGGCACACGGGCGGCTGCCGAGCGGATTGGTGGTGGGTCGCACGAGTTCGCACCTCACGTGAAGGGGCTCGAGATTCCCGGTTACGAACCCCGTGCCCTGCAGGCGATGGCATTGGGATTTGCCGTCGGCACCCGTGGAGCCGACCACAATCGCTCGGGTGCCTACGAGGTCGACTTTTCACCGCACGTTGAACGGATTGACGCGGGGCCGGAGACGATCGAGCCGGTCGTGAGGGTCGAGGACGAAGCGGTGCTGATGGATTCCCTGATCCTGTGCAAGTTTCTCCGTGGCGTGTTCCCGGACCGGTTGGCCGGGATGGCCGAACTGCTGAAACCTGTGACCGGTTGGGATCTCACGATCGAGGAACTCCTTGAAATTGCCAATCGAATCGTGACGGCCAAGAAGGTGTACAACGTCAACCAGGGCTGGATTCCCAGCGAGGACACCTTGCCACCCCGATTCTTCGAGGAACCTCTGGCTGACGGAGGAAGTGCCGGTGCCCGGATTGATTCGGTTCAATTGGCGGCCCAGGTCGAGGCCTACAACCTGCTGCGGGGTTGGACGACCGAGGGTTTTGTTCCCGAGGCACGGCTGGCCGCTCTGGGGTTGGACTGATCGCCCCGGGCGAGCGTGAATTGACCTTGGTGACTGTGGTTGCGAGAATTGGCCAATCATCCCGCTTCACTCGACACCTGCTTTCATGGCCGAAGCCTTCATCCTGATTCCCGGTCGGACCAGTCGCCAGGGCACGACGCTCAACGAGGGCAAGTACACCGACGGGTACATTGAGGAGATCAGCACGTTGCAGGTAGCTCCCGAGGACATGCAACGCCTGCAGCTGGTCGATGGGGATCTCGTGCGGGTTTACAATGATGTCGGTGAATTCACGGTGCCGTGCAAGACGGCCCGTGGCGACGAATTGCCGCCGGGGATGTTGTTTATCAGCTACGGAGACAACTCGAGTCGCCTGATGGGTGGGGACACCCAGGGCTGTGGAATGCCCGACAGCAAGGGGCTGGACGTGTTCCTGGAAACGACACCGGGTTAGCCAGCGACGACCAGGAAATCCGACGCACCAATGAGCACGATTGAATCATCGACGGCCACGCAGGAGCCGACTCCCGAGTTGCGGGTTGTCGAGGACGCTACCTGTACGTTTTGTGGGTGTGTCTGTGACGACATGGAGTTGACCGTTGAGGGCAACCGGATCACGAAGGCGAAAAACGCCTGTGTGCTTGGAAAGGCCTGGTTCTTCAATCATCACATCGAGGACCGGCCCGAGGCGTTGATCGATGGCCAGCCGGCCGGTTACGACCAGGCGATGGACCGGGCCGCTGACATCCTGCTCGCGGCCCGCTTTCCGTTGACCTATGGTCTCAGTGACACCACGACCGAAGCGCAGCGCGTGGCTGTGGCGATCACCGACTGGGTTGGTGGGATCGTCGACACCACCACGAGCGTGTGTCACGGCCCCTCGGGAATTGCCTTCCAGGGAGTGGGCGAAGTGACCTGCTCGCTTGGCGAGGTGAAGAATCGTGCCGACTACCTGATTTTCTGGGGCGGGAATCCGGCCGAGAGTCATCCCCGTCATTTCACCAAGTACAGCCTGATGCCCAAGGGGGAATTTGTTCCCAACGGTCGCAAGGATCGCACCGCGGTGCTGATCGACGTGCGCAAGACCAAGAGCGCCAAGGCGGCCGATCATTTTCTGCAGGTCAAACCTCGTCGCGATTTTGAACTGGCGTGGGCATTGCGTGCCCTGGCCAACGGCCTGGAGTTGGATGCCACGACAATCGAAGAGACAACCGGGATTTCGCTCGCGACTCTCGAAGAAGTGATGGAGGGGATGAAGCGGGCCAAGTTCGGTGTGATTCTATTCGGCATGGGTTTGACGATGACCCGTGGCAAGCATTTCAACAGCGAAGCGGTTCTTGCCCTGGCCCGTGACATGAACAAGCACACCCGTTGGAACGCCAAGCCGATGCGAGGACACGGCAACGTGACCGGGGCTGATAATGTCGTCAGTTGGTCGACGGGTTATCCCTTCGGGGTTCACCTGGGAGGTGGCTTCCCGCGTTTCAACCCGGGTGAATTCACCGCGTCGGATGTGCTGGCCCGGGGCGAGGCCGACGCTGCCCTGATTATTGCCAGCGATCCGATGTCGAATTTTTCTCAGCCCGCGCGAGATCATCTCGAGGGCATTCCCAGCGTGGTTCTCGATCCGAAGCTGTCGGACACCGCCCGCACCGCCGCGGTCGCCTTCACGACTTCGACCTACGGGATCAATACGGCCGGGACCGTGTACCGAATGGATGACGTGCCCATTCCGCTGCGACCGGCATTCGAATCGCCTTACAAGAGCGATCTCGAGATCTTGCGAGGTATCGAGTCTCGCATCCGGCAACGTCAGCTTGCCGGGGACGTCGCCGATCAGTCAACGGGTGGCACAACATGAGTTCGCTGCGGATCACGGGTGGGACGATCTACGATCCTGCCAACGGGATCGACGGTCAGGTTGGTGACATCTGGATCGTTGATGGTCAGGTGGTCGAAACTCCAGTCGATCCGGCCGCGTCGGCCGATCGGACAATCGACGCGACCGGCCTGGTCGTGATGCCAGGCGGTATCGACATGCACTGTCATATCGCCGGGCCGAAGGTCAACACCGCCCGGAAGATGATCCCCGACGACAAGCGGAATTCCGAACCGGTCCACCGCACGCGGTTGACCCGGTCGGGCACCGGCGGCAGCGTTCCCAGCACGTTTGCGACAGGGTACCTCTACGCTGGACTGGGTTACACCACCGCTTTTGATGCCGCCGTTCCCCCCCTGGGAGCGCGGCACGCTCACGAGGAACTCGCTGACACCCCCGTCATTGACAAGGGGTTTTATGTCCTGATGGGCAACAACCACTACGTGATGAAGCAACTGGCCGACGGCGAGCCGGGGTTGCTGAAGGCCTACATCGCGTGGCTGCTCAACTCGACAAAGGGCTACACCGCCAAGCTGGTCAATCCCGGTGGAGTGGAGATTTGGAAGAGCGGCGGCGGGAACGCCCGGGGGATCGACGACACGGTGGACCACTTTGCGGTGACGCCCCGGCAGATCATCCAGGGTGTGGCCGGTGCAGTCCACGAACTCGGGTTGCCGCACCCGGTGCACATCCACTGCAACAACCTCGGGATGCCGGGGAACCATGCCACCACGATGGAGACGATGAAGTCGCTCGAGGGGCACCGGGGACACCTGACTCACATCCAGTTCCACAGCTACGACGGCGATCCCGACGACCAGTCGACTTTTGGATCGCGGGTGGAGGAGTTGGCCGAGTACGTCAATACGCATGACAACCTGACCGTCGACGTCGGCCAGGTGATGTTTGCCAACACCACCTCGATGACCGGCGATGGACCTCTAGGCTACTACCTGCACCAGGTCACCGGTCGCAAGTGGTTCAGCGGCGATACCGAGATGGAGGCCGGCTGCGGGATCGTGCCGATTGTCTACAAGCAAAAAAGCCTCGTGCATGCCTTGCAATGGGCCATCGGGCTCGAGTGGTACCTGCTGGTCGATGATCCCTGGCGGATCGCCATGAGCACCGATCATCCCAATGGGGGCTCCTTCCAGGCGTATCCCGAGATCATCTCGCTGTTGATGGATCGCGAGCGGCGGCTGGAGGTGCTGGCCGGAGCACCGCCGGCGGTGGCCGATCGTTGCCTGTTGAAGGATCTTGACCGCGAATACACCCTGGGCGAGATCGCGATTATCACCCGCGCCGCGCCCGCTCGTATGCTCGGTCTCGCGCACAAGGGCCATCTTGGACCGGGAGCAGACGGTGACGTGACACTGTACAGCCCCGACGACGATATCCAGCGGATGTTCGAACTGCCTCGCTACGTGTTCAGCCGGGGTGAACTGATCGTTGACGATGCACAGATTCTCAAGGACACGCGGGGCCGCACGTTGCACGTCGCGCCCGAATACGATTTTGACGCCGTTGACGACATCCAGGCGTGGTTCGAAAAAACCTATTCGATCCAGTTCCGCAACTACCCGGTCGACGACCACTATCTCGAGAATCCATTGGTTGTGCCGACACGTTCTGGTTCCTCGTGATGCGGCCTCTTGCCAATCACTAACCGCTTGGTGAGAATGCCTGTCCGAGGAATCGTGTTTTCAATCCTGGGAGACCGGTTGTTTTCAATCGTGTCTCAAATCAGATGGAGGGCTTTGATGTTGTTCCCGATCCGGATCGGCCTGTGGCTGTTGGTGGGACTGTTGGTGATGGCAACCGGGCCTGATCAGTTGCTGGCCCAGGATGAAGAAACTGGTCGTCGCGATGAAGTCCCGCCTCCTGGCTCACAAATGTTCCCTCCCGATGCTGAACGGGAGGCGTCTGGACCGCTGGACGTCAAAAAGTTCCAGCAGGGTGATGTGAAAATGGGGGGGGGCGGCGAGGACGGAGTTGGGGCCCAGGCGGTGTTGTTGACGCTGCTGCCTTACGTGGCTCTTGTTGTGATCGTTGGCATTCTCATCTTCGTTTACTTCGTCAAATCGCAAGCAGGTACCCACAACACGGCGACCGATTCCATGGAGGAGGCGAGTTACGATTCGGAGGAACCGGCTGCTGAGGAACCGGCTGCTGCGGACCCGGCTGCAGCGGAACGCGCTCACGAAGCAGCCCCTCAAGAAGAAC